>CAYVVS010000001.1:0-43905 GCA_964454845.1 uncultured Candidatus Saccharibacteria bacterium
CCTCATCGAGCAGGCTCGGGTGCGGATGCGCAGTCTTACATCGGTCTAGTGCCACAACCTCAGGAACTCCGGTTCCTGAGGTATTTTTATTGATTGGCTGGTAGAATTCAAATATGGAAACAGCACAAGAATTGATTGAAGCACTTTCTCTAGAAGGAGATCCAGTGCGCGCTCAGCATTCCACGCGGTTTTTCAAAACTGGCCCAGGCGAGTATGGCGAGGGTGATAAGTTTTTTGGAATAACAGTACCTGCAACTCGCAAGTATGTGCGAGCGGTGCAGAGTATGTCTCTTGTGGAGGTGAAAAAGTTGCTCGCAAGTGAGTGGCACGAGGCGCGGCTGGCTGGCTGTTTGGTTATGGTTCAGCAGTTTACTCGAAGTAATACGGAAGATAGGCAAAAAATTTATGCATTTTACTTGCGCAATGCAAAACGAATAAATAATTGGGACTTAGTTGATACTTCGGCGCCATATGTTGTCGGTGGCTGGCTGGTGCAACAGGGCAATTGGGAAGTCTTAAAAAAACTCGCGCGTTCGGAAAATTTGTGGGAAAAGCGCATTGCTATGTTGGCAACATTTGCTTTTACGCGTGCCGGAAATTCGGAACCAACCTACGAAATTGCTGAGCTGCTTATTTATGACACGCATGACTTGATGCATAAGGCTGTTGGTTGGATGTTACGTGAAGCCGGTAAACGGGTGAGTGAGGCGGAGTTGGAGATGTGGTTGCAGGAAAATGGTCGGTATAAGACGATGCCTAGGACAATGTTGCGTTATGCGATTGAGCGTTTACCGGAAGCAACTCGTAAGGGCTATTTGCTTGGTGAAAAATAAAAAGCCCAAACCAGTGGTTTGGGCAACTCCCTTGTCTCGAGTACGTATCTAGCCTATCAGCTTGAGGAGGAGAACCCAAGCATAAGCTTAATTACCTCGGTGATGTTCGAGGAGGCAGGAAGTCGATGACTGTGCAGCCGGGCCGTGCACATTCAGCCATACTTCTGACAGAGACCTGGGTCATAAACTCTTCGGCTTGCTTGCACTCATCTTGAGTTGCTTCACCACATAGCATTTTATCCAAGATGATTTGGTAGCGTTTAATCATGGCTTTCTTGCCACTTGGGCTGAGATGTGAGGGCAAGCAGTCGTTGATGATGCGAAGTTGGACCGGGCTTATTCCTTGCATGGGAGTCTCACTTCCTTAGGTACAATAACTTAACTCGTATTATTCACTGATAGTGTCACAAAAGCTAGTCGTCAAAAAAGAAGCGTTCATTCTGGAGTTCTTCTGGCAAAAAGCCTTCGGGAGCCTGGAAGTCTGCTTTCCACTTGTAGTTTTTGCCGTAGCCTAATTCCTTCATGAGTTTAGTAGGGGCATTACGCAGTCCAAGTGGTACTTGCGCAGTTGGATAATTACGTACAGCCTGTTTGGCGCGGCCCATGGCGTCAGCTACTGATCGGCTCTTTGGTGATTTTGCGAGCGCAATTGTGGTGTGAGCCAGTGCGTATTCACCTTCGGGTAAGCCAATGCGCTCGATTGCCTGAAAGCAGCTGACCGCTAAGTTGAGAGCAGCGGGGGCGGCCATACCGATATCCTCGGAGGCTAATATTACGAGACGACGAGCGATAAATTTTGGATCTTCACCAGCGTCGAGCATGCGAAAAAGATAGAACATGGCCGCATCAACATGGCTACCGCGAATGGACTTAATATAGGCAGAAATGAGGTTGTAGTGATATTCGCCGGTTTTGTCGTAACTGAGAGCCATGGTTTGCATGGCCTGCTTTACCGTTTCGGTCGTAATGTGGGCAGGGGAAATCTGTATCGTGGCCTCGAGTCCACCGAGGGCAGCACGGGCATCGCCAACTGAGCGTTCGGCGAGTAAGTCCAGCGCGTCTTTATCGGCTTTGGTTGAAGGATAGTTTTTGAGCGCCCGCTTGAGGAGTTTTGTGAGCTCAGTTTTTGGAATCGCCTCCAGGACGACCACGCGGCTGCGGGAGAGCAGAGGAGCAATCACCTCAAAACTCGGGTTTTCGGTGGTGGCGCCAATAAAGATAATCGTCCCGTTTTCGATGTGGGGGAGGAACGCGTCTTGCTGGGCCTTATTAAAGCGGTGAATTTCGTCGACAAACAAAATGGTTTGGGTGCCAAGTCGCTGCATGGCCTTGGCATCTTCAATTACCCGCATTACATCGGCCTTTGCAGCAGTGACGGCAGAAATTTCAACAAAGTGATAGTTGCCAGAGCGAGCTAAAATACGTGCCAAGGTAGTTTTGCCACAACCTGGTGGCCCCCAAAATATGAGTGACGCTACTTGTCCAGATTCAACTAGTTCACGTACAAAACTTCCTTTGCTGATGACGGTTTCTTGGCCAACCATCTCTTTCAGGTTTTGGGGCCGAAGGCGATCGGCGAGCGGACGAAATTCAATTTTCTGGTGAGAATTTTCACTAGTCATACAGACAGTATATCAGGTAATGACGAAGAAATGCCGAACACTGGAGTTTGGACGTAAGCTGATTTACTATAGATACATGAATCGGTCACGCCGCACACAATCTGGAGGGATTATCATTATGGGCATGGTACTCCTTTTGATGGCTGCAACAATCTTTGCACTCGCTTGGTATGCCTTCAATGGCGGTAAACGCTCGGAAGCTACTCCCATACCAAGTGAGACAGTTGTACCAATTGACTAACTCTTAGCGACGACTGGAGCTATTAGTTGTTGGCGATGGAGATGGCGTTGGTAAATAGTTGCCGTAGTCTGAGCCAATGATAATGACGAAATCCTGAGGTGGGTTTTTAACTTCTTTTTCTGGCGTGGTAGCTGTCACTTTGAGCACGCCTTCAAGATATGACTTAGTATTATTTTTTGTGCCGCCGGTATAGTCAATAATTTGGGTTGTCGTATAGTCGCGTTTGAGCGCATTGGTTACCTGTGTGATGGTGAATGGTAACTTTTCTTTTTCTAGCTTTGTTTCGAGTTTGCCGCCAAGTGAAGCGGTGGCTGTACCATTCTGAATTACGATAGTGGCATTTTCTTGCCAGATAGGCCCGAGCCTAAAAATGTCTTTTACGAAGGTTTGAATAGAGGTAAGTGTAGTATCGATCGGCAACAGGTCGCTTGAGCCTGCAGGGTCAGGCTTAAGAAAACCATTTGGCTCCAATGAGAACACGGCATTCACGATTTGATCGTTTGGAATGTCTTTTGTAAGGTCATTGAGGCGCAACATGCCCTGTACAGAAAGATCGGTTTTTACGTTATCGCCAGCTGTTTGAATGAGTGCTGTTAGTTTTGCTGGGTTCAAGATAGTTTCGGTACTCGTAGCTTTGGTACGAATGGCGGTGATAACTTCTTGCTGGCGGGCGGCACGGCCAAAGTCGTCGCCACAGGTGCCCTTGCGGCAGCGGGCGTATTTGAGTGCAGTCGTGCCATCTACTTTTTGTTTGCCTGGCTGTAGTTTAAAGCCGCAACTCTTCCACTGATTTTTATCGCACGGATATTCTGGATCGTAGAGTAGCTGCTTGTTGTCTATCTCAATGCCACCAACTGCGTCGACTGCTTGCTTTAGGCCGGTGAAGTTGGCACGCACGTAGTAGTGGACGGGTACATCTAAGAAATTTTCGACAGTATCTGTGGCTAGTGGGATATCGCCATAAGCGTGGGCCTCATTAATCTTTTTACTGCCATGCCCATCAATTTTTACTCGTGTATCACGGGGGATGGAAACCATCGCGAGCTTATTTTCGCGGGTGTTTACGCTTACCAGAATATTAGTATCGGCAAGCCCTTCGCCATCATGGCCTGGATCACCAGTGCCGATCAGGAGAATATTAACACGGCCTTCGTCTTCGCCTTTGAGTTTGGTTTCAAACTTGAAGAAGTTAGGTGCAATTTTTGCGATATTTGTGAACGTAAAAATACCAAAAGCCACCAGGCCGAGCGCGAGGCAGCAGCCAAGAAAGATAAGAACTTTTTTCCAGCGCGCCATTGGCTTTTTGGGACGACCGGCGACTCGTTTTAAGCTGTGTCGCTTGTCCCGCACTGGATCGTAGATAAAATCTGGTTTAGGTGATTTTTGCATAGTTTTTTAAGAACTGGAGTAGCTTAGAATAATTCGGTCAAGAATGCAATCCAGCAAGCTCTATTATAACGCGAAGTTAGCTGGAAATTAGCTTAAAAAGATAGCCTTATAAATTCAAAGCCCGGGCGGCATCTTGTACGCAAGCACCGAGTTTATCGTTAACCACTACGGCAAAATCTGGAGTTTGCGCTTGAGTATTAGCCCAAGCGCGCTCTTGGGCAGCTTCGGCCAAACGTTCGTCGAGGGCTTCGGGATTAATGTTTGGTTGTCGCTTCATTATCCGATCTTTCTGGGTTTGGGCGTCTGGAAAATCTAAAAAGATTACTTTTACGGTATAACCAAGCTGGCGGTAGTTCTCGACACCTTTGGGATCGACGGTGAGGATTGGCGTTTTGCCACTTGCAATCGTTTGTTCGAGTGAAAAAGCTAATGTGCCATAGTGATCACCATATACAAATGTGCTTTCTACTAACTGGTTGGTTTTTTCAAGCCAGACAAATCGCTCATTGTCGACAAAGAAATAGTGTTCAGCAAACTTCTCTTGAGCTCGAGCCGGCCAGCGGGTAGTTACGCTTATGACTTGGGCTAGCGTGGGGTGCTGACGCACCAACTCGGCAATAACGGCATTTTTTCCAACGCCCGAACTGCCGGTAATTAAAAACAGTGGCTTGTGTATGCTCGGCAAAGTTATGTCCCCTTAACTATATAAAAGCATAACATATTTCAATAAAATTGTTGACAATAATTAACATTAGTGTTTTAATAAAGGAATTATGAATAGACTACTCGATTACATGATCGAACACCCGGCACACTCGACTGACGCGAAGTCAGCGGGCTTTGTTGCTGCACACAAAATTCCAGGAGGTCTGGTACTCGAGTAATATCTCATTCTTTTCGAGTAATTGGCCTCCGAAAGGAGGCTTTTTTAATATCGATAACTAAAAATTAGCACATTTCGGAGCTCAATTGCTCGACGAGAACCCTCTCGCCGAGTGTACCTAGTACAAGAAGGAGAAAGTCATGGCCTTTGGCTGTCAAATGCAGATAATTCTCGATGATTTTCGAGAAGTGCAACTCAAGCCGTTTACGCGCGACGATGTTTCGCAAGTCGTGGACGGGATGCAGCGCTATTCCAATCTCAAGTGGCTGTCGACTCGAAATGCCCAAACGCTCGAAACAGAGCAAGCATGGTATGACCGAGTGAGCACGTCGACTGATGATGTTCTTTTTGGCGTCCATGTTCATGGGAGGCTTGTTGGTAGCTTTGGTTTGCACGGTGTTGCCGACCAGCGGGGAACTGCTGGTGCGGTGATGTTCTCGAGTCAACATCAGGAGGCTGGGATTGGCACGGCTGTTACGCGTGCCGGGTTGTTCTATGCAGTCAGGGTGCTTGATATGGCGGCGATTGATTCAGCTGTTTTGTCATCTAATGAACGCTCGCGACGGATGCAGCAGTCTGCAGGTTTCGTGGTAACTGGACGTAAGTTGCGGTGCCATGTTGTTGACGGACGTATTTGCGATGAGTTGTCCTTGATTTGGATCAACCCGGAGCGGTACTGCTGGGATAACTTCTGGCGCGGTTCGGCGCCTGGAGACAAGTTCGCGAGCGCCCGTGATAAGGCGCGACATGCCCTGGCTTGGGCTGAGACCCACGTCACCTTCTTGTGATCTCTCGTGAGAGATCACCGGTCGGGCACTATGCCCGGCCGTTTTTCATTTTTGTATACTGTAAGCATCTATGCGTATTGTTGAATTTCAGGAAATCGTTTGGAATTACTATCGTGAGCATGCTCGTTTAATGCCTTGGCGTGATGAGCCTACGCCTTACAACGTAGTGGTGAGTGAGTTTATGTTGCAGCAAACTCAGGTGGATAGAGTTTGGCCAAAATTTGATGCTTGGATCGAGAAGTGGCCAGATTTTGCGAGCTTGGCGGAGGCTACCACCGAAGATGTGTTACGACTTTGGAAAGGACTTGGGTATAACAGGCGAGCTTTGCGCCTGCAGTTGGTTGCACAGCGCGTGCTAGCCGAGTTTGGTGGTGTATTGCCAAGTGATGTTGAGACGCTGCAGACATTCAGCGGTATTGGTCCAGGTACTGCGGGAGCGATCGTTGCGTACGCGTATAATCAGCCAGTGGTTTTTATTGAGACAAATATACGCCGAGTATTCTTGCACCACTATTTTGGCGATCGGGAAGGTGTGGCGGATGCAGAAATTTTGCCATTTATTGCTGAGGCAGTAGATAGAGAGCATCCACGGGAATGGTACTGGGCGCTGATGGATTACGGAACGTTTTTAAAAACCCAAGTGGTAAATCCTAACCGGCGCAGCAAGCATTATACAAGGCAATCTAAGTTTGAGGGTTCGAATCGCCAATTACGTGGCCTCATTTTGCAGCAGGTGCTCGAAATGGGATTTCTAAGATTGGGTGACAAAATTATTGGTTTTGAAAAAAGTGAGGTAGAGCTGGCGTGTAATGAGCTTGCGCGCGAAGGCTTCTTGGAAGCAAAGGGGGATAGGGTTACAATGAAGAAAGTATGAAAAAAGAACGAAAGAATTGGTTTAAAGCTCGCCAGAAAGGCTCTGGTTGGCTACCGAGTAGCTGGCAGGGTTGGCTTGTAGTATTTGTATGGTTATTGATGGTAACCGGGGTGATTTCATGGCTCAGCTTGGTTTTTGAAAATGTCTGGATAGCGATGGCGCTCTCAATCGTGTGGTGTAGTTTTATGCTCGGTATGCTGACGGTGGTTGCTCGTATTAAAAGCGATAAACCAAGTAGAGAATCCAGCCCGCAATGAAATTGGCGCTATTCGTACATCTGATTGCCTTTGCGGTTGGCTTTGGTGCGGTGATGCTGGTAGATACTATTGGTGCGTTGTGGTTTATCGGCAAAGCTGATAAAAAGCTGGTGTTGAATGTGAGTAATGTTGCCCAGAAGCTGATTTGGGTGGGTGTAGCTTTGCTTGTTGTGAGTGGCTCGATCTTGCTTCCGGATGAAATTTCAGTGCGTACACGGATTAAATTGGTGGCGGTAGTTATTTTGATAATCAACGGAGTATTACTCGACCGCCTTCATAAAGCTACGGAGGCGGCTCCGCAGGGTAAGTTCTTTGAGTTGCCACGCACCTTGCAAGCACGGAGCATTTTATTGATTTCTATTTCTCAGCTAACCTGGTGGACGGCGATTATTATTGGCTTTTTAAATAGCTCTAGCCACGCACTTTAGCGGAGTTTTTTGAGTTCCTCGCGTACTACTTGGCGGTCGTCCCAGGCTGTTTTTTTGCCACCAATAACGATTGATTGTTCGGCGCCTTTACCGGTAATTAAGACCAGGTCATCGTCGGTTGCGAGCGACAGAGCTTTCGCGATCCCCGCTCTCCGATCGGCGATTCGCCAATATGTTTCATTGAGTTTACCGCCACCTTCTTCTACTCCAACAGCAATGTCGTCGATGATCTTTTCGGGGTCGTCACGATAAGGGTCGACATTTGAAAGTACCACGTAGTCACTGCCGCGCATAGCAATTTCACCCATGATTGGTCGCTTGAGTTCATCGCGTCCACCGCCTTCCGCACCCAATAACGTAATGATTTTGTTGCCTTTTTGCACCATATCCTGAGCGCTGTCCATAAGCGCTTGCATACCGGTTTCTTCGTGTGCGTAATCGACAATGACATGAAATTTTTGCCCAGTTTCGATGCGCTCCATGCGTCCGGGAATGACACTCAGTTCACTTAAGCCGCGCGCAATAACCTGGGGAGACTTGCCGAGTTCAAGGGCCGCAGCGATGGCGCCAGCGGCATTGCTAACATTGATCGCACCTGGTATTGGAATATGATATGAATGTTTATTAATTACAAACTCGGCTCCTCGTGGAGATGTTTCGATGCGGGTGGCTCGGTAGTCACTTTTTTTAGTTACGGAATAGCTGCGTTTAATGTCCGCGATGTGATCAAAATACTGTGTAAAATGCTCTGCATCAGAGTTGGCGATGAGTATTTTTGGCTGTAAGCGGCCCTGAACGGTTTTGGGTTTTTGTGAGAGGCTCGCAAATACGCGTTTATTGTGCTCGTGTAAAACGTCGAGTGAGTAGTTGTGACTAGCCATCAGTTCGCGCGTGACATTAGTAAAAATCAGCATATCGAAGTAAATGCCGACATGGCGCCATTGAGCCTGTCCTTCGGAAGGAACCTCCATGACTGCATAGTGACAACCGGCCTGGCGCATTTCGGCAAGAACTTTTTGCATACGATGACGCCCCGGCATTGTCATATGGTAAGGATTGAGGCGTTCTTCGTGGCCAATTCGAATATTGGCAGTGCCGATGAGTCCAACTTTTGAGCCGTCGCCTGATAACGCCGCCCAGAGCAAGTTGGCTAAGGTGGTTTTACCCTTAGAGCCAACCACGCCGATTACAACCATGTGACGACTTGGATGGCGATACGCAAAGCCAGCGGCTAAGGCTTCAAAATAATGAAAACCATTTACTGCACTGTTTGGCACAAGTTTCTTCAAGCGATGTAGCATAGTCTCTATTGTAAACGTTTTTTGTGGTTGAGCCAGGCTTCTCATGGCTGTCGCTATGGTTGATAATGAAGAGTGATGAAAAAATTGCACGTTGTATGCGCCGGTACGTCTGAAGGTAGTGTGAACTATGGTTGCGAAACTGCACCTGAGGTGCTTTTGGAATCCGGGTTGCGTGACGCACTAGCGGGGGATGATTGGACGTTAAAAATCTCAGAAGTTTCAGCCGTTGGGGAAGACAAAAATCACGAAGATCTGGGGCTGAGCAATGCTACAACGCTCTTGCCTTGGCTTCAGGAGCTGTACCGACAGCTAGCCGGTAAAACATCCTATGATGAAAAAACCTTGGTGCTTGGCGGTGATCATTCTATCGGCGCAGTAAGTCTGTTGGCTACCAAGCAGCGATATCCAGATGCGGTATGTGTGTATGTAGATGCTCATCCAGATGCCCACACATTGGAGTCCTCGCAAACGCGTAATATTCATGGACTGCCTCTGAGAATTGCCGCCGGTGACACGCTTACAAAATTATTTCCCGGACCATATTACGCTCCATCTGAAATCTTTTTAGTGGGGATTAAAGATATCGATGCAGAAGAAGCACGCTGGTTGGCGGAGCAAAAAATTGCTCATGCTTCGATGGATGGAATCCTTGAACAAGGCATTGGTGCAGTGATGCAGAAGGTTGCCACGTGGGCGGGTGATCGGCCGGTGCATGTGAGCTACGACATTGACGCCATTGACGCCCAGTTTGCTCCCGGTACAGGGATACAAAATGCCGGCGGACTAACGTATCGTGAAGCTGAATATATTGCCCGGAAGTTGGGCTCTCTTAATCCGGTAGCTGTAGATATGGTCGAAGTGAATCCAACTAGAGATATTGAAGGTAAAACAGTACGGTTGGCACAGGAGCTCACTATGAAGTTGCTAGGGGGAGAGTGGAATAGTTATCAGGACTATTTGCGCTCTGACGCGTCGTGACTAAAATTGCTCGTCACCGCCGGGAAGAATTGCTTTCTCGGGCTATATTTTTTGGCTTACTATTGGCTATGGGGCTCTTTTTAGGTGTATTCGGCTGGCGACTTTGGGCCAGTAGAGTGGATGCTCAACAATTTAGGCCAAAACCCTTGGTCTTGGAGGAAAAGCCGGATCGAATTAGGGTGGAAACGGATTGCTATGAGTTTTATGTGCCTACAGACTTTGAGATTACGAGTAATCCTGACTGTCTTACTGGAGCCTACGCCCGCCCTCGTAAATATACATATCTTCAGGTGTCGCCATACTATGGCGTGCAGAGTGAGGAGGCCATGACTGAAAACTGGCGGCAGCGGTGGTTAACCCTAGGTGCCGTAGAGAAATCTCGCGATCGTGTGATAGTGGGTGGACGAACTGGCTGGCGTTTGGAGGAATTTTACCCTCAAAACAACGAGAGTTTTGTTTCGTATCTTGTATTTTTGGAGAATCCTATTCGCGTTGATGGACGGGAGCCAATTACTGCCTTCGAACTACGTGCTTGGGCAACATCAGAGCCTGACCGTGCGTTTGTAGCTGAAGTTATACAAGATTGGCAGTGGCGGTTTTAGTTGTTCTTGCGCGAAAGCGCTCATGCTATACTTTAAGATAACAAGTAGCCATTTTATGAATCCAAACGACCCCAACGCACCCCAGCCAATGCCCGCGCCAGAGCCACCGGCTTCAACGCCTCCTCAACCATCTGCTGATGACGTACCGGTGTTTCGAAATCCGTTGGCTCAGGGCTATGAGGACGGCACCTCTCAGCTGCCACCAATTCCTCCGGCAACACCTCAAGCTACGCCCCAAGACCCTATGCCCGCGCCCGACTTCACTAATCAGGTACCGGCATCAGTGCCAACTCCTAGTCCGCTCGCCGAGCCTCAAGCGGAGCCAGTTTTGCCGGCGGTTACTGCGCAGCCAACTGTGAGCGAATTGAGTAGCTCGCCGATTAAGCCCGCACCTGTTCGGCTTGCTCCGGTTCCGCGTAACGACGACATGCATGCTGGCGGTCTGCAGTCGACTTCTCAGACTATGCCGTTTGGAGGAGCTCCAGAAAATACTGCACCGGCTCCGGTTGCACCTTCGGCATCACCGGTTGCTAACACGGCAAAGCGTAAGCCGATTGGTCTGATAGTAGGTTTAGCAGTTGGTCTTGTTGTGATTTTGCTGGCAGCAATTGGAGGATACGCTTACATTGCGTCGCGAAAAGATTCGACCCCTACAGCTACTCCATCTACGAGTGCTGGTTCGGTGCGTGATAAAACGGAAAAGCCAACGCAGCCCTTTAGTGAGAAGGTTTCTACCGACTGCTATGTAGCTCAATCGCTCACGCCGGTGGATACACAGCAGAATAAAGACTGTGCACTATCAATTACATATGGCGAACAAAAAATTTCTTCAATATTCGTTTCTGCACTAGGTCAATTTGATATAGCTACAGAAGAAAGTGCGGGTACAAACACGCAAAACAGCTCAAATTCTATTGATACCCAAAAGTATCTAGAAGCCTTGATAGTCGACATTATTCCTAAGGATTTGGTGACCACACGTGAGGATATAAAAGTTGGTGGACTGGATGCAGTAAAAGTGGTTGGCAAGAAAGATGCTGCCTCTGGGGTTGATGTTGCTTACGTGTTCATCATTCTACCGGAAGGTGATAGAACGTTTGGAGAAAAGAATTTCGTCGCCTTTATTGTGACCGGTGCGTATAATGATGATTATAGCCGTAAGGGGTTTGACCAGTTTCTTTCTACTTGGTCATGGAAATGAGCTAGGAGTGTAGTATGAGCAATATAATGCAGCCACAAAACCATGAGCATAAATATCGCCTTTTGGCATTGGGTTTGGGCATTGCCGCTGTAGCTTTGGTTGGGTTGATTGCATTTACGTTAATTACGAAGAAAACCGCCGATGACAAAAAGAAGGCCGCCACTAATGGCGTAGCCTCAGATGTTGTGGGTCAAGGTGAGCTGCAGGGTAATGAGCAGCGCGGTACAGGTAAAATTGAGACGGATTGCTATGCATTTGAAGTGCCTCGAAGCGTAAGCTTGGGCAGCAATCAGTTTTGTGCGGTAGACCTGGGGTATGGAAGTGGTGAGACAAATCTCCTGGTAGTCGCACCCACCAAGATGTTTCGCAATGAAGGTGGAGAGGTAAGTTTCGAAAAGAGCCTGGAGGTATATAAGAAGCAACTGCAGGCGAGTGCTACGACTATAGATTCCGAAGAAGCATTCAAGCTTGATGGACAGGATGCAATTCGTTTAACGACTACTCAACAGAATCAGAAGAAAATTTTGGTTTTTGCTAAAACCAATTCTACCGATCGACTAGATAGTGCTGGCGCAGCAATCGAGGGTATTCTAATCTCTACGCCGAACGACACCAAGGAGCAGTCGGAGGTTATGGCGGGTGTAGTAAAAACCTGGAAGTGGCGATAGAAACTGCCTCTACAAAAGCTGCCAGAGCGCTCATAATTCATGGCTGGAACGACAACCCAAGCGAAGGGTGGCTCGGTTGGCTGGCCTCCTGTTTACAAGCCAAAGGTTTCGAAGTGCGTGCTCCACACATGAAGACCGATGTGAGGCCACTCATGCAGCGCTGGAGCGAGCAAGTTGCAAGCGATGCCGAGGGGCTTGGCACTAATGATATCGTCGTAGCTCACTCGCTTGGGTGCTTTTTAGCTCTTCGTTTGCTGGAGAGTGGACAGATTAAAGAGCCTATAAGGAAAGTCCTCTTAGTGAGCGGTTTTTATGATGCGCCCAATGATTCGGCGAGCAAGTTTTTTGAACCCGAGCCAAATTGGAGGCACGTACATGAGCAATCTCAGGAGTTTATCTGTGTGGGTTCAAACGACGATACTATTGTCACTCCCGACCGCACGCGACGCTTGGCCCATAAGTTGGACGCTAAGCTTGTTATGCTGGCTGATAAAGGGCATTTTTTAGGGAGTCGCGGTATGGCTACATTCCCTGAGTTGTTGGAGCTGATTGATTAGCATAGCCGCATTCGGGTGCTCTTCGGTTTTTTACCTTAAGGGCATATAATAAGCGTATGAATGATGTTGAGGAAGTTAAGCAGCGGCTCGATATCGTTGAGGTGGTTGCTGGTTATGTTGAATTAAAGAAAGCCGGCAAAGATTATCGTGGCATTTCACCATTTCGATCAGAAAAGACACCAAGTTTTTTTGTAAGTCCAGATAAGCAGATTTGGCATGATTTTGGAGCTAACGAAGGCGGCGATGTAATTAGCTTTGTTATGCGAGCTGAAGGCTTAAGTTTTCCCGAGGCGCTTGAAATGTTGGCAGCTCGGGCTGGCGTAGAGCTAAAGCCGCGTAGTAGTGGTGGCGGCATGAGCGGTGAGAAAAAAAGTCGCTTATTTGCTGCTGTTGAGTTAGCCACAAAGTTTTATCATTATCAGCTTTCTCGCAATAAAGCGGCTCTTGCGTACTTGCGTGAAACTCGTGGTATCTCAGCTGAGACCATAAAAGCATTTCGCTTGGGTTACGCACCCGACGGTTGGACCGGGTTTGTAGATTATGCTTCTAAGCAGGGGTTTAACTTAGATGAATTGATTGCCGCGGGCTTGGCGGCTAAGAGCACTCGGTCGCGTGGTGGCTACGATGTCTTTCGTGATCGAGTGATGTTTCCGGTGATGGACGCGCAGGGTAGGCCCGTCGGGTTTTCTGGCAGAATACTAGCGAGTGATCAGAAGACTGCTAAGTATGTAAATACCTCAGACACGCCAATTTATCATAAATCTAAAGTGTTGTATGGATTGTCTCAAGCCAAAGATGCGATTCGTGAACAGGACGCGGTAATTGTTGTGGAGGGCAATGTTGATGTCGTTACGCTCTGGCAACATGGACAAAAAAATGTCGTGGCAGCTAGCGGTACGGCGTTTACGGTTGACCAGATTAAAGCACTCGGTCGATTGGCGGCTAAAGTTAAGTTGTGTTTTGATCAGGATGCCGCAGGATTACAGGCGACACTTAGAGCTATTGAGCTTGGACAGGAAGCTAACGTCCGTATTGAGGTAATTACTATCGAAGGCGCAAAGGACCCTGATGAGCTGTTGCAGACCGATCCTGAAGCATGGCAGAAATTTGTAGATAATTCTGAGTACGCAATTGACTATCTTTTTAGCTATGCTGCAAAAACTCAGGGAGTAGGGAGTGGTCCAGCTAAAAAAGCGACTACACAATTCCTGGTTCCCGTACTACGTAAGCTGAAGGATAGGATTGAATTGGAGCATTATGTAACGCGCCTAAGTCAACTTGTGCAAGTTGATGTATCAGTAGTTAAGGGCTTAGTTGAGCAAAAAGTTGTCACGAAAAATGTGAATACAAAAGTTGAACAAGAAGCGCAAAAACCGGCTGTAAAAACTGCTACCAAAAAGCTCACAAGGGGGGCTCGTCTCGAAGAGATGTTTCTAGAGCTGCTGATTGCTTACCCGGCGACGCGTATGGCTTTAGAGGACCTGGAATTTGACGAACTATCGAGCGAAAATTTGGATTTATTTCGCTATCTAGCAAAACACCCGCGAGCGGGGGAGTCGGGCATTATTAAGGCCTTGCCAAACCTGGAAGAGCGTGTTAAGATGCTGGGGTTACGGGGTAACCATGAATACTCGGAAATGACCGAGCACGAGAGAGGGCTCGAAGCCTTTACCCAAGTCCACAATTTACTCAAACACACATACGAGCAAAGAAAGCGCCAACTGCAGCGCGAAATTGCACAGGCGGAAGCCCAGGGTGATATGAACCTGGCCGCACAAAAACTTCATCGTTATCAGGCCATCATGAAGCAGATAAGCGAACTCTAGCTTCATACTCGGCGAGCTATACTTACGTAATTTTAGAAGGAGTGTTCCATGCCGCGTAAGGCAAAGAATCCTGAACCAACCCCACCACCACAAATTCCAGAAGAACTTAAGCCAATCGTAGAGCGTCTACTCTCTAAGGGGCGTGAACAAGGCTTTGTTACTCAGCAGGAAATTATGGCCGCAGTGCCGTCTGCCGAAGAGCAAGTTGAGCTTTTAGATGATCTTTATTCGGCATTAATCGATCAGGGCGTGGAAGTTGTCGATCAAAAAGACAAGCTGATTTGGCAGACTGAACCAGAAGAAGATATCGAAAAAGCCACCAGCGAAGAATATATTAAAGATATAGCTGACGACTCAGTGCGACTTTACCTCCGCGAGATCGGGAAGATTCCGTTGATTACTGGAGAAGAGGAAGTTGCTTTAGCTAAGCGCATTGAGCAGGGTGATAAGTCCGCTAAGGATGCGCTCGCTGAAGCCAACATGCGCTTGGTGGTCTCGATTGCTAAGAAGTATATTGGTCGTGGTCTTGATCTATTAGACCTGATTCAAGAAGGAAATACGGGGCTTTTGCGAGCCGTTGAAAAGTTTGACTACACCAAGGGATTCAAGTTTTCTACCTATGCAACCTGGTGGATTCGACAGGCAATTACTCGCGCGATTGCCGACCAAGCTCGCGTGATCCGCATTCCGGTGCACATGGTTGAGACTATTAACAAGCTTATCCGCACCCAGCGTCGCCTTACCTCTGAACTTGGTCGTGAGCCAAGTCCTGAAGAGCTAGCTAAGGAAATGGAAATGGATGTTGAAAAGGTTTTGCACATCCAAAAGATTAGCCAGGACACCACATCACTGGATGCTACGGTTGGTGAAGATGATGACTCAACTCTCTCGGAATTTATCGAAGATCACGATTCGGTGAGTCCAGTTGATGCAGCCACATATGAGCTCTTGAAAGAGCATATTGACGAAACACTCGCGCTACTTACGCCTCGTGAACAGAAGATCTTGCGCATGCGTTTCGGGCTCGAGGATGGTCGCTCACACACGCTCGAAGAAGTTGGGCAGGAGTTTGGCGTGACACGCGAACGCATTCGCCAAATTGAGGCCAAGGCTCTGGCCAAACTTCGCAAGAACAAAGACTCGAAAAAACTCAAAGATTACATACAGTAGTCAAAAATAGGGCTGTAAAACTGCTCGGTTGAATTGCCGAGCAGTTTTATTGTTGAGTGTCATCGGCCGGAGGCTCTTCGCCTCTTTTTTGTTGGGCCCTGGCCTCGCGTACACGAGTGAGTTGATGCTGGTAGTAATCGTCGCCAGAAGTATCTGTGGGCTCCTGGATCGCTTCTGCACGACTTGCTGCGACATCTTCTGGGGTTGCACTTGGAGTCTGTGAAGTCCTTTCCAGTTCTCTCTTGCGTGCTTCCTTAAAGCGTTTGATTGCTTCTGGGTCGACCTCAGAGCTTCCTACAATGTCCTCGTGGGGGCTTCTTGATTCACTCATACGGCTATTATTGCACCCGAACTTACAAAAAACCAGGTATAATCTGGAGTATGACAAAACCCCGATCTCGTATCGCAATTTTTGATGGCCACGCCCTCTTGCATCGTGGTTTTCACGCTATCCCATATCTATCTACAAAGGATGGCACGCCCACTAATGGGGTGTATGGTTTTACAATGATGCTGCTGAACGCCATTAAAGAGTTGCAGCCTGAATATGTGGTTGTGGCGTGGGATATGCCTGGAAAGACATTTCGGCATGATATGTATAAAGACTACAAGGGCACACGCAAAGAGACGGATGCTGATCTTGTGCCGCAGTTTGATGTTACTCGAAACTTACTCGACGTGTTCGAGATTCCAGTTATTGGTGTTGAGGGCTACGAAGCTGATGATGTAATCGGTACGCTAGCCGCGCAACACAAGAACACACACGATGTGGTCATTGTGACGGGTGATATGGATGAGCTACAGCTTGTTGATGAACATGTGCGGGTGTATACGCTGCGTCGAGGGTTTTCTGATACGGTTTTGTATGATGTGAAAGCCGTTGAAGAACGTTATGGGGTAAATCCCGAAGAATTTTTAGTTACCAAGGCTTTAAAAGGGGATTCGAGCGATAATATTCCTGGGGTGAAGGGGATTGGTGAGAAAACTGCCACCGATTTAGTGCAGAAATACAAAACGTTAGAGGGCATTTATAAGAATTTGGATGAACTCAAGCCAGCTGTTCGTAAAAGGCTTGAGGAAGGCAAGGAAGATGCCTATCATTCCCTGGAGCTTTCGCGGATTGTGTGTAATGTTGAGTTTGAGTTTGATCTGGAGAAAGCCAGGTTACATCGATTTAATCGTGATAAAGTCGTGCAGCTGTTTACGGAGTTAGAGTTTAGGTCGTTGATCGCTAAACTACCTAAGAATCAACAGGAAGACGCGCGCCAGCCAAATCTTTTTGATGAGATTTATGGAGTGGAGAAGCAACCGCAAAAATTGCTTCGAGATCATTTAAAGACGGCAAAGTATGAGATTGTACAAGATCGTGATGCGCTCGAAAAGCTAGCAAAAGCTCTGAGTACACAAAAGGTTATTGCTTTCGATACGGAGACCACCGGACTTAATGTTATGACAGCTGGGCTTGTTGGATTGAGTTTTTCTTGGAAGTCAGGCGAGGCATATTACGTGCCAGTAGGACATACTTCTGGGGATCAGTTGAGTGTCGCAACGGTTTTAGATGTGCTTGGTCCAATACTGGAAAGCTCAGAGATTGGTAAGGTTGGCCATAATATAAAGTATGATTATCAGATTATGCGCCAGGCGGGTGTGCAGATGCAGGGAATCGTTTTTGATACCATGATTGCTGCGTTTCTGTTAAGCCCGGTTGGGCGGGCGCAGACACTTTCTGGCTTGGCGCTCTCTGAGCTTGGTATTGAGATGATTGAAATAACCGAACTAATTGGCCCGAAAGGTAAGGGTCAAAAAACTTTTGCAGAGGCAGAAATTGCTGAAGCCGGCCAGTATGCTGCCGAGGATGCCGACATTACTTGGCGTCTCTATGAGGTTTTACGACCACGCTTAGGTGAAATCGGTAAGCTCACTGAAGTTGGCGAAACTTTGGAGTGGCCTTTAATACCGGTTTTGGGCGACGTGGAACTGACGGGCGTTACGCTCGACACAGATTTTCTAGCCAAATTTTCGGCTCGCCTGGCTAAGCGTCTTGCTGAAGTGCAGAAACAGATTTGGGATTATGCTGAGGGTGAGTTTAATATTGCCTCGACCCAGCAACTTAAGTCCATATTGTTTGATAAGCTCAAAATTGAGCACAGTGATCTGAAAAAGGGTAAGACCGGTATTTCTACGGCAGCCACAGAACTAGAAAAGCTACGCGGAAGGCATCCAATTATTGAGCTGATTTTTGAGTATCGCGAGATAACTAAGCTTAAGAGTACGTATGTCGATGCCTTGCCGCTATTGGTGAATGAGTCGGATGGTCGAATTCACACTAGCTATAATCAGACCATTGCTCAGACTGGACGGCTTTCCAGCAGTGATCCTAATCTACAAAATATTCCAGTACGTACACCTCTAGGGCGCGAAATACGTAAGGCTTTTGTTGCAGAGAAGGGCAAAGTCCTCGTAGCAGCCGACTACAGCCAGATTGAGCTACGTCTAGCAGCAGCGATGGCAGGAGATACTCAGATGATTGAAGATTTTAAGTCGGGTATCGATATCCATACGCTCACGGCTGCTCAAATGCACGGCGTAAAGCCAGAAGAAGTTACCAAAGAGCAGCGCTACGGAGCTAAGACCATCAATTTTGGTGTCCTATATGGCATGAACACCCATGGATTATCAGTCGCGACTGGTATGAGCTATGAGGACAGTAAGGCATTTATTGATCGCTACTTCGAGCTACGTCGCGGTGTTGCCGACTACATTCGCCGCATTAAAAAACAAGCTCATGATGAGGGCTACACCGAAACTTTGTATGGCAGACGCCGCCCGTGTCCAGATGTAAAATCGAGTAATTTTATTGTTCGTTCTGCTGCCGAAAGACAGGCTGTAAACATGCCGCTCCAGGGTACTGCTGCGGATATGATGAAAATAGCTATGATTCAACTGGCACCAAAATTAGACCAGCTTAGTGGCTCAGCGCATATGATTCTGCAGATTCACGACGAATTGATAGTAGAGTGCGACGCTAAGCTTCGGGATGAAGTGGCCAAGGTTATGAAGGAGACTATGGAAGGTGTCATTAAGCTCGAGGTGCCGATTGTGGTAGAGATAGAAACCGGAAAGGATTGGGGTGAGCTCGACTAAATTACCTAAGTGGGTAGTGTTCGACTTTCTGGGAGTGATTGTACCTTTGGGTGTGCGATCGGGCTTGAGTTATGTAGGTGTCCATACCAAGCACGCCGTGGATAGTGAAATGATTGGACTGATGCAGGATCTGCAAAAGCAAGGTGTTTCATTGGCCCTGGCATCTAACAGCGGTAAGGCGTGGATTGATTCGGTATGGAAGAAAATTGATGATGCCCCGACGATTGCGCAGCTCATTACTCCTGATATGGGTGCGGCTAAGCCGCAGCCAGAGTATTTTGCGCATGTGTTGAGCACGCTAAAAGCACCTGCGTCTGAGATTGTCTTTGTGGATGACCGCCAGGCGAATTGTGTTGGTGCTACAGATGCCGGAATCGATGCTGTGTGGTATCAAGGTGATGTGGCGGAGCTGCGTCGTCAAGTTGGTCTTACTTAAGCGTTAGCAGATTCAAATTCGCGCTAACTGTATACTGTATATATGCCTGAATTACCAGAAGTAGAGACTGTGAGGTTGGGATTAGCGCGACTATTGCCGGGTCGTGTTATTGTGCGTGTGGAGCATGATACGCCAAAAAGTTTTCCAAATAACACTGAAGACGTCGCTATACATCTTATAGGTGCTACTGTCGAGCGAGTGAATCGGCGCGGGAAAGCCCTCATTATTGAGTTTAATACCGGATTTAGCGTACTCATTCACTTAAAGATGACCGGTCAGCTCGTATTTAGGGAACCAAAAGGTGAGAGCTTTGGCGCTGGTCACCCCAATGATAGCTTGATTGGTAACTTACCAGATAGATCTACGCGCGTCATTTTTGATTTTGCTGATGGTTCGCATTTGTATTTTAATGATCAGCGAAAGTTTGGCTGGGTAAAGTTTATGCGCTCCGATCAGGTGGCAGATGAGCCATTTATGGTAAAGTTGGGGCCCGAAGCATTGGCAGAAGACTTCACGTTTGAAGATTTTCGGACTCGCATACAAAAGCGACCACGTAGCAGTATTAAGGCCGCAATTCTTGATCAAACAGTGTTGGCGGGGGTGGGTAATATTTATGCCGACGAAGGTTTGTTTGCGGCTCGTATTCATCCATCTACTCAAGTAGAGAAGGTGAGCTCTGTAAAGCTAAAGCGATTGTATGTGGCGCTTAGAGAGGTAATGCAGCTCTCAATCTCGTTAGGTGGATCGAGTGATAAAAACTATGTTGATGCAGAGGGTCGCAAGGGTAGCTATCTGACGTTTGCCAAGGTGTTTCGGCGTGAAGGGCAGGCTTGCTCTAACTGTGGCCGAACAATCGAAAAAATTCGCGTAGCCGGCCGTGGAACCCACGTCTGCTCACACTGTCAGCCAAAGGCGCGCGCATGATATTGTTTCTTGGCGGCGATAATGATTTCGCGATTGCTCAGCATATTTCTAAGCTGCGTCAGCAGTATGCGAGTAAGTATCAGGATGCGCTCGATGAGGTAGGCATAGATGTTGGGCTGGAGGGTTTTGCGGCTTTAGAGCAGTCGCTTTTGGCTTTACCTATGTTCTTCTCGCATCGCCTCGTCATTATTGCTGGTATCGCTAGCCTTAAAGATGAGATTGAAAAGTTTGAGGTGTTAGTTGGTAAGGTGCCGGATACGACCGTAGCAGTTATTGATGGTCGAGGGCTCGACCGTCGTACCAAGTTGTATAAGTTTTTGTCTGGCATGAAACACACCAAGCTATTTGCAGCTCACACTCCTCAGGAGCGTATCGCTTGGATGCGGGTAGAGGCAAAGCGACACGGTGCGGCGCTTTCGGTCCAAGATGCACAGTATTTGCTGCAGCGAGCGGGCGAAGACGAATGGCTTTTGGCAAGCGAAATTACAAAGCTAGCTCTGGCGGACTCTACCATTACTCGCACCGTAATTGATGAACATACTCCAAAAAATGTACACGATAGCGTCTTCGATTTAATTGAGATGATCAGTAGGCACAATGTGGGTGGGGCGATAGACAGCTACCGTCAGCTCGCGACGAGTGGCGCTAACGATCAGCAGCTGATTGGTACGCTGATGTGGCATTATCGAGTTCTGACGCTTGCTATGGAGGGGGCTGGTGAGGCAGAACTGAAGGCCTGTGGTGTGAAGCCGTATTCTATCCAGAAGGCCCAACCTATTGCGCGCAACCTAACCCAAAGCGATTTGGAACAGGCCTATAGTGCACTTTTGGATGCAGATATTGCTATGAAAACTGGCGAAAAAAAAGCTCACCAGGCCATGATTGACCTGGTGATGCAATTAGCTCGTAAGGAGTAGCTTTTATTTCTTTACAGCGGGCTTTTTAGCAGGAGCTTTCTTTGCTGCTGGCTTCTTCGCCTCGGTCTTCTTGGTGGCAGCAGTTGTACCGTAAGCTTCTTTCGCTACAGAGTTGTAGGAGCGTGTGAGCTTGCTTTTGCGTCGGGCAGCAGTATTTTTGTGGAGGGTACCCTTTTTGACGGCCTTATCTAGCAGTGAGATGGTCTTGGTGAGCTCGGTCTGAGCGGCTTTCAGGTCTTCAGTAGCCACGTGAGCTAGCGTAGATTTGGTAGTGGCCTTAATGCGACGCTTGGTAGCGTTATTACGAGCACGGCGTTTCTCTTCCTGACGAACGCGCTTCATAGCTGATTTAATGATTGGCATAATGATTTCCTTGATTATAATTCATGTTTTTGTATGGAGCTTTTGCTGCGAGAGAAGCATCCATAGAGACCGCACAATAATACCTGATTTCTCCAGGTTTGTAAAGATTTGCATCTTATTCTTTTCTAAAAAAGCTTAAGCTCTTGACAGGTGTGAGGTAATTTGGTATACTGGTATATTCCTATGCAAACAGCAGAACTTACATCCAAACAGCAAACTGTCGAACTCTTGCGCCAAGCCGAGAGTGTTTTAATCGTGACCGGTCGCGAACCAAATGTAGATCAGGTTGCAGCTGTATATGCATTACAGCAGATTCTGGCCCGACTCGGCAAGAAAAGTCATGCGGTTATCACCGATGCCGCTCCAGTTGCTGCAGAAAAGATTCTCGATACGCGTCATATCAGCCGTACGCTTGATGGTGTGCGTGATTTTGTTGTGTCTCTTGATCTGGCTCAGGTTGAAGTAGATAAGCTCAAATACGACATTGTTGATGGGCGACTCGACATTACTATTACTCCAGCTGTAGGTAACTTCCGCCCGGAAGATGCTCGATTTGACTATGGGTCATATCAGTTTGATCTGGTAGTTGTTGTGGGCGTACATAAACTCGCCCAAATTGACAGCATGCTCGAAGCAAATCCAACTCTTTTTGATGGTTTGCACCTGATTAATATTGACTACCACCGCATTAATGAAAACTACGGCAGTGTGAACTTCGTAGAGACTAACGCGAGTTCGGTAAGTGAGCTTTTGATTGGCACCATCGAATCTCTGGGCCAAGGCATGATTGATGCAGATATTGCCACAGCCCTCTTGGCAGGCATTATGTCAGCTACAAATCGATTTACCACAAGCTCTACCACCTCTAAGACGATGACGGTTGCAGCACAACTTTTGAGTGGTGGTGCTCGACAGCAGGAAGTAGTGCGAGAGCTATTTAGCGCGGGAGCTGGAGTTGCCGCGCCGGCAAAAAAAGCTCGCAAGATCTCTGAGGTTTTGTCTGATCAAGTAAAAAACGACTTGCAAGCTGCCGCAGAACAGCTCAAGCAGGAGCAGGCTCAAAACACGAATATTCTGCAGCCGGGTGGTGTATTTAACCCGGTACCAGCTCAGTCTCAACAGCAGTAGCTAGTAGTATTGTATACAAAAAGTATTCATTTTGGGAGATAGCATGAAGCGCGGAACACTGGAGTCTCCGGAGGGTATATGGCTTGTTCATAAACCAAAAAATCAGAGTTCATTTAAGAGCGTGGCTCAACTACGTAAGCTTACGGACATTCGTAAAGTAGGGCACACCGGTACACTCGATCCACTCGCGGAAGGTCTGATGGTGCTGTTGGTAGGGAAGGAATATACTCGCCAGGCTCAGAGTCTTACTAAACTTGATAAGGTGTACGAGCTGGAGATCACGTTGGGCGAGTTTTCTACTACCGACGATGGTGAGGGTGAGAAAGAGCGTATTTCGGATCGACAGCCGTCGCTGGAGGAGATTCAGGGAGTAATAGATCGGCTATCTGGTGAAATTATGCAAAAACCACCGATTTATAGTGCGATTAAAATACATGGTAAGCGCGCTTATAGTTTGGCTCGTAAGGGCGAAGTGCCGGAAATGGCCGCACGCCCGGCAAGAGTCTATTGGTGGCGAGATGTTGCGTATAGCTACCCAAAGCTGACTGCCGCGGTAAAAGTTTCGAGCGGTACGTATATTCGCTCGTTAGCCCACTCTTTAGGAGAAAGTTTGGGCACGGGGGCCTATTTGTCGGCGCTTAAGCGTATCTCTGTAGGGGATTTTCAGCTTGCAGACGCCGTAAGACTTGAAAAACTCTTGGAGAGCTGATATACTTGTAACCTGATTATGGCAACAGAAGCAAAAACTCAGTCTGCAAAGACGAAAATCATCAAGAAGCACGGACAGCACACCAAAGATACTGGCTCGGCTGAGGTGCAGATCGCTATTTTTACTGAAAAGATAGCTTCACTTACAGAGCACTTAAAGCTACATAAGCACGACAATCACAGTCGCCGTGGTTTGCTCGCAATGGTGTCTAAGCGCAGACGCTTGCTGGACTACCTCCAAAAGAACAGTCAAGAGCGTTACGCAGCAATTGTTAAGCAGTTGAAGCTTCGTCGCTAGTTTTTCACGCTCTCATTTTACGGGAGCGCACGTACATTGAAGTAAAATGTAGTACCATAGAGGTACGTACATTTGAGATATAAAATAGTAGAAGTTTACTCAGCAGCAATGCAGGTGAAAGAGAAGAGATTATCAAGCGGGTAATTTGCTCTCTGGCACCTGGCGTAAGTCTGGTGAAAGTCTTCATGAAAGAAGGAAACGTATGATTATTCACCCTTTTGGTGGAAAGACGCAAACCTTTGAAACAGAGTTTGCAGGTAAGAAATTAACAATCGAAACAGGCAAGTTGGCTTTTCTGGCTGACGGCGCAGTGACTGTGCGCTATGGAGATACCGTAGTGCTTGCAACTGCTGTCGTGGCGCGCGAGCCAAAGCCCGACCAGGACTTTTTCCCGCTCCTGATAGATTACGAAGAACGCATGTATGCCGCCGGAAAGATTTCTGGTAGCCGCTTTATTAAGCGCGAAGGTCGCCCATCTGAAAAGGCGATTTTAACCGCTCGCTTGATTGATCGTCCGATTCGTCCGCTGTTTCCTAAAGGCTACCGCAACGATGTGCAGGTGGTTGTAACAACACTTTCGGTTGATGGCGAGCATGAGCCAGACGTACTCGGCATGATTGCCGCATCAAGTGCCTTGATGCTGACTGGTGCACCATTTCAGGGGCCGGTAGCTGGTATGCGCGTTGGCGAGAAAGATGGTGAGTTGATTGCTTACCCTACCGTCAGTGAGCAGACAGATTCGAAACTTAACCTGACAATTGCCGGTACTGCCGACGCAATTATGATGGTTGAAGCTGGCGCCCAGGAAATATCAGAAGAAGTGATGGTGGATGCCTTTGAATTGGCACTCAAAACTTGGCAGCCGGTTATTGAACTGCAGCAAGAGATGGTACGGGCTCTTGATGTGAAACCACAAGAGTTTGAACTCTTTCGTGCTGATGAAGATTTGGCAGAGAAGATTAGTAGCTTTTTAGAAGGAAAACTCGGCTCTGATGTACGTCATTCTGATGGCTTGAAGCGTGAGGACGTTTTAGCGGAACTGCGTAAGCTGGTAATTGATGAATTTGGACCACTTCCAGCCGAGATGGAAGATAATAAAGAGCGGTTCCCGTTCGGCGTAGTAAAAACTGCCTTTATGAGTGTTGTCGATGCTGAGATTCGCCGCGCCATTCTAGAAGACGGTGAACGTCCGGATAAGCGCAAAACTACTGAAGTACGACCAATATCTGGCGATACAAGTGTATTGCCGCGTACTCACGGGAGCGCGATTTTTACTCGCGGTACCACGCAGGCTCTCTCGGTCGCAACGTTAGCACCAATCAGTTATGCGCAGCTTATCGACACCATGGAAGAAGATACGACGAAGCGCTATATGCATCACTATAACTTCCCACCGTATTCTACTGGCGAGGCACGGCCATTGCGATCAACCGGTCGCCGCGAAATTGGCCACGGTGCTTTGGCGGAGAGGGCCCTTGAGCCAATGCTGCCAGAGATTGAAGAGTTTCCATACGCAATTCGGGTTGTTTCAGAAATTTTGAGCTCCAACGGTTCGACCTCAATGGCTTCGGTGTGTGGTTCGACGCTCTCACTGATGGATGCAGGTGTTCCGCTCAAGCGTCCCGTTGCTGGTATTGCTATGGGCTTGATGATAGACAAGTCTCAACCGGACAGCTATGTGATTCTTTCTGACATTCAGGGTGCTGAAGATTTTGCTGGTGATATGGACTTTAAAGTTGCCGGAACGTCCGAGGGCATTACGGCCCTTCAGATGGATATTAAAGTGACCGGTATTACGCTCGAGATTATGCGTGCCGCTTTGGCCCAGGCTCGAGAGGGTCGGGCCCACATTATGGGTAAGATGCTCGAAATTTTGCCAGAAGCTCGCCCAGAACTCTCGGAATTTGCACCGCGTATCACAAAAGTTGTGATTAATCCCGATAAGATTAAAGAAGTGATTGGCAAGGGTGGAGAAACCATTCAGAAAATTACTGGCGAAACCGGTGCGCAGATTGATATCGAAGATGATGGCTTGATTATGATTTACTCTGATGACGTGAAGGCCGCCGAGCGTGCCAAAAATTGGATTGAGTCGATTGTGGCTGAGCCAGAAGTTGGTAAGATTTACGATGCTAAGGTAGTGAAAATCATGGATTTTGGGGCGTTTGTAGAGTTTATGCCAGGTCGAGAAGGCCTCGTGCATGTCTCTCAGTTGGCCGACCATCGTGTTGAGGATGTATCTGATGAGATTAGCGAAGGCGACTCAATTCGCGTGAAGTTGGTCGAAAAAGATGACCGAGGACGGTATAATTTGAGTAAGAAAGCCGCTCAGCAAGAATAAAAATTGTATGAGTGAGTCGATGCGCGAAGAGAAGCAGAAAAAACTTGCTCAAATAGCACAGCGAATTGCCTCATGCGAAGTATGTACCGAGTTATGTAAAAGTTGCACCAATCCTGTGCCCGGCGAGGGTGACCCAGAAGCAGACATTATGTTTGTGGGTGAAGCCCCCGGGGCACAAGAGGACCGTGAAGGCCGTCCGTTTGTTGGAGCTTCAGGCAAATTTTTGGTAGAGATGCTAGAAAATATAAATCTGAAGCGAGAAGATGTTTTCATCACGAGTATTTTGAAGTATCGACCGCCCAACAATCGAGACCCAAAGCCTGACGAGATTCAAGCGTCGCTACCGCACCTTTTAGAGCAAATTGATGTAATTGATCCGAAGCTCGTGGTCTTTTTGGGAAGGCATTCGATGAATATATTTCTTCCAGAATTAAAGATTAGCCAAGCCCATGGAGTGCCAGTTGAGCGAACATATTCTCACGGTAAGTCACAGCGCAGTCAGGTATTTTTGCCACTGTATCACCCGGCTGCTGCATTGTATAACGGCTCAATGCGCACGATTCTCCAAGAGGATTTTGCCAAGATACCTCAATTGCTTAAGAAAAATTCATA
The DNA here is from genome assembly GCA_964454845.1 of uncultured Candidatus Saccharibacteria bacterium. Lineage (GTDB taxonomy): Bacteria > Patescibacteriota > Saccharimonadia > CAILAD01. Next base: position 26,490 of record CAYVVS010000001.1, read on the forward strand.
AATCGCATGTTTAAGCCCTGGCTCTGCAATAGTCCGGAGCAAGAGCTTAGACATGCCAACAGTTTATAAGAAAGGAAAATAACACACATGTCAGAAGAACTCACGAGTCGTCCACTATCGTTGGACGATCTGAAATCTCAAAACTCAAAACCGCAATCTCAGGGAGCTCGTCAAAACGCACCGCGTTCAAAGCCAGCTCAGACTAATGGTCAGGGTGGTGGCCAAGATGGCCAGCGCCGTAGTCAAAACGGACAAGGTGGACAGAACAACCAGCGCCGAAATAACAACAATGGTAATGGCAGAAACGGTAACGGCCAGCGCCGTGAGCGTGGAGGACTTGGTCGTCCGCCACGCATGCGTATGCCAAAAGGCCCGCAAACTTTTGTGCACGGTAGCTTTAATGCTGCTGGTGGACAGGGTTCACGTCCAAAAATTAAAGCTATGGATGTGAATGGTGTTTCTAAAGCGGATGCTGGTAAGCTCAAGATCATCCCACTCGGTGGTTTAAATGAGATTGGCCGAAATATTATGGCCCTGGAGTATGAAGACGATATCATTATTATGGATATGGGCTTCAGTTTTCCGGGTGATGACCAGCCGGGAATTGATCTGGTGGTGCCGGATGTAACTTATCTGGAAGAGCGCAAGCATAAAATTCGTGGAATCCTCATTACGCACGCACACGAAGATCATGTTGGTGGTATCCCGTTTATCTTGCCAAAAATTCCTGCGCCAATTTATGCAGCAAAATTCACGATTAAGTTTATCGAGCGTAAGTTAGAAGAATATAAACTGCCGTTTAAGCCAGAGCTGCACATCATTGACCAAGACCGGCATGACCGCATCCAGCTGGGTGTGTTCAATGTAGAATTTTTGCGTACCACGCACTCTATTCCTGATGCTTGTTCTTTGGCTATCCGTACGCCGGTTGGAACGATTGTAAACACCGGTGACTGGCGTTTCGAAGACAACCCACTCGATGGTAAAACTGCTGACAAGCAGCGCCTGAAGGAGCTGGGAGATGAAGGCGTCTTGATGCTCATGTGCGATTCTACAAGCTGTGAGACTCCTGGGCGTTCAACTCCGGAAATGGATATTGTTGAGACGCTTGATGAGATTTTTATTCGCAACTACAACAAGCGCGTAGTGATAGCTGCTTTCGGCAGTCAGATCACCCGTATGCAAATTGTGGTGAATGCAGTTGCTAAGTCTAAGCGCAAACTCGCAGTTGTTGGACGCAGCATGCAGAACAATCTCGAACTAGCCGTAAAGCTTGGTTATGTAAAAGTGCCAGCTGGTTTGCTCATTAAAGCTAATGAAATCAGCAAGTTTGATGATGGACAAGTTGTGGTGCTTTCAACTGGATCACAGGGTGAGAATTTCTCGGCCTTGCAGCGCATGGGTACAGGTGAACATCGTGACGTAAAGCTTAAGCCAAACGATGTTGTAGTGCTTTCGGCCTCAATTATTCCAGGCAACGAAAAGTCTGTTTGGGGTATGGTTGATAACTTGTTCCGCTGGGGTGCATATGTGTACCAGCCGGCTACAGCTGCTTTCGATAACCTTGGTAAGATGCACACTGGTGGACACGCTACGGTAGACGAAATTAAAGAAATGATTCAGCTAGTGCGACCAAAATACTATCTGCCAATTCACGGCGAGATGCATCATATGTTCCATAATGCAGCGATTGCAAAAACCGAAGGTATTCCAGATGAGAACTTGTTTGTAGTAGAGAATGGGCAAGTGCTCATTGCGGATGAGTCGGGCATTAAAGAAGGCCCTAAGGTAACAGCTGGAGTTGTGTTGATTGATGGCGCTGGTATTGGCGATGTTCAAGAAATTGTCTTGAAGGATCGTTTGGCAATGAGCGCTGACGGTGTATTCATGATTATTGCTACGGTTGATAAAAAGACTGGCAAGCTCAAGACCAGCCCTGATATCATCTCTCGTGGCTTTATCTATATGAAGGATAATGTTGAGCTCGTCCAAAAGAGTCGTCAAATTGTGCAGACTATCTTCGATAAGCGCGATATCTCAACTCCGGCTTCGAGCCTAATCATTAAGACACGTATGCGTGATGATGTTGCGAACTATCTGTTCAAGGTGACGAAGCGGAACCCAATCATTCTCCCAGTCGTAATCGAAGTTTAAAAAACTCCCAGCTCTAGAGCTGGGAGAGGGTACGTTCAATGTGTCGACACATCCTAGCCACAACTACGCCTGGCTCTTTGGCGTCTGTTTGAACGATCTTGTAGCCAAGTTGCTTTGCTTCCTGCCAATGTGGCAGTGGTCCGAAAGTCTTCTTGTGATCATTTTCATCTCTGGCTTGCACTGCAGACTGGGGAAGGCCGATCCTTCGGGCGCGAATGATGAGGCGTGCGGTGAGGTAGATTTTGACATCTGCATGTGGGAAAATCACCGTTCCGGCGTCACGCCCATCGCAGACGATTCCGCTCTCGCATTGCTCGGCGTACTTACGGAGCTTGGTGTTCACGAATTCGCGGATGCCTGGATGCTCACTGACTTGCGAAACGCAAGCGTGAACTTCGGGACTCTTGAGTGCTTCCTCGCTCACCTCGCGGCCAAACAGGTGAGTAGCGCGGCCATTGGTGAGTGTGACGATATCGGTTCCGAGGCTCAAGAACCAGTTGGCAAAATTGTCGTCGGGACTCATGCCTTGCCGGAGCATGGCGATGGTGATGATGCGATACACGCTGCCCGAATCGAGGGCGACGTATCCAAGGGCTTCGGCGAGTAGGCGAGCAGCGGTGGATTTGCCACTGCCGGCCGGACCGTCGATGGCGATAACCACTCGTTCTGTCACGATGTACAACTTTCTTCTCGTCGAGGTGCATTTGCAGTTTTACTGTACGATACGGCGAGTGGATTCTCCAAGCATAACTTTCATGCGGCCAAATTTGACAACTCTTTATTTTATTGTCCGACTATGCTATAATAGATGCAGACGAGAGGGTGAGAAATGCGCTAGAGAACTCTCGTGTTTTTCTCTATAAACTATCTGGCGTTTAGTGCTAAAGCGAGGCATAATAAAAAGATATGGCAACCGGTTCAAAAAAAGGCGGACGCAAGAAGTCAGCCCGACCAAATACTCGCAAAAAACAAGAAGTCGTTGAAAAAAAACCACTTCTGTCTAAAGCTGCAAAACAAGATATTGCTGCAATCATTTTAATTGGTCTGGGTGTGCTGCTCATCGTGGCATTCTTTGGTGGCGCTGGTTCACTCGGCACTTCGTTTATGCAGGCTGCAAAGAGCCTTATTGGACAGGCTGCATACTTGGTTCCTGCCGCATTCTTTGGTCTGGCTATTTTGCTCTTTTTGCCAAAGCGGTTTGAACTCAAGGGACAGAATTACTTCGGTCTGATTGCTTTCTTTATTGTGCTAGCTGGTATTCTGCAGTTCTCCCTAGCCGGCGAGGGTACAACCTTGAGCGAGCTGCCAAATCAGGGCGGTTTTATCGGTTACGCTCTGTGGATGATTCTGCATCCGCTGCTGACAACTCCGTTAGCTATCTTCCTCTTGGTGCTTGTTGAGCTGGTTGTGATCGTAATTGCTACCGGCGTGCGGCTTGCCGATTTGGCTCGCAAGCTGTTTGGTCGCGAGAAGAAAGCAGATGAGAATAAGCTAGAGGTTAAGCAGCCTGGTTTTGCGGTAAATAATAAATTGCCGTTCCGCGGCAGTGTTGGCGAAGAAGAGCCCAAAGCCAAGCCTGGTCCGAAGGCTGCTATGACTGCCACACTCGATAAGGATTGGAAATATCCGCCGCTTGATCTCTTAAAAGGTATGTCTACGAAAGCTGACGCTGGTAACGAAAAAGAGAAAGCCAACATTATTCAGAATACCTTCCAGGATTTTGGTATTGAGGTAGCAATGGTTGGGGTTAATGTTGGTCCAACTGTCGCGCAATATACGCTCAAGCCATCAACAGGAGTGAAGCTCAACAAGATTACGGCCCTAGACCGAAACTTAGCCTTGGCTCTCAAGGCGCCACACATTCGTATTGAAGCACCAATTGCTGGAACAGATCTGGTTGGTATTGAGGTGCCGAACGAGAAGAGTGCGCAGGTTCGACTACGCGATATCCTCGAAAGTAAGGAAATGCAAACGAAGCCGAGCCGTTTGGAATTTGTGCTTGGGCGAGATGTAGCTGGCGACATTCTTACAGCCGACCTGGCAAGTATGCCCCACCTTTTGGTGGCAGGTGCCACAAAGGCTGGTAAGTCGGTGATGATTAATACGATGCTGACTTCTTTCTTGTATCGTAATTCGCCCGCGCAGTTGCGTCTCATTTTGGTGGACCCAAAACGCGTGGAACTTACGCCATATAATGATATTCCTCATCTTTTAACCCCGGTTATTACTGATCACGAAAAGGCAATTAGTGCTATGAAATGGGCGGTTGCCGAGATGGAGCGCCGCCTTAACTTGCTCGCCGACCACGGAAAGCGTGATATTGGTGAATATAATCAGCAAAAAGGCGTGGATGGTATGCCGTACATCGTAATCGTCTTGGACGAGTTCGCCGATCTCATGGTGGTTGCTGGTAAGGATGTTGAGACATTGATTGTGCGTATTGCTCAGATGGCACGTGCGGTTGGCATTCACCTTGTACTCGCCACGCAGCGTCCAAGCGTTGGTGTTGTGACTGGTCTTATTAAGGCCAACTTGCCAGCTCGTGTAGCACTTACAACGGCCAGCCAGATAGACAGCCGTACTATTTTGGACCAGAGTGGCGCCGAAAAGCTGCTTGGAAAAGGTGATATGCTCTTTTCTTCGCCAGAATTCATGAAGCCAAAACGCGCTCAAGGTGTACTCATTACAGGCGAAGAAGTTTCGGCAGTGATGCAATTCTTGCGTGACGAACGCGCGCCACAATATAACGAAGAAGTACTTGCTCAAGCCGTTAAGATTGGGGCTCGCGGAGTTATGGCCATGGGCGATGGTGGATCTGGCGATGATGATTTATATGATGAGGTTGTGGCTTTTGTGGTGCAAAGTGGTAAGGCATCAGCCTCACTCTTGCAGCGACGCTTTAAGGTTGGTTACTCACGAGCGGCCCGGCTCATGGATATGCTTGAAGAGAATGGCGTAATTGGCCCAGCTGATGGCGCGAAGCCACGCGCGGTATTGATGTCGTCCATCGATACCGGTCCGGCTTCAGATGGCGGTTTTCAGGAAAATTCAGGGGAGAACGTGAGCGCGGATGAATGAACAAGCACGCCCTAAAACCACTAAGTCTAAAGTGCAAACCCTCGCTTCAATCCTGAAGCGCCGTCGTGAAAGTTTGGACATATCCATATCTGAGGCCGAACAAGCAACCCGTATTCGAGCACGCTATATCGAGGCCCTAGAAGCCAGTGAATATGACGTCTTAAAAGATGATGTCTACACCAAGGGCTATGTAAAAAATTATGCCGATTTTTTGGGACTCGAAACCAAGCCGATTATTAAGCTGTACGAACAAGAGCGTGCCGGTGCCCGAGAAATGAAGCGTCAAAGCCAGCGTGGCCGTGACGTGCAGCTTGGTGTGAAGCCGATAAAATCAACGCGCATGGTGGTTACGCCAAAAACATTTGCGCTTTTGTCTGTCGCAGCCGTGGTTGCCTTGGTGGTTGGCTACATTGTGTGGCAGGTGATTGTGCTCTCAGCGCCACCAAAGTTAGCGATTTCGCAAGATGAGGCCCGGAGTGTTTCAACGAATTTTGGCTATGTCTCAGGCAAGGTTGAGGGCGGAGCGGACCTTACAATTAATGATTCGCCAGTGCTCGTGGCGGCCGACGGTACTTTTCGGGAGCGCATCGCATTAACTGATGGTCGGAACGAAATTAAGCTAACAGCCACGAACCGCTTAGGTAAGAGTGTGACCGAAACCTATATTATTACCGCAACTCTGCAAGAGACTACGCCAACCCCAACACCTGCTGTTGAACCAGCGCTCAGTCCTTCACCAGCGGCCGAGACCGGTACGGTGCAGGCAGTTGTAAATATGACAGATGCTGCTACGTGGCTTGTCGTGGAAGCCGACGGTAAAGAGATTTTCCGTGGCACAATGCTTGCCGGTACATCGCAAACTTTCTCGGCAGCAGACGTACTCACACTCGCTACTGGTAATGCTGGAGTTACACGGGTTGTGCTCACCAACGCAGTGGTGCAGAATAAGGACTTGGGTTTGCTGGGTGCACCTGGCGAAGTAAAACGCGGTATAGAATTGCGCCGCGACACAAAATAGGAGGAGACTATGGCAAAAGATGCATCGCTTGATGTGGTAAGTAAATATGATGTGGCCGATATGATTAATATTGTTGATCAGGTAAAGCGGGAATTGTCTACGCGCTATGATTTTCAGGGTACTGGCTCCGAGATAGAGTTTGATCGCGATAAGTCTGAGTTGCGACTGAAATCAAATTCGGAACTTAAGCTGAAGGCCATGAAAGACGTGATTGAGTCAAAATTTGTTCGTCGCTCCGTGGACCTCAAGTTTCTAGATAGTAGTCAGGAAATCACCCAGAGCGGCATGGACTATAAATGGACACTTATGCTAAAACAGGGGCTTGACCAGGAAAAAGCTAAGCAGGTCTCGAAGATTATTCGCGAGAAGCATCCAAAGGTGAAGAGTTCGATTCAGGGGGACGCCATCCGGGTGGTAAGTGCTAGCCGAGATGAACTGCAGGCGGTCATGCAAACCTTGCGCGGTGAAGAGCTGCCGTTTGCAGTGAGTTTTGAAAATTTCAGATAGATAAGAAGAAAAACCGAAAAGCATTACAAAAACCTCTTGACCTGTACGTATTATGTTCGGTACTATGAATGCAGAACATGAGTATATAAGATAGGAGGAGAGCTGTAATGCCAGCCACAACAACGAAGTCAGATAAAGGAGTAGCAGTGAAGGATTCATCAAAGCAGTCGGCGTCGGAGCGAAGTGCTCGTTTGAAGGCAGTTGAATTGGCGGTAGAGCAAATAGAACGACAGTTTGGTGTTGGTTCAATTATGAAGTTAGGTGAGGGGATGAAGGCTCATGTCGAGACGATTCCAACCGGTAGCTTAGCGTTAGATTTGGCCTTGGGCGGCGGTTTTCCTAAGGGGCGCATTATAGAAATTTATGGTCCGGAGTCGAGCGGTAAGACAACTTTGGCACTGCATGCGGTGGCTGAAGTGCAAAAGCGGGGCGGGCTTGCTGCCTTTGTTGATGCGGAGCACGCCTTAGATCCAGAATATGCATCGAAGATTGGCGTGAATCTTAATGACCTTTTAATTTCGCAGCCGGACACAGGTGAGCAGGCGCTCGAAATTACCGAAACCTTGGTACGCTCGGGGGCTGTTGATACGGTGATTGTAGACTCTGTGGCCGCCTTAGTGCCACGTGCAGAAATTGAGGGCGAGATGGGTGATGCCCATATGGGCTTGCAGGCTCGCCTCATGAGTCAAGCGCTACGAAAACTTACTGGAATTGTCAGTAAAACAAAGTGCTCAGTTATTTTCATTAACCAGTTACGCATGAAGATTGGTGTGATGTTCGGCAATCCAGAGGTTACTGCTGGTGGTAATGCATTGAAATATTACTCGTCTGTACGTCTGGATATTCGTCGTACTGAACAGCTTAAGGAAGGTGATCAGAGTATTGGTAACCACGTGAAGGTAAAGGTGGTGAAGAATAAGATTGCGGCACCATTTAAAATTGCGGAGTTCGATATTATGTTTAATGAGGGCATTTCGCGACCGGGTGATTTGATAGATTTGGCCGTTAAATACGAGCTCGTTAAGAAAGCTGGCGCCTGGTTCTCATACAAGGAAGATAAGATTGGGCAGGGTAGAGAAGCCGCTAAACAGTTTTTGAAAGCTCACCCGGAAGTAATGGACGAGCTTGACGCCAAAATTCGTGAGCGAGCAGCTGGCGGTGGTCAGGAGGCTGAGTTAGAAGAAGGAAAATAACTTCTAGCTCTCGAAATTTAGGTTAAGCGGTGCCAATCGTAACCAAGCTTACAACCCAGAAAAAAGGGGAATTCATTAATCTCTATATAGATGAAGAATTTTGGTGTGGCTTAAGTCTCAATCAGGTGGCTGCATGGCGGTTGCGTAAAGGGCAGGAACTCAGTGCTGAGCAGTTGCAGCAACTGCGTGCCGAGGCTGAGACTAGCAAAGCGTACAATGCAGCAATACGATATCTTGCCTTACGGATTCGTTCCGCTAGAGAAATGCGTGACTATCTGATAAGGAAGGGCTTTGATGCCTCGATAGATGACATTGTGCTTCGTCTTACCGAAGAGGGATACTTGAATGACGAAGATTTTGCTAGACGTTGGGCTGATATGCGCCGTGACATGCTTAAATCTCCGCGCGCGATTGAAAGTGAGCTCTTAAGGAAGGGCATTGCAAGAGATACTATTCGCTTAGTAGTGAGCGACGAGGGGGTAGATTCTACGATACAGGAGCTCATAGAAAAGAAAAATCGCCACCGAACATACGACCGCGAACACATGATACGTTATTTGGTAAGTAGGGGCTTCACTTATTCACAAGTAAAGCCTCACTTGGATAGCGAACGTTCGCTTTAGGGCTCACGAGTATCGTCAAAGAGTTATCGAGAAACGAGAACAGCACGTATACAAATTGCGATAGCGAGCACCCAAAGGCCTGCAACGATGAGCAAAATCATAACCCTCTTTAGTACTTCTTATGCTAGTCTTCTGATAGAGCGAGCGCAAGCAAATATTTACCGAACATGCTAGTTGCTATGCTGTTAGGGGTTTAACAGCAGCTTTCTTAGAAGCACCTAGTTCTGACTGCACGATAAGTAATTTTTTATCTGGCTGAACGTCTTGTATTGCGGAAGTCGGAAGAATGAGCGAGCCTTGATGAAGGCTTTTTAACAGAGGGCGTCTTATATATAGTCGGTCTGCAATCATAAGGGGAAGTTTGATACTGCAATCCTCGATATTGCCAAGTTTTTTACCACTCGTATCACACACTTTGTAGTCGAGTAGACGGCAGTTTTGTTCAAAAGTGGCTTTTTCGCGTATGAAGTCTTCTTTTTCTCCAAAGCATTCCGCACCTGGTATTGTGAGAAGGTTTTTGACCACTGCTGTCTGATCTGCGCGGATGTAACTTGTACTGCCACCCGACAGACATTGCAGAAAAGCTACTTGGAGATTATTGCTTCTAAACACTACCCCCTCGATTAAGCCCAAGGGACGTAAATCATGGCGGTCAAAAAGAATCATGTTTTTGAGCTGGGAGAGAAGAATTTGCTGGCCGAGTGGTTGTTTTTTCATCACTTGCATTATACGCTTAACCCTTGATTTATTCTGGTATTTTCGGTAGAATTACGGTGTTTACAACAAATAACCTTTTTGTTGACGCACAAGGCTGCTTACGCGCCACTAACGTCAGCGAATCCCGTTAGTCCGGGTGAACCAAAGAAAGGATGTCTATGCGACAATACGAAGTAGGTGTTATCCTACACCCCGATCTCGAGATTGATCTCGATCGAGCCGTCAGTAAGGTTGAAGGAATTATTACCGGCCTTGGCGGAAAAATTGATAATAAAGACAACTGGGGCAAGCGAAAGCTCGCTTACCGCATTAAGAAGCAGGACTGGGGAATCTACGTATTCTTCCAGGTTACTCTTGATCCAGCTAAAGTTCAGGAGCTAGATAGCACTTTGCGAATTACTTCAGAAGTAATTCGTTATATTGTGGTGTCACTTGAAGACGTTCGTCCAGTGAATAAAGGTGCAAAAAACAGCACCAAAAAGCCTGTAGAAAAACCAGAGACTGAATAAATTTAAGCGTTAAGGAGATAGGGATGGCAAAAGATTTTAACCAGGCAATTATCATGGGTAACCTCACTCGTGACCCAGAACTTCGGCAGACTCCATCTGGTCAGTCTGTAGCGAGCTTTGCAGTTGCAACCAATCGCAGCTGGCAGGATCCGCAAAGCGGCGATAAAAAAGACGCAGTTGAGTTTCATGATGTTGTTGCTTGGGGTAAGTTGGGCGAGTTGGTTTCTAACTACCTCTCAAAGGGCCGTAAGGTTTTAGTAGTTGGTCGCCTGCAGACACGATCTTGGGAAGCCGACGGAGTAAAGAAGCAGCGCACAGAAATTGTAGCGACTGACATTAACTTCCTCAGTGCTGGCCCGGGAGAGGGTGGAGCTCCAGCAGCATCTTCAGCGAAAAAATCTGATGACCCTGAAGTTCAGGAGATGCCTGGTGACGACATTAATCTTGATGACATCCCATTTTAAGGAGAAAACATGGCAGAATTTCGTAAACAAAATCGTTTTTACGCAGAACAAGTAGCAGTTATTGACTACAAAGACGTTAAGTTTTTGCAGCGCTACGTTTCTAGTGTGGGGAAGATCGAAAACCGTAAGCGTACCGGCGCTTCGATGAAGCATCAGCGTATGCTCGCAAAAGCACTGAAGCGAGCGCGACATATGGCTCTTTTACCATTCGTCGTAAAATAAATCTATCGGCATGCGATCTTGGCGAGCCGCTGCGTTAGCGACTTCGAGTCTCGTTGCACTTACGTTCCAGTAAGCTTAACTGCGATTCTCGCCGCTGCCTTGCGGCTCATCCAAGCTTACATGCCTTTCCTGTATTCAGGTAGTTAATCGAGGAGAAGCATATGTACGGACCAACAGATTTAAGAAAAGAAACGCTTGTTGAGATTGATGGTGCGCCGTATAAGGTTGTTGATTACGCACAGAAGCAAATGGGGCGCGGTGGTTCGATTGTGAACACTAAACTTAAAAACCTCATTACTGGCGGGGTGATTGACCGTACGTTCCGCAATGACGAGCGGGTGAAGCCGGCTGATGTGCAACGCCAAAAGCTGCAATATCTCTATACACAAGGAGATACGCATAGTCTTATGGATCTTGAAAGCTACGAAACTTATGAAGTAGCAACAAGCGTTGATGAAGATTTGTCAAAATATATTTTGGAAGGCGGAGAGATTGAGGGCTATCTCTTTCACGGGCAAGTCATTGGGTTTGAATGGCCAAAGAATGTCCCGCTGAAGGTAGTGGAGGCCCCTGGCTCTGATAAGGGTAACTCGGCTGCTGGCGCCACCAAAGCTGTGAAGCTCGAAACCGGTATCGAGGTGCAAGCCCCGCTGTTTATTAAGGCAGGGGACATGGTCAAAGTCGATACTCGCAATGGCGCGTATCTCGAGCGCTTGAAGTAAGCATTGAAAAATTACTAGTTTTATTGTAAAATTTGCAGGTTCTTCTAGCTAAAGGAGAGAACCTTGGATTTGGATTCGATGCCCACAGCGGGCTGCGATATCTGCCAGCTGCTTCGCAATACACAGGAGCATGACTATGTGGTTGCCCAGTCGAGGCACTGGCGCATCACGCTCGCTCCAGACCAGTATTACGTTGGTCGCTGCTATGTAACCTCACTGCGACATGTGCCCGATCTCCCAGCTTTGTCTCCGGAGGAGTGGAGAGATCTGCACGAAGTGATGAGGCATCTGGAGAACTCGACCAAGCGCGAGCTCGGTGCAACTCACGTGACGTGGGCAGCCCTCATGAATCACGCCTACCAGCTCCCTGACCCTCAGCCGCATGTCCATTGGCACGTCAGGCCTCGTTATGCGGAGCGCACTGTGATTGGCGACGTCATCATGACCGACGAACAGTTCGGACACCACCATCAGCGCGATGAGCTACAGAAGTTGCTTCCTTACCAAATGGAGGAAATCGTCACAAGTCTCAGGAGAAGCCTGCCGCCACCGTGGTGGTCGATGTTTCGTTAATAAGTTTTGCCATCGACGAAGAGTCGATGGTTTTTTATTGATTGGTGCGAGAGATGCGGCACGTGGTGACACGCATCGGTGCATACCTCGAGTGCATCAAGTAGTCTATACTAACAGCATGGTAAGAATTGGCGGCGATAGGCCGGAGTCAGGCAGCGATAGCGAGGTCTCATCAAGTTCTCGTATTAGATCTCGCTCCCGAGATTTGCGAGAGGGTTTGATGAGCATTAAAGATGCGGGCGATGAAAAAGATACCATCAGGCCAGTACAGCATGAAATACGTGGCGCTGGTTATGAGCATATGATCCAGCGAGAAACTGAACAGCGGTTTTTAGAGCTTACTGGATATATTGAAGAAGCAGAGAAACGAGGGCTCACTCTTGCTAAATATATGGGCGGCCAGGACAAAGAAGATAATCGCTTTGAAGCTATCAATCTTCGTCAGGCCAATGAAGAACTGCAGAGTGTTTATGGTTTGAAGCATCGACGCGAAAAGCATAGTCTAGCACGGCAAGTGTATGACCCAACACAACCAGAGCCAATTCTTAGTAAGGAAGACGAGCTTTCGCGGGCGTGGGAAAGGCGCAAATTTTATCTGTCTCTTGATGGAGAGGCAACAGCTGATGTCCAAGAATTTCAGAAAGACTTCCTAGTTACGCTCGCAAGAACCGCACTCGAGAGAGGCATCTATCTCTCATGGAAAATAGAAGACCACAGCTATGATTCGCCGGATATTTACACTGATTCGCCAAGAGAATTAGAGCAAATTATTGCAGAGCTGTATGTGCATTATCCTGAAAGTATGTGGCGAGCAGTGCCTCGGATATTTCAGCACCCATGTACTGGCGTGCCACCAGAGTATGTTGGGATTGTGCAAGAGCCAGAAAAAGGGTTTAACGACTCACATTCTACCCGGATGAACAAGCTTGGAAAACTGATAGAAGGCTTTGGGTCACATGTAACACTCGAGCAGTACTCTGAGGCGTGTAGAAAAGTTGGAGTAAGGCCAGAAGCCCCTTGGCGGCTCACCAATGAGGCGCAGGAGCAGTACTATATGGATCGACAGCAAAAATAGATAAAGAACTACTATTAATTACACGTTAAATTTAAAGAGCACGACGTCGCCGTCTTGCATGATGTAATCGCGGCCTTCGAGTCGAACTTTACCGGCAGTACGAGCACCAGTCCAGCCACCATGTTCAATAAAATCTTCACAGCCGACGATTTCTGCCTTAATAAAACCTTTTTCAAAATCAGTATGAATTACTCCAGCTGCTTCGGGTGCGGTTGCTCCTTGCGGAATTACCCAGGCGCGAGCTTCTTTTTCGCCAGCGGTGAAGTATGTTTGCAGGCCAAGGGTTGAAAAACCAAGATGGGCGAGAGCGGAGAGGCCAGATTCAGCTTGTTCGTATTCGGCAAGTAGCTCTGAGGCTTCGTCGTCTGACATGTCTTTGAGTTGAGCTTCGAGCTCAGCACAGAGAACGAGAGCAGGAAGTGGAGCGACACTGGTGCGAAGTTTTTCATGTAGATCTTTATCGGCCAAGCCGGCTTCATCCACGTTAAACACATAAATAAATGGCTTGGCAGTCAGGAGCTGGAGTTCACAAATGCTTTGTGGTACCTCCTCAGAATAGAGGGAGGTAGCCAAGGTACCGGCGTCGAGTGCAGCACGGGCTTTGGCGAGGTCGGCAATTGCAGCTCGCGCATCGGGAGAAGTTTTGGCTTCTTTTTCGAGGCGAGGCAAGACTTTATCAATCGTAGCCAGATCAGCCAGAATAAGCTCGGTTTTAATGGTTTCGATATCGCGGGCTGGGTCGATTGTGTCATCAACATGGATAATATCACCAGACTCGAATGCGCGAACAACCTGCACAATGGCGGCGCACTCGCGAATGTGGGCGAGGAATTTATTGCCGAGGCCAGCACCTTCTGCGGCACCTTTTACGATGCCTGCGATGTCGGTAAAGGTAACTGGGGCGGGGATAATTTTTGCGGTACCAGCAACACGTGCGAGTTCCTCGAGGCGTTTATCTGGGAGCGGTACGATGCCAACATTCGGCTCGATTGTGGCAAACGGGTAATTAGCCGCCAAGATATCAGACTTGGTGAGCGCGTTAAAAAGTGTCGACTTACCAACATTTGGCAAGCCGACGATGCCGAGAGAAAGACTCATGGATATATTATATCAGGTAAAAACGCTTGCGCTCCAGTGGTACAAACGGTAGCATAGAGCTTAAGCGTTTAAGTTTTTGAAAAACCGCGTGGAATTATTATTCAATGCCAAAACCGATCGATAGCATTGGCCCTCGGCCAGATAAAAAACAGGTGAAACCAGTCGCTGAACACAAGGCGGGTGAGGTTGTGCGTCCAAAAGGTGCGCCAACTCAAGCTGGCGAAGCGATTAAGCCAAAAAACTATGAACCACCAAAGAAGATTGAATCTAGTGTCGGCAAGCCACAGCAGCCGAAGAAGCCAGTCAATAAAAAGAAAGTAGCCATTTTTGCTGGCCTTATCGGCCTGTTTGTAATCACGAGCCTTTCGGTAATCTGGCTTTTGCAGGGCACACGCCTTCTTGATTCGATCGGTAAGCCGAGGCCGAGCGCCGGCAATTTTGCAGAAGTAGGCGATCAGACAGCAAGCTTGGATGAGTTTGATAAGGTAAAAGCTTCATATCAAGGGTTTAATAAGAAGCAGTCGTCTCCAGAAGATGCTAATCTGATTGCTGCTACCGCATCTCGCGATTTATTAAACTATCTGGCATTAAAGGCTGAAGCAGCCAAGAAAAAGATTACTTGTACTCAAGAAATTGTTGACACTCGGATGTCTTCTCAATATCAGTCGCAGGGTGGTAAAGATGCATTCTACGCCTACCTGAAGCAAGAGTATGGTTGGGATCCAAGTGTAACTTTCATGAAGGTTTGTACAGAGTACTATCGCGAAGTTCTTGCCGACACTGCAACGAGTGGGACAGATGCATTTGGCGTGTATATACGCTGGGATCAGTTCGGTGGCGATGCTAGTACCCAAGAAAAGGAAACTTACGAGAAAGAAGCTAAGGCTCGCTTGGAGCGAGACTTCTTACCTCTGTTTGAGCGTGGTGCAAGTAAAGAAGAGATCTATCGGGCCGCCGATATTAGTCCATATAGTAGCGACGCAGAATTCGATAAAAAGATGGAAACTCCAGGAGCACCATGGGTGAGAACTGTTGAATACCCGCGCCTGAACGAGACGATGTACGCAACTTTCCAGCAATATGCCGAGGGCGAGCGAGACATCGATTATATTTCGCGGCTAGCAGTTGGTGAGAATACTACGGTCTTTAAGTCTAAAGTTGGCTATTATGCCATCTTCCGCGCAACTAATAGAGTGCAGGGTGATACGGAGTCTCTTGACCAAGTTATTCAGCAGTATCTAGATTCGGCTAAGTATAGTAACGAATATTACTCACTTCCTGAAGTTGACGGTCAGCAAAACAATTTAGATATCAATAACCCAACAGGTGGGGGTGCTACGGGGCTCATCAATTCTGCTCGCCAGGCACTTATTCCTTCGGCTCGAGCGGCTGGTGTTAACTGTTTTACGAATCACAAATTGCCAATGAGTATTATCTACACGGATTATGATACTGGTCAGCTGATCCCACTCAAGCAGATGCGCGATAGTAAGGGGGCGCCGGTTGCGACGATGCAGATCTTGAGCACCGGTAATGTAGTAGCAGCTTGTAGTGATGAGCCAGCTCCAATCATTGGGGCTTATGGGGTATTAAACTTTGGCTATACACCTGCCGGTCAAGCAAGTTGGGATGTCTACGATCATCAGAACAATCCTTGGGTATTTGGGTTAAGTTGCTACACCAGCTGGGAGTTCCGGTTTAATCCAGTTGCCGGGTATCAGCCTGTGAATTATCGTGATGCGAGTCAGTTTACGGTAACGCTGTTGACAAACCAGTGGATCATGCAGGACCGGGCTTCGGCGTATGATGACCATTATCGAATTCCGCCTGATCTATATCAGGGAATTGCTAACGGTTCATTGGGGTATTCAATAACCGTAAAGATGAAAAAGTCTCCATCACCACAATCGGATCCACCATTAATGACGGTATCTGGTGAAAAGCAAGAAGAAGACGGTAATAAGACTGGCCCGTATAAAGACAATACAGTCCGAGAGCAGCCAAATGGCCTAACAACCAGCGCACAGCCGTATTCATTTGCTAATTTGCGAGCAGACCAAGGGCACACATTTACTGTTGATGCAGAACCTGGTTACGATATACTTGGCTACCGAGTAAATAACGGAACAATTGTCCACTCAACGCAATATGTCTATGCTGCTGGTGGCGTAACAAATGGAGCGACGTTAGATGTGGATTGGATTTTCCGCAAGAGGCCTACAGTCGACCTTACGGTTACGTGCCCAACAATTTCAGGTTCAGTATCTGGAGGTGGATCAGCAAGCATCCAAGTTTATGCGCGCGTTGCTGGTGAAGACTTGGTTGATGGTTCTGGGCAAGTTATTAAGCAGGGGCGCAACTTTAGCTTTACGGTCCCCGAGAAATATAAGGATGGGGTTGCTCGTGGGGTTGAGATCCGTTTGGTGGTCGACAATGTAGATATTGGAGTTGGCACAAACGGGACTGGTACATTGGTTTGCCCACGGAATGCTCAGTGTGTCAGTCATAATCTCGCAACTGTCTTTAAGGACGGACGCGCTACTATGAGCGAAGGCGATAGTGAGAGCAATATTAAAATCGGTATGCAAAACAATGGACAAGCTATTTGGGCTCCTTCCTACCCAAGCGGTTCTTACAGATTAGGCCTTACTGCGGAATCTCGAGACTTCTGGGAGATTAGTCCGACTACTATATCTAGCAAGATTTACCCAGCGCCCGCTGTAAGTGGCCAGGTTGATAGTTTGGAATTTTCTCCTTCAGTTACACTTAAGAAACAGCCAGTTGATGCGTCAACGTCGCTCGTGTTTACTATGGAGTTTGTGCCCAGTGATGGAAGTGCGCCGATTCCATTTGGAGGTACCTGCGGAACTTCCATTAGAGTACTTTCTACCTATGGCCCATGGCTGCGTACGCAAAACGGAAATGTGAGTGCAATGGGGATTATTCAAGGGCAGGATGTTGTGACTACTGATGGCAGCAGCTTAGGCGGTCGTAGGGCAGCTGGAGCTGCATCGGGTAGCAATAAGGATGATCTAAATTATGAAGTTACATATCTAGCGATGTCGCAAAATCAGAACACAACCGGGGCAATTGGTGCCTCTATCGGTAGCGGTCCATTCTGTAGTAGCAACGCATATCTTTTGGCACGCGATGACGCTTCTGGTGCGATCGATAATACAGCCAGCTGTAAGTTCGAGACTTATGCTTTTAGGCTTCGTGGCTCCCTGGCCGATGGCCTCGCAAAGCATAGTTCTACTGAGGTGATCTATAGGGAAGCGCTTACAAGCTACAATGATGCAACTTGCAATCCTTTAGTTGGTCCGACTGGTAGTAGTACCGGGCGTTACGCAAAAGGTGATCCAGGCTATAACGGCAATAATAACTTACCAGCTTTGGCCGGAGGATGCCCAACAATCACGAAGATTAACAATGAGCGAGAAGGTATTCGTACTCTCGGAGCCAA
>CAYVVS010000001.1:44005-164690 GCA_964454845.1 uncultured Candidatus Saccharibacteria bacterium
CAACAATCACGAAGATTAACAATGAGCGAGAAGGTATTCGTACTCTCGGAGCCAATAGGTCATCCAATGTCGCAGCACTACAAAACCTTACTGTTAATAGTCGTGGAACAATTATCGTAGAAGGCGATCTCTACATTAATGCAAACATTAGGAACCAACCAGCGTCAGCCATTAGCTTTAATGTGGATGATTTGAACGGGCTAAATGCACTACCGAATCTTGGCATTATTGTTGAGGGCAATATTATCATAGACCGAGACGTTACTGAGATCGACGCATCTTTATATGCGGGCGGGGAGATTCGTACTTGTGATCTTTATAGCCCAGATGAGGTTGGGCCAGATAGTTCATTGACTACAACCGGCTATAAGCCTGAGCAAAACTCAGGGAATAAGAAAAATGATACCGCAGCTGAGTGTGCAGATCGACTGGCAATTAAGGGCTTAGCAGTTGCAAAATCTGGCTTTAAGTTCGGACGTAACTTTGTAGATTTTGCAGCAATTGCTTCGCCTTCAAGGGTAAATAGGGGGCAATTCACTCCAGACTTTGATTATGCTTCAGACAGAAGTCTTTATTATGGCAAGCCAGCTGAAGATGTTATATTTAATGGAGT
The DNA here is from genome assembly GCA_964454845.1 of uncultured Candidatus Saccharibacteria bacterium. Lineage (GTDB taxonomy): Bacteria > Patescibacteriota > Saccharimonadia > CAILAD01. Next base: position 44,619 of record CAYVVS010000001.1, read on the forward strand.
TATGCTACTTGCGCCTCCACCAGGTTTTGAATACTTGGCAAGCCCAGATTTTACTACTGCTCGCTATGTATCCGATAATGCTCAGCCTCGTTTTTAATCTAAACAATCACTTCACGCTCAATAGAACTTGAATGCCAGGTCTGGCTCAGGTACGATAGACATAAGCGTTTTAAAACGAGTTGATTGTTTGTATATATGAGTCCAAAGTCATTAGATCCACTTTCTCAGCGGAAAGATGACTCAGCAGCTGCTGAGTCTACGCCTCCAGTGCCGCGCGGAGTTAATGCCACAAAAGTTCTTGAGAAGGCACAGGCAACAGTAGAAGCCAGAAAAGAAGCGCAGGCCAAGTCTAAGCGTAGGATTATATTTGGCAGTTTGTTAGTAGGCCTGCTGGCGTTTCTTATCGGAGCTGTTGTGCTCGTTCAGAAAAGCTATTTCGATCAAGCGCAGGAAAAAGATCAGCAAAAAAAGTCAGCGCAGGAAGAGTCGTTAGAGACTTTGAAATCATGGAGAAGTTACAGGGCATTAAGTGATAGTGACGAGACAGCCTTTCTAAAAGAGGTTGGTCCAAGCTATATCGCTGCTGATCTGTCTGGTTTCGGATTATCTGAGTCTGAGCGAGATGAGGTTTCAAAATATCTTGGCCCAAGTGCAAACAAGACTCAGCTGGCGGCAGCAGTTACTTCTAGAATTAATAAAAAACTAGAGCTGGCAAAAACAACGGGCTACTTTGAAGGCTATCTATTTTACTTCTGGTTTGGCAGCTCGATCGTGAATAAACTTCCGCAAGAGCAGATACCGGGCTGGAATGACTCAGCAGTCCTGCAAAGCGATAAGGAATACGCAGCTGCAAAGGCGAATGAATACAGGTCACAAATAAAAGATGGCTCACTACCAGCTAAAGACCTGCTAGCAATGCTTCAGTCTGATAAGCGTCTCAAGCTTTATGACGAGGCTAATGGATCGACGTATTTCTCAACAGCTTTGCTTCGCCCGTCTCTTGAAGATGATGGTAGATATGAGTCTGTCAGCAATGCTTTAAATCAGCAGTTTGCCGTCGGGGTTACTGAGGTTGGAACAATTGTTGCCGATCCTGGCCTGCCTGTTAGCGGAAAAAAACGAGAGGTCGGTTACTTCTTTTTGAAGCTCGAAAAGGTATTGAGGGGACAGGAAGCGATTAATAAGTATCAAGATCAGCTCAAACAGACGGAGAGGCTAGCGCTATGAGACGTTACCTAGCTCGCTTGTTTACGGCCTTTGCACTTGTTGCCGTTAGTACATTGTTTTTTGTTCATACCGCACATGCTTCAGCTCCGGCTGATTTATCCGTTGGTGTTGCATACAAGCCGTATGGGCAGGGCACGGTTCCGCTTACTAACCTTACCACTACGGTGAATGTGGTTGGTAAGAGAACCTCTAATGGGATTAATATTCCAATCGGTAGTTCGCCATATAATGGAACGCACATTGATCTTGATCATAGTGGTGACCCAGAAAGGAACTCATTTAGCTTTAATGCTGATCAGGGTCCTGTAGACAATCTTTTTGGAGGTACATATTCATATCGCACCTTTAATAATATTATTTGGTGTGGTAATTCGGTGGGGGTTCCTGATCAAGAGTTTGAGATGGACGTCTATATGGATGTGGGTATTTTTACGAACGTCTTAAATTACAACGGTGAGACTAAATATGGGAAGTGGGTTGGCTATTGGCACTTTGAGGGTACCGGCACGAACGATGTAGCTAGATTTTTTGACGGCCCAAGTGCAAGGGTACCCGCACTGAACCCGTATCGCACATTCGTGTTTTTTGTCTTTGAAGAGGCCGCACCGCCATATACAATTCAAGGCTACAAGATTGACCGTTATGCGAACCCGAATGGACAATACAGCGGGGCAAGTGTAGACGTAGACGGTTGGCCACTTACTGATAACCCATTCTTCTTTACGAGTGTAGTAGCAGCAATTGAGCATACAGCTTCAGCCAGCAACACAAATGATTGGGATGTTACTGGCTGGTCGAGGCAAGCGGGATCAAACCCCACAGAAACAGGTACGGGTAGTTCGGTTACGTATCCGCCTCAATTCCCGAATACAGTTTGGAATATGCGATGGTTTTACGAGCCAAAACCATCGACAATCCAGGCAGGTATTTTAGTGCGAGATCCGGCAACTGGTACTATTTCTAATCCGTGTAATCAGTCTGGATACTTAGTTGGCGCATGTGACAACGCTCCAGACATTACGGTAACGCGTCGATTCGCCCTCCCGTCTGGCTATCAGAAGCCTTATAATGTTGGCCCGACTACAGTAACGCCAGGCCGATCATCGAATGGTAGTGCCGATGTTGCTGGCCTATATGCAGACGATAAAGGTGCGGCGGCGGCGGGTTATACAGTTTCTGCAGCGAATATCCCGGCGGGCTGGAGAATATCGGGTACGGTTCAGTGTGGGTTAAATACAGACAGGAATTCGTGCTATTCTTCAGTCGCGCAGGGTGGCGCAGCTTCTCAGTTTGTCACTACGTTGACGGCGTGGCGGTATCGACCGGTGTTCTTCGTGCTTGAGCCGAATCAGATCATTATTAAGGGAGATAAAAAAGGTCCCAATACTTTCACATCGAGTCAGAACAGCGATACTGCTGCGCTTGGCGTTGGTACTATCGATGTGGCAGGTCAAACTGTTTCCGGCAATAACCAAGGGGGTGCCTGGAATAGGGCCGTAAGCTATAACTCTACGTCTGGAAATTATGGCGTGCATGCGGTTGCGCCGGCGGGATGGCAGATTAGAGGCTATGCATATTGTGTCTCTGCAACTCAGATATCAAGCTGCGCCTCAGATGATGCTGTGGCAGCACCAAATAACCAAACACAAGGTCGCATAATTTTAGAGGGGAATGGGCAGACTGAGCATACCGTAAACATTAACTATCAGGGTACGACACCTAATATAAATGGTGTGGCGATTCCAACCAGCGGACAAGTATGGGTGACCTTCTTCTTTAAGCCGGCGCCAGTCACTATTCAGGTCCGCGGCAAGATTGATATGCAGGGCGGCAATACGTCTGCCAACACGGACTTAAATCCGTGTAACTACAATGATTATAAGAAGAATATTTGTACAGAAGTAGAGGTCCGGCCGGTAAGAATGAATACTGCCGGAGTTGCTAATACTGCAACACCAGGGGTTGATCTGGGAGATCCTGCCGGTGGATACGGAAATTGTGCCAGTAAAGATTATGTACCTACCAAGCCGGGTTACGATTATGGTGGAGCTGCGAATACGGGCTATTATTGCACCACAGAGGGCGGGAATAATCGCATTACTCAAGCTCAGTTCCTTTCTGGCCAAGGCCCGCTACGCTACGGCTACACATTAGATGCTAAGACCGGCCAAATTTCACAGAATGGCAATTCTTCGGAAAATAATCTAGCGATTGTGAGGAATGTGTATCCGGGCAAGTATAGTTTTAGGCACAAAGATGCGCCAGAGTACAATGGTGAGGCCGCCTACACTATTGCTCAATCTACGTGTGTAGCCGGGCAAGCAGACTGTTCTACGAGCGTAGCCCCTAACGCAAACACATCTGGTTGTCTCTTAAATCATCGACGCAAGGCAGAATTTACCGCGGTTAGTCAGTTCTTGTGGTGGATGGTTTACACGCCAATTATTGGCGTAAACAATCCAAGCGCGGCGGTTGATCCAAACGGCCAGGATTATTGCACAATTATGTGGGCAGGACAACCGGGGGCAGATGCCTTGAGTGATGGCGGCTCACCTGAAAGTTGGAGTATAGGTGGCAATACTCCGCGATTATGTGCTTTTATACCAACTGGCGGCTGGGCTTACTGGCCACAGTGGAATGGCGTCACTGGTCAGTATGGTATTAACGTGCAGGGAAACGGTCCATGCGGATATAAGAAAGATTCTGGCGCCGGCGGTATTAATACGTTTAGTATGGGGGTGCCTGTCGGTACCGACTTCAGAGAGCAAACTTTTTACTATACACCTAAGTTTAAGCTGACTGATGAAGTGCTTACCTGTGATAGTTATTCAGCCACCTTGGTTTATATGCCAGATCCATCTAGGCCAGTTACAACCTACTTTAGAATAAATGGTAATAGTAACTTAATGCGCACCGAAACTTCTACGGGTAATGACATTATGGAATTCACTACGCAAACGAGTGGGCCTGATGCATATAAAGTGGATGTAGCTATACCTAAATACAGCAATGGAGTACTTCTTAAAGACGGCAATAGTCGTCAGTTTGAGATGTTTGCGCGCTATAGTGACAGTAGCAATGGAAATGTGGATACTGATTTAGTAGCCGGTTATACTGCGGCGGCACGTGATTTTGGCAATGCTGGAGGAACATGGAAATATTCGCCGCGTCGAGTTTCTAGCCCAGGTCTTATGCACCAGTGCAGGAATGATGCGACATGCGACCAAGAGAGTTTTCAGGATCAGCTCAATGCAATATCGGTTATGGACGTCGATGATCCGCAGGCGAATAAAGTTTACGTACGTATGACAAATGTTGGTGAAAGCTACTGGATGCGTAATTTTACAGAGAATGGTCTCAGTAGAACAACTGGACATCAACTGATAGTAACTGGTGGCACCATTACATCCGTTAATGGCTCACAGGGCTGGGGGATTGGGAATGAAGAGCTGCTCATGAAGAATGGCACGCATGTATATCCAATCAATGTAAAACCTGACATCAATGGCGTTGATGATGCTGATGACGCAGAAGTTATCTTTGAAATAACGCCAGAGCCGCCGGCCGATGGTGGGGCTAAGTATGTGCTCGGCTTCCAAATGGCTCAAGGTGGTGTAGGCTTCGGTACTGCCTGTGAAGGAGATCTAGACATAAAGGTGAGCTATAAACCTTGGCTGCAGGTTCAAAACGGTAATGTCACGGCGCTGGGCCAAATCTTAACGCAGCCAGATGGAGCTCGTGGTGTATTTAAAACTGAAAGCTCGTATCCTGCACCATATAAAGGCTCGGTACAGATGAGTGGTTCTGGTACTTCGGTTAAACCGGCGCTCAATCTGCACTCACAGTTTGTCGTTGCATCTGAAGGTGGTGGCGAAAACTTTTGTTCGACTAACTTTTATATGCTTGGCTTCTCAACCGATCCAAACTATAACGATGATAATGCAAATAAGCCTCAACAGAATAGAAACTGTAGTTTCGGCGAGTTGAGCTTAAATATCGAGCAAACTAAGCTTGATCAAAATGGGGAAAAAGTACTCAATGATGAGCCCATAATTACTGAAGCACGGCGGAATTTCTCCGGTTCTGGCAATGACGATGCATATGGACAGTGTGTGGATAACGGTAATAATCCCGAGGTTGATGGTGGGCCATTTGAGCTTTCTCCACCACAGAAATATTACCGCACTTGGGCTCCCGACAGCACCTATACAGCCCAGAACTTAAACTGGAATGACCCAACCGGACCATTACTTGAGAACCAGAATGGTCGGGCAGTTTTCGGGCGCTTCGGGAACCCTTTTACTGGAGCTCTCAAATTAGTAAATATTGATGATGCACCAGCTGGTCGACCGTGTCCAACCCTATTTAGGCTGACGACAAGCGTAGAGGCAAATGTTAATGCAAATCTTTCAGAGGTGCATCGTCCGCTCGGAGGCTTTACAGTGGGCGCGGGTCGTTCAACAATTTTGTCAGATTCAACAGTATATATCACTGACGACATAACTGCCGAAACATTTGCTGGACAGTATCAGTTTAAGCGCCGTGGCGTACCAGATACAGCCGGATTAAACGCACTTCCTAATCTTGGAATTATTGCTGATGGCGATATTGTCATTGCCAGCAATGTGAAGAAAGTAGATGCCTCATTGTATGCTACCGGACGCATTATTACTTGCGATAAGTATAATCTTGAAGCTGGTATGGATGAAAACCCAGCAACTAAAGAGGACAAGAGTGGAACAACGGGGTCTAAATGGATTAGGCGTAGTAGCAATGGTAATACTAGTCTCGACTCAAGCCCACTAGAGAACGAAAAAGACAATCCAGCTAGTCTCGTAGCTGAGCCTCCAAATGCCGACAATCAGCTTGCAAAACAGTGCGCGAATAATCTAGTTATAAAAGGTAGTGCCACTGCCAGCAAGGGATTTACTTTTGGGCGTAATTATATAGACTTTGCTGGTATGGTGGCGCGCTGGAGTGACGCTCAAGCAGGTGCTTTCTCTCAGCCGCAAGCTGAGAACGGTAAGTTTTGTAACCTTTCTACAATTCCAGGCATACAAAGGCTTTGTACCGTACTCGGAGCTCGTCGAGATTTCGACTCGCCAGATATTTCTCCGCAGGGTTATCTTTTAGAGTATCGTTCTGGTTGGCCTCAGAACTATTATGTGGGTGGACCGGCGGAAGAAATTATCGGAAATGGTTTAGCAAGCTTCTTGCCGCCTCCTGGTCTTGAGAATGTGAACGGGATAATACAATCACCAAAATATTTTGACAACACAGCAAAACCAAGATTTTAAAGAAACGAACTGCTAAACGTAAGAAAGGGGGTGCGATTCAAACTAGTTATGCTAAAATAGGAACACATGGACTTATTCATCGAAGACGAACATTATTTTGGAGTCGACCTAGGAAATTCTGGGATTCGACTGGTTGAGCTAAAACTCATCCATGACAAACCAACGCTTGTTACGTATGGTGATATTGAGTTACCGTTTGGCCTGATGAGTTCTGACGCACCAGCGGATCAGGCGCGGGTTGCTGAGGTCCTGAAAAAATTGGTTTCTGATGCTCGTGTGAGTACAAAAAATGTTGTGGCTGGCCTACCGGCTAGTAAGGTATTTGCGAGTGTTTTGAAATTGCCACAAATGGCCGATAACGAAATTGCGCATACCATTCGCTTCCAGGCAGACAAATATATTCCAATGCCAATTGACCAGGTTAAGCTTGATTTCTTCCGTATTTCTCAAGATAAAGAAGCTGAAGAAATTGATGTACTTTTGGTTGCGACGCCGACTAGCGTAGCCAATAAGTACCTCAACATTTTCCAGCAGGCTGGCTTGGAGCTAATGGCCTTAGATATTAATGCTATCGCGCAATCTCGATCGATGGTGCCAAGTGCCGATATCGATGTGGTAGTTGTTGAGTTTGCCTCACTTACGACTGATATGGGGCTGATCTCTGCTGGGGTGCCAGGACTCATCCGTTCTGTGAATGTCGGTGCTAAGTCTCTGATTCGTGTTACCTCACAAAACCTTGGTTTGGACGAAGCTCAGGCTGAACAGTTTGTACGTAAGTTTGGCCTCACACAGACAAAGCTAGAAGGCCAAGTGTATCGCTCCATGAAGCCATTGCTCGATAATGTAGTTGAAGAAATTAAGCGTTCAATGGAATTCTTCTATCAAAGTAATCCTGGCCGCAAAGTGGAGAAAGTTGTTATTACTGGTGGCCCTGCATCAATCCCTGAAATGCCGGTGTATCTAGCGAATGCACTTGGTTTGCCTGTAGAAATGGGCAACCCTTGGCAGAAAATTAGTTATGCTACCGAATTTACCGATCGTTTGTCAGGTATGGCTTTGGGATACTCAACTGCAGTTGGTTTAGCGCTTAGGAATATGGTGTAGGCGATGTCGGTTCGTATTAATCTACTACCAGAAGCACGCATGGTAAAGTTGAAGAATCAGCAGACCAAGCGCTTAGTCACGGTTGTATGTTTGGTTCTTTGTAGCAGCGTAGGTATTATTCTCGTGGTTCTCTTGCTTCTCTTTGGTGCGCGTAATATTCAGTTTGCTACAAATAAGGGGAATATTGACGAATTAAATCAGAAAATTGCCGCCAAAAAAGATGTCGAGCAGAACGTAGCTTGGTTTAACGGCGCGCTGACAGAAGCTGATGCGCTTTCAAATAACCGGGTACTTATCTCTCAGTTGTTTGGAAGGCTTGGGGAAGCTGCACCGGAAGGCATTAAGATTACTAACCTTACCGTTGACCCGGACTACAAAGTTAAAGCCTCTGTAGAAGCAAAGGACTTTAATAATGTGGCGCTCTTTATTAATGCACTTAAATCATACAATGTTGATTTTAATCCAATCCCTGGCTTTGATCGGATTGCTGTTTTTAAGGATGTTGATGTTCAGGCAGTTACTAAGCGTAAGCAGACTGATGACGCCAACTTTGAAGTAACGTTTACGGTTGATGAGCAGCTCGTGAAGAAGTTCCGTGAAGACTCCAAGGTAAATGATACTTCTAGTACCACAGAGGGCACAAACTAATGGCCTCAACTAAAAAAATGGCTCCAGCGCCAAACAGAAAAAAAGTTACCCCTCCAGAAACTCCTGGCACTCAAGCTGCTATGCAGAGCATTCGCAATTACTTAATCATCGCTATCGGCATGACTGTGTTGACGGTGTTGGTGGGTGGTTACTTTATCTATACCTTGGCTCAGGCCAACGTAAAAAAGGCCCTTGAAGTGAGAGCACAAGAATACCAAATAAAGCTATCTGAAGCTAAGCTTGCAAAGCTTGAGGACTCTGAGGCTGAGCTGACCAAGCTTAAGCAAGCTGATGGCGATAAGCCTTCGCAATTCGATTTTATTACACAGCGTACACTACCTGAATCTGAAAATTTTGAAGGAATCTTAACAATCTTCAACCGCTTGCAAGCTGATCAGTCGGTAGATATCGAGTCTATCACTAAGCCGTCTGCTGGTACCGCTGTCGCTACTTCGGGTACTGCAGCAAAGGTTGCGTCTGGGAAATCGACATCAAGTATTATTGCCGTCAAAGCAACTGGGAGCCGTGAGGCTGTTATTGGTTATCTTGAAGCACTGGAATCCTCTGCACGTATCTTTGACTTCTCGACCATGAAAATTACTTCTTCACAGGGTAAATACACACTTGATATGCAGTACAAAGTGTACGCATTTCCGAAGCCTTCAATCGAAGCCAAGGACGTAAAGATTGATGAATATGAAGCAAATAAAGGAAACTACGAATGAAAAAACGTGATGTAATTGGGCTCGTTGTTGCTGTTGCGTTCATTGCAATTGCAGGGGTTCTTCTTTACACGCAGCTTGCGCCTGCGCCAAAGGACACTGGTATTGCTGTGAAGGTTCCCGCTAAAGTTGCCGTGCCACTAGAAGATCAAAAAGATCAGACGAAACTTACAGAGCTAGAGCGCTACAACGATTACTCGGCCCCACAAGAGTGTAAAGACCAGGGAGATACGTGTGGTAAAGGGCCTGGACCAATCTAAGAACGTAGTAACGTAGCGGAGTGGAATTGGCTTAAATGCTCACACTAGAAAATCAAAAAATTATCGAGAATATGATTGTGCAGGGGGGTATAGTCCCGCACGATGTTTTAGAGATTGCAAAACTTCGTTCTGCTAAAGAGAATAAGGGCCTCTTGCAAGTCCTTTTAGACATGAAGGCATTGTCTGAGGATGACTCGGTCAAGCTGATCGCGATCGCTAAAAAGATACCGTTTGTTGATTTGATGCACCTAGAGCATTCTGTTGATCAGAAGGTACTGGAAATGGTGCCCTTGGATATCGCTAAAACCTATATGGCGGTACCATTTGGGGTTTCTAATAATGCCCTAAATGTAGCACTGCTTGATCCGACTAACCTCCAGGCGATAGACTTTATCTCGCGCAAAACAGGCTACACCATTAGCCCGTATATCGCTTCTCAGGCCGGCATTGATTTTGTACTTGGCATGTACAAAGAGAAGTTTTCACAAGAAGTCTCAGAGGTACTTAAAAATATCGCTTCGGCACAAAAAGAGGAAGTCGAAGCCGAAAAGAAAACAGTTCAGGATCAGAAAAAGATTAATGACATTGTACAAGATGCGCCAATTACTCGCGCCCTTAATACAATCTTGGAATACGCCATTAACTCCCGGGCTTCTGATATCCACATTGAGCCCCGACAAAAAGAGCTCAAGATTCGTTTCCGCGTCGATGGAATTTTACAGGAAGTAATGACTCTGCCAAAGTCGACTGAAGCAGCGTTGATTTCTCGCATTAAAATTTTGTCTAACCTCAAGATTGATGAGCATCGCATCCCTCAAGACGGACAGGCGGTCTATATCTTTGCTGGACGTGAAGTGGACTTACGTATCGCGATTGCGCCGATTAGTTATGGTGAGCAAGTGGTTATTCGCATTTTGGATAAGAACGCCCAAAACATCACTTTGGATACGCTTGGTTTTAGAGGGCGTAGCTTGCGGCTTATTACCTCGGGTATTCATAAGCCCCACGGTATGATTCTCTCGACTGGGCCAACGGGTTCCGGTAAGTCTACAACACTGTACGCGGTTGTGGCTGCAATTAAATCTGTCGCGATTAATATTGTGACGCTCGAAGATCCGGTGGAATATAAAATGGAAGGTATTAACCAAATTCAGGTAAATACTGCCGTCGGCCTGACATTTGCAAACGGTTTGCGCTCTATTCTGCGTCAAGATCCAAATGTAGTGCTCGTGGGTGAAATTCGTGACGCTGAAACGGCCGACCTTGCGGTGCAGGCTGCTTTGACTGGGCACACGGTACTTTCAACGTTGCACACCAACTCGGCCGCTGGTGTGCTCCCACGTATGCTTGATATGAAGATTGAACCTTTTCTTATTGCCTCTACTGTGAATACGGTAATTGGTCAGCGCTTGGTCCGCCGCGTATGTCAAAAATGCAAGCAGGCCTATGCCGCTCCAGGAACAGCGGTGGAACTAATTAACAAAATTATTGGCCCATTCTTGCCAAAAAATCAGGCGGAAGTTCAGGCCAAGGAACAAGAATACGGGTATCAGGGTTTGCCACTATACAGTCAAAACGCTTATACTTTGTATAAGGGGGTAGGCTGCGACGAGTGCAAAGAAGGTTACTCGGGGCGCATCGGTATCTTTGAGGTGTTTGAGATGAATCCAGCGATGGAAAAGTTGCTCTTAAATCGAGCAACTACCAACGACATTCAGAACCAAGCCATCAAAGATGGAATGCTTACCATGCAGCAAGATGGGTATTTAAAGGCGCTTACAGGCGTGACCACAGTAGAAGAAGTGGCCCGCGTAGCGACCGATCACTAGCGAATAAGTAAAGGAATTATCATGCAGCCGACCGACCCAACAACTCCAGCTCAACCTAGCGGCATACCAGTAGATGGTGTGGGTGGGGTGGTATCGAGCGTGCCGCCGGCTGCGCAAATTCCACCAGCCCAGGTGCCGGCTCCTGTTGCTGCACCAGCTCCGGCGGCGGAGGTGAGCGCCACCGATCAAGTACATCAAGTTGAACAAACGCCGCACTCTGGTAAGCTTTCAATCGAGCCGTATCTGGAAGAAGTTATCCGTCGTGATGCTTCAGATATTCACGTACAAGTTGGTTTGCCGCCAATGTTGCGTGTTGATGGCGCGCTGGCTCCAATTCAGGGTGAAAAAGTTCTAACCGCCGAAGATATTGATGACATCATCTTTAGCCTTTTGGATGACGAACAAAAAGAGGTTTATCTGAAAGATAAGGAAATCGACTTCTCCTTTGCATATGGCGATCTTGGTCGTTTCCGTGTTAATGCCTTTCATGAAAAAGGGAATCCGGCCGCAGCTTTTCGTCTTATCCCTAATAAGATTCGTACAGTAGAAGACCTTGGTTTGCCGCCAATTATGAACAAACTTACTGAATTCCCGCGTGGCCTCGTACTCGTTACTGGGCCTACTGGATCAGGTAAGTCCACCACGCTTGCCGGAATGCTCGACAAGGTGAACCGTGAGCGAGCCATGCACATCATTACTATTGAAGACCCGATCGAATATCAGCACCATCACAAAAAATCGATTGTCGTGCAGCGTGAAGTTCACTTTGATACCAAGAGCTTTGCTTCTGCGCTTCGCTCGAGCTTGCGCGAAGATCCAGACGTAGTATTGATTGGTGAGATGCGCGACCTTGAAACAATTTCCACAGCCATTACGGTGGCAGAGACCGGTCACTTGGTGTTTGCGACGCTCCATACCAACTCTGCAGCTCAGTCGATCGATCGTATGGTGGACGTGTTTCCTCCGCACCAGCAGCAGCAAATCCGCATCCAGCTCGCGAGTGTACTGCAGGGGATTGTGGCCCAGCGCCTTATCCCAATGATTGGTGGTGGTCGTATGGCAGTTGCGGAAATTCTCGTCGTAACACCAGCTGTACGTAACATTATTCGCGAAGGCAAGACCCACCAGCTTGATGCGGTTATTCAGACCGGCGCCGAGTATGGTATGCAGTCGATGGATGCTACGCTTGCCCACCACATCCACGAAGGCAAGATTAGCTACGAAGAGGCTAAGAATTACGCGGTAAACCTCGAGGAGCTTGATCGCTTAATGCGACACTAGGTTGAATATAAATAAATGCTAGATTTTCAGTATAAAGCCAAAGATAAAACCACCGGACGCATCATTGTTGGGTCGATTCAGGCCGATAACGAAATGGCGGCCGGTAAGCTGCTGCTAAAGCAGGATCTTTATCCACTGGAAGTTAAGCCCAAGAAGGCTTCAGCATTTTCTACCACCAACACATCCGGTAAAGTAAAAACGAAGCATAAAGTTGTCTTTACGAGACAGCTTGCAACCCTCATTAAAGCCGGTCTACCAGTTGCTTCAGCGCTGAACTCTTCGATGAGTCAGGTTGATGATAAGCGCATGAAGGCCGTTATTTTTAAGCTGACTAAGGCGGTTGAAGGCGGTACGCAGCTCTCTCAAGCGCTGGCGCAATACCCCGAAAGCTTTAATTCTATCTACATTTCTATGGTCCAAGCAGGTGAGGCAAGCGGTAACCTGGAGATTACGCTTGAGCGCTTAGCGAATCAGCTTGAAAAAGAAGCTGAAATTGCGTCAAAGGTGCGCGGTGCTCTAATTTACCCAATGATTGTATTGGTGGTTATATTGCTCGTCATGGGCTTTATGATGACAAGCGTAGTTCCTCAAATTGCCGAACTATATAAGAGCTTTGGAAAGCCGTTACCATTTATTACGCAAGCACTCATGTTTATTTCCAGCCTGATTACGAAGTGGTGGTTTATTACGCTTCCAGCACTCGTTGCGATAGTTTACGGTGCTATTTCATACCTCAAAACTCCAGCTGGAAAACGCAATATTGCGCGCGTTAAACTTACTATGCCGCCTTTTAACCAGCTATTTTTAAAGATGTATATGGCGCGTTATGCGCGCACCCTCGGGAGCTTAGTTGCAAGTGGTATACCTATTCTTGAGTCGCTTAAGCTGGTTTCTGAAAGCTTAAATAATGAAATCTTAAAAAGTGAAGTAGAAGTGATGGCTGAAGAGGTTAAGTCGGGCCGCGCATTATCTGAAGCTCTACAAAAAACGGAATACTTCTTGCCCCTTGTAGCGCAGATGATTAAAGTGGGTGAGGATTCTGGGACTATGAGTGATATGCTGGATCGCTTAGCGTCGTTTTACGAGAATGAAGTTGATCAGGCGGTGAAGAACATCTCTACTATTATTGAACCAGTTCTCATAGTATTTATGGGTGGAATGGTAATGCTTATGATCGTGGGTATTTTGTATCCAGTGTATGGCTTAGTAGGTCAGGATTTAAGTGGTGGCGGCACTACAACGAGTACTGGGCAGTAAAAATTTGACTACTCGCCTTAGTCTGATAATATAAGCATAAGCGTTATATCCAGCGCGAATATTATAAGGAGGTCTTTATGACAAATAGCAAAATGAAAAAAGGATTTACCCTGATCGAAATCGTGATTGTACTTGCAATCGCAGCCTTGATTATGGTAGTAGTATTCTTTGCCGTTTCTGGCGCACAGCGTGGGCAGCGTAATGATGCTCGTCAGCAGCTCGCTAGCCGTACATTAGCCGCAATGGCGACCGTTCGTGGTAATAACAATGGATCACTATCTTTTGGTGCATCTGGGAATGATAGCATTGTTGCTAACCAGGCTTCATACCTTAATGGTCTGAACGTTGGTTCAACTGCGTATACTATTATCGCTGCACCTTCTAAGCCTGCTGGTGGTTCTACATGTGACCCATCCAATACGGCTGTTGGTCAGGTAGGTAGTACGATCGTTGTTGGTACTGACTCTGGTAAGGACTACGCTGCAGTGTGTCTTGAAGGCGCAACTGCATCTGGTGGTACTTATTACGTAGCCTCTAACTAGATTCTCTAGTTAATCACCAAACAAGCCCCTTATGGGGCTTTTTGGTTATTAGTTAAGCTTTCCCATATAATAAGAGAGATGAATACGGAATGGATAGTTGTGAGTTTGGGTATGGTGGCCATATATGGGCTACTCGTGGGGTCGTTTTTAAACGCTTGGGTGTGGCGCGTGCATACACATCGAAGTGTCTCCAAAGGCCGGAGCATGTGCCCACACTGCAAGACAACGCTCAAATGGCATGAGCTTATTCCTGTCCTATCGTGGCTTGGCTTACGTGGGAAGTGTCGCACCTGCCACAAGCCAATCTCCTGGCAGTATCCGGCTGTTGAGCTAGGTAATGCACTGTTATGGGTGAGCCTCTTTATGCTCTTTATGCCCGCAGGCATGTTTGAGTGGTTACAGCTACTCGTTTGGTTTGCGCTCAGCTCATTGCTTCTCGCAGCCTTGGTGTATGACGCACGTTGGATGCTCTTGCCGGATGCATTTGTAATGCCGGCGACTATCCTGGCTTTATTGCTAGCTGTGATTTCTACACTGGATGTTGGCTCGTTAAGTGCGCTCTGGCCCAGGTTGATTGCAGCCGCCCTGTTTGCCGGGATCTTTTTTCTAATTTGGTATGCATCTGGTGGTGGCTGGATAGGGGATGGCGATATCTGGCTGGCTGCCATAATGGGGCTAGTGCTTACAGGCGTTCAGTTGGTCGTGGCGATTTTTGTGGCCTTTAATTTAGGGGCAATTGTGGGGCTAGTACTAATCGCGATACATCGTAAAACCCGCAAGAGCACGATTGCCTTCGGACCCTTTTTGATTGTTGGCTTATTTGCTGGCCTGTTTTTTGGAGAAGCGCTCTTAAATTGGTATTTGGGGATATTCGTCTAGGATGACATAAGTGGTATACTTATGATAATTAACATAAGTGGTTTTTCGAAACGACGAGACAGTGAAAAAGATTTTACGTAAAAAACACATATTTCGAGCGAGACCAGGGATTTCTTTGGTCGAGGTTATTATGGTGCTTGCTATATCTAGCATGATGATTGGGGGATCGCTGGTGTGGTTTGATACGCGTAAGAGTAGTGATTTTTATGATCAAATGCGCCAGTTGGAGTCACGTATCCGCGAAGTACAAAGCGAGAATACTACGAGCGTAGTGCCTGGATACGAAAAAGCAGCGGGTTCGGCATGTAATCAAGTAGATCGCACGGGCTGTATTTTAGAGAGCGGCGAGGAAGTATACGGAACAGCTGTTTCTATGCTAGTGAATGCGGCCGGAGTAGGCTCGCCGCAGCTGAAAATATGGTACTTAAAAAAGAACAGAGCCGTTGGAGCTCCTCCACAAGCCGAGACCATCGATGACTATCATGTTGATACGGTGAGTTTGCCTCAAAATGTGCGCTTTGAGGGCTATAAAGTATTTCCCCCTACAGGAGCAAATCTGAGCTGCGCTGCTCCTGCAGCACTCAATGGTTACAGAAATTTGCCGTATAAGGCGTCTGATCCAGTAGCCGCAGGCGAAACAAACATTACTGCAACTGGTAGTGAAACTTTAGTGGTTTTTAGACGTACTACAGGGGGATATAACGCATTTAATAACCCTTCAGGAGCGGTTGAATTTGACCCAACGACAGTTACGGGTGTGCCTCGGGCACGGCCTTATTGGAATTCTTCGGCTTTGCCAATAATAAAAAATCCATCTTGGAGAGGTAATTATGATGACTCCTCGTATCAGTACAGCCCAACTCCAAGCCCTCTGATTCTAAATGAGTCGCAGGGTCGTTTAGATAGCCAGCCATGCGCAGTATTATGGCGCTTTGGCAGTGTTGAACGGCAAGCTGGTGTACCGACTGAGCCTAGGTTTACTGCAGAGATCAACTTTAACTTGTCAGATGGTACTACGACTTTGGTAACGAGGTAGCTATGAGGTACAAAGCCAACAAAGACGGAATGACGCTGATTGAAATAATCTTTGCCTTTGCAATAGTCGCAACAGTACTCACATTAGCCTATGCAGCATCGCTCGGTGCGTGGCGCACTGCCACTTCGTCTAATCAGCGGACCCAGGCACAATATCTTGTACAGCAGTCACTTGAGGCGGTAAAAGCCTATCGTGATAGTGGAGTTGATTGGAGCGATTTTACAGACGAAATGGCTACCTCGCCAGCAGGATTCTACATGGTTTTAATCGATAAGAATGGTACAGAGATTACCAATAGTTTTGTTTGTCCGACCGGCTCTGAGCCCTGTAAATTTAAAGTTGTGTCTGGTGAAGATAATGACTTAGCGTCTATCGGTTCAAACACGAGCGTTCCAGACAATACAACCTTTGTTTTAAAAATACGCCCAGCTGAATATTATGTTTCAAACAGTGATACAGCCTCGGCAGGCGCGCCTCCAGCTGGAGACAGTACTGTAACGGCAGTAAACTTAATTGCAGAAATCAGATGGACAGATACAAACGGTATTGCTAGCAATCTTGCGGCAAGCACAATAATTACGGAGCCACGATAATGAGGCGAGTGCGATTCATGCGGCGAGGTTACACGCTCATCGAACTAACATTTTCAATAGCTTTTTATACTATGATTGTAACAATCGCCCTGGTCGGATTTATTGGAATTTTTGGCATATACAATAAAGCACAAAGCCTTACTCGTACGCAAGAAGAAACTCGCAAAGCGATGGATACTTTGACACGTGACTTACGTCAGACACGAAATCTTCTCCCTGTAACATTGATGGCTGGACAAGATATTAAGGATGCTTATTGTCTGAATGTCAGTGGTCAGTTAGTGGGCTACGGAATAAAGTATATTCCCGACAAGCAGCAATATATATTGGTGCGCTCTTCAGAAACAAAAGTTGCGGGTCAGACGCCCTGCACAGACTATGGCTCGGCTGTCTTGGTTACGAGTTCTGACGTGTGGAGTGATAAAAAGGCGCCGATTGGTCCATTTCCGCTCACCGCACGGCCTTTGGTAATAGAGCAGATTTCCGGGATAAGTGGTACGGAGCCGGTAGTATGGCAGGTGCGAGCAGGTGTATTTCGAGGTGTAAGTGCCCCAACAATGCCTGGCTTTACGCCTACAACAGATCAATTTGGGGCAGGTACTATGCTGCAATCGATCGTGGTGACAAGAGATAAATAATATTGCAATCATAAGCGTAAGAGGGTAGCATAATAACAGTTATGTTTCACAGCGTGAGGAAAATTTGGCGACGTCAACAGCAGGGGTCTGCCGCTCTCATTACTACGATTGCAGTTTCGGCAATTTTGGTAGTGCTTTTTGTGGGAATTACCACAATTGCTACTCGAGAGATACGCCAATCCATCAATGCGGATAATGCCAACCGTGCATTGTATGCTGCCGAGGCTGGCGTAGAGGACGCTGTGCGTCGTTTGGCTGATGACCCACGTATACGTGAAAAGAATTGTAACGAGTTAGCTCAACCAGCCGGTAGTGAAGTACCGGTGACTTCTAGCGGCACAAATAATCCGGACGTAGCTTGGACTTGCCGCACTATCACTACCTTGGCCGCAGAGTTGACTGGTCGCCTAGATGTTGATGAGAGTTTAAACCTAAACTTGGCTAGGGGTCGTGTGAGTGAAGAAGAGGATGCGGATTATGTCCAACCGCGCTATATGACAATCGAATGGAATAACCCCCGCGATGCGGCAGACTCTGCTACGCCAGTGATTAGTAAGGTTTCTAGCTGGCTACCAGTCTACAATCCGGGTGTAGAAGACCCTTGGACTGGCGCCGCCGCACTCGAAATTACCTCAACGTGGTTGCAGACAACTGGTGGTGGAGAAGTAGTGCAGGTGGATACAAGTTCAATAAATAAGGGTGGTCTCAACGGAATAATGCCGGTGCGTACAGTTATCGCCTCGCCAGCCTGTTTGGGTGCCAGCTGCAATTATACTGATTTTTCACCCTGGAACACGGATGCTTATCCAAATCCAACCTTTGTAGATTCTGCGGGAGTGAGCCAGGGCTCTTTGAAGAGTAACCTTACAACCAGATGTGAGGCCGGCGGGTCAAAACAGTATAGTTGTGGTATGCCAGACTTGGTTGGCACAAAGTATGACCTAGCTAACTTGGTGAAAACTGAGATTAATAATGGCAGTACCAATGTATTTTATGATGGTGCGTCTAGCTTTGATAACACAACTATGATGTTACGTATTCGTCCGCGCTATAGTGCTGCTAGTTACCGAATCCGTTTCTTTGACAAGTATAACAACCCCGTATTTATGCCAGATGGTAATGCCACGATTGATGTAACGGCTCGTTCAGGCAACTATTTCCGACGTGTGCTTGCTAAAAAACAGCTTACACCAACAATTTATGATGGTGTGTTTGATAATGCACTATTTTCAGGGAGCGATATTTGTAAGAACATGCGCATTTATCGTGACTATCGAGGCGCACCAGATTATAAGTGGGATCCCGCAACTCTTACTAAAGAGCAGAATAGTGAAGCAGGTCGCAACAAGTGTGGCTCCGACTTAGATGTATAGATATAGCAGGGTCACTAAAAAATAGCCCTTCGGGGCTATTTTTGGTTATCGGAGTGAAATTTTTGGTGGACTTCTTTGAGCTTGGGATTGGTTATGTGCGTGTACACTTGCGTGGTTGCCACGTTAGCGTGCCCTAGAAGCTCTTGTACACTCCTGAGGTCCGCGCCATGGGAAAGTAGGTCTGTTGCGAATGAATGCCGTAGGGTATGGGGTGTAACGCGCTTGGTGATTCCTGCAGCTACGCGTCCGCGCTCGATAATACGTTGTACGCTCCTTGGAGTGAGCCTGGCAGTTTCGTTGGATTCATCAGATTTCTTGTGAGCCAGGTGAATAAATAGGGCGTCATCTTTGTCTTTACGCATCGCGAGGTAATCGTTGAGTGCTCCAGAGGCCAGCTCGGAGAGAAACACGGGCCGATCCTTTTGGCCTTTACCACGAATCGTAAATTCGCCCCGAGCCGTGTTGACGTTATCTCGATTGAGACTGACAAGCTCTGAAACACGCAGGCCACCAGAAAAAAGTAGCAGCACCATGGCGCGATCACGTTTTCCAGCTAAATCATTACCGGAAACTGCCTCTACGAGCCTGGCGACTTCTTCAGCATCCAAAAATGCTACCTGTGGCCGAGCGGCTTTTGCGAGTTCGATGCGCTCTGGAGGGAGTGACTCCACATCTTGGCGTGCCAGGTATTTTAAGAAAGAACGCATGGCGATCAAATGGTAGTTAATCGTGGTGATACTGACGCTGCGGCCGTCGTCGAGCCTGAGTCGGTTGAGCCATTTGCGCCAGCCTGCAATAGTTTTGTCGTTGATTTTTGCTACCTGTATATCGCCAGCGTATTCGTAAAAGCGGTTGAGGTAATGACTGTAGTTTTCGATAGTTTTAAGGCTACGACCACGTTCTAGCTCGAGGGCATCAAGAAATTCGGCAAGATAATCTGAAAACATACTTCTAGCATAAGACTTTTCTCTAGAGGCTGCAAAGTTTTCAGATTGGACATGTGTCTGTTAAAGAGTAAAATGAAGGCATGTTTGGGGGACTTACTAACAAGCGATTAGAGTTATCGCGAGAGCTGGTGTTGCCGGTTCTGTTTCTTTCACTTTTAATGGTGCCTTGGTTTATTGGTGGTCGTGACCCTTTTGGGCTAGTCGTGCAGTCAGGATTGAGTCTTTTACTGTTGGTGAGTTGGGTGCTGCTTTCGCGTGATCGAGCCTTAGCAATAAGTTTGCGTCCGCGCTGGTTGATAGTGCCAGGGCTAGTATTGGTAGGCACAGCGTTTGCTAGCTTGCTGTGGTCGGTGAGCCAGTTTGAGTCAATTCTAGCGTTGGTCACTATCATGAGTGCCTCAATCGTATTTGTGGTGGCGCGGGATGTGTTTCGTAATGCTCGGGCTCGTGGCTTCTTAGTAAAGATTTTCTTGTTGGTAGCGGCAGTGGTGAGTGCCATCGGGCTCGGCATGTATCTAGCTGGAGACTACGAGCGCGCGACCTCGCTGTTTTTCTGGCCAAACCCGTTTGCTACATATTTACTCGCAGCATTACCGTTTAGTTTGGATTTGGCGATTCGGCACAGCGAAGACAGGCCGAGCATATGGGTATATGCGTCGCTGCTATTGGGAACGGCTTTTTTTGTGACCTATTCACGTGCCGCATGGCTTATCGCTTTGGTGCTTGTCGGACTTCTTTGGTGGCGTTCCGAGCAGCACAAGCGAGCTGCCGTGGTGTTGGCTGGGGTAGTGGTAGCATCGGTGGCGCTTGGTCTAGCGGCAACGAGTGCACGAACTAATCTTGAGAAGCCGGTTGTAGCAGTGGCTAGTAGACTTTCGGATTCTGCTCAATCACAAAGCGTGGCAGACCGCATCGATTTTTGGCGTGAAGGAACGGCGATGTTTGCCGAAAGGCCGGTGCTTGGCTGGGGAGTGGGTACCTATAAAGAAGTGCATCCAGCTTTTCAGCGGAGTGCTATCACCGCCACCAATAACCCCCATTCATTACCTGTGCAAATATTGGTAGAGCTGGGCGCGGTTGGTTTTGTAGCGCTATTAGTAATGATCGCGAGCTTTATCGGCTACTTTTGGAAGGAGCGCACACTAAAACGCTCACCAGTTATATGGTCAAGTCGAATCGCTCTCATCGTAGTGACATTACATAGCTTTGTTGATTTGGTCACAAACTATCCTACACTCATAATAATTTTTCTAGTGCTTGCTGCTTTGGCGGTACCAATTCCGAAAGAGCATGGCGAATTTCGCCTGAAAGATCGTCGAGCCATGACTGGCTTTGGACTATCTGCGCTCGCTATGATGTTTGCTACCTGGTTTACGTATCAATTATATCTTTCAAGGGTCGATCAGGCTTACATTGATGTAGTTGCGCCGTACGATATGCAAGAGGCGGGAGAGCGATATGAGGCGCTTTTACAGACGCCAGTTGTACCACCTGATACTTTGTCGCAAGCGGCACTGTTTTGGGTAGATATGTATGATGCTCAAGATACTCCACAACCAAAATATGCTGAGAGGGCGGCGCGCCTAGCTACCGAGGCAACCCGTCGCGAACCACGCGACGCGCGACATTGGTATGCGCTTGGTAACGCCAGCGAAAGACTTGGAAAAACTTCGGAGGCCCTGGCTGCGTATCGGCGAGCGGTTGAGTTGGATCCATTTAATAACCCTCAGTATCAGATAAGTTATGCACAGCTCTTAGCGCAAGAGGGCTTTACGCAGGAAGCTTTAGAGGTACTGAGAGTGATCACTCAAGAATATAACGATGAAGTTATTGCGAACCGTAGTTTTGTAAACATAGCAGATAGGGTGGCAATTGCACTGACTTTGCAGGCACAATTACAGCTTGAGTCTGGCGATCAGGCAGCGGCTGCACAATCATTGGCCAGGGCCCGCTTACTTTCTCCAAAATACCAGCCAGCGCAAGAGCTCGAAACGCAAATTCAACAGTAATGCAGTATCGGACTGTGCGCTTGAGTGCGGTACAATAGAGTTTACGCATGAGTATCTCAGCTTATTTTCTTGAACTTGCCATTGGTGTAATTAACCAAATAGGGTATTTGGGAATTAGTATTATTTTAATTCTTGATAATGCTGGCGCACCAATTCCTTCTGAGGCAATTTTGGCGTTATCTGGCGCAGCTGCAAAGGCTGGTAACCTAGATATCTTTTTTGTGTTTATCCTTGGGGTGGTGATGCAAACTATCGGCTCAAGCTTAGCGTATTGGGTTGGAGCTACTGGTGGCGAGACGGTGGTACGTAAATACGGAAAATATATCCTTATTTCTATGCATGATTACCAAAAAACTCAAGCTTGGTTTGATAAAAATGGCGCCAAGGCTATCTTTATTTCTCGCATCACGCCAGTGGTGCGCACCTACATGGGCTTTGTGGCTGGTGCGGCTAAAATGTCGTTTTCCAGCTTTCTTACCCAAACCTTAATCGGTTCATTTGTGTGGACCTTTATCTGGGTTGGTTTTGGCTATGTTGTTGGCGAAGAGTGGCGTAAGTATTACGAGTACCTCCACTACTTGGACTATGTGATTCTATTGGCGCTTGTCGTGCTGATTGGTCGCTTTGTATATAAAAAACTAAGTCGTCGGGCTGCACGGAAGCTACGGGCAGAGGAGCAATCAAAATGACAAATCCAGAATATATTCGAGAGCTGCCTGGCGGCTTGCGACTAGCTCATCGTCATATGCCAGATGCAGATAGTGTGACTCTGCAGATTTTCTTTGGGGCTGGCGGTCGGTATGAGGATATGCAACGCGAATACGGCGTGTCGCATTTTTTGGAGCATTTGTTATTTCAGGGAAGTAAAAAATATCCTTCGGCAAAAATTCTTTCCGAGACGGTCGATGGCGTAGGGGGGTTTATGAACGCCTACACAACTGCCGAGCTTACTTCCTACTACGCGAAAATTCCTTCTGATAAGTTTGCTGAAATTGCTGATCTTTTGGCCGATCTCACGATGCGCCCACTGTTCGATCCGACCCAAATCGATCGAGAGCGTGGCGTAATAATTGAAGAGATGAACGTATATCGCGATGATCCGGGGCAGTATATTTTTGATCTCATTGGAGACGTATTGTGGCCAGAAGATGTACTGCGAAGCAATATTCTTGGTACTGAGGATACCATTCGTGCCTTGCCGCGTGAGGTGATTGCTGGTTACCACGCGTCTCAGTATGTACCGTCTAATGCTGTTATGGCGATCGCTGGCAATGTCACATTAGCAGAAGCCGAACAGGTTATCGCACCGCTGTTTCAAGCACCACATATAGCTGCACCACGAAAATTTGCACCCGTACACGGCCCCTTAGCTCACGAAAAAGTGAGAATTTATCATCAGAACACCAGTCAAACTCATATGGTACTGGCTGGTCGTGGTTTACCCCTTAGGCATCACAATGAAGCCGCGTTTCGAGTATTGGGCGCACTTATGGGTGGTGGTCCGAGCTCGCGCCTGTATCACACAATTCGCGAGGAAAAAGGGCTAGCCTATGTGGTGTATATGGGTATGACGGGTTATGCCGATACAGGGAAGTGGGAAATCTATGCAGGAGTGAGTAACGATAAGGTTGAAGAGGCACTAGAGGCAATTGTGCAGGAGCTAGAAATAGTGCGTACTAAGCCGGTTGGTGAAGATGAGTTACGTCGGGTTAAGCAACAGCTTAGAGGGCGTATTATTATGAGCCAAGAAACGAATGGCTCGGTGGCAGATCGCTTAGGTGCAGAGTTATTGCTTACTGGACAAGTGCGGTCGGTAGACGATATTCTAGCTAGCATTGAGGCTGTGCAGGTAGATGACATTATGTCGCTTGCTCAGCAGTATCTCGATCCAAATGGTATGCGTATGGCAATTATTGGTCCGCATGACAATGCCGCTCAGTTAACAGAAATAATTAGATAGGGGAAGTTATGACAAAGACTCTTGCAGACGATAATAAACTTAAAGCACTCCGTAATGAGCGTACGCTAGTATTGCTCAAGCCAGATGCTGTAAAACGCCAGATCGTGGGTGAGCTTGTCACGCGATTTGAGCGCAAGGGACTAAAAATCTGCGGTATGAAGATGGTGATGCCTACAGAGGCGCTTGCCGGCCAGCACTATACAGATAGCGAAGAATGGCTCAAAGAGAGCGGTGAGCGTACCTATAACTCATATGTCGAGAAAGGTATAGAGCCTCCAATGAGTGCTCGTGATTTGGCGTTGAATACTCGGCGCAAGTTGATGAGTGGTTTAACTGCCGGGCCGCTTGTGGCACTAGTACTGCAAGGTGCGCATGTTATTGAGATTGTAAGAAAAATGCGCGGTGCAACTAGTCCTCAGGCCGCTGATGTAGGCACAATCGGTTTCGATTATTCAGTCGATTCATATGAGCTCGCGGACGCTGGCGACTGGCCGATTCGCAATATTATCCATGCTAGCGATAGTGCAGAAAATGCTGAACGTGAAATGAATATCTGGTTTAATAAAGGTGAAGTTCTTGACTATACTAGCGCAATTGAGCATATTTTGTATTCAAAAGAGTGGAGCAAGTAGGTCTGATTTAAAAGCCTAGAAAATCGGACTTTTGCTAGTCGATTGCGTAAGGTTACAAGACTAGTTTTGGTATGGCTTTTTTGATTAAAGAGGCGAAACTATTATTGCGTGTGAGCTAAATATTCTGCAACGCCTGCCTTAAGTCCTCTACGTTTTCCCAAACAAAATGCTTATCTACGAGTCGAGGTAAATATGATGAACCAGAAGCCGTACTGTGCTCAAAGAGAAAAACTGGTTTTCTTTGACTCATTGCAATGCCTATCTCCATTATTTGACCAATACTTCGGTTTGGAGAGGTGATTATTGCCACTAAAGCTTCACTTTCCTCGATATTTTTAAACGCTTCTTGAAAGATCCCCTTTATATCATCTTGCTCTTGTAACTTATCAACCACGGGGCCAAATCTGTTGCAATAGGCATCATGGCTATTTTTATTCAGGGTATTGACGACCATTTTCATACGATTGGTTAGTGTGACGATATCTTCACCAGTAAAGGCATATGCACAAAATAGCTTCATGTAACTGCCCCTTAGTAAGTTATTATGGTACCCCACTTAGTTGAGATTTTGAACTTTCGCGTCTTTGTAATGAAGGGGATTATAGTAATGCCAATCTTTCTTGGCTAGTAGGATCACGATACTGAATGTATGAAGTCGACTAGATCTCTCCAGAAGCGTGACTTTTCTTCTGGTGTCTCGCTTTCGAGTCTGATGAACGCGTGTGGGGCTTCATACTCTACGTATTTCTGGTGCTTTTGCTCGATAACGGCGTGGTATTTTTCGGTGATGTCTTTTGGTATTACCTCGTCATTGTGAGCGCTTCCGAATAATATAGGGCATGTTACCTCTGATAATAAATGAAAATCACTCGATTCTTTCCAGGCATTTTCTCTTCGAATGGATTGTGAGAACGCATCTCCGAAGTTTTTTGACCATGCATCTGGCGGGTAAGCAGCACTAACGCAGAGTAGTAAGCCGGCTGCATCTACCTGGCTCATCATGCGTATCGCTATGGGGCCACCCATACTAACTCCAAGTACGAATATCGGACCGTCATTTGCTATGCGGTCTTTGACGTATTGATACACATCTAGCGAGTGCTTGAGTCGAATATTGAGATTGGTTGACTTTAAATCACCGGAACTGCTTCCTACGCCAGGAAAGTCAAACGCAACACTTGTGATCCCTTGTTGTGCCAATGTCGACTGCCAGTCGTTTGGCCTATGCCCAGCGTTATGTCCGCCACTTATGCGCAAAAGAGTAGGTGCATTTATTCCCGCTTGCACAACGGTTGCTGCTAGCTCCTCATCATGTGAATGGATGATAATTTGTGACCCTGTCATTTTGTAACTATATCATGGTACCCCCGGAGAGAATCGAACTCCCGACGCCCTCCTTAGGACGGAGGCGCTCTATCCACTGAGCTACGGGGGCAAAAGGTGGTGTGTTTATTATACCAAGCTAAATGTGTGTAAAAAGCATAAAAGCTATTGCGCCCTATGAAAAATGATTCCTATAATGAAGAAGTCTTTGTACCCATAGCGAAAGTTGGACTCATGTTGAAACATGATGAAGGTGTCGTGCTCGAGCTGGTCGACAAAACTTCCGGAGTGGAAGCTGTCATTCAGGTCTCCGCGCGTACGGCTCATGACGCCATCCACGGCAGCAGTGCACCGGCTCGGGACGCTGCACGGTCGCGCATTTGCTCGGCCTTTCGTGATGCCGCGGAGCTCTCCGAATCCGGTGCGGTGCAGCTTCTCAGCTGGCCAGATATCGAGAACTCGGTCGAGACGGAAGTCCTCGTCTTGCACCCCAGTCCCTCGCTACTCATGCCAGATCCGATCTGCGGTCAGACCAGCTTGGCCTGCTAGGCGCATGCCGCCTTCCCCTAATGGGGGAAGGCGGCGTATTTTATCTCGATTATGCTAATATGTAACCATATGCGTAAGAGAGAACGGTCAGAATCCCGGGCACCCGAGGCTCATGAAGATGAATACGTAGAGCCAGAAGTAATTTTTGTTGAGCGCCAATTTCCAATTGTGCTTCGCTGGCCTCTCATTTGGGGAATGGTATTTATCTTAGTGGGAATGGTGCCATGGTCTATTGCAACAGCAAATGTGTATGATTGGCAGCCATTAACTGTCAATTGGATGTTAATTGTTGGATTAGCATTGTTGGCTTATTGGACGTATCATTTTGCCGGCTGGTATTTTACAGTGCTCATTCTTACAGATCAGGATATTACTTATATAAAACAACGAGGGTTTTTTCACAGGAAAGTCTCAAGTTTGACCCTTAATAATATACAGAGTGTAAATCATGTGATCCCGGGCTTGCAGGCAGCACTCTTTAAGTTTGGCGATATTGAAATTGAGACGCTTTCAGGAAGTGGGCACATGCACTTAAAAAACTACTACAAGCCATCGCGTTTACAAGAAGAAATTTTGGACGCAATGGAGAATTATTCCTCGACTGTTGAGGCGTAAGTAGTGTATGATACATCTAATAGTAAGGAATTGGTGAGGAATAAGGAGAAATATGGCTGATACTGACAAGAAAAAAGCTGCCAAGCCAGCAGCTAAAAAGACACCTGCACGTTCGGACCGCTTAAAGAAGTTGGCTGGTAAAAAGACCACCGACGATGCTGCGTCTGCAAAAAAGACTGATAGCAAGCCTACAAAAGATACGAAAAAGCCATCTAAGTTCCAGGAAAAACTGACCAAGATTGGCGTAAAGACCAAGCCAAATCACAAGCTTATCGTTATCGCTGGTGTCTCTGCCTTAGCGGCATTATTGGTTACGCTCGTTACGTTTGGTGTACTTATTTATAAGTATAAGAGTGAGGCCAAGCCAGTGCAGATTATGGCTAAAATCGTGCCATACCCAGTGCTTAGTGTAAACGGTAATCCGCTCTGGAACACTTCAACCTACGGAGAATATCTCTTCGAGCTTGCCAGTATTAAAAAGTTCTACACCTCGCAGGGTCAAGACCTGAACTCGGATGAGGGTAAGGCGCGCCTGGTAGAGCTTAAGCAAGAACTAATGAAGCAGCTAGAAGATAACCAGATTATCCGTCAGGAAGCTGCAAAAGAACGCATTACTGTATCTTCAAAAGAAGTTGACGAAGAGTACAACAAGCTTGTAGAAAACGCTGGTGGCCCAGACAAGGTAAAAGAGACTTTGCAGAACCTGTATGGCTGGACAATTGCTGACTTTAAAGAAAAAGTACGCTTTAGTCTGGTTCAGAAGAAATTGGCGGACAAGATTACCAATGATCCAAATCGTAACGGTACAGCTAAAGCGAAGGCCGAAGATCTTCTGAATCAAATTAAGGGAGGTGCTGACTTTGCTGAGCTCGCAAAGGCCAATAGTGAAGATAGCTCAGCGTCCAACGGCGGTGATCTAGGCTTTGTTGAAAAAGGGCAAACAGTTGCCGAGTTTGAAGAAGCTGCATTTGCGCTCGAACCAGGTCAGGTGAGCGGGATTGTAAAGACTCAGTATGGTTTTCATATCATCAAGGCTACAGAAAAGCAGGATGATAAGGTAAAGGTTTCTCATATTCTTATCAAGGGAGTAGACCTCGAAAGTTGGCTCACTGAGCAGCGTGATAAAGCTAAGCTTTCGCGTTATCTTAAATTAAACTAGGAGTAGCGGGTGCCAGAATCGACACCAGAACAGTCAGGGGGAAATACACAGCATCAACCTGGCAGTGAGGGTGTTGGCACATTCGATTCACCAGCCGCACCTACAAGCACGGTGCCTACTGACCGCAAGATGGTGCATCCATCTGAAGAGATTCAAGCAGAAGTTCGAGCACATCCAGAGCGTATGCCAGCAGCGGCACCTCCAGCCCCAAGGCCGCTCGAGCCAGCCGTACCAGATGTGTTTAAGAATCCACCAGCAGATATGGTTACGCCAGAAGTTTCTTCAACCGTACCAGCCGATCCGGTTGTCGCGCCTGTTGCTATAGCAAGTCGGCCGAGTGGTCGTTGGCAGGCTTTTTGGTTTGCAATTAGTGCCCTCACGCTATGGATGGCAACCGCTGCCACTAGCCTTGTAACGCGTCAAGGAACATTGCGCAAAATGTTGATTGGCGTCACTGGGCAGGCTGACACCGAGTTGTTTGGTACCCAGGTGGATGTCTTCATTGCTCAGGCCGGCTTGGCTCTGATGCTGGTAGCAATTCCAGTGTTCATTGTCTCTACTATTCTTGTCGACCGCTACAAAAACGCTCATCCAGATTTTGATACGACAGGTATGAAGAAAATTGCTTACTTTTTTATGGTGCTCGCGGTTTTGAGTATTGTCGGTTCCTTATCTACCGAAATTTATCTCTTAGTTTCAAACAATATGTATAAGGAAAATGCCCTGACTATTGCGGCCCCAATAGCAGAGGTGTTCTTTGCGGGTGCATACATCTTTTGGCTTTACACGACCGTTTCGGAGGACAGAAAGTCATGAAAATGCCGCGCTCAACTCACACTGTAATTACCCTCATCATCGCCACACTGCTATCTGGGCTCTTTGCGATAGGCTATTTCAGTCTGGTAAACCCAAATGACAAACAGGCGCTTAAGTATGATCAGCAGCGTGAGGATGACTTTGAAAAACTTCAAACAGGAATTCAGAGCTACTACACAAAGAAGGATAAGCTGCCAGAAAGCCTAGAAGCGTTAAAAGAAGAAGTTGAGCGCGATGCCGATGCTCGCAGCGGTGATAGCTTGGATGCCTTAACTGGTCTCTTGGCGTATCAGTCAGTACCACAGCGCGATCCATACTCCAACCGGCCGTATACGTATAAGTTTGAAAATGCGTCTGCCACCAAGTATCAGTTGTGCACGAACTTCTTTAAGGAGAATAAGGGCGATGACGATGCAGTAGATAAGGGCAGTAGCGCTACCGTTAAGCACGGTTCTGGCAATCAGTGTGTTGATTTTGAAGTAAAAAAGAAGACCACTCGAACCAATAGTACTTATTATAAATCTACGCCAACATCTCCTGGCTCTAGCGATGAGCTCACTGCAGAAGAACAGCAACAGCTGTTAGATGATCTAGATGCTCAGTTAGAAGCCGAAAAAAAGAATTCTAGCTCCACGCAAAATTAACCCCTCCTCAACTCTGAGAAGGGGGAGTGCCTAGCATTTGGTCAGTTCACGCTGCAAATTAGTGCGCGCGAGGTGCTCAAACCAGGCATAGAGTTCATCTGTGCGATAGATGCGGGGCTGGTTGAGCATGTGCTGAATGAAGAGTCTACGCTCACGCTTCCACGCTTCTTCAGAAAGGTTCAATTCCTTCCAGATTTTGCGCGTGTTGGCGTCGTAGTCTTGCGGGTCGAGCGCCAATGCAAGCAAATCGATGTCTCGCACCCGATTATCGCCCTCAGAGTATGGACTGGCCTTCTTTACGTGATATTGGGTCGCAAAAATGTGATTCCCGGCTTCGATCAGCTCCTGGTTGGTGAAGATTCCGCGTAGCAGAGCTGTCATTTGCCAGGCGCTTTGGGCTTCGTTCTCGGTGCTACCTGGAATGTAGACCAGGTCATGAAACCAGATGGCCAGAATTTCTAGCTCACTGGCGCTGGGGAAGTACCGCTCCATGTCATCGAGCATCTGGCAGATATGGTCGAGTGTATGGTACTGACGGTGACGCTGACCGTAATGATCTACGATTACGCGGTACACCCACAGAGCTCGATCCAAGCTGGTGCGATGGCCGATAAAATCCACCCAGCGCTGCATCATAGGGTCTCTCATTGTTGCCTCCTTGTTTTATAAGGTACATCATCATAATATTCCCCTTTTCAGATGTAGTTAAGTGTGTATAATAATGATTAGACAACAGATAAGGAAGAGTAAATAACCATGTTGGATGTCAGAAGCTTACTTGCGCAACTGCAACTTGCCGAAGCCGAGATTGACGTGTATTTAGTGATGCTTAAAGGAGCTAGCTCGGCTCGGGAAGTGATAAATTCTACAAATCGCAGTCGGCCGACCGTGTATTACGCTTTGTCTGCGCTCGAAAGACGTGGCCTTATAACTAAGCAGGGCAACTCCGAAGAGTATCGTTTTCAGGTTGAGCCTCTCAGCCGACTTAAGACAATCCTGCAGGAGCAGGAGGATTCTTTAGAGACTGCGAAATCCCAGCTTGAAGAATTTATGCAGTTGCATCAGGAGCGCCAGCCGGGTGATCATCGACCTCAGATTGCTTTCTATGAAGGCCTGCAAGCTGTAAAGAGTATTATTATGGAATCGCTCTATTGCCACAGCCGTAAAATTGACTCACTTGTGCCTTCTGATAACTTTTTCTGGCAGCTTGGGCCGGATTTTGTGGAGCATTATGTAGAGCTGCGCCACACACTTGGTATCACTACGCGCAATCTGTGGGGTAAGAGTGTGCCGCGCGAGAGTATCGAAAAATACTATCAAAAAGCTCAGCTCCGACTTTTACCAGATGGAATGGGTGATCAATTTCGGACTACGATTTTTATGTACGATGACGCCGTGCTATATGTATCGTCGCTCGCAAGTGGCTACGCTTTAGTAGTGCGCTCTCGGGAGCATAGCGAGATGATGCGGGTGTTTTACGATACACTGTGGGGTCTGGGTAAAAATATCGAATTATAAAAATCTCCCCTCATGCCCTAGAGGCAAGAGAGGAGTGGTTTCATGTCGCGGTCAGCTCGGTCGCAAGACGTTACTTACCTATATGAGGTTAATTGTTGGGTCTGCAGGCTAGCTGGGGCGACTAATCCCGAGCCGCCGCATTTTACGACGCTCCCGTCGCCTCCTGCCGACAACCAACTCGAGGAACAAGTCCTTGCCGAGTGGTGCGACCAGAATGGTCGTCATCCCCAGATTGTTGGCCGGGCTTGTGTCGTACTCGAGCTTGTCGCCAACCATTGCGGTTTCCTCGGGGCCTGAGTCCATCACCTCAAGGATGCGGCGAAAGAAGTCAGGATGTGGCTTTTTGCGAAGCCCGTTCTTCGGTTGAACGACTCTGCCCTCGAAGGGCCTGACCATCGAGCTGAAGTCCCTGCTGCTATTGGTAGCAAAGCAGATGCGAAGTCCGCTTTGGTGTAGACCGATGAGAAAAACTTCGGTTTTGTCGTCGAGCGTATCGCAGCCGATAAGCCCCAGGGTGTTCTCGATATCGAAGGCGATTACGTTGATACCTCGCTCACGTAGGGCATTAATATCGATGTCAAACACCGTTCGGACGATGAAGTCTGGCCTGAGAGTCAGTAGTCCCATTGCAATCTCCTCGGTTCGAACCCGATTGTTATGGGTGCGACTGCGATTTCTCGCAGATGTCCGCGGTGGACAATTTTACAAATATGACATAAAAACTAAAAAAAATCAATAAAAATACCGCTCTCCCTCGAGAGAGCGGTGGGGTTTACCAGATCCATTGACAGAGTTTGATTGCCCCGAAGACAACCAGCCCGCTTACTACAAGGATGATGGTGGCGACGCCGATACAACCCAGTACTTCCTCGTGTTCATCAGCCGCTTCCTGGGCTTCTTTCGACCCCGATGCGCGGGCAATGAAGTACCACGATGGGTTGGCGTACATCATTGTTTTCCACCAAGATTTATCCATAGCGACTCAGCCTTCCTCGACCAAGACCGTGCGGTCCCAGTCCCAGGTGTTGCTATGCCAACGGCGCGGTCTGTCTTGCTCGACATGGATTTTGATCCACGGGCGGCCCGGATGGTCGGTGTCACGCATGGCTGGCTCCACCGAGAAGCCCGAAACGGTAGCTGTGGCTCGTCCGGTGTATGCTTGGCCGGCATGTTTGACGCGATCACCTATGACGACGGTCTTATTCATTGTTACCTCTGCCCGTCGGATGTTTTCCGGGTCGGGGTACTTCATGGCTAGCTCAGCCACAAGCTGATCGCCAACCATTTTGCCCTCGAACACCCAGGGTGCGCGGAGATCTCCTTCGGAGGGGAAGATTTCGCAGGTTCCTTCTTGGAACGCGTACCCATCTCGAGGGGTAAGTACCACACTGGCTTGAATGCTGCAGGGCGCCCCATAAGGGAGCAGGGCAATATGAACGATTGTGGGCTGGTCGCCCCCATCGAACATCTCCATGTGGAGGGGGATGCCCTTGAACTCCTTGGGGATGGTGGGAGTTTGGAGGCAGGCCTTCGCTAGCTCCACGGCGAACGTCCTGGTGTGATTAATCCGTGTTCTTGTCATGGTGCGAATATCCTTCCATTTGGGAGAGGACCTATTTCTAGGTGTTAGACATCTGGCCTAAACTTGTGAATACAATACAATAAAAATGCTATTTAGTCAATAAAACGCCACTCTCCCAAGAGGGAAAGTGGCGATGCGAATCAAGCGCTCATCGGATCGGTCCACACGGGGGTGTGGTTGTTGGCGTCCTGAACCTCAAAGGCTTCCATTAGGGCGAGCGTGTTGCGCCCCCAGATGGTGGAAGAGTCGAGCTCCTCAAGGTAGGCCGAGTGGTTGCGCACACCGGCTTGGGTTTCTGCCGTCAGCTTGGCATGAGTCTTGAGGATGTCCTGGATGATGAGCTGGATGGCCTCCTTTTGCGACAAGTCGCAATCCTCTGCAAAACGCTTGCACATTATCAGATACCTCACATAGGGAGAGCTCATGCTCTCGACGAATGATTCGTCGGTCGGCTTCGAAGTGTCGTCCCCGTTATGGG
This sequence comes from uncultured Candidatus Saccharibacteria bacterium, assembly GCA_964454845.1. Lineage (GTDB taxonomy): Bacteria > Patescibacteriota > Saccharimonadia > CAILAD01. Next base: position 77,537 of record CAYVVS010000001.1, read on the forward strand.
CTGCGAAAGCAGTGAGGTTCCAGGTGATGGCGCCGAGGCTCTTCGGGCTCACTTCTGGCGTGCGGAATCCCAGGGGATGCCAGAAGCCACGAAGGTCGAACTGAGTAATGACGATGGCTCGATCGATGTTGGCTTTCAGGAAGGGCATAACAATTCCTCTTGTTGGATGGTACGAGTCACATAGTGTGGCTAAGTGCATGTATAATGTCATAAAAATAACAATAAGTCAATAAAAAAGACTCTGGAATGAGTGCTTTGCCGAGCATTAGTGTTGGGGCCTCAAGCCTACTCTGTCTTTATATGTGAAAGCCCCCGGCTTCCGCGTCCACCTAGTAAGGTGAAGGGAAGCTCTGGGAGCTGTTGGTCACGCGTCGTCGATATGGACGAGTCCGGTAAGGATCTCACCGTGCTCAGGGAGTCGACCGGGTGTGGGGTAGTTAGCGAGGAACGAGTCGGCGTTGAGGATGGTCAGAGGACTGACCGGGCAGTCGTAGCCAGCACGGATCTCGATGGTGTCACCGCGGAGTGCGACGGGGTAGTGGTCCGTTCCGGGGACGTTCCGAGCAAGGAGATCGGAGATCCAGGCTGCCTCGGGGGCGCCCATGGGATCGTCAGTCTCCATTCCCCAGACCAGGATGAGGTTGTGGTCGTCGGCCATCGCAGGCCTTTCTGTTCAGGAGAGACGAGTCTCTCGGGGAAAATCTCAGATGAGAGATGCCTTCATAATAGCATAAATATTATAATTTGTCAATATTAACTATAGTTATAACTTAAGTAAAATGGCGGGAGCTAGTTCGAACATTGAGAACCGACGCAGCAGGGTATGAAGACTTTGAGTTTGACAATCTCTTTGATTCAATTCAAGAACACGAGCCAACCTTAATGATAGGGGGCTAAGCCTTATTCTAGCTAGCTTATAATCCCGACAATGGTAACGAATACGGCTTGATGTATTCTTGGTGAGTTGGATTTACTAAAGTGCGCATAGCAATTGCTTGCTCGCTTCTCAAGTTTCAAAATATACGAGCGAGCAAGCAACGATTACCTATTGCTGTGTGTTGCCCGCCAAGGCGTCATCGAGAACCTTAGATAGCGCTTCGAGCGATGGCCCAGGGTTTTCTATCATCTTGCCATTTAGCACAAATGTAGGGGTTCCACTGGCCTTCAGGGCAGTTGCGTCGGCAAGATCCTTCTTTACGACTGCCATAACTTCGTCGCTTTTTGAGTCTGACTTATATTTCTCTATATCGAGACCAATATCTTTTGCATACTTTTCAAACTGAGAGGTAGGGTCTTTTAATTGTTCCCAAGTTTTCTGTTCCTCAAATAGTTTATCGTGCATCTCGAAGAACTTATCTTGACGTGCAGCAGCTTCAGCGGACTGTGCTGCTTGCGTTGCTAGCTTGTGTGCCGATGCAATAGGGAAATATTTGATCTGAAACTTTACACGGTCTTTATACTTCTCCTTCAGCTCCTTGACGAAAGGGTAATACGCATAGCAAGCTTCACATTGAAAGTCTACATACTCAGTGAGCGTAACTGGGCTTTCAAGATTACCGTAGTAGTTTTTCGAGCCGTCAGAGCTTGATACCTCAGTTGTTTCGACTAGTTGCTCATCGCTACGAGTCATTGCATATGTAGCAAAGCCGATAACAGCAAGAATGACTATTCCAAATATCCAATTACTCAAATGCTTCATATTCTGATTCCTTATTTAGAAGTGAAATTACTACAATAGGGGCAGGTGTCTCAAAATCTAAATCGAGCCGTCAGAAGGAGCCTTCTATACCTATCGGTAAACCAAACAAATACTGCGAGAGGTACAATATAGGTAAAGCGTATGTCGGCGGCTGTCTGTAGCCAGGTGGTCACTACTAACTTCTTCTTCCGATAGGACTCGCGCACCCCACTGGTCACGCCCAATGTATGGCTTATTATGTGGCATGAAGCACCACATCCTGTCTGTGAATCAGATTGATTGACAAGCACTGTAGGCAGAAGACCCGAAGAGAATAGTACAAAAGCTAGGCCGATAACAAATGATACAAATGTCTTAGTGACGCTACGCATTAGCCTCCACACGTGCTTTCCGTGAGAGGCTCAAGGCTATTGATTCGCTCTCGAACCTGCTCGTCTGTCGGTTTATTGCTCTGAGCAAAAATGACTACATTACCAATTAGGTTGTTGATGCGCGTTAACTTTTCTTGTTTTGATTCTTCTCCAGGTTCGCCATCGGCTCCATCGTCAGATCCTCCATGAGCAAGAGCTTTCGGAAGTAACATATTTAATGAATCAGTCTTACTCTGCTGATTCAGCTCGTGGGAAGGGGAGTTGCTAGTTACTCCAAAGAATTGCTCAAGGTCTTGTTTGAGGAAGTCTTTAATATTACGTTCCTTGAATCCGTTTTCGTCACCCGTGAAGACATACAGCTTGGAAGCCTCTGGGAGCGAAGGTAGGAAGTTGCCATGGGTATTAACCTTTTGGATGTCATTAAGCGGATTCAGTTTGTAGCCAAGGGTGTTACTTAACCCGCCGATATAGTTCCATCCGTAGTACTTTAAGACCATACCGCCTGTCATACCTTCCCAGTGGATATGCGTGAATTGATCCTTCCTATCGTGAAAATGAATTGGTTGCTCGGGTAGGTTGGCATTACATTGATCCTTTGCATAATCTTGCTGGTACTTATCTTCAGAAAAGTTTTCTTTCTGTCCATCGACGACTATTTGCATACGGAAATGGTAGTGTTCAAGTTTTGGATTTCGAATGACCTGAGGTGAAGCATAGTAAACGTATCCCACGACTAGTCCCGTTATGAGGAGTAACACAAGGATAGAGCCTCCAATCAAATTGAGGATAGGCATATGACGGGGCTTCGAATGTGGCTCGTGTTCTACGCTATTCATATCTTTCTATATTACGGCAGTATACTCTATCGGGACAGTATAAGGACTATTACTCCTAAAGCGATGCGATACCAGGCAAATGGTACAAAATTGTGACGCCTGACGTATTTTAAAAGCCATCGCATCACGACTAGGGCACTGATGAACGCTGAAATCAGCCCGACAGCGAAGAATGGTACGTCAGATCCTGAAAGGCTCGGTAAGGCTTTGAGCAAGTCGTACCCCGTGGCTGCAAGCATAATTGGAACGGCAGCCAAAAAAGAGTACTCAACGGCGGTTTCACGGTTAATACCAAGGGTTATTCCGCCCATAATCGTGGCACCCGATCGTGAGATGCCAGGGAATAAGGCTAGTGTTTGTGCTAAGCCAACACCGAGTGCTTGTTTTAGTGTGAGGTCATCGAGACTGAGTGTAGTTTCGTTCTTGGCTCGACGCTCAATTATGAGCATTACAATACCACCCACGAGCAGTCCAATAGCTACAGTTGTAGGATTGAAGAGAAATTGCTTGATTACACCGTGCAAGAGGAAACCCAAGACGAGAGCGGGGATAGTTGTGATTGCAAGTAAGTTAAGTCCTCGTCGTCCCGAGAATCGAGTTTCGGATCTGTTTGTTAGTAGTTTCCAAAACTTTTGCCGATATACCCAGATAACTGCAAGGATTGCCCCGAGTTGAATAAAGATCTCAAAGGTAGCTGCCTTATTGCCTTGGAATCCAACTAGCCAACCTGCAAGTATGAGATGCCCTGTTGATGAAATGGGAAGAAACTCAGTGGCTCCCTCAACGATGCCTAATAGAATTGCTACTGGAAGCATTAGATACCTTTGTTCAAATTAGATTCTTTCTTATGGTGTGAGGCCAATCCTTCATCGTGTCGCTCATTGTCGTGAGGGCCGCTTTCGACTTGAGCCTCAATAGTTGCGTGAGTAATCTTATGTTGCTTAGCCAACATCTTCTTTACGCTGGTAACTACCTTGACGCTCTCAGAGACTGCACAATCATCGATAACGATGTGACAGCTTAAGGCTGCCTCGCCCGCACCCATAGTCCAGATATGTAGGTCGTCCAGGTCGCGGATATGTTTATTGTCTAGAATCGCTTCCTTAACTTGGATCGCATCAATCCCTTTCGGGACACCTTCGAGTAGGGCATTGGAAGCTTCTCGCATAATTTCCCAGGCTGCGTACAGCAACATACAGCCAATAAAAAAGCTTATGAGTGGATCGGCCCAGGTCTGTTTGGTGACAAGGATTATCACGCCTGCAATGAGTGCGCCTAGAGATGATAGGGTATCTAAGATATTACTGACAAATACCGCTCGAGAGTTTAGTTCGTGCCTGTTTCGTGAAACTGCAAAGGCGACAGCCCCATTTGATAGAATGCCAACGATCGCAATGATGATAACTATTCCACCACTCACAGGCTGCGGGTTCATTAACCTGTCGTAAGATTCGCGGAAGATAAACCCACTAGTTACCAATAGTAATGTGGCGTTAATTGTCGCAGCCAGAATGGCAGCACGTCCATAGCCAAATGTCTGTTTGGCTGTAGCTTCACGTTTGCTGATCTTATCGGCAAAGAATGACAGTAAGATGCTGAAGCTATCAGTAAGGTTATGTACAGAGTCAGTTATGAGAGCAAGACTATTAGAAAGCAAGCCTGCCGCAAACTCAAGCACAACAAATGCTGTGTTTATGAAGAAGCCAAGTCGTAAGCCAGACCCAGCGTCTGAGGTGTGAGAGTGGTTACCGCTCATTGGTTAATAATACCATCTGACATTAAGAGTAGTAGACTCTGAGGGTTTCGCTTGATAATAGCATCGGCTTCTTCGTCAGAGACGGGCTGCTTAGTGATGAGCATCTTGTCAGCTCGCCGAAGGGTACGGTTGTTTATCTCTCTGACGAAGTTGTGATCGATTTCCTTGTACCCAGTAATCCCACATCGGTTAGCGAATAGGGCGATCGTATGTGTGAGTGGCACGATACACTCTGCAGTCTTGCTCCAGTGATTTAAGCCGTAAACAGAGTTATCGGCAACGAAGTCGACAATAGATACAGGATGGTCGGAAGTAATAAACTCTAGGTGGACATACTTAGCAAGGTTGAGAAAGCAGAAATCAAGAGGATCCCACTTATTGACCATAAGTGAGATACCGACAGCTTGAGCGAACAGCTCGTCTTTTGTCTCTGATACTTTTTCTGACCAGTCGGCTGCTGCTTCTTGTGAATTGTGGCCTAGAGCGATATTACGCCCAGTCTCATCGAGACGACTAAGAAACTCGTTTATGTGTGCCTGTTGTAGCATCGTGCGATTCTCTAAGGCACTAATATAAAGAGCAACCTGTTCGTGTTCATCCTCAGTTAGCTCCTTACCTTGCTTGATCTTGTCCTCTAGTACTTTGCTGTACAGACCTTCGATTGTAGCGAGGACATTCTCGACGGTATTTTGGGGAAGATCGGGAGTCTCGTAGAGGTCTTTCTTAACAGCAATATTTACGGGAGCAATATCCTTCTGGTCGGCTGTATGCGTAAAGTTGGTTTTGCCCTTATCTCCAAACCAGTAAACGTGTACTTTGCCCTCTGTTGTGAAGTTTTGTAGATACGAAGTACGCGGCAGCCAGTGCTGCCGTCTTGTTGGGTTTTGTTCCTTTTTGGGCTTTGATTCTTTGGCCACAGTAGCTCAATCAGTCTTCATAAACTTGGCTAAGCTATCTCGGTCATAGCGTCGAATGCCTCGCACACCGATTCTGATGGCTTTCAAGATACCCTTTTTATCCCAGGCACGTAATGTGTTGGGATGGACTTGCAGTAGCTCGCTGGCCTGCCTCAGGGTTAGATATTGTTGTAGTGGCTTCTGTGACATAGTCGGTAACTCTTGATACCATTATCTTACAGAAACGGAGTGACGTACAGAGTACGAAAGACGTGATGAAAGCTGAGGATCAGAAGCCAGATAAGCCCAAGAGAAAGCCGCCGAAGAAAAAGCAGCAGTCTTTGTCGACTCCAAGTAAGAAGAAGCCTTATCAAAAGCCCATACTGAACCTGGACATTGTGGATAAACTCAAATACGAAGCAGAGGCAGAGTTGGTTTCGGGTCAGGTGTTGAGTCCTCAAGCGATACGTCAGATAACCGATGCAAGTGAGGTGCTAACACGCACAATGCGTCAATATGACTTCTCATCGATCATCAGGTCTATGTCGGCAGCAGCAGTCAGCCAGGAACTAGTCGCAATGAGCGAGCGAGTCACTGAGAGCCTTATCATCCCGACGAAGACCTTAGCCGCTATCCAGAAGAGTCTCGTGGTTTATTCAGCTATCGGCAGCCAGCTTGCCGCACTCTCAAATATAACGTTGGCTGTAAGTAGTATGTTCGCAGAGATTCAGTTGTCTCATCAGCGTATATTTCGATCGCTTACTATTGATCTCACGACTATCGCAGTCGCTCGAACCTCACTGATACCTAACCAGAGTGTCATATTGTCTGACTACACTGTTACCGAGCAAGACGGACATTTAGTAGCGAGCGGCCAGGCAATACAAACCAAACAAATTGGTGAGTACGCCATCATTCACAAGGCCGATGTTGATCTAATCTTTACCGAGCTGGAAGCAAACCGCAGCGAGTTACGAGAGATTAAACGGCTCCTCACGGCTCCTGGCAATAACGAACCTTCAAGGGTAGAGTATGCCGACGTAAAGTTCCGCAGGGAAGCATCTCACCTGCTCATTCACGGGTTTGAGATTCAAGTACAACGCAGCTCTGCACAGGCTAGATTCTGCGACTTGTTCTTTAGTTCGCCTGAGAACTTTAAGAAGAAATGGGACATCGCAGATGCTCTATCTGTGTTTGATGGGTTTCATATCGGCACAGATGGCACAGAAGAAGAAGCTCTTAGTAAGATCAAAGGATATGTTCATGCTCTCAACTTAAAAATTAAGGCTGGCACAGCGGGTCGATTTTCTCAGTTCTTCATCCTTCTCGACCTTGAGGTCTATATTAACCCCGACTATCTCGCAGCCCTGTAGAGAGCAGGTTATCCACAGCTTTAAACTCGTTTAACAGGCGAGTTGTTTTTAATAGGGTTGCTATGAAGCAATCCAGTAATCAGTCACCAGACACGAATATCATAACGCCTGATCGCGACTTACGCGGGCAGCTTGAAAAGGATGATTCGGCAATCGCCAACTTGGTTGGTTACTTTGATGTACTCATAGAAATGAACCTTGAATTAACTAGTCAAGAAAGGAAAGTGAAAGATGGAAGTGAAGATAAACCTGATGAGCTTGGTCAGTTGCTTGGATAGCTACTATAAGCGACAAATCGTTGAAGACTATCTGGGTGAGATTGAGACTGAAGGCCTCACGCAACTCCACGAAGATATTAGCCTTGAGCTAGCTGCGAGGAGCATAGATGATGCGGATTGAAGAGGTCAATGTAATCCCAGTAAAAGCCGCTGACGGCCTCGTGGCTTTCGCAAGCGTCGTAGTTGATGGAAGCCTTTATCTCGGCTCTATGGCAGTTCATATGCGTCGAGATGGTACATATCGGCTAGTCTATCCCACGAAACGGGTAGGCGACCGAGAGATGAACATTTACCACCCAATCAGAAAGGCTACAGGTGAGCTGATAGAGTGTGCAGTTATAAGTAAATGCCAAGAATTATTTGAAAGAAGTGATGACTATGATCGATACGATAAAACTCGTCATCAAGATGAGTGAACCCCTTACTTGTACTGCCAACTTTCAACCTAGACTTGATGCGATTCACGGTGCATACAAAGGCTATTTTAAAGCTGTATGTAACCCATCGGCAGCTTCGAAGAAGCAGGGTATCTACCAGCCGAGACTGACATATACTCAGCGACCAGGGAAGACGCAGCTGACTGCAGCATATGAGCTGATGATAGAGCTTTCTTTACCAAAGCTAGTGTTTGGAAATAACTTTGAAGAGCTGCAGGAAACTAGCTTGAGTGATGTCACCGATAAGCTGGTGCTAGCTCTGAGAGATATGGGTATATGGCTGTTCTCACACCAAATTGAGGGTGCAGAAGTGCGTTCCATTCACTACAGCAAGAATATCGTCTTTCGAGATTACACCTCCTGCTCTTCGGTTTTGAAGATGCTTCGCTCGGCTGATGTTAGTAGGGTCTACGATGTTCAGCGTACAGACTTTCGTAACGGGCAGGTTCTCCATATCCACACCAACTCTCTCGATATAGCGATTTACGACAAGCTAGCCGACTTAAGGCAAGCAAGGACAAGCGAGAAAAGAGCTGTCGAGAAAGATAATGCGACACAGTTGAATGTCTACGATGCTCTAGCTAAGGTTCGGCCAGTCGCGGTCTTGAGGCATGAAGTGCGGTTGGGGGCTAAGGCAAAGATTCGCTCAAGCCTAGAGGCCATCGGCTATGTTGGGCCACTTACGCTCGCAGGTCTTTACTCTGTTGAGTTGGCTCAGTGTTTCCTGATGAACCACTGGGATAGTTTCTTCGCGAACTTACCCAAGCTTGTTCTCGATTCAGATGAGCCAGACAAGGTATTTGCAAACATTTTGCTTGCCCCTGACCTTACTGGCCCGAGAGAGGCGATGGCTCAGCTCGGTATGACAGTCTTGATGCAAGGCAGTGATCACCGCGGCCTAAGGACTCTAGTAGAAGATCGGTTCGGATCGCACGCTTGGGCGAGACTGAAGCCCCTCCTGAAGAAGCAGCCAAGGGGCCAGTACAAGGCAATTCTCGCTGTTACCAAGGCTTTAGATGACTTCAAGCCCACGCATTTAGAAGAAATAAAAGACAGTTTAGAAACTAGTACTTAATGTTACTAAATGTTATATAATAACAGATAAGGAGTGACTATGAAAAAGAAAGCTTTTTTGATTGCAAGAGTCTCGGATGTAGAACAGCGACAAGCCTTACCGGCCCAGGTACAACGACTCGAGAGATATGCCAAAGAGAAGGGGTATGACTACGAGCTGTTTGAGTTTGACGAAACGGCCTATAAGAATGGTCGCAAAGAGTTTTCCGTCATCATTAAGAAGATCGAAGCCTACCCTCACGACTGTATTGTAGTGTTTGATAAAATCGATCGATTCAGTCGTGACGCGACTCAGGATGAAGTCCGTGCAGTAAATAAGCTACTCGAATCGGGTAGGGCAGAGATGCACTTTCCGTCGGATAACTTATTTGTTCATAAAGGCTCTCCAGCATCAGACTTATTTCGTTTGAGTATTGGCGTTGGATTGGCAAAATACTACTCCGATAGCATCAGTGACAACGTTAAAAGGCGGTTCGAGCAGAAGCTAAACGATGGCGAGTGGCCTGGGAAAGCCCCGATTGGCTACACGAATATGAGACTCAGTGAGAAAGAGACAACCATCATTCTTGATCAAGAGAGAGCGGGTTATATTGGCCGATGTTTCGAGTTAAGATCGCTGGGTCATACCTATCGTGCTATCGCAGCGACGCTGAGAGCAGAGGGCTTGCGTAACAATACCGCTAAAGCCAACCCCGTCATACAACGACACGTAGAGCAGATACTCAAAAATCCGTTTTACTACGGTGTAATGCGATACAACGATAAGCTTTATCCTCACAAATATGAGCCACTTATAACACGTAAACTCTTCGATAAGTGCCAGTTGGTCAACGATGAACGGCACAATAATAAGACAAAAACACAGGCTATCGACTACACATTCAATGGCCTGCTCAAGTGCGGCATCTGTGGCTGTAGTATCTCCTCTTATATAAAGAAGGGTAATGTCTATATGAAGTGCAGTAAGGGCAGGGGCCATTGCACGGCTAGCCACCTTAAAGAGGCTGATCTTGTGCCTCAAATTGCGGAATTGCTTGGAAAGCTTGAGATGACAGAAGAGACAGTGGCCTTCGTCATAGCCGAGCTACGTAAGCACCACGATAACCAACAGGTTTACTACGCCAACGCTATCGAGCAGACACGCTCTGAGTACGACACTATCCAGAAGAAGCTCGCTGTTCTGTACGAGGATAGGTTAGATGGGCGTATTACTATCGATCAGTATGACGAATATGTGAAGGGTCTCAAGGCTCGCCAAGAGCAGTTAGACGAGCAGCTGCTTAACTTGACACACGATGACAAAAGCTTCCTCTTGACCGCCTCATATCTGTTGGAAGTGGCTAGAAAGGCACCTTTACTCTTCAGTAGTTCGAAAGCGGCATTAAAATCAAAGTTACTAAGGTTTTTAGTTTCGAACCTCAAATTAGAGGGTAAAAAGCTCGTTTATAACCTGAAAGCACCCTTTGATACGATCGTCGAGTGCTTTGAAAATGAAAATTGGCGGGCCCGACCGGATTCGAACCGGCGATCTCCTCCGTGACAGGGAGGCATGTTAGGCCTCTACACCACGGGCCCGCGATAAAAGGAACTTGGATATTCTAGCATTTTTATGCACTAAGTTCAATGCTAGCTCCCCAGTAGAGCGTGTCGCACATTTTGTGCTTTTCCACAGTTGAGTACAAAATATTAGAGGGCGAGTATAAAATGCCCAGCCACATGAGACTAAGTAAAAATGACTACTATTTTTATACAAAAGTGTGAATACAGGAAGTATTCAATCTATATGCCCTTGATGAGGAGGGCTGAACTATGCAGAATTTCAGCCATCTAAAATGCTATTTTGTTGAGAGTAGTAGGTGAGTATGCTACAATTTTGGCGTTCTTCTACCAGGAGACGGGCGGGTATCGTTTAATGGTAGGATGCGACCTTCCCAAGGTTGAGACACGGGTTCGATTCCCGTTACCCGCTCCATATTACAAGCCGATGTAGCTCAGTTGGTCGTTCCGCAAAGCGGACATCTAATCAGACTGCTCTGGCCAATATGTACTCTAGAGTGACACGTACAACGTACCAATAATATGCAAATAAGCCGATGTAGCTCAGTTGGCCAGAGCAATGCTTTCGTAAAGCAGAGGTCGGCGGTTCAAATCCGCCCATCGGCTCCAGATGTAAGATCGGCAAAATGTTTGGTGAGCTTACATCTGATACCAAAAGGTCGTTTTCTTACCTGAGGATTGGTATACTACAAAGTATATTTTATGGCTCGCGAAACCCGAAAAAAACGACTCTTTACGAGTGAATTCTGGCAAAACAACTGGCTTGTGGCTTTAGTTTTCTTGCTTGTTATCTTAAACATTGCGATTACTGTGATGGTTGTGTATCAGGTAAGGCCGGTAAACTCACCAGTGCCTACTCGGTTTACGAGTTTTGCCAACTTCGACAAACTAGGGGGCTGGACGAGCTTTTATTTGCTCCCGGCAATGAGCTGGCTTGTGTCGTTTACCAACATCTATCTGGCGCAGCTAGTGTATAAGCGCAGTCGTATTACCAGTGTTGTTATGGTGGTAGCGACGTTTGTGATGGCTTTGTTGGCTTTTCAGACGTCGTCGTATTTTATAGGAGTGAGTTATGGCCCGCGTCAATAGTCTTTCTGGATCTGGGGTAGAAGCCCCGCATAGGGTGGTGCGCCTTTTGGAGGTGTTGCCAGGTTTAGCTACCTGGGTAACGATTTTCTTGCCAATTGTTCTTTCTATGTACGCTCCGGCGGTTGTGGCTTACTTTATTATCGCTTTTGACCTCTTTTGGTTAATGAAGTCTTTCCGCATGAGCTTTGCGCTTCTAGTGGGGCACCGTCGCTTGCGAATCGCTACCCAGCTTGATTGGAAGGCGCGTCTTCGCCATCTGGAAGGCATGATGAGCGGGGAGGGTACGGAGGAGCTTGAGCAAGAGATAGTAGGGGCTAAGCGCGAGCAGGGCTTCTTCTGGTTTCTATCTAAAAAAGGGCGTCGCAAGCAAGAGCAGTTACAGCAGCTGCACGTAGAGCTTGATAATCTGCGTAATACCGAAGCCTTTCAGAAGCCGATAAAACCTTCCGAAGTAATACATGTTGTTATTTTAGCAACGTATAGCGAAACTTTAGAGACACTCAGGCCATCGCTGAAGGCCTTAGCGCAGGTAAACTATGATCTTGATAAGATTTGGTTTGTGCTGGCTTATGAGGAGCGTGGAGGAGATGTGGATCGCGAGCGTGTAGCTACTCTTGAGAGAGAGTTCAAGGGGCAGTTTGGTCGCTTCATGAGCTTTGAGCATCCGGACGGCATTGTTGGTGAAGAGCGCGGTAAGGGAGCGAATATCACCCACGCTGGGCGAGAGATGCTGAAGGTGATTCGTGCGGAAAATGTGAATGTAAAACAGGTAGTCGTCACAACGCTAGACGCCGATCATCGCCCAGATCCGGAGTACTTTAACCATCTTGCATACTCGTTTTGCACTTCGGAAACACCAAAGCATTACTCATATCAGCCAATTCCGATGTTCTTTAATAATATTTGGCACGTCCCAGCACCAATGCGTGTAATTGCTACTGGTAACTCGTTCTGGGTAATTATTAACTCCGTGCGCCCACACTTGCTCCGCAACTTTGCGAGCCACTCTCAGCCTTTGGAGGCACTTATCGATACCGATTTTTGGGCGACATGGTCGGTAGTGGAAGATGGTCACCAGTACTGGCGTAGCTACTATCGTTATAACGGGCAGTATCGGGTTGAGCCAATCTACGCACCAATTTATCAGGATGCTACGTTAGCCTCAAACTACTTTAAGACCTTCAAAAACCAGTACTTGCAGCTGCGGCGGTGGGCATATGGAGTTTCGGACATTCCTTATGTAGCTATCCAGAACGCTCGACATCCTAAAATCCCGGCTGGTTCTCGTACGGTACATTTTTGGCGCTTGTTTGAAGGTCATTACTCATGGGCGACTGCACCACTTATTTTGACGTTTGTTGCTTGGATGCCACTATTCCTTAACTCTACGTTTAAATACAGCGTGATCGCACACCAGCTGCCGATTATTGCCTCGCAAATTATGACGATTGCCATGATCGGTCTGTTTATTACTATCTGGCTTTCCATTATTTCTCTACCTCAGCGCCCAAGAAGTAAAAAGAAAATTCAGGGTATTTTTATGATCTTGCAGTGGGCGCTCCTGCCAATCGTAGCTTTAGGCTTTGGTGCACTAGCAGCAATTGACGCACAAACGCGACTGATGTTTGGAAAATATCTCGGCTTTCGTGTAACCGAAAAGGCGGTGAAGGAATGATGTGGCTGTATCTAGCGGCGTTTCTTTCAAGTCTAGTATTGGCGTTGGTACTAACGCCGCTCGTTATTAAGTTAGCTATACGCATTGGCGCTGTTGATAACCCAAGTGAGGCTACCCGCAAAATCCATGAGCGAATCATGCCAAGGGCGGGAGGCATTGTGATTGCCTCTATATTTGTGGTGCTTAGTTTGTCGCTCACTCCTGGTGCACCAACAAAGGCTTATTGGGGAGCACTGCTCGCTAGCACGGCAGTCTTTTGTGTCGGCCTCTATGACGATGTTAAAAGGCTGAGTCCATGGGTGAAACTTGTTGCGCAAATTACAGCAGCATTAGTAGCAATACTGTTTTTTGGAGTTGGTGTAGAAGTAATTTCTAATCCGCTCGGCCAGCAATTTAATCTGGGCAAGACTCTGGTTGAAGTCGGCGGCTACGCGGTGCCGATTATTTCTGTAATGTTTAGTCTGTTTTGGATGGTCGGCATGACAAACACCATGAATTTTTTGGACGGTCTTGATGGCTTAGCAACTGGAGTGGGTGGTATCGCGGCATTGATCTTGTTTTTGGTCTCCGTAAACCCCCGCATTGATCAGCCAGCAACAGCTGTTATGGCGCTGATTCTTCTAGGTGCTTGTCTAGGGTTTTTACGTTACAACTTTTATCCAGCAAAAATATTTTTAGGTGATAGCGGTGCCTATTTCTTGGGCATGATGCTGGGTAGCTTAGCGATTATTTCTGGTGCCAAGTTGGCCACTGCGCTGCTGGTATTGGGTGTTCCGGTTATCGATGCGCTTTGGTCTGTGGTTCGACGCTTAGCCCAAGGTAAGTCACCATTTACAGCCGATCGTGGTCATTTTCACTACATACTGCTTGATGCCGGCCTGAGCCAGCGGCAGGCCGTATTGTTAATTTATGCGCTTTCTTTGGCTTTTGGCTTGTTTGCTCTTTTGGGCGATGGTCTAGAAAAGCTCCTGGCGCTGATTGTATTGGTGGTGGTAGTAGCTTTACTAATGATTACTTTTACTCTTACGCGCAAACGTCACGCTAGGCGTGCCTAACCTGATATCTGATTGACTCCTGAAGGGAAAATGGGTAAAATGTAGCTCAAGAGGGAGTACCATTGAATCCAAAAGCACTCAATGAACTGATCAATAACTTGCGCGTCTTCTATCGCTGCCCTTCGTGCAGTGCGGAATATCACGCCGATGACATCCGTTTTCTTGGCAAGGTGGATCAGCATTGTTTCATGCAGCTCAACTGTCAAAAATGTTCTTTGCCGGTATTAGCTACAGTGCTCATGAGTCATACTGTGGCCGCTAAAGCGAAGCGCAATCGTCGTAAAACCCATAAGTCTTCGCTTGGTATGGATGCTTCTCGAAGAGAGAGAGCGCAATTTCAGCAAAGAGGTGCAATTACTGCTGCTGAGATTGCAGATTTCTATGGGTTTTTAAACTCCCAGGTATAACTGATTCAATGATCTCTCATTTTTTGAGAAAATAGTAAGGAGATAGAATGGATACATTAAAACTACAAGTGGAAACACGCGCCGATATGGGCAAGAAAGCTCAGCAGGTTCGTGCCAGCGGTAAAATACCCGCTGTAGTCTACGGTCGCGGCGATACGAATCAGTCGGTGGCAGTAAATGCACTGGTATTTGCGAAGGCTTTTCAAAAAGCTGGGCACTCTGGCTTGGTGGAGCTCGCGATTGATGAAGCTAAACCAGTAAACGTGCTTATCCAAGATGTTCAGACAGACCACTTGGGTCGTCCGCTTCACATTGACTTCTATCAAGTGAAGATGGATGAGGCTATTCGTACGGAAGTGCCACTTAAGTTGGTTGGTGATGCTCCTGGTGCCTTTAATTTAGGCGGATCACTTGTGCAGGTACTAGAAGAAGTTGAAGTAGAGGCGTTACCAGCAAACCTACCAAATGCTATCGAAGTTGATGTATCTGGGCTGGAAGAGCTCGAGAGCAGCCTCAGCGTAGCCGATTTACAGGCTCCAGATAAGGTAAAGATCCTTACTGATGAGCACGAATTAGTTTGTCGTGTTGAGTCGCCACGCTCTGAAGAAGAAATGGCAGAACTCGATGCCGAAATGGGCGAAGAAGTGAAGCCCGAAGATGCCGAGGCCAGTGAGCCTGCAGAAGCTGATACGACCGAACAGTCTAAAGCAACGATTCTGTAAAAAAAGACCCCTTCACAGGGGTCTTTTTTTACTAAGCAATAGGGTAAGTGACTTTTTAGACTAAATACATATGACTTATGCTGTGACATGAGCTATATGTATTTAGTATTTTTTAATTTCTGCCTTCAGATCTGATTTAGTACGGAAATTCATATGTAGCGCCATATAGCGCATAAAAGCATTCATATCTATAGCCTTAAGCGTTTCTAAGCACAGGCGACGCAGTAAGTCCGCCTCTATTTCGTCTTGACCGCGAATAATGATCTTTTGCTCAATAGTATCTACGAGATTATCGACATCTACATCAGTTAGATGTTCGGCGTCTAGTACTCGGAGTATTGAGATAAATAAAACCGAGCGGCGATAGGGGGAGGTTTTGCTGCTGCTCACCACCTGGATGAATGATAAATCTTGCCGCTCGTAAGTCGTGATGACCTTGCCACAGTCCGCGCATCGACGTCTGCGCCATATCTGGCTACCACCTCGTGTCGAGCGCGTGTTTACCACCTCACTGTGGGGTGACCTGCATTTCATGCAAATCATGTCTATATATTGTCATACCCCTGGTGGTTGGTGCAAGTGGATAACTCAAAAATGTTGTGGATAACTCGTGCGCTAGAAACAGAAAACCCCTTACGCTTCCAGGTTGCATCAGATATAATAAACACAAGCTTTTTATTGAAGGCAGCTGTGCCTGTATGCAAACCAAAGATATGAGTAAAAAAACAATCGAACATTTAAGACACGCATCAAAAAAAGCACTGTCCGTACCGGGCCGGTGTTATGTTGGTGCATCTACAGCGCGGAGTCGCACAATTGGGTCCGCGCATGAGAATCTGCAACGAAGATATAAGTGGTATGAAAAGTGGCATGCGTGGAATTTTAAGAAAATAAACCACCAGCATGTGCACTGGGCTGTGGCAGTGTTTTATACCTTGGCGCTTTCTGCCTTGCTGCTTTTGCGTGTGGGGGTAGTACGGGCAGCCGATTTTACTGATAGTTGGGATTTCACGAGTATTGCGGCCTTCTTGCTTGATGGGGGCGTTGAGCAGAACGGATCTTCAATAAGCTTGAAACCCCAGGGCTATAGCTCGGACGGTAGTACAGCAGCTTTGTACCATTTTGATGAGGCTGCTGGCACGAGTATTGATGATAGCTCGAGCAATAATAATGACCTCACTACCACCGGGTTACCTGGCTTTGTTAGTGGTAATTTAAACAACGCTTTGAGTTTAGATGGCACTGGTCAATACGCAAGTGTTGCTGATTCTACATCATTATCTATGACTGGACAGATGACATTAGAGGGGTGGATTAAGCCAAGTAGTACTTTTAACAACAATTCTGATTTTTCACAAACCATAATTGATAAAGGGTCGTACCGTATGGGGCTAGATCGTACAAGCGGTCGAGCCTTCTTCGAAGTTGAGAGGAGTGGTACTCAATCCTGGACGAAACGCCTTGGTGATGAGCAGTCTGGTAGTTGGTCGTTTAACCATGGAGGTTTAGATGCCATGGTTGCAAACGGTACTGATCTTTATGCGGGTACAGGCCTCTCTACAGGTGACGCTGAGGTTTGGAAGTGGAATGGTAGTAGCTGGACAAAGATAGCTGGCGATGGGATGAACAATAGCTGGCCCGCATCGACGTATGAAAAGGTTGCTAGTCTGGCGGTGAATGGGAGCTCCCTGTATGCCGGTCTTGGTAGCACAGCTGGTGATGCCGAGATATGGACTTGCAATATGAACACAAATTGTACCTCTTGGACAAAGATAGGCGGCGATGGGAATGGTCCGGGGGTGGCATCTCATACGGCGATTGAATCGATGGCTGTATATGGAGGAAACCTCTATGTAGGTGGCACGTCCACATCGGCGGGTTCCGCGGATGTATGGAAGTATAATGGCGGAACTTCCTGGACGCAGGTTGGTGGCGACGGTCTCAATAGCGGCTGGGCGGCCTCTACCTTTGAAGCAGTGAGTGCCCTATATAGTGATGGTACTTATTTATATGCCGGTATTGGCGTAACGACTGCCGATGGAGAAGTATGGCGCTACAACGGTACAAGTTGGACTATGATTGGTGGCGATGGAGTAAATCTTGGTGGCGGTGCATCCTGGAATACTAACTACGAACGAGTGAGCTCAATAACATCTTACGGGGGGAATCTCTACGTTGGTTTAGGTGATAGTGCAAACGATGCTGAGGTGTGGCGACTAAGCGGCACAACTTGGTCTCAGATTGGTGGCGACGGCCTGAATAGCGGCTGGGCGGGGACAGCGGCGTTAACTCGAGTTTATTCTATGGTAAATGACGGAACGAATCTCTATGTAGGCTTGGGTAGTGGATCTGGGGCGGCACAGGTTTGGAAATGGAACGGCAGTTCTTGGACGGGACTCTCGGTGGGGGGCGGTAATACTACGACTTCTTGGACATCAAGTATGATTGGTGCGATGGTTTGGGCGAATAGTAAACTCTACGCTGCGCCTTCGTCTAGTTCGAATTATGGCTCTGGAGTGTACGAATACAACGGCAGTGCCTGGAACCTCATAGGTGGCTGGTTTGTAAATGGCAGTTGGGGTGGGGCGGATATTACTCGTATTATGTCCTCTACAACTCATGACGGAAAACTTTATTATGGACTTGGCTTCGCGACCAACAATGCTCAGGTTTATGAATACGACGGCACTACCTCTCGTCGTGTAGGCGGCTCTGGTCTTAATGGTAGCTGGCCAGCTTGGGCTTACGAAGGTGTCTATTCTATGGCTTCCTACAAAGGGAATCTCTACGTTGGGCTAGGCTCAGGAGCTGGCGATGGCGAAGTTTGGCGTTGGGATGGCTCGAACTGGACTCAAGTTGGTGGCGATGGAGTTGGATCGAGCTGGAATAGCGGTGAAGCGGCTGTACTTTCAATGACAGTGTTTAACGGCAATCTATATATAGGCCTTGGTAGTGGAGCTTATCAGGGGGATCTCTGGCAATACAATGGTTCTACTTGGACGCTTGTTGCTGGCGAGCCTGCTAGTGGTATTGGCGGCCAGGTGAATGGATCGTGGAATGTGAACCCGCGTGGAGTAGAGACCATGGTTGTGTATAACGGCCAGCTCTGTGCCGGACTAGGCGGCAGTGGAGCTTGGGGAGAAGTTTGGTGCTGGAGTGGTTCAGGCAATTGGACAAAAATAGGTGGAGGCAATGCTGTTTCTGTGAACGGAAGTTGGTCGAGTTCAATTGCGGTTTTGGCGATGGCAACTTACCGTGATAAGTTATATGCCACGATTCGCACAAGTGGCCAAGCTGCTTCTATCTGGGAATGGGATGGTTCAACTTGGACACAGGTAGCTGGCGCTGACCTCAATGGGAGCTGGAGTGACAGCACATATACCTGGGCGCGCACCATGGCAGTTTATAATGGCTACCTGTATGCAGGCACTGGTTATAGCGGCGCATCTAACCCAACTGGTGACGTTTGGCGTTGGGATGGCTCAACCTGGACACAGGCTGGTGGGGACGGAATAGCCAATAGCTGGACGACATCAGATCAGCGCGAAGAAGTGGGCGACCTCATTACTTACAAAGGGAAGCTATACGCGGCAACTGGGTATACGGGTAATTCAGATGCGTTAGTGTATTCTTTTGGGGATAATGCATATACGGAGTCGGCAACTAGTTCTTTTGATACTAATTGGCATCATTTGGCAGGTGTTTATGATGGAACGAGTATAAAGATATATATTGATGGCGTTCAGGATGGGTCCGTAGCTGTAGGTGGTGTGTCGGTTGATAATGATAGGCCCTTGCTGATTGGTTCAGGGTTCGGTTCTTTGCAGGCGGGAGATAGTCGAAGGCGCTTTAACGGGCAGATTGATGAGGTGCGCATAAGTAGCACGGCACGCTCTAGTTTTACAGCAAAGCCGTATCTTAATACTGAACAGAGCGTGACATTATCGGATCCAATACGCACTAGTGGTATTGCGTCGTGGGTCGGATTTAATGCTAACGAGACAACAAATGGCGGGACAATTACGTATCGCTTGAGCAGTGATGATGGGGCGACATGGAAGTATTGGAACGGCGGTGCTTGGTCTACTTCGACAGAACTTAGCCAGTCGAGTAGTGCTACCGATGTTAATGCTCACATTGTCGATTTTCCAGTAACCTTCTCGGGCCTTCGTTGGCAGGCAGTCTTGAAGGGTGATGGCTCACAGAAAGTCACGCTTGATTCGGTAGACATAACTTCAGATGCTGATAATGACGCGCCAATTGCGAATGCAACAAACTTACAGGCATTTACTAGTAATGGGGGTACTCAGCTCAATGATGCAGCCTGGACCAACTCTGCAACACCGTATTTTACTTGGGATGCTGCCTCTGATGCTGCAAGCGATATTTACGGGTACTGTCTCTACTTAGGGCAGTCAGCTTCTGATGATCCGGCGAGCAGCAAAGGGCTATTAGGAAGCTCTCCTGTAGATACGGGTGGGCACTGCCAATATGCTGTAAGCACTACATCGTTAGATCTGTCGCAGCCCGGAGTGTTGGCAACAGCCCTCAGTACGTCAGGCAGTAGCTATTATCTCAATGTGAAGGCGCTTGATGCTGCCGGAAATCTCTATGGCTCATCTCAACAGTTTGAGTTTAAATTTGATAACACAGCACCATCGAATCCAAACTACATTAACGCTCCATCTCAGTTTGTGTCATCTAAGGAGGTAACTTTTACTTGGCCAACTACTGGGGGAGATGCCGCAGCTGACGCAAATTCTGGCGTGGTTGGTTTACAGTATAGAATTGGTGCAAATGGTACTTGGAGGGGTGACGGCACGGGAGGTTCTGGCAATCTTGCGAATGATGGCTCGTATACTACTCGTGACAACCCTGACTATGCCGACATTAATAATGGCAACAATGTGTTTTACTTCCGCACAATTGACGCTGCTGGTAATGTTAGTGCGAGCTATGTCTCGGCAACGTTACGGCTAAATACAGGTGCGCCAACAGGTCCACAAAATGTTACTGCTACACCGAGTACCAATACAAGCAACAACTTTGCTTTCTCTTGGGATCCACCCGCTAGTTATGCTGGTACTCCCGGTGCATTGACGTATTGTTATACCGTGAACACATTGCCAACCGAAAATACTTGTACGTTTACTGCAGCTGGAGTAACGAGTTTGTCTGCGGGAGCATATGCGACTCAGCCTGGTGAGAATACTTTCTATGTTGTAGCTAAAGATAATAATATAAATTACGCTACTGCTGCGAGTACTACATTCACGGCGAACACCTCTGCACCAGGCATGCCACTCGATCTCGAGATTGCCGATATCTCCACTAAGGCTACTTCTTCGTGGAAGATCGCGCTGTCTTGGTCTGAGCCAACTGATACGGGAGCTGGTGTAGCGAGCTATAAAGTGTTCCGTTCGGCCACTGATTCTAATTACACGCAGATTGCCAGTACTGCTGGCGCAAGCTTTGTAGACTCTGGTCTGAGCCAGCAGACGTATTACTATAAGGTGAAAGCTTGTGATAGTGCCAACAACTGTGGCGCATTGAGCTCGAGCGTAAATAAATATCCGACTGGCCGCTTCACTACACCAGCTAATGCAACGTCAAACCCCGAGGTATCCAATGTAAGTACTCGCAAGGCTACCATCCGCTGGTCAACGGACAGAGTGAGTGACAGTAAGGTTTCAATCGGTACTGCTTCTGGACAATATGAACCATTCCAGATAGCTAGCGGAGATCAAGTAACCGATCATACTATTCAGCTCACAAACCTCACGCCGGGAACCACGTATTTTGCTAAGGCTTCTTGGACTGATGAGGATGGGAATACTGGCAACTCTACAGAGTTCACATTCCAGACCGAACCTGCTCCATCTACTCAAGAAGTAAATACTACTCGAGTCGGCCTGAACTCTGCCCAGATCCGCTTAACTTCTGTGAGCGCTGCGCGCGTAGTTATTCAATATGGTAAGTCCGATAGCTTTGGTGGGGTAAAAGAGATTGCCACATCGCTTTCTCGCTCTACCTACGATGTGGAACTTACAGGGCTGGATGATGACACAAAGTATTTCTACCGGCTCAACACCTACGACGCCGATGGCAATGAGTATGTAGGCAGTACTGTGTTAACTTTTACAACACCTGCGCGTCCTCGTATCTCTGATCTACGCTTTGAACCTGTGAGTGGCGAGCCAACTAGCACCCAAAAGGTTACTTGGAAAACAAATGTTGATACTACTTCTGGGGTGACATATGGCAAAGAAGGAACCAATGGCACTGATATACTGAATTCTACCCTCACTCGAGAGCATGAAATTATTATCCGAGGACTCGATGATAATAGTATTTATTTCTTAATTGCTCAGAGTCGCGATGTGGACGGTAATCTTGCGGCCTCTGATAGGCAAACTTTCCAAACTGCTCTGGATACACGACCTCCAACAATTAAAGATTTGGCCGTGGAGACAGTTGTGAAGGGCACAGGTAGTGATGCCCGTGGGCAGATTATAGTGACTTGGACCACTGATGAGCCATCAACCAGTCAGGTTGCCTTTGGCGAAGGCACATCTTCAGAAAGTGTCACGAGTATGACCACTGAAGACGCCAATCTAACTACTGAACATGTTGTGATTGTGTCTGATCTTTCGACGGCACGCGTGTACAACATACAGGCTATCTCACGAGATAAGGCTCGCAATGAGGCTAAGTCTGAGAGTCAGTCGACGATCATTAACCGTGGTACAGATTCGATCCTCTCGATTATCGTCAATGTCCTCCAGCAAATATTCGGGTTTGAGGCAAACTAGCATGGGTATGATTGATTTTGCCAGCATAAATAAGGACTTTGTTCTTCCGAATGAAACCATTCATGTATTAAAAGATGTGAATTTTTCTATACCTGAAGAGTCTTTTACGATTATGTATGGTCCTTCTGGCAGTGGTAAATCAACACTCTTAAATGTAATGGTTGGCTTAGAGGAGCCCACAACTGGCAAGGTGTCTCTTGCTGGCCAAGATTTATATTCTATGAACGCAGATCAGAGAGCTAATCATCGAGCACGATTGGTTGGCATGGTGTATCAATCGAATTATTGGGTGAATTCTTTAAGTGTTATCGAGAATGTTGCGATGCCACTGTATTTAGCGGGAGTGTCTCGCCGCGAGGCAGCTAAAGAAGCAATGGTAAGTTTAGAGAAGGTAGGTATGCAGCAGTATGCTAAATCACGCCCGACAGTACTCTCTGGCGGTCAACAACAGCGAGTATCAATTGCTCGGGCGTTAGCTGGAGACCCTACTTTGATTGTCGCAGACGAACCAACTGGTAACTTAGACACAAAGAATGGCGATATGATTATGAATATGTTGTATGAATTACGACATAGAATGGGTAAAACGGTAGTGATGGTAACTCATAATCTTGGTTACTTGCCTCTGAGCGATCATCGTTTGCAGCTAAAGGACGGCATGGTGATTGCTGAAGAGGGTGAGTACGGGCTAAATAAAGATGATAAGTCGAAGCTTCTTGAGGATTTTCAGAAAAGTATTAATGTTTTGTCTAGTGAGGAAGCATCAAGCACAAAAAATGTTGGTAAAAATACAGCAAAACCTGCAGGTATAGATGGCATCTCGAAAGGAGGCAAAAAGTGAGTTCTGCGCCCTTGTCACCGAAGAGCTCAGCAGCTCCGCAAGCCTCAGGAGCTCATGCTCGGACTGATCGCTCACGCTACATTAAGCGTTCAATAATTTGGTACGTTGCGCTTAAAAATCTGTTTGCTAAGAAGCTTAGGTCATCGTTGACCATTGGTGGCGTGGTAATTGGTATTGGGGCAATTGTGTTTTTGGTGTCATTGGGGCTTGGTCTGCAAAAAGTGGTTACCGAACAAGTAGTTGATTCAAAGTCTGTCCGTACTGTTGACATTACTTCCCCTAAGCCAAAGACCGTCCGTCTCGATGATGATGCTTTGCAGAAATTTAAGGCGATTAATCATGTAGATACTTTGGCGACGAATTATTCAGCTGCCGGAAAAGTAGTATTTCAATCCGCAAATCTTGATTCCGTGGTAAATGGCCCAGACCCTACGTACACAGAACTTAATAATTTTAAGCGACTGGCTGGTGATACTTCTAAGATCACGGGGCTCGATCAGGTGGTTATCAATGAGGCGCTCGTAAATACGTTTGGTGTGAAAGACCCACAGAAAATGATTGGGCAGCAGATGACAGTAAAGATCCCTAAGCTAGAAACAGCCGAAGGGACAGAAGAAGTTGAGCAGACCGCGAAAGTGGTGGCAGTGGTACGAACTGGTTCTGGTGCGGAAGTTTTCTTAAGCCCGCAAGTGTTTCAGCGCGCCCAAGCACGTAGCTATAGTCAGGTAAAGCTCTTAACTGATGTGCAAGAGAATGTGCCGGCCGTCCGACGTTCGATAGAAAGCCAGGGCTTTACGACAACTTCACCAGTAGATACGTTGGAGCAGATTAACCAAGTCTTCTCAATTCTTACGATTCTTCTAGCGGGTTTTGGGGCGATCGGTATGGTGATTGCAGTTTTGGGCATGATCAACACTCTTACCATCTCACTTTTGGAGCGCACGAAAGAGATTGGACTTTTAATTTCTCTCGGAGCACGTAAGAAGGACGTACGTAGACTGTTTGTGATTGAGGCCTTATTACTTTCTTTGATTGGTGGCATCGTTGGAATCCTTGGTGCTTGGCTTTTAGGTAAGGGGATAAATACGGCAATTGCCAATCTTGCTCGCTCCCGTGGTGTAGAAGATGCTTTTTCCTTCTTCTTTATCCCGTTCTGGCTGATTCTCGCAATCTTTGCATTTACGGCCACAATTGGTTTTCTCGTGGCATTTTTCCCGGCCCGACGAGCGAGTCGCATTAGCCCGATTGATGCGCTTCGACACGACTAAATCTGTTCGTAATATGTTTGCTTTTTAAGATATAAATGTTTATAGTGAGTGAGTGTTAGACTCACTTCTTACATCAGTTGAAGAATACCGTGTTATGTATCTCGATTTCGATTCATTCTTTGCTTCTGCGGAACAGCAGCGACGACCAGAGCTAAGGGGCCAGCCAGTTGGAGTGTGTCCATTTGTGTCTGATGGGGGGTGTATTGTGGCGGCTTCTAGAGAGGCCAAGCGCTTAGGCATAAAAACTGGGATGCGTGTATTTGAGGCCCGCCGACTGGCGCGAGATATTATATTAGTGCGAGATACTCCGGCTTACTATCGAGCAATTCATGCGCGTACGTTGAAAATTCTTGAGGACACGCCGTGTCGTGTGGTGGTACGCGGGATTGATGAAATGGCGCTGGTATTACCTTCATATATGCGTACTCGAAAGGCTGGAGAAGATTTAGCGAATCATCTGAAGCAATCATTTTTAACGCAACTTGGTGAGGTGGTCACGGCATCTATGGGGCTGGCAGCAACGAGCTGGCAGGCTAAAATGGCGGCTTCTGCCAGAAAGCCCAATGGGTTTGTAGGCTTAGGCCAGTCGGACTATGAGGCGTTTTATGCGGGCCTCAAGCTAACAGACCTTACGGGGATTCGGTATCGCATGGCCCGCCGACTGTATGCGCTTGGCATTCATAATCCCTTGGAGCTTTATCAGGCACAGGAGCCATTATTAAGGAAGGCTTTTGGCGTAAACGGCACCAAGTGGTATCTCAGGTTGCGCGGTGTCGAGGTGGATGACCGTCCGCCTGCTATGAAGCAGTCAATCGGGCATCAGACGACTCTTATGCCGCGAGCAGCATTTTCTTTTAGTGAATTAGAGGCGGTGATGGGTGCCATGATGTTGAAGGTTGGTTATCGGCTGCGGGCTACCGATCGTGGCGCGCGAGGGATGGTAGTTGCTGTACGATTTCTTGATGGAAGTGGCTGGCATGGAGTGGCGCGTCATTTGCAGTTACTCGTGAGTCATCGAGACCTTGTGGTGGCCGGCGGCAAGATCTTGCAGCAACTCCAGAGGCAGTTTCGGCCAGTGAAAAAGCTCAGTATTACTACGTTTGATCTTGTAGCTACCGGTCAGATGTCATTACTGGAAGGTGCTGAGCGAGACAGTGACGTATCAGGGGCGCTTGATTACTTACGAAAAAAATATGGTGCGCATGCAGTGCGATTGGCTTCTTCGATGCGTGATGAGATTTTTCCAGATCGTATAGGCTTTGGTGCTCCAGAAAGTTTACTTCTGCCAGAAGAGTGAAGCTTGAAAAAAAGCGCTTTTTCAGATATGATAACCCCGCTTTTAGATGGGTCCTTAGCTCAGTTGGCTAGAGCGCTTCCTTGACGTGGAAGAGGTCAGAGGTTCGAGTCCTCTAGGACCCACCATTTGAATAGTTTATACTAAGTACATAAATGAATAGGGCGTAAAAAAGTAGCCTCACCATCTACTTAAGGCCTCGTAGCTACGGGCGTAACACGTAGCACAACAGTGATTTACCTTTCCTGGTAAGTAAGTCTGGTGGAACCCCCCAAAGTATTGGGGCCAGACGCATCGGGATAGGTGTTTTTATTTAAATGAGAGTAGGAGATAAAGATGAGCGATAATATACATGCAATGCGACATAGTGCGGCTCACGTATTGGCGGTTGCACTGCAGAGACTCTATCCAGAAGCAAAGTTTGGGGTGGGGCCAGTAATTGAGCATGGTTTTTACTATGATGTGGCTTTCGAGGAAGCTATATCAGATAAGGATCTTAAGAAGATTCAAAAAGAGATGCGCTCTATTGTGAAGCGTAATTTGCCGATTGAGCATGAGGAATGGCCCATCGAGCGGGCGATTGAATTCTTTCAAGAGAATGGCCAGCCGTTCAAGGTTGAGTTATTGCGAGATTTACAACAGCATGGTACAACAAGCATAAGAAATATAGACTCTTCAGACCTTGGCGTTGATGATGCTGATGAAAAAATAACAACGGTATCGGTGTATAAAATTGGTGATTTTGTAGACCTCTGTCGGGGGCCTCATGTTGAAAGTACTGGGCAAATTGGGACGTTTGAATTGACCCGTTTGGCGGGAGCATATTGGCGCGGAGATGAGTCTCGCGATCAATTACAGCGAGTATATGGCATAGCTTTTGAATCGGAGGAAGAGCTTGAAAAGCATAAAGCCATGCTAGAGCTTGCGAAGGAGCGAGATCATCGTAAACTGGGACGTGAGCTTGACCTGTTTACGTTTTCTGAACTAGTGGGCCCTGGACTCCCACTATGGACCCCGAGGGGAACGGTAATTCGCAATCAGCTAGATGCATTTGTACAAGAGCTGCGCGCTGAGTATGGTTTTGAGGAAGTAACCATACCACACATTACTAAGAAAGAACTGTATATGCGCAGTGGCCATTGGGATAAGTTTGAAGATGAACTATTTAAAATTACCTCGCGTGATGGACACGAGTTTGCTTTAAAGCCAATGAATTGCCCGCATCACACTCAAATCTTTGATTCTCGACCACGCAGCTATCGAGAGATGCCGGTGCGTTACCGCGAGACAACGATGGTGTACCGCGATGAGCAGAGCGGTGAGCTACACGGTCTTTCGCGTGTACGTTCTATTACGCAGGATGATGCCCATACTTTTTGCCGACCAAGTCAGGTTGAAGATGAAGTGATGAATGTCTGGAATGTGATCGAACAGTATTGGAAGGCATTTGGAGTAAGCTTGCGAGTGCGTCTATCTACGCATGACCCGAAGAATATGAAGGGCTATCTAGGGACTGAGCGGCAGTGGGAGTCGGCCGTAGCACAGTTGCAATCGGTGATTGAGCGTAAGGGCGTGGAGTTTGAGCTCGGCGAAGGTGAGGCGGCTTTTTATGGACCAAAGATCGACTTTATAGGTTCGGATGCACTTGGCAGGGAGTTTCAAGCTTCAACTGTTCAGCTAGATTTTAATATGCCGGAGCGCTTTGATTTGGCTTGCATTGACGAGAGCGGAGCTCGCGAAACAGTTGTGATGATTCATTGTGCGATTGCTGGCTCGGTTGAACGTAGTATTGTTTTGCTGCTTGAACATTTTGGTGGCAACTTTCCAGTTTGGCTTGCGCCACAACAAGTAGCGGTCCTGCCAATCTCTGAGAAATTTATAGATTATGCTGATAAAATTACAACAAAATTGAAAGAACAAGGCATTAGGGTTGATGTAAGTGCCGAGAATGAGTCGCTCGGTAAGCGAATACGGTCAGCAGAAGTAAGAAAAATACCATATACGCTCATTGTTGGAGAGAAAGAGGTAGCTGATGGGATGGTCGCTGTGCGAAGATTTGGTGAGGGTGATTTGGGAGCTATGAAGGCAGATGAATTTACAGAAAAGATCACCAAAGAAATCCGCAGCCGCAGCCTCTAGCTCTCAGGGCAAGCTTTTAGCAATTGTTGGGCCAACTGCGGCCGGCAAAACAGGCATTGCACTGAGTTTAGCCAAGCTATGCCCAATTGAAGTTATTTGTGCGGACTCTCGTACTATCTATCAAGGGATGGACGTTGGCACGGCAAAGCCAACATTTGAGGAGCGAGCCCAGGTGCCTCACTGGGGCTTAGATCTGATTGAGCCCGGTGGGTCGTATTCGGCAGCTCAGTTCGTAAGTTATGCAGAGCAGAAAATGCGAGAAATATGGAGCAGGGGGAATGCAGCTGTAATAGTTGGTGGAAGTGGGATGTATATTGATGCGCTACTTTTTGGCTACAAGTTCCGAACGCCAACTTCACCGCAGCAAGATTATAGCTTGATGTCGCATGACGAGCTCTTGGGACTAGCGCAAAAGCAGTATCCTATTGAGATAAGTCATATTGATGTAAAAAATAAACGAAGATTAGTGCAGTTATTGGAGAAGGGGCCCACCGACTACTCAGATCGCCAGCGTCTAAAATATACTGTAAAAATCATCGGTATTGACCCATCTAGGACTAATCTCCAGGTAAGGATTGAAAAACGAACGAGACAAATGTTGGAACAAGGATTTGTTCAAGAATGTGAATCATTAGCTAAGGCGTACGGCGTGAGCTGTTTTGCACTCCAGACCACCGGATACGCTGCTGTAGTAAGCTACATGCAGGGGCGGCTCAGCTATGATGATATGTATCAAAAAATAGTGGCTGACACCAAGAAGCTGGCTAAGAAGCAGCGAACATGGTTCCAGCGTAATCCTTTTATAGAATGGTCCGCCGATGAAGATGAAGCCCTCGCATTTGCAGCCTCCTACTTACAGGCCTAACAAGGTACAATAGGGATATGAAGCGTTTGCGAAATGTATTAGGAATTACTGCAGGCAAGGCAGCCAATCGTTCTATGAAAATGCTTGGCCGGCATAGCACTGCGCTTCCAGGCTTTGTTGCTGAGCGCATAGGAAGCCAGCCGCTGGAGCACTACATGCGTAAACGTAGGTATGTAAAAACAATCTTGGTTACTGGAACAAACGGCAAGACAACAACTACTATGTTGATCGCGAGTGTGTTTCGCGAGGCTGGCTATGAAGTAGTCAATAATGGGTCTGGATCAAATCTGACTCGTGGCGTACTAACTACCTTACTGGATGATAAACGTCAGGGCGATGGCTCAGTGCTGCTTCTGGAGGTGGATGAAGCTAGTATGCCGGCAGTTTGTAAGGCTACAAAACCGGATATTATTGTTGTATCAAACATTTTTCGCGATCAGCTTGATAGATACGGAGAAGTGGACACGACAAGGAAGCTACTAGAACGTGCTCTTGGCTTTGCCGTAGATGCACAGCTCATCCTTTGTGCTGATGATCCGCATGTAGCTCGATTGGGGCTAGAGGAAG
Source organism: uncultured Candidatus Saccharibacteria bacterium (assembly GCA_964454845.1). GTDB lineage: Bacteria > Patescibacteriota > Saccharimonadia > CAILAD01. The sequence continues at coordinate 106,548 of CAYVVS010000001.1, forward strand.
GTCGAGCCGTCAGCTATTTTGGTTTGAATGCATCTGGCATAAAGGCATTACCGCATGATCACGCCAGCGATGTACCACTTAGCCCGGCGACTGGGGCGCCACTTGTGTACTCCCGTCGATATTTCGGACATGTCGGTAAATATAAGGCGACCGACGGCAGCTTTGCCCGGCCAAACCCAGATGTCTCTGTGGAGTCGATATCGCGTGAATTGCATGCGCAAGTGGTTACGATGAAGCTACGCGGGTATGATCAGCCGCTGGTAATCAGAAGTGGCCTTGCGGGAACGTATAACACCTATAATTTAGCCGCAGCAGTGGCGGTAGCTAGCTCTTGCGGACTTGATATGGGGCAGGTAACAAAAGCTTTGCAATATAAAAATACAGCCTTTGGTCGCCAGGAGACATTGCATTTTGAAGGGAAGCGTTGTACGTTTTTGCTCATTAAAAATCCGACCGGCTTTAACCAGGTGATTCAGTCATTCTTTCAGGAGGGAACTACTAGCCCAGCTTTGATTGTAATTAATGATAATTTTGCTGATGGGAAAGATATATCTTGGCTATGGGATGCGGCTCTTGAGGATCTAGCTACTACTGGTCAGATTATTGTTTCAGGATTGCGCGCCTACGATATGGCATTACGCCTTGAGTACGCTGGTAGGAAGTGTCGAGTAATTGAAGACCCTATTCGGGCTCTGCGCACACTTGCTAAAAGTGATGCCGAAGAAGTTTTGGTGTTGCCGACATATACCGCACTTCTAGAGATGCGCAAAAAGCTCGCCCTCAAATTGGAGCACAGCTCATGACGCGCACACAAAAAATTACCATCCTTTACTTGTATCCCCATGAGATGAATACCTATGGTGATTGGGGGAATGTGCTGGTTTTGCAGAAACGTTTGGAGTGGAGAGGTTACTCGGTTGAGCTAGTAGAACATAGGCCTGGTGATGCCCTTAAGATTAAGCCGCATTTGATATTCTTTGGCGGCGGTCAGGACAGTGGCCAGGGGCTAATTTTGCAGGATCTTCAACGTGTAGCTGATCGGTTAAGGTCTTGGATTGAAGGTGGTGTGCCGGTTCTAGCTATCTGCGGAGGATACCAGCTATTGGGGCGCGAGTTTATCACGCATTCAGGTGAAGAGCTTCAGGGTGTTGGCGCACTGCCGGTTACCACTGTTGCTGAATCTGAGCGGTTGATAGGTAATGTAGTGCTTCGAAGTGATGTGTTTGGTGAGGTAGTAGGATTTGAGAATCATTCAGGTCGTACGTCTTTTCTTCAGGAAGAGGAGGAGGCTCTGGGAAAAGTTCAAAAGGGCGGCGGCAATAATGGTATCGACGGAAAAGAGGGGATTATCTATAAATCAACCATTGGTACATACCTGCATGGGCCACTTTTACCCAAAAACCCTCAAGTAGCTGACTGGCTTATTGCAAAAGCACTGGGAGTTTCGAACAAAGAATTAGTTCAGCTTCCAGACACTTTTGTTGCTCAAGCACGAGCAGCAGTAACAAGAAAAAAGTAGCTGTACTCACTTGAAGTGCATATAGGTTCAGTTTTTTTGTGCACTAAACTTCTCGATATGTGTTGAGCTTCTGAATCTATTTCGTGTACACTAGTGAGTAAGAAAAATATTGAGGGAATCTGCCATATGCAAATCGAGTCGCTTTTTGGTTCAAAGACCCGGGTAAAATTATTGAGCCTTTTTTATAACAACCCCGAGCGCCCGTTTTATGTGCGGGAGATTACCCGTAAGATTAATGAGCAGATTAACTCAGTACGTCGTGAACTCCAGAACCTTCTCAATATTGGGATTGTAAAATCTGTTAATCAGTCAAATCGTCTGTATTACGAGATAGACCCATCGTTTAAATTTCACGGTGAGCTGATGTCGATATTTCAGCGAATTCCTGCAAAATCTAAAGAGATTCGTGAAACGAAGGAAGAAGATCAGATCTTAAAGAAGATCCAGAAAGCTGGAAATGTAAAAGTACTCTTCCTATCCGGTGCTTTTGTACGTGGCAGTATGCAAAACGTCGACATCTTCATTGTGGGCGATATGAATAAAGCCAAGTTAGCTCAAGTAATTGGTGATATGGAGACGGCTATGAATCGTGAGCTTAACTACACGGCTTTCAGGTTAGAGGATTTTGATTATCGACGTAATTTGAATGACCGATTCCTGCTCGATATGCTTGATGCTCGCAAGATCGTATTGCGTGATGACCTCAAAATATTTGATAAAGCAACCAAGCAACCTGCAGATGAGGTGGAGCCAACTGGCCCGGTACAAGTTAATGTTTCAGCGCCGCATCCGGAAATCACTACCGAAGAAGCAATTCGTATGGCGGAGTTAGGCTAGGTATATTGTGGCTGCTCCACAACCATCTCCGACCATAACGATTCAAATTTCCTGGAAGACAATCTTTGCAATTGCTGGCGTGGTCCTCGGAGCTTGGGTCGTATATACAATCGGCAATTTTCTGATCTTGCTGTTTGCAAGTATTGTGGTGGCCACAGCTCTAGCACCATACGTGCGATGGCTCGAAAAGAAGGGATTACCTCGTTGGGCGGCTGTTACAGCGATATATCTGGCGATTTTTCTGGTACTTGGCCTGATTTTAGTTTTGGTAGTTCCAACTATCTCAAAGCAGGTGAGTGACTTGATTGAGAACTGGCCAAATATCAACCGTTCTTTGCAGGCCAGCCTTAGTCAAAACGATGCACTGCAGGGGCTTTATGATTCATTCACTGCCGGATCTGGTGATGGTGGCTCCATATTTTCACAGGTAGTGAATATTACCTCTGTCTTTGTGAATGGTGTAGCAACTACGGTACTTTTCTTTGTACTAACTTTTTACTTGTTGATGAATGGCCGAAAGCTAGCCCATTTCTTGGTTGGCCTCGTACCACAGGGCAAGGAGCGTGAGCGCTACGGTAGGTTAATAGCGAATATGTCTGAGCGAATGGGCTTTTGGTTTCGGGGGCAGTTTATAATTTCTCTCATGACGTTTCTAGTGGTATGGGCGGCTCTTTCTCTACTGCGGGTTGAGTACGCTCTAACTCTAGCTCTCATTGCCGGTGTAGCTGAGTTTATCCCACTCGTAGGTTCTTGGATTGGTGCAACTCCTGCCGTGCTTGTTGCTTTTGGACAGGCGCCGATAGTGGCATTGTTTGTCGTAATTTTCTTCTTTGCTTGGCAGTCGTTCCAGGGATACATCATTAGTCCGCAAGTAATGCGTCGAGCAATTGGTGTGCCTTCAATTTTTATACTTATTTCCGTATTAATTCTGGCAAATTTGATTGGCTTTGTTGGCGTCTTTTTGGCGGCACCGATTGCGGCTGCAGTTGCGGTGCTCGTTGAAGAATATGCAGAGGGTGTGCATACGCAGCTTAAACGAGGTTTGGCTGCTAGGAGTGGGCAACGCAAGAGTTAATCTGATATACTGGCATCTATGGATATTTCACTCGGAAAAGACACAACTCTATTTTTACATGGCCGCGACGTTACTATGGCTATTGGACCTAGTCTTGAAATTAAAACAGATGTTTTTTTTACAACAAAAGGTGCAGAACCTAAGGCTGAAGTAGGCAAGTTCTTTCAGGGGGCAGGCGAGTACGAAGTGCAAGGAGTGATGGTTGACGGTGTTGCAACCGGGAAAGGGCTGACCTCGTACCATGCGATATATGATGGCGTGAGTATCGCAGCAGTCACGCTGCAAAAAGCTGAAGAGCTCACCGACGAGATGCTAGAACACCTACAGCCTTCGCATATACTCGTACTGTGGCTTGAAGACGGCACAGCACAAGATGTGGCTCAGTTAATGGCGCGTTTTGACGCCTATCAATTGATTCCGGCTCAGGTTCCGTGTGACAGTGAATCTCTGGAGAAAGAGCTACAGCTCAAAGCTGAAGTAATTCAAAAATTGAAGCTTTCTACCAAAAATTACACGGATGGCATTCGTTTACTCACTACTTTGAGCTAGGTGTGGCTAATTTGTAACTAAAAAACCACCCAAAGTCGGGTGGTTTTTTAGTAAAAAAGGCCAGCTATGCGGTGTGGAGTTCGTCTTTACCGAGATCGTTCGCGTGCTTCTTGAGGGTGCGAATTGTAGAGGCGGCCAACTTAACACGAACCTTCTCACCGTTAATGATGAGGGTTTTCTTCTGGAGGTTTGGCTTCCAGACCTTTGGAGTAGCGCGCATTGAATGGCTCACGTTATGGCCAAATTGCTTACCTTTTCCTGTGATGTCGCATTTGTAAGACATAGTAAAAATTCCTAACCCAAGCATAATAACAGATACGAGCTAGTTTGACAAGTCTGACATAGGCCTAAAGCTGGTATACTAAATTTATGAATTTCTTAGAGATTATTAATTTACTATTCATCTATGTAGTGGCTATCACAATTCATGAATATAGCCATGCTGTGGTGGCCCACAAGCTAGGAGATCCCACCGCCAAACAGGAAGGGCGGTTAACGCTCAACCCGATGGCCCACATTGATCCGCTCACCACATTAGCGTTGCCAGTTTTGCTAATTCTGGCTGGGAGTCCAGTAATTTTTGGCGCCGCTCGTCCGGTTCCATTTACGCCATATCTGGTGCGGGGTGGCAAAAAAGGCGCTGCCTTGATCGCGTTAGCGGGTCCGGTGAGCAACTTGATCTTGGCTGCTCTGGTGGCGATAGTAATTCGTTTGGCTCCAGGGCTTGCAATGGCTGGCAGCGGACTCCTTATCTCAATGATGACGGTGAATATCGCTCTGGCACTTTTTAACTTGCTCCCAATTCCGCCCCTGGATGGCTCGCGGGTGCTCTATGCCTTTGTGCCTGCAGGCATGCAGGATGCAATGGAGCGATTTGAGCGCACCGGTCCAATTGTAATTCTCGTGATTTTTCTTGTTGGGTATCCGTTTATTGCGCCATATCTTGGTACTGCAACACGGGCCATTACTCGCTTTCTTCTCGGGGTGTAGGCCTGATATACTAGGTATAACCCTCGGGCGCGCGATACAAGCTTATATTTTTTCTGCTTAGAGAATAAAACGGGAGACCTAGATTGCGCTTCATCTTAGCTTGCTAGGAATGGAGTGGCTGCGGACACCCACCTGGAATTTTTGCCAGGGAAAATATTCTGCTTACCGGCGCCATGGGGGATTTTATTTACAGTTTGAAGCGCTTTTTCCATACTGTTGGCTGTGATATAGAGTCGGCTCGGAGGATATCAATGTGGGATTCTATTTGGAGATGCTGAGCGATTTTACGAATTTGCCCACTAATGTCATAGGGAAAGATCCAAAGTGCCGAGCTAAAGCGCAGAAAGCCGAGCCGTTTAAGTTCAATAAGAAACTGATTGCGGGCAATTTTATGTGATTCCGGGATCTGATAGGTGACAAATAGCCAGCGTTTATTCCAGTTTTTTGGTGAATGCATCGAGAGTGCAGCTGGTTTGTGGAGCTCGCCACGCTTTAGGAGCTCGGTGCCGCGATTGGTAATTTTATAGAGCTTCTCCGTATCGATTCGACCTTGTGTGAGCACGCCTTGGCGAGAGAGGATGGCTAGAGTATCTTTGATGCGAGCACGTGGTGCGCGGGTTGTATTCCAACTAAAAAGCTCTAAAAGTGCCTTGTCTTCCAGGAGCGAAGCTTCGGTAGTGACGCCTTTTTGAGCAACTTTTTTAAGCAGTTCTTGGGATTTAGATATTTTTTTCATATTTGTCATGCTTAAGCATGATTATTATGTATAGAGTGTCGATAAGTCAACCTGGTTTGCTACAATATGGAGGACGGGGTGTGGCGCAGTTGGCTAGCGCGTACGGCTGGGGGCCGTGAGGTCGCAGGTTCAAGTCCTGTCACCCCGACCAGATTTTATTTGCTACAATAAGTACATATTTATGTCAGAAACCTCAGTTTTTACAAAAATTCGTCAAGGCGAAGTACCAGGAGAGGTCATCTATCAGGATGAGCGGGTATTTGTCATTATGACGATTGCTCCACATAACCCTGGGCATTGTTTGGTGATACCTGTTGATGAAGTTGGAAACTTTGAAGAAGTTCCAGAAGATCTCTACTTACACCTGATGAAGGTGGTGCAACAGTTGGCAAAGATTCAGCGCAAAGTATACGGATCTCCAAAGGTTGCGATGATAGCGGCTGGGATGGAGGTGGAGCACACGCATATTCACCTTTTCCCTCTGAACTCAGAACTTGATATAGCTTTTACTAGTGCAAAACACCCAGATTATTCAGAGGTACAAACTGAGGCTCGCAAACTTAGAGCTGCTATCGAGGAGTCACCCATCGGATGATTTGGGCCTTTTTACTTGGTGTCGTTCAGGCTATAACTGAATTTCTGCCGATCTCTTCGAGTGCACATCTGCTTATAACTCCTTGGTTATTCGGTTTCCCTCCTCAAGGATTGGCTTTTGATGCAGCTCTGCATCTCGGTACGTCATTGGCACTGCTCCTCTTCTTTTGGCGTGACTTCTGGGGGATGATTCAAAAACGCGATAAGTTTCTGTGGTATATCCTTATTGCCTCTATTCCAGGCGCAGCCATTGGTTTTTTTGGCGATAAGCTCATCGAACAATATTTACATGAAGGGAGCTTAGCTATTCTGATTGCGGCTATCGGCATGATTTTGATGACGGGTGTAATTTGGTACGTGGATGCTACAGCTAAACTGAAGAAAGACCTTACGCAGATGAATCGTAAGGAGGCTTTTTGGGTTGGGTTGGCACAAGCTTTAGCTCTCATTCCAGGTATGTCACGATCTGGGGCCACGATTGCTGCTGGATTGGCAGCAGGCTATACCCGAGAATCTGCAGCCCGTTTTAGCTTCTTAATCGGCACTCCTATTGCTTTGGGCGCTGGGTTGTATAAGGCTACCGACATTATTCAGGCGCAGCCATCCAGCTCAGAGGTTATGCAGTTAGTTATCGGCGTGGTTACCGCAGCAATTCTTGGTTTTGCGGTCATTCGGTGGCTCCTCGGATACGTACAGAAGCACAGCCTTCGAGTGTTTCTCATTTACCGCCTAGTATTTGCAAGTACAGTGATAATTATTTGGTTGCTGCGCTCATGACAGATCGTGTGCGCATTCACGGCGATGGTGGTTCTCGAGGTAATCCAGGGCCTGCTGCGGCAGCGGCAGTACTACTAAGCCCTGAGGGTGACGTACTAGAGAAGCGGGCCGAATATATGGGCGTTGCCACCAATAATCAGGCTGAATATTTGGCGGTTGAGCTCGGGTTGCAGGCAATGCGCGATCTGAAGATCCCAGGAGCGGATTTTTATTTAGATAGCCAGCTGGTGGTTCGGCAACTTAATGGTCAGTACAGAGTGAAGCATCCTGACATGAAGGCGGCATTTAACCGGATTCAAGAGCTCAAACAGGGGCTCGATGTGACTTTTACACATGTGTTGCGAGCAGAGAACACTATTGCTGATACGGCGGTTAATGAATGCCTGGATGCCCACGTCTAAAGTATAGACATTTATTGAAAAATCTTGTAAAATAATAGAGCAAGTAAGCAGATGATCGCTCCATTTTTAGGAGAGGAAAGTCCGAACAGCTCGAGTACAAGATGGTTGCTAACGGCAACCCGGGGCAACCTGAGGGAAAGTGCCACAGAGACAATACCGCCAGGTGTTCGCACTTGGTAAGGGTGAAAAGAGGGCGGTAAAAGCGCCCAGCTGGTGCTGGTGACAGCACGAGGAGGTAAACCCCATCTGCTGCAAGGCTTATGGATCCCGACTATGTCAAGGTGTACTCGCTTTTCCTCATATGAGGAGGGATATGTCGCATGATTGTGGGAGAACCACAACACTGTGTTCCACAGAGATAGATGATCATCACCTTTTTAGGCAGGCTAAAAGGGGACAGAATTCGGCTTATCGCTTGCTTGCCCGCAAAAGTTCCAGTGTACTGGGGTTTTTGCAGATAACTTTATCCTGGTACAATAGAGAAAATGCGCAAACGTAGCGAGTTATTTTTTAACCTTTTATTGGTCCCGCTGGATGCCGCGGCTGTACTTGCAGGCTTTGTAACTGCTTATATTATTCGTGTTGAATATTCATTAAAACCAACTGTCTATCAGGTTCCGGGTTGGGAATATCTATATGCACTGGTTGCGCTCTTGCCGTTTGCAGTCTTCTTTTTTGCGCTAGCCGGGCTGTATCGTTACGAGTCTATGCGCAGTCGCTGGCGTGAATATTCTCAGGTGGTGATTGCTGTTTCAGCGAGCACCATGTTTTTGATTATTGTAGACTTTTTTTCAACAAAACCGCTTTTTCCTTCGAAGGCGGTAGTTTTTTATGGTTTTGCGTTGGCGACTGTTTTGGTGGTGGCTGAGCGTTTCATTGTGAACCTTTTTCAGCGTTGGCTCTTCCGCTTTGGCATTGGCATTCGTCAAGTGGTCGTTGTCGGTGTTGGGCGCGTTGCCGACGATGTAACATATGCATTGCAGCGTAACCCAGGCTTTCGCTTGGTGCGTGTTTTAGAGCGCAAGAAAGACACGCTTACGCAGCTCGAGAAGCTCGCAAAGAAGCACACCATAGATGAGCTGTTTATCGCCGATAAAACTCCAGCTGAAGCAGATCAGCTCGAGTATATACGGTTTGCTCATAATAACCACATTGCCTACAAATTTATTCCAAGCCTTGCAGGTATTTATCAGACTCGTAGCCAGCCTTCATTGTATGCGGACTATCCGGTACTAGAAATCGTGCGAACGCCCCTCGATGGGTGGTGGAGAATCTACAAAACAGTCTTTGATTACATGGGGGCTTTTCTGGGTATTATTCTGCTGAGTCCAATATTCCTTGTAGTAGCGCTAGTGATTAAGCTCACCGACGGCGGCAAGGTGTTCTATCGTCATGCGCGTATTGGGAGGCACGGTCGAGTTGTGCGGGTTTGGAAGTTTCGTTCGATGTATGCGAAGTATTCTACTGGTGGTGCTTTTAGTAGTAAGTCGGATCTGGAAATTCTACGCGAAATTGGTGGCGAGAACATGGTAGAAGAATTTAAGCGTGATCAAAAACTCAAGAAAGATCCGCGAGTCACTCCGATTGGGCGTTTTTTGCGAGCAACCAGTATTGATGAATTGCCTCAACTATTTAATGTGCTGATGGGTGAGCTGAGCTTAATTGGGCCACGCCCTGTTACAGAGGCTGAGTTAGCACGCTATAAAGATAAGGCACCAACGTTTCTATTGATTAAACCAGGGATTACTGGTTTGTGGCAGGTGTCTGGTCGAAACGATGTGAGCTATGACGAACGCATTAAGCTCGATGTGTATTATGTTGAAAACTGGAAAGCTTCCCTGGATTTACGTATTTTGTTCCGCACTATTGGCGTGATCTTTAAGCGGAAGGGTTATTAACTCGTATGGCAGTTCGCGATATCGCAACTTTGCGAGTAGCGGTAGTGCATGATTGGCTCACCAATATAGCGGGCGCCGAAAAAGTGGTGTTTGAAATGCTAAAAGTGTTTCCACAAGCCGAGGTATTTACAAGTGTGTATCGGCCAGAGGTGTTTGGAGATGCCCTGAAAGGCCATAAGGTTCATGCTTCTTTTCTTCAGAAAGTACCCTTCGCTCGAAAGAAGCATCAGCTTTTTCCGGTTCTACGGCGATACGCCTTTGAGAGCTTTGATTTTTCTGATTATGATCTTGTCATCAGCTCTTCAACGGCGGAAGCTAAGGGGATTATTACTCCGGAATCTACGCTGCATATATCATATATCCATACCCCGACGCGGTATTTCTGGAGTCATTACGATCAGTATAGTAAAAATCCAGGGTTTGGTGTGCTCGATCCTGTGGTGCGTTTTCAGCTGAAGCGTACAATTAAGGCGTCGCGTCAGTGGGATTTTGCTGCGGCGCAGCGTCCAGATGTATTGCTAGCAAATTCTCTAACAGTACAGAAGCGTATAGAGAAATACTATAAACGGGCCGCTGAGGTGCTGTATCCGCCGGTTGATACCAAGCGCTTTGCCAAGCCTCACTCAAGACCCAGTGATGTGCCTGATAGCTACTTTGTGGTTGCTTCTCGGCTTATTCCGTATAAACGCTTTGATATTGCCGTACAGGCATCTCAGAAGGCTGGTAAGCAGCTCGTAGTTGTGGGTGGTGGTAGTGAGCTTAAGAAACTCAAAGAGATGGCTGATGATAGTGTCATATTTAAGGGCCATGCTACTGATGACGACTTGGTAGCGTACGTACAGCATGCCGAGGCGCTGCTTTTCCCTGGGGAGGAAGATTTTGGCATAGCTCCTGTGGAGGCGATGGCCGCGGGCACTCCTGTAATCGCATATGCTTCTGGCGGAGCGACAGAAACTGTTATCCCTGGTGAAACTGGCGAACTTATACAATCTCAGTCAGTAGGCGCTTTTACCGAAGCACTTACTGGTTTTGAAGCTCAAAATTACTCAACCCAGACTTTGCAGAAACACGCCGAGAAGTTTAGCGAATCAAATTTTAGTGAGCAGCTGCGGAAAGTGGTAGGCGAGGGGCTCAAGCGTGCAAGTTCGCATTATACATAGAAAAACAATTGTAGTTTCTCTGGCGATATTTGGGTTGTTTTTAGTTATCACTCAGCCCTTGTATAAGCTTCTTGTCCCTACAGAACAGCTTCAGTTGCAAAATAGACCAGCTTATCAGCTCTACTCGGCGCTAACACAGGCTGATCATCCTACTCGAACTCTCCTGGTGTTTGCAAATCATGCAGAACAACGCATTGGTGGTGGGTTTGTAGGAAGTGTCGGAGTTCTCGAGGGGGTAAATGGTTCGCTTAAGCTCGAATCGGTGCGGAGTGTGTACTACTATGATCACCGCACAGAAGAGAAAGGGCCATTTGTCGAACCACCTGAGTATCTAAAAAACCTTACAGGGAGTTTAGCGGCACGTGACTCACTCATTGCAACTGATAGCGATTCGAATGCTCGGCTATTCAGGGATTTATTTGCACGAGAAACAGGTGAGCATATTGATAATGTTGTTATAATTACACCAAAAGTACTTTCCTTAATTCTCTATTACACTGGACCGATTGAATTACCTGAGTATTCATTGACGGTTACCCGAGAGAATATTCTATCCACCCTGCAGCAGGAGGTAGAAGCCGGTCAAGATAAGGTCGCCGGTAAAGACCCAAAAACTATACTAAAAGTATTGGCTGATAAGATGTTTGAAAAGTTACCTCAGCTAAATACTGTTCAATTAGCTCAATTGGGTGACGACGTTACGGGGTTGATGCAGACACAGCAGCTCTACGCATATCTAGATGATGGGCGAGTTATGAGGGAGTTGGCAAGTTATCAAGCCCCAGTTGCTAAGCCCGGAGATTCGAATGCTTTACAGGTGGCTGCAGCAAATCATGCAGCAAATAAATCCTCACAGGCAATTGCTCAAACTGTAAAATATACACTAAAGATTGCGGGTGATGGGCAAGCGCGCCTCCTCGTCGAGATAGTCCGTAAACATCAATCGGACTATGCTGGTTTCTACATCGATCCAAAAAGTGGCGGCCAGAATTTCATCGTGGGGGATGACTTGAGCTGGCTTCAGATAACAGTGCCGGCTGGTACTGAGGATGTTCTGCCAACGGGGCTGATGCAACAGAAGGATCCTACGGTTTTTGGTGCAGATATACTCACAAAACCTCTAACTACAAGCTCTGTGTCAGAAGAGTTTATCCTGCCGGTGCGCTACGCCATGCTGGATGAGGTGGCGATTGATCAGGCACTTTTAGCGCAGTTTGGATGGTTTGGGCAGCAGGTAGACTTTCAGGTTGAGTTGCCCGAAGGATATACTTTTGCGAGAGGCTCTGATGGTGTTCAGGGCGCTGGTCGTACTGCTGGCCGTCAGTTTTTCCAGATTGATGATGAGAAAATGCAGTTTGTATTTGTAAAACAATAACGACCCTTGCATGAGGGCCGTTATTGTACGGTTTTGCTGATTCTATTTAGATTGAGTCGAAGCTTTTACAACTGCCGAGAACGCCTGTGGTTCACGAGCTGCAATTTCTGCAAGCATCTTGCGATTGAGAGAAATATTAGCTTTTCCAAGGTCGGCAATAAGTTGAGAATAGGTAGTGCCTTCCTGGCGCGCAGCTGCATTTATGCGGGCAATCCAGAGCGAACGGAAGTCGCGCTTTTTATTGCGGCGGTCACGGTAAGCGTAGCTCAGTGACTTAAGTACAGCTTCATGAGCCTTGCGGTAGGAAGCACGACGGGTGTGCCCCATTCCTTTGGTCATCTTGAGGATTTTTTTGTGCCGACGGCGGGCGGTAACTGAGCGTTTGACGCGCATTATTTAGCTCCCAGCATTTTCTTAATTGCTTTTACATTTGCTGCTTCAACAGCATGCTCTTTCGAGTACATACGCTTACGTGCTCCACTCTTAGCAATTAGCTTGTGGGTGCGATAGGCGCGACGACGAAGTAGAGTACCTTTGGCGGTAATCTTAAAACGCTTTGCAGCGGTCTTGCGGGTCTTAACTTTTGGCATCTTTTTTCCTTGCTAATACTGTCGACATTTCTCGTCCGCTTAGAGCGATTGGCTGCTCAACGGTAGCTTCGTCCGTAAGCTGCTCTACAAAGCGCTCGAGAACACCACGACCCAGATCAGGGTGGGTGATCTCACGACCACGAAAGCGTAGGTTAATCCGTACTTTATGGCCTTGATCGAGAAATTTGCGGGCTGCCTTTACCTTAGTTTCGATATCATGTGTATCGGTTTTGAGCCCAAGGCGCACCTGCTTGATGTCGGCTTGTTTCTGATTGCGTCGGCTTTTTTGCAGGTGTTTATCCTGCTCGTAACGATACTTTCCCCAGTCGATGACGCGAACGACGGGTGGAGTTGACTGAGGGGCAACCTCAACTAGGTCGAGGCCAGCGTTTTCGGCTTCCTGGAGAGCTTTCTCGAGGGAGACGACTCCGAGCTGTTCGGATTCCGCACCAATCAGACGCACCTCACGGGCTGTTATCTGGCGGTTGATGCGGATGCGCTTCTTATTAATGCTTTCAGTACTCCTGTTCGTTTGTAGCACCATGATACCACTGAACTCCGAGAAAATCAATATTTTAGGATGTCGTTTTTCTCGGTTATCATCTTGATTGAGAATTGTGCGGGCTCTATACGGAATTTTTCCGGTAGATCTTTTGAAAAAGCATCACTCTTGAAGTGGTGGGGAGTGTGAATGTCGATCCTTGAAGCCTGTATGTGAAATACATCTTCTGTGGCTTTTTGAACAGTTCTTGTTTTCAATTTTTTCTCCAAGAGGTTTGTGTCTTTACCCTGTAGTTTAGAAGCGTGAACAGTGTGTCTTTTTTCGGCTGTAATTGTAATAACATGCTGTTCTCGACTGGTAATATCTTCATGGACACTGATCGTTACGAGTTCGACTGGAGCATCTATGCGAAGTTCGCTGCCATTTGGAGTGTAAACCAGAAAACGGCTCGGGGCTTCGCTGGGGGCATCATTTTTTATACGTAGTGTATGGGTAAACCAAATTGCTTCAGCGCAGACGAAGGCTTTTTGCTCGGTTATCTTTCGGGCAGCAATGGCCTGTATAGATCGCTTGAGGCCACGTTCCATGTATGGGGCGATACGCCAAGTGAGGGTGAGTTTTTCTGGGGGCGATATATGAGCAAAGATCGGCGTCCCGTTTGGGCGGGCGTGCGATAAGCGGCAGGATTCAGAAATAATCGTGTCGAGCCAGGCAAATCCTCCTAGAGCAATGATGGTATCGGGGCTTTTTGCGATGGCCTGCTCCAGCTTTTGAGAGAGTTCTTTCTTGTTAGATAGTTGGATGATATCGACTTCAAGACGTGCCTCTAGGGCGAGTTTTTGTAAGAGTTGCACTAATTTTTGTGTGTCAAATGGTAGTCCTGGCTCTATGAACAGACTATTCATGAAGAGACTCCTTCTTGCTATTTGGTTGCTTGATGCGGGCATCGATTTGCGACCCAGCATCTATGCTAATTCGCGGCGTAAGTAATATACCGCGTATTTTTGCAGACTTTTTTACAACAATAGAGTCTCTCCCGCTCACTTCTCCATCTACCACTCCCAAAAGTGTGACATTACGTGCTTCGATTGAGCCATTGAGACTACCGTTTTCGCTTATCTCACAAAAGCCGTTTGTGGTTATTTCGCCGGTGTATTCACCGTCTATAACGATATCTTCTTGTTCCTGAATTTTACCTTCTATTTTGGCGAGCGCAGAGAAATAGAAACCAGCAGTTTGCCGATAGTCAAACGGCGATCTTTTAGCTGGCATGTGGTTCGCGTGGATTTTGCTTATTGGCCTTAGTGAGGGCAGCAGCCTCTTCTTCTGATAGGTTATGAGAGCTGTGGCCATGTTGAATTTGTTTGGCATACACCCGAGTACCGGTTCGGGCGTGGATGCTTGAGAGGACATAGCCATTTCCTCGTGTATCAATAATTGCTAGACAAAAGCTTTGGTCGCCTCCGGTGTCGTTAAATGGATTAAAACGTACGAAGCCTAGGCGGGTGCCAGCTTTTTCGGCGAGAACAGTAGTTTCTTTGAGGGAGTGCTGGAGGTGCTCAATATCTTTGGTTTGCTGTTGAATTTGGCCAGCGTATTGATTGAGTGCACGCATCACAGGTTGGGGTTGGGTATTGTTGAAGAAAATGCCAAATTCTTTCTCAATTTTGAGTAATTTATAGACGAGCCAGCCACAGATGCTAGCTAGCGCCACCACACATACGATCAAAAATATATCCAACTCGTTCCCCTTCAAACTTTATGCTCATTATAGTCCTTCAGGTAAAAGCTTGGCAAGATAAGGAGGAGACCGTAGAATGAAAGAAATAGTGCAGAAGGAGGCTTGCGTGGCACGCAAAAAACAACATCTACGATATCAGGCTAAAAAAGGCCGAGCACAAACTGCGGCGTCGACAGACGAAGTCTCAGCGCGAGTGGCTACGCCTCAAAGTATTGCTGACAAGAAACTTAATAGCGACAAGAAGAATACTACAAAAGTAGATAAGCAAGACTTTACTAAGTTGCCGGAGAGTGAAACTCAGTTTGTTCGCAAAGAGATAGTTTATATTGCTCTCATCGCACTGATATTGCTTGTTTTTTACTTAGTAATTTTTGTTACATTCCGCTTTACTGGTGTTGATGAGTGGCTTAGCGGGCTCATCCAGCTAAAAAACTAGCTATCTGAGACGAGCTTTTTCGAGCGAGCCCACTCCTAAACTGGAGAGCCTCAGAGAGATGCGCCGCTTCAATGTTTGGTGATTTTTCTAAATCGGCAATGGTTCTGCCGATTTTTAAGGCACGAGCCGCACCTCTTTGAGATACATGTTGCCCGAGCAGAGCATTCTCAAGAAGTTTTTGTGCATCGCTTGTTGCATCGCAAAAAGTAGTGAGCTTTTGAGTGGGGATTTCACTATTCGTAGTTATTCCATGCGCTTTAAAACGACTTGCTTGCATGCTTCTAGCGACTCCTACGCGCTCAAGAATGGCTTTAGATGGTAGGGTTTCAGATGTGCTCTCGAATGGACTCGTAATTGAAGGTTCGGAAATGAAGCAGTGCATGTCAAAGCGATCCAGAAGCGGTCCGGAAATTCTTGCTTGGTAACGATTTATAGTTGCGGCACTACATGTGCAGGCTTGTTTTATAGACCCGGCGTAACCACATGGGCAAGGGTTCATTGCGGCTATGAGTATGAATTTAGCTGGATAGGTAAGTGCTGTCTGTGCGCGTGAAATATGTACTTCGCCATCCTCAATTGGCTGACGCAGCGCCTCGAGTACCGATCGACGGAATTCTGGTAGCTCATCCAGGAATAGTACTCCGCGGTGCGCCAATGTTACTTCTCCGGGCTTTGGAATTTGTCCGCCACCAACGAGCGCAACATCGCTAGCGGTGTGATGGGGTGACCGGATGGGTCTTGATTGGAGATGTTGGGCTCCTGGATTATGGATACTGTGTAGGTAGGCTACTTCTGCAAGCTCGTCTGTATTTAGTTCTGGAAGAATTGTGGGAAAAGCGTGAGCTAAGAGAGTTTTGCCACTGCCAGGCGGTCCAATAAGTAGCACATTGTGGCCACCAGCAGCCGCAATTTCGAGTGCTCGCTTCGGTATCTCCAGTCCTTTGATAGACGAAAAATCAACTGATGATGTTTTTTTATCAACATTTTTCTTTGGTTCGGGATGATTTGGACGTGGGTCTTCATCGATAAGCCAGCGATAGAGTTCACGGAGATTTTTAATACGTACGACAGCAACTTGTGCCTTAATTGAATCTGGAATGGCCGGTGCATCGCAGGCTATAACGAGGGTTTTGCAAGCTATTTGCTGAGCTGAGATAACACTGGCCGTACTGTCTCGAGCTGGTCTTAGGGATCCATCCAGTGAGAGTTCAGCCGAAAACAGAATATCTTCAGGCTGTGGTGGTATCTGCTTTGATGCGACCAGGATGCCGACTGCCATTGCGAGCTCAAAGCCAGTACCATGCTTGGCGGTGTCGGCGGGCGCAAGATTAAGAACGATTTTGCGCATTGGAAATTCTAAGCCGCTATTGCGTATGGCACTTCGCAATCTCTCGCGTGATTCCTCGACACTTTTTGTGGGTAATCCGACAAGTGATATCCCAGGCAAGCCGGCAAAAATATCGGTTTCAATAGTGATGCGGTGGGGCTGTGCGCCGTAGTGGGTAATGGCATGGGTACGAGCAAGCATGGTAGTGTTCCTGGTTAATTACGAACACTATACCGAACAAAAAATTACACCACAAGCTTGAGGGTTATATGCTCGAGCGGTACCACTCGGCAGCCGCCTCTGGCGGGATAGTGTTGATGATAATTCCAGTTGAAACTTCCAGGCCACCCCACGGCGAGACAACATTACGCCCCTTAAATTTAAAAGCTAGGCGTTGGTGGCTCACAAGCCCCTCTTCGATTGAGAGGTTAAAGTTAATGCTGTTGCCGTTAAGTTTTTCGGTAATCTGCTTTACGAGAGGCGCTAAAGAAGCTATTTCGTGGCCTTCAAGATCGCTCATATGGACCTTGCTGAGTTTGGGGAGAATCCAGGCTTCCATCTGCCATTGGGGTGCGTAGGGGGCAAATGAGATCCAGTCCTGATTTTCGGCGATTATACGCAGGTTTTCGCGTTTTTCAAAGTGGATAATATCGTCATACGGGTCGCGGGCATTTTCGAGAACAAATTGCTGTATTGTGTGGGCCTCAGCGCGTAAACGTGGAGGTTCAAAGGGGAGCGCAAAAATTTGTGAATGAGCATGGGCTAGCGAAGCGCCGGCTTCAAAGCCATCATTACGAAAGATGCTCACGTAGCGGATGTGCGGCATGTCGTGCAGGGCTTGCGATCGAGCTTGATAGGTGAGAAGTACTTTTTCAATCTGCTCCACTGGCAGCTCTCCAAATGCGGTGTTGCGTAGTGGTGTATCAATCACGATTTCCTGGGCGCCATACGCGTCTGGATTATCAACTGTTAGGGCTGGGAATTTGTTTGCCACCACTTTAACTGCCCAGCCGTCAGTTTTATCGTTTGGTAGAGTGTAGATTTCTTCTTGCAGATCGAGGCGAGGTGAGCTTGATGTTTCAACGAGCGGGTGATCACTCGCGGCTGCATCGTACGGTCGACCAGCACGTTTAGGTGCAATAAGCACGTAATAATCGTGAATGTAATCACGGCGCACTTCAGTTTTCATGCCTTCGGTATTGAGATTAAGTCGATTATGATGAGTGTCATCTGGCTTTTGAGGAACAGAAGACAAAGGGGCACCAGTTTCCTGATGTCCCCCTGAATGTTCTGTATTACTAAATGGTTGCGGTATGAATCCATCCATTGCTCTTATGATACCCGAACCAGAGAAAAAACGTAAGAGCTATGATATTCTGCGGTCGAGACGGTGGGCAAGGAATTCAATAATTGAACGGGCAGCTCCCGGGTTACTGAGAGCTGTAAGCCGGTCTATATAACTATCATAGTCCTTGTATATCTCATTGAGGGCCGTTACGATTTCACTGCTTTTGCGGGCAATATGTCCTAATCTATAGCGCTCAACGAGTTCAGCATTACCTTCTTCTTGTCCTGGAATAATTTTGTTTATCACTAGTGGTTTTTTTGCGGCAATACACTCCATAACTGTGGATCCGCCAGCTTTTGTAATGACGATGTCGCTAGCTTTTATTAATTCCGGCATGTTTTGGGTCCAGCCGATGAGGCAACTGTGGGGGGCTGACCACATGGCGTCGTTTTGAATTTGCTTGTGCAGTTCTTTGTCTCGACCGGTAATAACAAGCAGGCTGTGGTTAGGATAGTTTGCAAGAATTGCCGAGCTGACACGTCGCACATACGAGGCACGCAGAGCCGAAGCACTGAATAAAATAATGTTTCGTTTTTTTGGCACACCCATATCCGTAAGAATGGTTTTTGCGTCTGAATTATTGGTCAAAAAACTTTCGTGTACTGGGTAGCCAAGGGCATGAATTTTGTCGTTTTGTACCCCTAAAGTATGTAGGCTAGATGCAGTTGGCTCATTGGAGACAATGTAGAAATCACTGTCCGGGATAACCCAAGATGAATGTACGGAAATTGAGTCGGTGATAAGTGTTGCAAATTCAACATCCGGGAAATTCTTCTTAGATATCTGCAAGGCAAGGTATTGCCAAATCGGATAGTTTGAAATAATCAGGTCTGGGTGTTGGGAGGCTAGAATTTTCTTCAGATGACCTTGTCTCAAGGGGTAGCTTAAGAGATTGGCAAGACGTATAGGGGTATGCGTGATGTCGGTCGAGACGTACATCCATTTGTATAGGGCGGGTAGATGTTTTGTGTTGATCTCATACATTTTCTTTGAAGTTTTATTGAAAAGTTTGCCGATTTCTTCCGAGAAATCGATAATTTTTACATCAATATTATATTCAGGATGGTTTTGCGCAGCACTTTCTAGAGCTCGAGCGGTTGCCATATGCCCTTGCCCAAAAGATGAGGACAAGATAAGTATTGTTTTTTTTACACTATTAGCCATGCTTCTTGAGCGTTCTCATGTAAATTTCTTCAAGCTTTGCTGCCTGTCTGTTAATGGTAAATTCAGAGGCCTTACTGTGTGCAGCATCTCCCATTCGCTTGCGTAAGCTTGGGTCATGAGCCAGTTTTAGTAGGGCTTCGCTAAATGCTTCGGGTTTTGGAGGGGCAAGTATACCGGAGACATTATTTTCGGCAACCAAGGAAATGTCGGGGTCGGAGTATACGAGGGGGACACGCATGTAGGCGGCTTCATTGAGAACGAGTGCTTGAGTGTCGGTCATAGATGGAAATGCAAAAATATCGGCGTAATTATAGCGCTCTAGTGCCTCTTTTCTTGGAAGGCCTCCAGTGGTGACGACGGCTCGACTAATGCCAAGTTCGCGAACTCGAGAGCGCATATGTGGGAGATATGGGCCTGGGCCCACAACACATAGCCGAAGTGAGCTATCTTGCTTGTACGCAAGAGAAAACGCTTTTAAGAGTACATTCATATTCTTTTCTTTTGCTACTCGACCAACGTATAAGATTGTTGTAGTTTTATCATCTTTTTGTTGTGTTGAGGTGCCATAGCGAGGGAATTCTTCAGGGTTCATCCCTGTTGGCAAGATACTAATCGGTTTTGTAACCCCGTAGCTCACGAGTTTAGCTTGCATCTTTGACGAGGGAACAATGACTTCGTCAAAATGATCTACGGATGCCCGAATAAGATTTTGCACCATTGTCTGATTCCATTGCTCGAAGGAGCGTTTTGGCCTTACTCCCTGTAGGGTTTCTGGCCAGGCTTTTGGTTGATTTACAAGTAAGGGGCCGATAAGTGAGGCGGTGAGAATGCCGGCCCACATACCGCGATACACTTTAGCGTACTCCTCGTAGTCGGTATGGTAGCTAAAGACGGATGGAATATTTCCCTCAAACATGAGGCGCATGCCAGCAAGTCCGGTTTGCCCATTGGTGTGGAAGTGGTAGAGGTCGGCGTTAAGGTCTTTAATAATGCGGCCGTATTTTGGCGTGAGTATGCCGTCCCGTAAGCCTTTATGCCATACACTCGGGATTGAAGGTAGGCGAATGACGTCAGGATGGTCGTGTACTGGTACATCGCTGCCTGGGGCAACGATATAGACCCGGTGGCCTCGGTCGCGCAGGGCATTGGCAAAAAGATCAATGGCGGCAGTAACCCCGTTGAGTGATGGGGCATAAAAGTCTGTAAAAAATACGATTTTCATGAGTAGTCACCAACAAGGCTTTTGTAGAGAGTTTCGTAGCGGTGCACAAGCGTCTTTGAGGCATACCGTAGGGATAGCTCTTCTGATAATTTTTGTTGTTTTTTATACATCGTAGGCTTTGTGACGAGGTCTACTATGTGGGAAGCAAACTCTTTATTCGTTTTTCCCTGCAAATAGGTGCCGGCGAAAATATCCTTGTACACAGGGATATCTCGCAAGATTACCGGCAAGCCACAGGCGGCAGCTTCAACTACCACGAGACCAAAAGTTTCTTGGTAGGAGGGTAGCCAGAATACGTCTGCAAGGTGATACAGTTTGCGGGCTGTTTCAAGCTCTACAACCCCTGTAAATGTTACGTTTTCTGGGGCTGAGGCCATCATCTGCTCCATGTCGGCAGTTTTGTCGGCGAATTTGCCAAATGGGATGCCGCCAATCCAGAGAAAGTGGTAGTCGGTAAGTTGCTCGGCAACTAGGCGCCAATCAGCTACACCTTTGCGGGGCTGTACTTGGCCGCTACAGACGACCACTGGCTTATCGGCGGGTACATTGAAGTGACGACGCAGGGCTGAGAGCTCATGTTCGGCGGGACGCTTAAAGTGGGATAGCTCTACCATATTGGGAATGACGCTCATCGGTTTGTGAATGCCAAGTTCTCTTAGCTCCATCTCGGTATTGGGGCTCACGCAGATGATATGGTCGGCCTGATTGTATACAAACTTGAGATACCAACGCGCAAACGGAGCCCACAACTTAGCGGCCCTGAGGCTACCGATAAAAGATCCAGGCGTCACGTGGGCATTAATAACTCGTCCGTGGGTGGCCTGGCGGAATTTGCGCCAACCATATGGGCCGACAGTATGCACGTGCACAATATCGGTTGGCCGCTTAGAGTTAATTTTTACTGTGTAATCTGTATAGCTCTTGAGGGCATTTACATGCTCCTCGAAGGCCGTGTGAACACCGTGCCCGCGAACAGTAAATACGCTCTCGCTAACGACATTCACGCTAAGTTGTTTCATACCTTAAATCCTACCATATTTCTCCAGAAAGCTTGAGAATTTACGCCTTGCCAGTAAAATGGTATAATACATGTTCTTGGGGCTGACTATTAGCTTCGACAGAGTGATCATTGACAAGCATAACTTGCAGGCCGGGTTGAGATGAACGTTATCCGTCTCAAACCAATAAGTGTAAACTCACTTGCAAGCAAGGTACGCAGTGCTTTTTCAGCACCCGCTCTTGCACCAGCTTTCGCCTAAACCCGAAAGCCACCCAGTAAGCTTACGCCAACTGTAGCTTCGTCGGGTGTCATACCTTTGTTGGCTGCCCATGATGTGTTCTGCGTCCGCAGCATGGTAAGTTACCAGATTGCAGGAAAGGCTCGGGGATTGGTTCGCTTGTTCTCCCGTCGTCTTTCTCAAAACACGTAAGCGAACTAAGCTTGTAGACAGTATGCGAGTCACACACTGGACGAGGGTGCGATTCCCTCCAGCTCCACCATAAATGGATCAGCGATTTTTCGTTGGTCTTTTTATTTTGGTCAAAATTTATTGATATGCCTCTTTGAGGGAAACCAGATATACTTAAAGGTGACAAAGGAGGTGACTATGACAATGCCAATTGATCTCGTACTGGTTAGGCACGGACAGTCTGAACAGAACAAGGCTTTAAAAGCAGTGAGGAGCGGCAATCAGTCGCTTATTACTCACGGATTTTTACATACTCCAGATTCTCAATTTCGTTTGAGTGGGCTTGGTAGAGAACAGGCTAAGATAACCGGCAAATGGTTACAGGAGAAAGGATTGGGGTTTTTTGATCGGCGCTACGTTTCAGACTATGTCCGTGCAAAAGAAACAGCCGCACTCCTAGATTTGGAGGGTCCAAATTGGTACGTTGAACCTACTTTACGCGAGCGTGAATGGGGTGTGCTTGATTCGTTGAGCTGGGAAGAGCGTGAAGAAAAGATGATTATTGAATCTCGCAAAAAGGAAACGGATCCATTCTATTGGGTTCCACCCAACGGCGAATCCATTGCTCAGATGACGGTGCGTCTGCGAGGGCTTCTCGATACACTCCACCGCGAATGTAGCGATAAGCGGGTGATTGTTGTGTGCCATGGAGAAGTTATGTGGGGCATGCGTTTTATGCTTGAGAGGATGTCTACTACAAAATGGATACAGTTAGAGCGGTCAAAAGAGCCTGGAGTAAAAATTTACAACTGCCAAGTGCTGCATTATACGCGTCGCAATCCGAGTAACGGGGAACTTTCGGCTCATCTAGATTGGTTTCGTTCGGACTGCCCTCAGCAGCCAGAGAATTGTGGTCCTGGATGGCAGCAAGTTGAGCGGGAGACATTTACCAATGAAGAGCTTCTGAAGCAGGCCGAGCAAGCCCCACAACTTTTTGAATAATTTATGTTGGCTATGTTTGACTCTTGGTTACAACCGGTAAATACTGGGAGGGTTATTGCACCTTGTCCTAGGAGTAACTATGGAGCAGGCGACCCTTACGGAGCCAGCAACACTCATAGTCGAACCTGACTTCACTAGGGATAGCGGCTGGAGGCTGACGTTTTCCAAGTCGCTATTGAACGCGGGCGAATGGACCGCACGCCGAGCAAGAAAGTTGAGTGACTGTGAAGTCCAAGAGATGGCGCGTGGCAAGTATTTCACCTACGATGGTGGCTTGATACTGCGCGCATTCCTGAATGAAGGGCGTCGTATCGAGGTGTTGGTTGATCCCGACGCGCCCAACATGTTGTTGATCGAGCCGGCTGAAGAGATGGATAGTATCAGTCTTGAGATCAGTTTCCGTTGCTGCATCAGTATGATTTCTGATGCTTTTAAGTTTGAGCGCCTGCTTGAAGTTGATGTACGCTATATCGAGTAGGTGGCTGGTTGAGCTTGTAAACAGTCCGATTCATATCGGGCTGTTTTTATTGCGTAAAGCTGCTTAAGGTTGTAAAAACATCAACATAATTGTATAAATATACTGTTTCGCACCTCGAAGAAAGTAGAATAATGAGCTGCATTACCCTCGATATCTGGAAGAATTATAAAGGTACCGGCAGGTGGCTCTTGGCTTGCTCGGAGGAGCTCTTTATGCCGGAACTCGTAACTTCAACAAGCTATAAGGCTGAAGAGTTAGGTAGCCTTGAAGCAGGCTTGTTTCCTGTTGGGAGACTGATTGTTGCTGCTTTGGGCACTTTTCATGGGGTGACGACACACTTCAATCCGGAGCAGCCTCGCGCAGTTGAGTTTGAGGCACCCTCGGGCGTAGAGCCAGCAATCGTCGAGAGTAGGTTTCGTCAGTGTATTGATTTGCTCACCGTCTCAATCGCTATGGAGACCGGCAATACTCTATTCGGAAGTTACCGAGACTGAGAGGAATTTATGCCACAATATCCAATCCTCGATGAATGTACGCGTCATGAGAATGGTGAGCTCACCCATAACACGTGTGGGACCAAGATCATGACTGCTACCGTGCGCCATCCTGTGCACGATGGGCCACTCCCTCTTTCTGGGAGTGGCGAAGTAGATATCGAGCTGGTGCCGTACTGCCCGGCGTGTGAAGAGCGGCCAAGCGAACAGGGTGCGTCAGTCCGGCAGCGTCAGGTAGATGCCAACGAGGCAGCCATTCTGCGGAACATGCGCGAACAGCGCTAGCCCTTACGGGTAGTCCTATTGGACTGCCTGTTTTTTATTCGAGAACCTAAACTCGACTTTACTAGACGAAAATCCCCCTCTGGTACAAGCTTATGGTGGACGCAGCGCGCATAGTCCTCTCATAATCAGTAACAGGAGAGAAGACGAATGAGTTTAGATATTACGATTCATAGTGCTCAGACGAGCATCTTGCGGGAGCTACTATTTCACCCGCAGGCAAATTATGCGGCGCTACAAAAGCCTACTGGGCTGACGAGTGATCATTTTAATTTTCATATTTCACGGTTGGTTGAACTGGGGCTGGTTAAAAAGACCGCTCGTGGCATGTATTCACTTACTATCAGGGGAAAAGAGTACGCTAACCGTTTAGATACGGATAATAATACGGTAGAACGACAGCCAAAGACAGCGGTTTTACTCGCGATTGAGCGCGAAGTGGATGGCGAGCGCCAATGGGTGTTTCAGCAGCGGTTAAAGAACCCGTACTTTGGTTTCTGGGGCTTGCCGAGCGGTAAGATTCGCTGGGGCGAGACAGTGGTGCAGACTGCTGAGCGAGAAAGCCTGGAAGAAACTGGCTTGAGTGCGGATTGGCGGGTGGCTGGTGTGTATCACGAGATAGTCGTACAGAAAGAAACGGGCGAGATGCTAGAGGACAAAATATTTTTTGTAGTGCATGGATTGAATCCAAAAGGTAAGCTACAAGAGGATTTTGAAGGTGGTCACAATGAGTGGCTAGTGCGAGAAACGGCTAACGGACAAGAGAAGATATTTGATAGTTTTAATATCGAGCTTGATATGGTGGATAGTGGTGAATGGCTGATAGAGCGGACAACGAGCTATAGCGAGGATGTATTTTAAGCTTGCATTCCAGTTAAGAGGGGCTACAATAACACAATGTAGTTTTGTACCTAGACCCTTATCCTGATTGGATATTCAATGATCCTCACTATTATTGGCTTTTTGCTGATAGCAATCTCAGCTACTTACGCGATTGCAGCGTATGCTGTCTTGGAGGAGAAGCCTCCTCCGGCGGAGAAACTGGCGGAGAAATTGCGAATTAGTTTGGCTGTGGCATGCGTTGTTCTGGTTGTGGGTCTGATTTTTCTCAGAAGTCTTCCCATGGCTCTTGCAACGATTGGCACTCTGTTATTGGTGCTGCCATTGCGGTGGAAATACAGTGTCACCTTGTTCATCGCGGTGACACTGATGGGGCTCTCAATCGTAATCCAATATAGCTGGGTTCTTCAGCCCTCCTCCTAGTTGAGGAGGGCTAATTCGTAACTACGACAGTTTTTTCACTGGACATACTTTGTATGCCCATATTGGTAGTGATGTAGTTTTGGAGTATCCAGGTTCCTACGGTCAGGCCAGCAGTCGCAATATCTTGCTGCAGGCTTCGTGTGCCGCTTGGAGCGAGTCCGGTAGAAATACTAACCATTTGATTAGTAGAAATATTTATAGCACGTGTTGTGCATATTACATCAATAAGTACAGATGAACATGTGGAGTTAAATTTATCATATTCATAACCTGTGAGCTCTGTATCGAGTTCAGTAAGGGATATGCGCGAGGCAGTGAGCGGTGAGCCGATAGTCGATGTAGCAGATACATCATTAAGGGTTGCATAAGTATTTAGAAGGCCATATCCATAGAGACTGGTGAAGTTTGCATTGTTCATGGACGCAAGTTTAGTTGTAGTTCCGGTTAGGGCAGCGCTGACTTGAGCGGGGGTGAGTGTAGGATTTTGCGAAAGCAGCAGTGCTGCGGCACCAGCAACCAGCGGACTAGAGAATGATGTCCCACTTAGGCCACAAGCATTGAGGCCTGTTTGTGCAGAGTTCGTCCAGACAGTTGAGCACAGCCCAGAACCAGGAGCTACTAGGTCCAAATTACTCCCATAGTTAGAAAAATTAGCAAGCGAATTATTGGAGTTCGTGGCGCCGACTGCAATTACACTTGGGTAGCGAGCTGGGTAGGAAATACAGTTACAGCCATCGTTTCCAGATGCGGCCACCACGACCACATCATTTTGTGTTGCGTAATCTATTTGTTCGGACACCAAAGGATCATCTGCTGCTGCACCTAAGCTCATATTAATAATGTCGGTACCATGATCTACTGCGTAACGTATGCCAAGTGCTACAGATATTGTGTAGCCATCTCCGTAATCATCAAGAGCTTGAATAGGGAGAATTTTTGCGCCCCAGCTCATGCCTGCTCCACCTGAGCCATTATTGGCTTGCGCTGCTATCAGGCTGGAAACAGCAGTGCCATGATAGGCTCCGCTTGCATTTGGGGCGGTTTGTCCCGCACTTACATCGTTTGTATCACCGCTAAAATTCCAACCAAGGTAGTTATCTGTATATCCATCATTGTCATCGTCGATATTATTACAACGTTTATTTACAGATAGGGAGCGACTTGTACAGTTAGGAGCTGGGCCTTCATTGGTGGTCGCACCAACTTCTTCGCTGTTTTCAGCCCACTTACTTGCTAGGTCTGTGACTTGCACGCCAAAGCCAGTATCTATTACAGCTACTTTCACGGAGGAATTACCAGGTTGATGGTTCCAAGCTGGAAGAGTATTTGTATTTGTGAAGTGCCACTGATTAGTAGTGAGAGGGTCGGTTGGTGTCAGAAAAGCCGAGTAGCGCTGGTTAATAAATGTTCTTACTCCCGAAGAGGCAATGATATTTTGAGCGCGTACACCGTATACGCCTAGGGCTTCGATCGGTGTTAGGTCTGACTCAGATAGTGCGTTTTGGGCTATAAACCTTTGTTTTGCGGCCTCACTTTCGAAACGAACTAGCTGTGGTAGCTGCTTTTCGTCTTTTTTTGCAAGCGGTTCAGCGAGTTTTGGGTTAGTGGAGTTTTTTGGCGATTGAGTGGCTTGGGTTGTAGGTGTGCTAGAAGTATCTTGTCGGGACTGATGTTGGGGAGCCTGGGTGGGGGCAGCGAGAGCCGCCATTGATAGACACAATATGGTTACGTATATGAGGCTTCGCTGAATTTTATTTGGCTGGCTCATTGCTTTACCCCTGGTAGTGTTAGGGTAACTGTCGTGCCTTTTTTCTGAGTGGAGGTTATGCGCAATTCGCCTCCAATCTGCTCTAGGAGAACTTTATCTAGATAGAGATTAAGACCAATGCCTTCGTAGTCGAATTTCAGCACATCGGTAGCGCGTGAGAACGGTGTCATCAGTTGTGAGAGCTTTGCAGTATCGATGCCGATACCACTATCTTCAAATGTAATTGTAGTGCCGCGCTTGGTGTTTTTGGTGTACACTTTGAGGCTTCCGCCATCTTTATTGAACTTAACGGCGTTATCTACGATTGAGTTTATCAGTTGCTCAATGGCTTCTTGGGTGAGTGGGGCAGTGATATTTACTGGTACCTGGCTTGTTACGGTTATTTTCTTATCTGATACCGCGTTTTTTTGGGCGTTGAGCGCAGATTCTATAACTGGCGCGATGCTAATTGGAACAGGGAGAACTTCGAGCGGTCGGGAGAAGTTGATGAGTCGGCCAAATTTCTTGAGGACGTCTTCGAGCATGGTGCTGCCATTTTGCAGTGTTTTTTGTGCGGGATCGGTTTTTGGAATGTCTTTCGTTAAGGCCTTTACGAGCCCAAGGTCAGCATTAAGGTCGCTATAGCTTTGCGTAATAAAGGCTACTCGTCGTGCCAAAATATCAGCCTCTAGCGTGAGCTGGTGCTTGAGGGCATCGTGGGAAGCTTGATTGCGTTTATAAGAGTGCCATGAGAGGGCAAGTAAGCCAATTCCTAGTACTAACGCAGTAATTTGTGCAACGATTAACGCGAAACTGAGTGAATAACGATCTGTTGCGGTGAAGAGTAGATTAAGAATAAACAGAATAAGTACCACAATTCCAGATGGGACCACGACAAAGATACTGAGCAGAGGATTTTTGAGACGGAGCTTATCGAGCTCTGTTGTGCTTTCTGCAACGCGAGAGGTCGTTTTTTGGCTTTCGGTTACAAGTTTCCTAATATCATCGGCCAAGTTTTTGATAGCTAGGTTGAGTTTGTTGATATTCGTCTGTGGGACAGCTTTTGTTGAGGCGAGGAGCTCCACACTGGCCTGCAGGATGTTAACTGGAGTATTAAGGTAGTGACTAGTAAGGGCGACAAAGTTTTGGCTTGCCTCTTTGGTGCTGTGATAGCGTTCAATTATGCCGCGTACTTTGGCGATAGTGCGGTATTCAAGCCATGCCTGACGTGCGTAGAGTACCGCTAGAGCGATAAGAACAAGAATGATGAAGAATGGCAAAGCTAGGGCCACAGCGTTTGGTGTCATGCGTATGGTGTTCAATACCCCTGCAGGTATAAAGCCGGTGAGGAAATTTGATTCAACAGTGACTGGGGGTGTGTCTGCTTTAGGTATTTTTACACCTTCTGGCGGGTATTTAGGGAATAGCGGGTTAGGGAGCTTAGGCTCAGGCTGATTGGTTGGCGATGGGGACGGTGATGGACTTGGATTGCTTGAAGGCGATGGTGATGGAGCAATAGAGGGGCTAGGAGTGGTATTCGTGGTAACGGTTGGATTAGGAGTTGGTGTACTACTAGGTGCAGTGTAGTTGTAGGTGGAAATCGAGATATTGTTGAAGGGTAAGGTGTAGATATCTGTCGAAGAAGAAGGCTGACTAAAATCTCC
This sequence comes from uncultured Candidatus Saccharibacteria bacterium, assembly GCA_964454845.1. Lineage (GTDB taxonomy): Bacteria > Patescibacteriota > Saccharimonadia > CAILAD01. Next base: position 135,128 of record CAYVVS010000001.1, read on the forward strand.
TCCAAACGCCATGAAAATGCCTGATAGAACCTCAAACTGGTTATCAAACTCTACTTTTTCTCGATGAGCATCCATAAAGTTAATTCCAAAGCTTTTAAAACTAGCCCCAGTGGGGTAGCTAGAGTTAGCGGTGCCAATTATGTCATATGTTAGTGACTCACCTTGTTCTAAGGTGATATTCGTAGTAGGTAGACACACTGCAATCTTGCTAGTCGGGTAGAACTGTGCAAGATAGTCAAACTCACTGGAGTTCCAATCTGCACAAGCTACAGAACTGGAATTTGTCGTTGAGAAGGTGAAGTTGGTGGGTATGATGTGTAATGATGCTGGAATTACATTTTGTAGCGTGGTGGTGCCCGGACCGTTATTCGTGAGGGTGTTTCGGTACGTAATGGTGTCACCGGCCTTAACTTCTCCCGAGTTAAGTAAGGTTGTATTGATTGAGACATCTATTTCATAGCTTAATTCAGCTTCATTGCTAGGTTCACTCACCCCATCATTACTCACTGCATAGACTCGGAAGTAGTAGTGGGTGGCGGGGTTTAGCCCTGTAATGTCTTCATATGTGTTAGGCGACACAGTATTAGGGTAGGGTGTCCAGTCGCTATCGTTAGCGCTTCGAAACTCAATTAAGTAATCGGTAACTGGACTACTTCCTTGGTTGGATGGAGCACTCCAGTGGAGGGTTGCATTCGTGCCGTCAGCGTTATCTATACTTAGGTTTTCGGGTGGTCCAGGAGGTGTTACTGCACAGGCTGATGTAGCAAAAGAAACCGTTTGGCCCACGCCTCCCAGTACATCATTGCTTGTAGTTGAAAAGGCGCGTACATAGTAGTTTGTGTCACATAGTAGGCTATCCGCTGTAGTAAGGCTGATGCCATATGAGAACTTCTTGATAGGGTCATTTGAGTACATATTCACCACATAGGCATTGTCGCTCCTGTCGAATGAAATATCTGAGGCGTTAATAAGCTGGTTAGTGCCGTTGCCAGTTGAACCCCAAGAGTCTATGTAATTACCGTACGAGTTAAAGCGCTGTATGCGATTATCGGTATTATCGGTCGTATATAAATTATCTTGGCTGTCAGTCTCTATGCCTGCAATCTCTGTAAATTGCCCGTTGCCTGTACCTGCAGAGCCCCATTGCAAGAGGTAATTGCCGTTGCTATCAAACTTTTGAATACGATAGTTATTTATGTCATATACGTAAACATTATTGGCTGAATCTATCGCTATGTGCCAAGCACCAGAGAATTGCCCGTTGCCTGTACCTGCAGAGCCCCATTGCAAGAGGTAATTGCCGTTGCTATCAAACTTTTGAATACGATTAGCATTGATGTCAGAGATGTAGACATTGTTACTTGCATCGATAGCGATTCCTCTAGGGCCTACGTAGCTAAACTGACCGTCTCCAGAGCCTTGAGAGCCCCAATCTAGAATGTAGTTTCCTTCGGAGTCAAACTTTTGAATACGATGATTGTATGTGTCGACGACATAAATATTGTTATAGCTATCAATGCCCATTGCTCTCGGGCTGTTGAATTGACCGGGTGCCGATCCGCAGCTGCCCCATTCACTCAGAATGCCACCCGAGGAGTCGAATTTGCTCACTTTGCAGTTGTTCATATCTAGTGTGTAAGCATTGTCGCTGGCGTCATGCTCGATAGCGAGTAGCCCTAGGTTTTGCCCGTAGCCACTTCCGTATTCACCCCAAGATTCGGCTTCGGTATATGCTGGGGGTGTGGAATCGATATCCAAGTCTGTTCCGGTGTTAAAGTTGGGGTCGGTGCTCCATTGAAAGCCACGAGAAGCTAGCCATCGAGGGCTGACAAGCCCCGAGAATGTTGCCGAGTCGGCGTCGATATCAGAAGGTTCAAGAGTCGTGACTTGCGGGGTACAGCCAACTGTTGTAAAGGTTGCATCGTCACCATATCCTGTACTGTTCCAGTCTACAGCGAAAGCCCGGTAATGGTAGGTGGTACCGCACTCCAGCGATGAGGCAGTGAGGCTGTAGCTGCCCATGGTAAATGGCGGACTTTCAAGCGAATATTTGATTATAGCGTCACCATAATTGACTGCATATACATAGCCATTCGAGTCAACTTCAATGTCATTTAGTGCTGAGATCTCAGAATGTTCAGTAAATGAGTGGAGTAGTAATGAGTCGCCATCCGGGCTAAAGCGCTGAACTTGCTTCGAGAACTCTGATGTATAAATTGATCCATCTGGAGCAAAGGCAACACCGTTAAGGCCTGTAAATTGACCAGCCTCAGATCCAGTATCCCCCCAGTGATTGAGTGGGTTACCATTTGTATCAAATGTCTGCACCCGTGCTCCTTCCCACTCGGCCGTAGCAATTATCCCATCGCGGTAACTAACGTCATTTAGCCCATAGAATTGGCCTACGCCGGTTCCGAAATTGCCCCATTGCAAGAGGTAATTGCCGTTGCTATCAAATTTTTGGATCCGGTTATTCCCGCTGTCTGCAACGTACATATTATTTGCTTCGTCGAAAGCAATACTATAAGGAGTGGAAAACTGTCCATTACCAGATCCGTAGATTCCAATAATTGCAATAAAATTACCATTAGAATCAAACTTTTGAATGCGATGGTTTAAGGCATCAACAACGTAAACGTAGCCATTCGTATCTACGGCAATTTCGCGTAGATCGCCAAATTGCCCAGGTCCTGATCCGGGTGAACCCCATGTAAGTAGGTGGTTTCCATTTGCATCAAGCTTTTGCACGCGAGTGTTATACCATTCGACAGTATAGATATCTCCTGTAGGGGCAATTGCTATATGGGGTGATTGCAGCTGTCCGTCTTGGTCCCCCCATTCGCTTATACTTTGCTCAAACTGAAGTTGACTTGTCGCAGGTTCTGAGAGCATACTGCCGTAATTTGTTGTCTTGCCATACTGTATGCCACGAGAGATTAGGGGTGATCCACCGGTAGAGGTGATGCTTCCATGGAGTGTCGCTGCCGAACTTGAAATATTTGAAGAAGATAGAGTTGCAACCTCCAGCCCTGTACTGCTACAAGCATCTGTTGTAAAGGATACATCGTTTCCATAGGAGGTACCATCGCCATTTGTCGCGAAGCTACGGTAGTGGTAAGTGGTTCCGCAAGTTAAGTTAGTGAGTGTCGATGCAAAGCCCTCTGGGTTAAAGGTGGCTGGCTGGTTGAATGTTTTGATGCTGACACTGCCTAGATCGGCTATAACAACCTGGTCATAGGAGTTAATGGCAATGCCCCAAGGCGACCAAAACTGCATATCTCCAGGGCCAACGCTCCCAAACTGGGTGATATATGAGCCGGCGTTGCTGAATTTCTGTACCCTAGCATTTATCGCATCTTGAACATAAATGTTGTTATTTGAATCTACTGCTAAATGATTAACATTTGAACTGCTAAACTGGTTATTTCCACCTCCAGAGGAGCCCCATTTCGTAATATATGAGCCGTCTGAGCTAAACTTCTGAATCCGCGGGTTATCGTAGTCAATAATGAAGATATTATCGTAGCTGTCCACAACCATATCGCCAATCCCATAAAACTGGCCATTTGACGTGCCATATGAGCCCCAGCTTTGGATTAAGTTAAAGTTGCTATCAAATTTTTGTACAAAATTATACGTGTCACCAGTATAGATATTGCCTTGAGAGTCAACTTCGATAGATATATTGAAGCCAGGTGAGTTTGGAAAACTCCAGGTATTGAGGAGTTCACCGGTAGCTGAATATTTACGAACGCCCCCTGTACCTACAACGTAAGCGTTGTTGAGTCCGTCAAAGGCAACGTCATCTTGAGCCCAATCTTGATCTATAGTGTATTTATAGTTACCGTATGCATCAAATTTCTGTATGCCAGAGCTTAGTTGGTCATTCTGAACGTACATATTATTGAGGTTATCAACGTAGACTGCATCAGGAGCAGAAAAGGCCGTATTTCCAAATTGCGTTTGGTAGTTTCCAGTATCATCGAAGACTTGCACGCGACTGTTATAGAAATCGACAGTGTAAATCTTGTCGTTTGTGTTGTTGTAGATAATACCGCTAACAAATATAAACTCGCCATCACCATTGCCGTACGTACCCCATTGATTATTGAATGCTCTATTGCTATAGATGAATTCTTGTACTCTTTGATTGCCGAGTGATGTGCCGGCCGAATCCGTAACATATATTGAGCCGCTAATCGGTGAGAAGTTAATCTTCTGCGGATAGCCAAACTGCTTATTGCCTGAGCCATATGAACCCCACTGGGAGTGGTAAGTCCCGGTGGTGGTAAATTCTTGGATTCGTGAATTGAACGTGTCAACCACTAGGATGCGGTCGAGAAAATTGTCGTAAGTGATGCCCCGCGGTACATTAAACTGCCCATTGCCCGATCCAGAAGATCCCCATTTGGTGATGAACGTACCGTTTGCATCAAATTTTTGAACACGGTTATTGTTTGAATCAGTAACATACACATTGCCACCCGAGTCGATTGCGATAGAATTTGGCCCGTTAAATTGTCCATTTCCCGAGCCGTCTGATCCCCATTTGGTGATGAACGTACCGTTTGCATCAAATTTTTGAATTCGGTTATTATTAGTGTCCGCTACATAGATGTTTCCTGATGTATCGATTGCGATACCGTTTGGCGCTCTCAAGTCTCCGTCGCGAGAGCCGGTCCAGTTCTGGTCTATTGGGTTTCCTATTGTTCCGAGCAGATTGCCGTTGACATCATATTTTTTAATGTTGTTCGTGGTATATCGGCTGTCAGTAACATAGATATTGCCACTTAAGTCTTGAGCTATGTCTTGAGGTCGATTGAGTCCAGTTCCAGTTGTATTACTGGCGAGCGTAAAACTAGAAGGAGAGTTGGGCGTAAGATTTACAGTATTGCCATAGCTTGTATCGTTGCCCCACTGGAAGCCGCGAGCTGTTGTTGCAGTATTGAGCGTGCTCCATTGTGTGCCGTTAAGAGTAGCGAGATTTTGGGTTAGATCCGTTGCTGCACCGGTTGTTACAGATGGGGTAGTGCGCAAGGTGGGGTAGCCACCTAGTGTTGTTTTCCATACAACGTTAAAGTCCCAGGTGTTGAGTGGAGTTGCAGCTGAGTTTCCGAAGAAATAGTTGGGGGAACCAGAACTTATGTTTACACTAGTGCACTGGGCCGCTACATTACTAACGCACTCAGTGGCCGTCGTACGAGAAACGTCAAAAAAGTTATTTCTCCCAGAAATTGCTCCGGCGTCTAAATTTTCGGCCCTTCCTACGAGACCACCCTTATAGCTAGGAGCACCGGAGGTAGTTATTTGAGTGGCTGCAAAACTATTTTCAACAACAGTCCCGGTGTTACTCATGCTAGCGATGAGTCCACCCCCTGTGTCTCCCCAGCCATAGCCGTTGTTTGTTGAGATACTACCGTGAGCATATGAGTTAGAAACCTTACCGTATTGCAGGTCTGCTACAAGGCCACCTGCTTTGTCCCCAGTAAGCACGGCATTTGCATAACTGTTAGTGATGCTAGATTGGTAGGCGGATGATGATTCAACTATCATTCCCACAAGGCCACCTACCTGACCTCCAGTGGAGCTGACTGTACCGCTATAGCTTGATTGGTCTAGCTGGCTATTTTGTAGCAAGCTTCCGATTAGGCCACCGCTGCCTGCACCATTGACGGAACCGGATGCGTTTACCTGTCTAACTGTAGTTGCATTGCTGGCTACACCTACGACTACGCCAGTATAGCCACAGTTCGTGACAGGGCACCCTATTATTGATGGCTTGGTGAATACGATGTTTTTGATCAGAGCTGAATTTGTATAGCCAAAAAGACCCGAATGAGCATTGCTTGTTCCGCTGCTCTTATTGATGTAGAGGTTGCTGATTCTTAGATTACGTCCATCTAGTGAGCCGCTAAATGGATTGCTGCTATTTTGACCAACCGGGATAAATCCGGTATTGGAGTTCCAGCTAGAGCTAGCTGAACAATCAATATCACTAACGAGTGCGTAGTGACTCGTGAGAGATTGCTGCATTTCTTGCAGCTGAGAGCAGTTGGCAATTTGGAAGGGGTCTAGCGTAGTGCCAGTACCTGAGCCAGAGAAAGCCTTGCTCCCGTGTTTATCATTAATAAAACCCGCATACAGTAAGGTAATTAGGATGATTATTACGGCTCCCACAGCCGTAATAATCTTTAAGTTATTTTTCTTTTTTAGGGGGCGTACTGCCCGTTCCACAGATGAATAGACCCAAATTGGTCCAATGGGCGTTTTTATGGTTTTCAACTTGGTCTTTTTTTGCGGCATTAGTATTAGAATTTATGCGTGTTTCTGTATTACTCTCTACTTTACATATATATGACTCTAGGGACAATAGTTTTTATGCTTAATTCAGCTCTTTTGACGCAAAAAAGTATTCATTTTGCTCTCCTTGGTGTGATATAGTGATAGTGAGTTAGCATAAGCGTTTCATGCGCAAAAAAGTCATGACAAAATCCAAAAAGCAAATCCCACAGAAATCTACTCGTTTAGTTGACGCAGTTCGTCAGTCGAGTGTTGCTGTGCGTAAAAACTCTCAATCGTTTGAGGCTATTCAACACAAGACGAGGCTCGGTGTAGTTTACATTGCAGTAAAGGACTTTGTTCGACGTGCGCCTGAGAATCTTAAGGTGGGTGTGAGCAGAGCGGGGAGAAGCAGGCAGCGCATACTTGGAAAAATAGCTGCTAGGCTACCAAAGATAGCTCTTCCACAATTTCAAGCTTCCAACAGGTTAAAAAGCGTTGTAGCCAGTACATCATTAGTTGTCATGATGGTACTGATGTTCTTTAATATGGGGGTCCATAATGTTGCGCGCGCTTTTGATACGCTCAATCAATCCGATTGGAGTGGCGGACAAGGTATAAGTCCGGTTAATCAGTATGAGGAGAAAGATGGCAATGTTGTAACTGCTACAGCGGGTCAGTTGAGCTTGAGTGGTGGAGCTTCTGCCTGGTGCAGTACCGCAAACTGCAATACGAATTGGACACGACGCAAGGTTCTCGTACCACGTGGCGGCATAAATGACACGGATATGACTTATGCGCAAGTTCAATTGACTGTTGAATATGAAAATGAAATGAAGTCTGATTTTAGCGACTTACGTTTTACGAATCGGTATAGCAATCAAGATGTTCCGTATTGGGTTATGCGTAAGACAGACGGTGTATCTGCGACTGTCTTTTTGAAGATACAGCTTTCAAGTGGTGGCGTGGATAGTCATACGTATATGTACTACGGAAATGCGGCGGCCACCTCTCTATCGTCTAAGGGAGGCGTGTTTGATCTGTATGACTCTTACGACACGGGTAGCCTTCAGGGTAACTATTTTGATATCGATGGTGCTGATGGGGAGATTGATGGACTTGGAGGTAAGCTAACCCGGCTTGATTATGGTATTAGTCACCCCGGCCCATTTTCTCGAGATCGCACTCGAGTATACGAAGCCGACCTTAAGTTAGATCTCTCTTCATATACATGTGGCGACTCTGCCGGTGTGGGATCTATAGAAATAGGCTTCCAGGGTGGTACGGCAGAGCTCTACTTTGATATGCCTGCAAATTGCGATAGCAATGGCAAATATTGGAGGGTTTCTGGTGCTACTAACGGGAGTGAGTCGGTAAATTTTCCAGACTCTACTGCCTATCATTTTACCTCGAATATATATGTGCGCCTGCGGTTAGTGGCGTATCAGGATGGCGGGCATGCTTATTTCTTCAGTCGGGATAATGGAGAAACATATACGGCTTTCCCCGGTGTTAATACCGGTATAAATAGTGATAATTTTCCTACGGAATATTACTTAAGCAATGGCAATGCTGTAACGACATATCGTCATGTGGTTGCGTACCAGGGACTACTGGATAGAAGTACGTCGCTTAATTTTGATGCATCTGTTGAAGAATATGTAAATGGCAGAGTCGGTGGATTTACGAGTGTTGAGTATGACTTAGGCTCTGACAGGACGTTCTTTGGAGATCTAAATATTACCTACACCGGTACGGGTGCTGTCGGAGTGTACATATCGGGGTCTGACACCCCAGGAGGTACACTTGATTCAATCTCTATGTATGTTAGTTGTCCGTTCGTTAAAAATACCACAGCTATTTCTTCGGATTGTCTACCCGCAGGGAGTCGTTACGTGAGGTACTATTTGCTGCTTTCTTCTGATGCTGCAAATAGCCTCGTTATTCAGGATGTATCACTTGAATACTCAATTGATGTAGACAGTCCAACGATAGTCAGTGGTGTGCAGACGCGTAGAACGAGTAATAATGCGGTAATCTCGACCGGCTGGATAAATGAGACACCAAAATTTAGTTGGAATGCCTCTGTCGATGGTGTAGATGGTTCGGGCATTGCTGGATATTGTTTGTATTTTGGTACTGATAGCGGCGCTGATCTAAGTACAACCCAAGGTTTGTTACCTACAACAAGCCCATATGATACTGGAGGATTATGCCAATACGCCATACAGGCCACGTCGCTAGACTTGTCGCAACTAACATTACAGAGTTCGCTGACTACAAATACACAATACCACCTAAAAATACAGCCATTTGATAATGCTGGGAATCTGGCGACCGCAACAACGAGTGCTCTTGGCTATGATACTGATACTCCTGGACCATATACGACTGCGTTTGGGCCTAACGGGTATGTCAATTCGCCAATACAGCCAGTAAACTGGGCAAAAGACGCACCAGCGATGGTAGTTGACGATGGTGGTTCCGGGGTTGCGGGCATTAAATATTGTGTCTTTAGCTACGCGACTGGTGATGGGTGTAGTCTATTTGGTGGTTCGCCATCTGATTTTCCTTGGTATGGACCGGCTCGCACCAATAGCCTTCCAAACGATCCTATAGATGTATATAGTTTTTCGAGCGGTGGTTTTAACCTTGTAGACGATGATTTGGCCCGTATGACCGATGAAGGGCTTAATGGTGTTGTTTTGCTCCTGATTGATAACGCGGGTAACGTTGCGCAATTTGGTTCAGGTGGAGCTCCTGTAATTATTAATGTTACTCAGCAGCCTCCATCAGCTCCGCAAAATTTACAGGTAAGTCCTAGTAGTAATAATGAAAACGCGTTCTCATTCACATGGGCAGCTCCCGCGACCGCATCAGGCCCAACTGGTCAAGTGGATTATTGTTGGACGGTAAACGTATCCATAGCTTCCGATGGCAGCAATTGTAATTGGACCGGTCAAGGTATTACACAGCTCGCACAGGGAGCTTACGCCACGCAACAGGGTAGCAATACACTGTATTTGATGGCCAAGGATCAGTCGCAGAATTTTTCTAATGCCAATGTGACGAGTGTGAATTTCACAGCAACAACTGTGGCGCCCGGGCCACCTCAGAACCTCGAGCTTTCAGATGTGTCAATTCGCGCTACGAGTAGCTGGAAGATTGCGCTTAGCTGGAGTGCCCCGCAGCTTCCCGGTTCCGGAATTGCGAGCTATAAGATTTATCGCTCAACCAATAATGTGAACTTTACAGAAGTAGGAACAACATCAAGTACGAATCTAAGCTTTATCGATTCTGGCCTCTCGCAGACTGACTACTATTATTATGTGAAAGCTTGTGATGATGCCGATAGTTGCAGTGTGGCAAGTAATACGGAGACCAAGTATCCAAACGGGCGTTATACTACCCCGGCTCGTTTGACTGACGATACGGATCAACCAAAGATTAGGGATATTGGTACGCGTAAAGCTACTATTTATTGGTTTACGGATAGGGCAAGTGATTCAAAGATTGCCTATGGCACTGCACCTGGTCAGTACTTCCCAGAAGAGGTCGGGAATTCAACACAGGATTCATCTCATGTTGTAAATCTTACAAACTTAGAGCCAGGTAAGACGTATTACTATGTGGCTCGTTGGACTGACGAAGATGGGAATACGGGCATTTCCCAGGAGAGGGCGTTTACAACACTGCCGGCACCAACTGTGCGGGAAGTTTCAGCTTCAAACCTTACAATAAGCTCTGCTGCTGTTAATTTTACAACTGAAAATGCATACAAGGCTAATGTATACTTCGGTACCAGCGATGCTTTTGGGGGCGTGAAGAGCATAAATACATCAATTTCTTCATCAAGCTACAGCTTGAGCTTGAATGATTTGCAAGATGGTCAAAAATATTTCTACAAAATAAGCACCGTAGATGCGGATGGCTATGAATATCAGGGTGATATATACAGTTTTACTACTCCAGCTCGTCCAAAAATTACGAATTTGCGCTTTGAGACGGTAGAGGGTGAGCCGAGCAGTACCCAAAAAATTGTATGGACAACCAATGTGGCCACTACAAGTGAAGTGGTGTATGGGTTGGTTGGGGGAGAGCAATCTGAAGCTGTGAGCTCCACTCTGGTGACGGAACACGAAGTGATAGTTCGTGGTTTGGCGGACAACGCTGATTATGAGTTGGTTGCGCGTTCCCGCGACGCTGCCGGTAACCTCGCGGTTTCTGATAAACAGTTCTTTCAAACAGCCGAAGATACACGCGCGCCAAAAGTCTCAGAATTTAAGGTTGAGACGGATATCCGTGGAACTGGTGGAGAGGCACGTGGGCAGATAATTGTATCGTGGCGCACAGATGAGCCGGCTACTAGCCAAGTGGCGTTTGCTAAGGGGCGTACAACAGAGCTCAGTAACCGTTCCTCGCAGGATACACGCTTAACTACTGAGCATGTCGTGGTCGTGTCTGACCTTACTACTTCAAGTATCTATCAAGTGCAGGCAGTGTCGGCTGATAAGGCCGGTAACGAGTCGTTTTCCGATGCTCAAACAGCAATTATTGGTCGCGGTACTGAAAATATCTTCAGTATCATCTTTAATGCGCTGCAAGCTATCTTTGGCTTTGGGGATACGAATTTATGAGTCAGTCTCTTGTTTCTTTCCGCGATGTCTCGCGTGATTTTCGTGCTATAGATGGTACGGTGAGTGTTTTGAAGGATATAAATTTTGAGGTAGAACCTGGTAGTTTTACTATTATTTATGGACCTTCTGGTAGTGGTAAGACAACAATTTTGAATATGATTTTGGGTCTTTTGCCGCCAACCAAGGGGGATGTCGTGGTGGCCGGGCAAAGCTTGTATGATCTCAATCAAGATGGTCGTGCAAAGTTTAGGGCCGCACATTATGGTGTGGTGAGCCAAGTGAATAACTGGGTCCTCAGTATGAATGTGCAGGAGAATGTTGCCCTGCCGTTATATCTTTCGGGTACTCCACGTCATGAAGCACTTAAGAAGGCTGCGGCTAGCATTGAGCGTGTTGGGCTTGCGAAGTATATGCGCTACAATCCGGCAGTGTTGTCAATTGGTCAACAACAGCGCATTTCTATGGCGCGAGCTACCGTAAAAACACCGCAACTTTTGATAGCTGACGAGCCGACCGGCAACCTTGATACCACGAATGGCGACATGATTATGCAGCTGATGACCAGCTTTAGAAATCATGAAAATACTACAGTGATTTTGGTTACACACAATCTTGATTATCTTTCTTTAAGTAGCCATAGATTATTCTTAAAAGATGGCGTGCTCTCAATTGATGAGGGCGGCTACCAATCCGAAGAAGAGCGTCGTCGCATGCTGATGACAAGCTTCTTGGAGGTGAATAAGGCGGCTGAAATACAACCAGCAAAAGTTCCTGTAAAGAGAGGTGGTAAACGTGGCTGAACGTAAGCGCATGAATGACACGGTGTCCGAAAAAGTGCTTGCACCGCGTGTGCGTAAACACCATCATTCTGAGCAAGAAGGGGTGATTGCGACGTCGATTTTGGTACGAATGGCTGCTCAAAATCTTTTCTTTAAAAAACTTCGCACCACGCTGACTATTTTGGGGGTAGTTATCGGAATTGGCGCAGTTGTATTCTTGCTCTCATTTGGTTATGGCCTTCAGGACCTCGTAAGCCGCCAGGTAGTCGGGTCAAAATCGGTTAAGAGTATTGATGTGACTAAGCCGCGTTCAGCAGCTATAAAGTTTGATGGCGATAATATTACCCGCATGAAAAATATTGGTTCGGTTGAGGAAGTAGCGCGGGTTTATACCGAGGCGGCAAAGGTAAAATCTGGCGGCTCGCAAGTTGATTCTGTGGTCTTTGGGGTTGATGCAGAATATCTAGATCTCAGTTCAGTTCGCGTTGTTACAGGAAAGTCGTTGCTGGCTGGCGGTGGGACCGATGAGGCACTCGTGAATACTTCGCTGGCTAAGGCTGTAGGCTTACCGCAGGGTGATCAGGCGCTTGGTAAGGTGATTAGCCTAAACCTGGATATCGTGCAGGCCGATGGGGTTAAAAAATCGATTCAAAAAGATGTAAAAGTGATTGGTCTGGTGGAAGGTAACGCAAGTGCTGAAGCGTTTGTTCGTAGTCAGCTGTTTATCGAGAATGGTGTCCAAGATGCGAGCCAGGTTAAGATACTTACGACTGACCGCAGCACAGTCGGGCAAGTGCGAAAAGAAGTTGAAAGCATTGGGTTTGCCACCGCTTCGCCGCTCGACACGCTGGACCAGATTTCACAAGTCTTTGGTCTCTTACAGATGATCTTTCTTGGGTTTGGCGGCATTGGCATGGTGATTGCTATTTTGGGTATGTTTAACACGCTCACCATCTCACTCTTGGAACGCACGCGAGAAATAGGTTTACTGATTGAGTTTGGTGCTCGCCAGAGAGATATAAAACGACTTTTCATTATCGAATCGTTGATGCTTTCTGTATTAGGGGGCTTCATCGGGCTCGTGAGCGCCTTTATGCTTGGTAGGTTTGCGGATATAGCGATAAGCAGCTTTGCGCGCAGTCGTGGCGTTCAAGAGGCAGTCTCAGCGTTTATGGTAACCCCTCAGTTGGCAATAACTACACTAGTCTTAAGCGCATTGTTTGGTCTCATCGTTGTATATTTCCCAGCCCGACGAGCATCTCGAATTGATCCGATTGACGCGTTGAGGTACGAATAGAGGTGGCACAAATAGATCCTCGCCACGCTATGAAACTGGGGCTTTACTGCCTAGTGTCTCTTGTGCTGAGTCTGATAGTCTTTTCGCAGTCTGCGAAGGCCTATGATGGAGAAGTAAATTATATTGGCACAAACACGAATTTAAGTGGGGATGATAACTCTGCCGGGCCATTCAATTTGGGGTTTACATTTCGACATTTCGACACGGATTATACGCAAGCTTATATAAACATTAACGGCACTGTTAATTTTGGTACGGCCTATGCCGGCTATAGTAATGTGGGCTTGCCGAGTGCAACGCCTGGGCGCTGTGTGTGTGCTTTTTGGGATGATCTCATCACTCAATCTGGCAAGAAGTCTATTTACTACGCAACAATAGGCGATGCGCCAAATCGTAAGTTTGTAGCGCAATGGACGAACATGTATTTTTACTCAAATCCAAGCCTACCAATGGGTACGTTCCAGGTTATTTTGTATGAAGGTAGTAATGATATCCAGATTCAATATCGCGATCTTCTCGGAGGTACTGATTCGCAGGGTACGAGTGCAACAATTGGCATCAATAAGGATGCGGCAACCGCCTATCAGCATTCCTATAACTCGGCGGGCATCACCCAAGAGCAGGCTATTCGTTATAGCTATACTTCGACTGACACCTATAACGTCAATACGGCTGCAAGCTACGATCCAGTCTACTTGCTGGGTTCCGATGTCCCGGCTAGTCCCAACCTTATTAATCCTACCAATGGTGTGACGGGGGTTACTACGACACCAACTTTCGAGTGGCAGGCCGTAGATTTGGCTACATCTTATCGAGTATTAATTTCTACAGTAAGCAACTTTTCCACTACAGTCGTAAACCAATCGGGGCTGACTGGAACTAGCTATACGCTTGGTTCTGCTTTGAGCTACAACACTTTGTACTACTGGCGAGTTGAAGCAATTAACAGTAGTGGTTCAAGTTTTTCTGGGACTCGCACGTTTACTACTTCCGCTCAACCTAATGCTGCACCTTCAACCCCTACAGGGCTGGGGGCTTCTCTGTTGTTGAGCGGCGGCCGGTTGAACCTCGCCACACTGATGAATACAGATTTTGCGTTTACACTTTCGGACTCGGACGCAGGTGAGCAGCTTCGTTATAGGATACAGATAGCAAATGATACAGCATTTAGTGATTTGGTTATTGATTATCGATCTGAGTTTGCTTCGGCGGGTGCGCGCACATTCAATTTTGGTGATAGCGGCACCTATCTTGTGGGGAGTGCAAGCACTACGCTTGTGGATGGAGATGAGTATTATTGGCGCGTGAGAGCTGAAGATGACGGAAGCGCTTCATCGAATTATGCGACTGCAACCGTGAGCGGTTCTGCATTCACCTACGATATTACGGCTCCTGATGCCCTTGCTAAGCCTACACTTGTCGGGCAAGCACTCATTAGGGGCACACTTGTGAGTTGGGACGCCACGACCGATATACATCCGGCCGCGCAAGCTTATAGGTTGGAGTATGCCGCTCAGGCTGACTTTAGTGACGCGCAGGTGGTAACTACCTCGGCTGCAACTGCAAGTCTCGCTAACCTGACGGCAGGGGAGTGGTTTGTCAGGGTATTCGTTATCGATGCCGCTGGCAACCAGTCATCTGCAAGTCCAACCCTAAGCTTTACGTTGGAGCCGGCAGTCGAAGGGCCGGTTACGAGTCCGGATACCGTGATTGAGGTTATATCTACACCCCCACCGAAGAGTATCGTACCGAAAACTCTTGTTCCACAAGCTAATATTTCAACTAGCACTACTCGATCGGTTAACGAAAATCGAGCAGCAGATTCAGCAAAGGTTGTAACAGTACGTATCGTTGTGAGAGATCAAAACGGTAGTCCTTTACAGGGCGCAGTTGTGACACTATATTCAACGCCGCGTACTGCGATCACGGATGATAGGGGTGTTGCCGTATTCGAGAGTATGCCAGTAGGGCAGCATACCGCCGTCGTGAGTTACGCTGGCCAAGTTGTACGCCAGTCAGTAAAGCTTGAATCAAGTATGGTTACATCTAGTGCTGAGGCGGCGGTGGATCTAGCTGTGGAAGTACCTGCGGTACTAGGTGTAGAGCCTATCCGTGCTCAGTCTCTTCGGCTGCAAGGAAGCCCCCACTTTATTATTGAGCTTATGCTGATTACGGGCCTTTCATTGTTATTTATTCTCGTCGTTGAAAAACGCTCCAGTAATAAGCTGAGTAGTAAGACGAAGTGAGCGGCTGATCGCTTAGTCGCACAATTCTAGTTAGTATAAAATGTTAAAGTTTTTTGGAGCCGGCAGGCCCTTTTTATTTTGGTCCCGCTATGTGTTTATGCGTGTTTGTCGGCCAACACAAAGCTTGAGGGGTGGTACGAGGGGATTTATTAGTTGCATAAATTTCGTCAAAAAAGAAACCAGGTTAGGGTGGTTGTGGGGACCGTCCTAACCTGGAGAAGTGTCTTGTGTGTTTGTTTTTGAGTAATATATGTGTGCAGCAGCACTACACCGATAATACGGCTTATGCATAACCTTTGTCAACAAAAAAGTTGTGGATAACCACAACTTTTTTACACGAACATGCGTTTACAGGTTAGCTATCCTGGGTGGCGCTGACAAAGTTATCTGTTGGGCCCGCTTCGGTGGCCTTGAACTGGCCATGTCGAGCCTCGGCGCAGGCTTTAGTGAGTTCAAAATAGATTTTCTGAGCCTGACTTGCATTTTCATTTTTACCGGCCCACGCTTTCATGGCTGGGTCTTGCACGGCACGTGAGAATGAGAAGGTTATCGGCCATGGCTGTTTGCCTGCGGCGCCAATGGCCTGCAGGTTGTCGCGAGCTTGTTCGGGGGTTTGTCCGCCGGAGAGGAATACGATGCCACCCATTGTGCCTGGAATCGCCTCGTTCAGAACGGCTAGGGTATGTTCGGCAACCTCGGCCGGTGTTGACTCGGCCCCAGACTGCTTGCCAGCTAGCACCATGCTGGTTTTTACGATGCAGCCTGTGAGGTCGACGCGGTAGGCCTTAAGCATCTGCACGAGTAGCTTGAGAATGTCTGCTGTTACTTCGTGGGCCCTTGAGAGGTCTTGAGGACCATCGTATAGCACTTCTGGTTCTACAATGGGTACAATGCCGGCTGACTGGCATAACGTGGCGTAGCGGGCCATTGTGTGCAAATTAGCATGCATCGCGCCCTGGGTTGGGGTAGTGTCGGAAGTAGGGAAGGCAGCGCGCCATTTTGCAAAGCGCGCGCCAAGGGCGTAATACTCCTTTAGCCGATCAGCTAGCCCGTCTAGACCTTCTGTGATTGTTTCACCGGTGAAGTTATCAAGATCTACCAATCCTTTATCTACCTTAATACCAGGCAGGATTCCTTTACTCTGGAGGTATTGAGGAAACGGAGTGCCATCGTCTGTGGCTTGGCGGATGGTCTCGTCATAAAAAATAACGCCCGAAAGGTATTCTTCGATTCCTGGTGCGGTCATCAGCATTTGTCGGTACTGTCGGCGTGTTTCGTCTGTGCACGGAATACCGAGCGTGTCGAAGCGCTTTTGTGCACTCTTGCTACTTTCGTCGGCGGCCAGGAGGCCTTTTTTGTCTGCAAATAGTGCTTGCACGGTGTCTTGAAGCTGTCCCATATATGTTCCTTTACCTTATTGTCTCTATTCTACCGAGGCCAGTAAAAGGGGTCAAACAGCTTATGGTTACTTCGAGAAAAATATACAATATTTACATATATACAATGCTAGAGCATAGATATTATGTATTTAAGCGACGCTTTGCTTCAAGGGCGGCATCAATTTTCATGGTCTTCTTGCGCGACGCTTCACGTTTGTCGTAATGCTTCTTACCTCGACCGAGGGCAATCTCTACTTTAATGAGGCCGTGCTCCAAGCCAACCGCAACCGGCACCACGGCTAGACCGGCGCCCCGTTTTTCGGATTCAAGATTGTCGATTTGTTTGCGATGTAAGAGAAGTTTTCGAGAGCGGGTGGGATCATGCTCTTTCAGATTGGCGGCGTGGCTATACCTTCGTATGTGGGCATTCACCAGATAGGCTTCGTGATTTTGGAAGTGCACAAAACTGCCCTTCAGGCTAATTTGCCCAGCGCGAACGCTTTTTACTTCATGGCCTAATAGGGAGATTCCAGCCGTGATACGCTCAATAATTTCGTAGTCATGAAAAGCACGACGATTTTTGGCAATAACTTTCATGCCTCTAGTATACCTGGTTTGTGGGTAATCTATCAGATATAATGAGGGAGATATGTTTTTAGCAACCTATGAAAAAAATCTCGATAACCTACGTCTGGGTGTCGAAAAGGTATTGGGTAATGATTTGGAACAAGCAGATATTGCTCGTTCAGTATCATTTTGCGACCTGCGCTTTGGTGATATTGCTACCAATATTGCCATGCAGCAAGCAAAAAAAGCCGGGCTTAATCCTCGGGAACTGGCAGAATCTATAGTAAGAGAACTGGAGAAGGCAAATACTTTTGCTTCTGCTGAGGTTGCTGGCCCTGGCTTTGTAAATATACGCTTGCATGAAGAAGATTACGTGCAGCTTTTACATGGTCTCAAGCCCGGATTTTTCCGAACCGAAAAGGGCGTGGGTAGACGGGTGAATGTGGAATTTATTAGCGCCAACCCCACGGGCCCGTTAGTGCTCGTGAATGCTTGGGGAGGATACTACGGTGATATCTTAGCCAGCCTGTATGAGAGTCAGGGCTATGATGTTGCGCGTGAGTATTATTTAAATGATGGTGGCAACCAAATTGCTCAGTTAGGGCGCGCTGTTCAGCAGGCTGCTGGGGCGAAGTTTAGTACTGAAGAGTCGGCTGAATTGTATCGTGGCGAATATGTAGATGTCTTAGCACAGAGTTTAGCAGAAGAATTTGGCGGTAGCGATAAACTCATCGCTGCAGATCCTCAGGTTGTGGGCGATAAAGCCCAGGTAATCATTTTGAAGGATTATATTAAACCAACACTGAAGCGACTGGGGATCCATCATGATGAAATCTACCCAGAGTCCAGCCTTGATAATCGGGCGACGATTGAACGGCTACGACAGGTGGGAGCTATTCTGGAGAAAGATGGGGCGGTGTGGCTAAGTGGAGAAAAAGCCGGCCTGGATAAGGATGAAGTTCTGGTGCGTTCAACAGATGGTCAAGAAACATACTTCTTAAAAGATATAACTTATCAGCTTACAAAGCTTGAGGACAGACGCTTCGATACGGCAATTACTATTGTGGGGCCAGATCATCATGGGCAAGAACAGCGTCTATTGGCTGCGCTGAGTCTTTTGGGCCATGACGGTTTTGTACCACTTTGGACACAGACGGTACGCCTTACGAAAGACGGCCAGGAGTACAAGATGAGCAAGCGTCGTGGAAATTACATCGTACTTGATGAATTCCTCAAGATTGTCCCATCCCAAACGGCACGATTTTTCTTTGCAATGCGTGATACCAATAGTCATTTTGATCTTGATTTGGATTTGGTGGCGTCCCAAAATAAGCACAATCCACTCTTTTATGTCATGTATTCGTATGTCCGTGCGAGTTCGGTGCTAGCTAAGTTTGGTGGGGTTTCAGAGCCAGCTAAGATTAGATTGGACGCGGAGCAAAAACAAATCTTGAGGAGTTTTGTTGAAATCTCTGAATTAATTTCGCAGGCAACTGTGACGCAGCAAGTTCACTCGGTACTGCACCGTATGATCGAGATTGCCCGCTACTTTCATGATTGGTATGAAAAAAATCCAGTATTAAAAGAAGAGTCCGAAGAGCTCCGAATGGCTCGAGCATACTTTGTAGAGAAATATCGTGATAGTATGGCGAGTCTCTTTGAACTTATCGGGGTTGAGCCACAAGAACGCATGTAGTTAGTAGTGCAGGAGGGGTTATTGTAGTGAAAAAAACTACATCAAGATATATTGAAGGGCTTAACCCCGAACAAAAAGAGGCCGTTTGTCATCTGGAAGGCCCCGCAATGGTAATTGCTGGCGCTGGTACTGGTAAGACCAAGGTTATTACTTCACGTATCGCGTATCTCATTGAGCAAAAGCATGCACAGCCAGAAGAGATACTGGCCCTAACATTCACCGAGAAAGCCGCTGTAGAAATGGAAGAGCGTGTAGACATGCTTTTACCTTATGGGTATGTTGATACACGCATTAAAACATTTCATGCGCTTGGCTATGAGATCTTGCAGGACTACGGGTTTGAGCTTGGACTCCCGCCAAACCTTAAGGTTATTTCAGGCTTGCAGCAACACATTATCTTGCAGGAGGTTCTTGAGGGTTTCGAGAATATAGAGCATTTTCGTCCAGCCCATAACCCGGGTCAGTTTCGTTCGGCTTTATTGCAGCTATTCTCTCGGCTGAAAGATGATGGCTTTATGCCAGATGATTATGCCAAGCAGCTAAAGTTGCTGCAGGGCAAGCAAGCTGAGTTGCTAGATGAAGAAGGGTGGCAAAAATATCACGAGGCAGCCAGGATATACGGGCAATATCAGGCTCGCTTGCAAGAAAAGGGGCTCATTGACTACGGCGACCAACTTTTATATGTATATAGTTTGTTGCAAAAAAAGCAACATATACGTGATATCTATCAAGGAATGTACAAATTTGTGCTGGTTGATGAGTATCAGGATACAAATCGACTGCAGGCAAAAATTGTGCATTTGCTACTGAACGCACAGCAGAATCTGATGGTTGTTGGGGATGATGATCAGTCTATATATCGCTTTAGGGGAGCAGATATAGATAATATGCTTGGCTTTAAAACCGAATATCCTAAGACAAAGTTTTTTGTGCTTTCGGAAAACTATCGTTCTAGTCAGCATATTGTTGATGCGGCCTATTCGCTTATACTGCACAACAACCCAGCACGTCTGGAGGTTCAGACGGGCCTCAATAAAAAACTTCATGCCCAGTTTCGTGGACGCCGACCATTGGTGCAGCAATATAAAAGTAATCATGAAGAATTCCACGCCATAGCGACCGATATCAAAAAGCGGGAGTCAGCCGGAGAGGTGTTGGAGAGTATTGCGGTTTTGTGTCGTAATAATTCCCAAACGGAAGAAATGATACATTATTTACAACATTTAGGTATTCCAGTGGCTACTCAGGCAAATGGGAATCTATTACATGTGCCAGTAGTACGTCAGTGTATAGATTTCGTGCGAGTTTTACATGATGTAGAGGATTCAGCGGCTCTGTATCGTTATTTGGTGTCACCAAAGATGCAGGCCAGCACGCCAAAAGTTATGCAGTTGAGTGCCGAGGCACAGCGCAATAGAATCGCGTTGAGTGATGTGATAGTAGAGAATCGAGAAGAAGCTATGTATGAATATAATGCGGTGAAAGTTCTTGAAGCATACCGAGAAATCGCCCATAACCATACTATTGGCGAGATACTATATAAATTCATAACTGACGGTGGTTATCTCGATGGCTTAGCTAATAAGGCGCTCTCAGAGAGCGAGGCAGCTCGGTCGGTTCAGCAGCTTGCGGCTTTTTTTACAATAGTCAAAGAATTTGAGGCTGTTGAGAAGTATCGAGATAGTTATCATTTTTGGAGCTACATCCAGGATATGTACAGCTCGGATGTGCTTCAGGATGTCGAGCTCATGGACGAAGCGCGGGGCGTACATGTTCTTACTGCACACCGATCTAAAGGACTGGAATTCGAGACCGTGTACCTGTATGACATGACCGAGGGAAACTTTCCGGCGACTCGAAGATCTGACAGTATAAAAAATCTCACAGATTTAGCCGCAGAACCTAAGGATGTCGCACTGCGCCATGAACAAGAGGAGCGTCGTTTAATGTACGTGGCGATGACGCGCGCTAAAAAGAATCTAATTTTAACTTTCTCTCCTGATCACGGTGGCAAGCGCGCTCGCAAGGCCTCTCGATTTTTGCTCGAAGCATTTGGCACGAGTTTAGCCGTTCAAGACAACGAAGTGGGTGGTGGATTGCCGGCAATTTTGACCCGTTATGGCCCCAAGCGACAGTTGGGCACCGAATTGCCGGCTTTTCCGGCGTCAGAAGATGGATATATGACACTCACACCCAATCAAATAGCAGATTATCTGGCAGATCCATCGCGATTTTTTGTGCGCCATGTGCTTAAATTTCCAACTCCGCCGTCACACCAAATGGTATATGGTATCTCGATTCATGCAGCCTTAGAGTATTTCTACACCGAGAAGCTGTCGGGCAGAATTCCAAAAATAGAGACAATGCTTGATGTTTTTCGTAGTGCTTGGCGAAGCGAGGGGTTTGTTTCAATCCGCCATGAGAATGAGCGTCGCAAGCAAGGTGAAGTGAGCTTAAAACAGTATTATTTACATCATATTGATGTTGCCGAGCCAATTGTTGCAGTAGAGCAGGAATTCACTCTGGAGATCGAGGAGTATAAAGTGAATATTCGGGGAAGGTATGACCTTGTTGTGAAAAATACTGATACTCAGGGTGTATCAATTAGGGATTTTAAGACGAGCCATGTTGCTAATGAGCGTGTGGCTAAAGACAAAGTTCGTGATTCGGTCCAGATGGGGATTTATGCATTGGCGTGGGATCAGCTTAATACTGACAAAACAGAATCTATAGCACTTTACTTTACTGAGTCGCAGCTGCTGGCTGAGCGCGCTAAGATTGAACACGAGAAAACGCTGAAGAAGATAGCAGAGGCGGTGACCGGTATCCGCGATGGGAGATACCCACGTCGCGGAAATCTGACTGATCTAGAAACGGAAGGTCTAGTATAAATGAGGCTAGATAGCTATCGAGATCAAGAGTGGCTTGAGAATTTGCTCGCCGATATTTGGTATCAGCATTTTCGAGATGTTGAACAGAATAATGACGTGATGATTATCTGGGCTAAGCGCGCCAAGCGTCGTTTGGGGTCCATCGAGGTGGATAGTCGCGACGGTCATACTTCAATTATTAAGGTCAACAGGCTTTTTCAGGACCTTGCCGTTCCAGAATATGTCATTCGCGCTACCATAGTGCATGAAATGACGCACTATGCGCATGGTTTTGGCTCGCCTCATGAACAGAAGCAGAAGCATCCTCATAGTGGAGGCGTGATCCGCAAAGAGTTTGCGGAAAGGGGCTTGGTTGACTTGTATCTGAAGCAGAAGCATTGGCTGAAAGACAACTGGCGTGACTTTTTGCTTGAACGAGGCATGTTGTAGGCATTTTGTTCGTTTTTTGAGGTATACTGGTAGTGTTATGGAAGTCATATTACTTATACTTTTAGTCGTTATTGTCGCAGCTCTAGTGTTCTTAATCGTTCGCAGCCTTAAGCCCGCGAGCGCGCCGTCTGCCGAGCTGGATGTGGCTTCAGTGCAGCTATTAAAGCAGGATTTACAGGGCATGCAGCAGCTCTTGGCACAGACTCAGTCGGCTATGCAAGATAGGCTTGATAAGAATAATGCGAACGTACAACAAAGCGTCCATCAGCAGATGCGTCAATCCTCTGAAATCATCCGGCAGGTAACAGAACGCTTGACGCAATTAGATGAAACTAATAAGCGTGTTGTGGATATTACATCGGAACTTAAGACTCTGCAGAATGTTTTGCAAAACCCCAAGCAGCGTGGAGTTCTGGGAGAATACTATCTTTCTCAAGTTTTAGAGAATGTTTTACCGCCAACGCAGTATAAATTACAATATGGCTTCAAGAATGGGGACATTGTTGATGCTGTTATCTTTTTAGATAAGGGTAAGATATTGCCGGTCGATTCTAAGTTTAGTTTAGAGAACTATAATCGCCTAGTTGAATGCAAAGATACTGCCGAACGGGAGCGTCTCGTGCGCCAGTTTAAGCAAGATTTAAAGGGTCGGATTGATGAAACATCAAAATACATTCGGCCCCATGAAGGTACGATGGATTTTGCCTTTATGTTTATTCCTTCGGAGGCGATTTATTACGATCTTTTAGTGAATAAAGTCGGAACCGCCAATACTACGGCGCGCGACCTCATTGAATACGCGTTTAGAGATAAGCATGTCATTATCGTTTCGCCGACGTCTTTCATGGCCTACCTACAAACTGTCTTGCAGGGCTTGCGTTCTTTGCAGATAGAGGAGCAGGCGCTAGAGATTCAAGAACGTGTCGGTTTGCTTGCACGCCACCTGAAGAGTTACGATACATACATGCAGAAGATGGGGAATTCACTCTCAACAACTGTTGGCCACTACAATACGGCCTATAAAGAGTTTAAGAAGGTAGATAAAGACGTCGTTAAAATTGCCGAGACTGAACAGGTGATTGAGCCACTTCTGGTTGATAAGCCATCGACTGAAGACTAACTTAAAGGAAGTTTTATGAAAAAGCGCATATTATCAGGAATAAAACCAACTGGAGATGTCCATCTAGGGGGATATCTTGGAGCAATGCGCGAGTGGCCCAAGTATCAATCGCCTGATAACGAGGTGTTTTATTTTGTTGCTGATTTACATGCCCTCAACACTCGTCCCAAGCCTAGTGAACTGCGAGATAAAACTTATGATTTGGTGGCGTGGCTGTTGGCTCTCGGTATCGACAGTGAGCGCAACCCAATCTATTTACAGTCGCAGATCCCTGAGCATAGCGAGTTATGCTGGTTACTGAATAACTTCGTTACTATGGGTGAGCTTTCACGCATGACCCAATATAAGGACAAAGCCCAGAAAAGTGGCACTGAGGGTCAGCTCGTAGCGTTATTTACATACCCTGTACTGATGGCCGCAGACATCTTGCTCTATGGAGCAGATGAGGTGCCGGTAGGCGAGGATCAAACGCAGCATGTAGAACTTACTCGAGACATAGCGCAACGCTTTAACGGTGTATACGGGCATGATTTCTTGAAGCTACCTACCTTTACCAATCCAGCTCACTCAGCGCGAGTGATGATGCTAGACGACCCAGTGCGCAAGATGAGTAAAAGCGAAGGCGGGGATGGTTGTGTATATCTCGCTGATTCTGAGGAGACTATCCTACGCAAGTTTAGCCGGGCAGTAACTGATTCTGAATCAACAGTACAGTTTGATAGGGAAAAACAGCCAGGTGTGAGTAATCTTCTGGAAATACTTGCCGCAGTAACGGGTAAGGATATCGCGGATCTTGTACGGGAATTTGCAGGAGTAGGCTATGGGGACTTCAAGCAAGCGGTTGCTCAGGCTGTGCTCACTGAGCTTAGGCCAATCAAGGCAGAATATAGCCGCTTGCGTGCGGATGAGAGCTATTTGGACCAGGTATTGCAACATGGTCGAGAGCGGGTGAGTAGTGAAGCCCGATCAAAACTTGTAGAACTGAAGCAGGCTATAGGGCTATTGTAAAAAAAACAACAGACTTTTACAGAGTAAACAGTCAAATAATACCCAAAACTTATTGACAAAGCATAAGTAGTTTGCTAAACTAGAGTCAATCTAGTTCATTCAAAACCAAAAACAAAAACCAAGTTACATTCCTTTTCTATAAATAACGCCGCAAGTCGCTTGGTCTCAATGAAGAGCGACTTGTATTTTTTATAGCTGAACAGTAGGGTAACTCCGACCTGTAGACACCCCCCTTGTCTCGGGTCGGGCTTCCCCTACTGTTCTAGGGTGCCTCATCGAGAGAGGCGACCATTCCCGACAGATAAATCCTTGTTTAAAGCAAGAGAAGACGAGCATCCCGCACGCCTCCTTATACGCTTTAAGTCTGATCAGTCAGTCCAAACAACCGAAACTGATCAACGAAGATTTGCCTAGACGAATGGTAGGGAAACCGGAGCAGACGAAACAACAGCTAAACGCACCTTTCGTCTCGAACAAAGTCTGCACCAAAACTTGGATACCTAGGCTTCATCAAGCTTAGATACCCCTCACCGGGGCAGCACGTGCCAATTGAATCTTTCTCTTTAGGGCAGATGTGACTGCCCCGTAACCACTTACTTACTCATCTTAAATCACCCGTTTGTCAGGGTGATTTTTTGTTTGCACACAAACTAGTCCAGTAATGCTTTTTATCAAGCAGCATACTTTTTAGCTTTGCCTCGTTTCTATAGTGATTTTAGAGTGAGAGCATATTGGGGGCTAGGGGATTGTTTGAGTCAGATAATTACTCAGCATGATGAATAAAAAAAGTAGTCAAAACAAAAAACGAAAATATATAAATAAATTTAGTGTTCAGATTTCAGCAAAAAGTATTCAAATGTGGATACTGTGGAAAAAGCTTTGTAAAATAGAGATAATAGAGGGTATGCGAGACGCGTCCTACAAACAGCTTGGGCTATATATATCCGTCACAATTTTTGCGCTCATTCTGTCTTTAAGTGTGGTGGCATTTCTTCTGCTGGCGACATCGCCGAGGGACATCGGTGCTTTAGGTGTGACGGTTTGGTTCATAGGGCTATTTGTACTGGCTACGTCTTCTATTTTGCTGATACGCTACAACTTTGGAAGGCATCGACACCCTGAGCCGCAAGAGCGATTTATAGTCTATAAACGCTCGCTTCGAGGCAGTGCCGTAATGGGCCTATTTTTTGCGATTGCACTTGCGATGCAAAGTTTAAGGATGTTGAATCTGGGTGATATACTGCTCTTCCTCCTAACTCTTGCTATAATTGAACTATATTTCCGTACGAGAAAATCATGAAAGATACGCAAACAGAACTGCGTCAGGTTCAATCTGACTTTACAGCCCGTTTAGCTGAGGTGAAGACTCAGCCGGATTTATTTACTTTAAAATCTGAGTTTCTTGGTAAAGGGGGGAGATTACAGGCCATCTTAAAGTCTTTAAGTACTCTTTCGGTTGATGAGCGAAGGGATATTGGCGCTCGAGCAAATGCTTTAAAAAAGGAAATAGAGGAACAGCTGGTGCGGCAAGAGTTTATGATCGCAGAGAGTGCTGATGAAGCTTTATCTGCGGTTGATCTGTCTCTGCCGATACGTGGTGAGCAGCGAGCGGGGCATGGACACCCGACACAATTGGTTTTAGATGATATTTATGAGGTGTTTCTGCGACTTGGCTTTGCGGTTGTTGATGGGCCAGAGGTTGAGACTGATTGGTATAACTTTGAAGTTCTTAACATGCCAGCAGATCATCCAGCTCGAGATATGCAGGACACATTTTATCTGGAGTCGACAGGAGATGCAGTGCCTTTGGTGCCAAGGACCCACACGTCGGCTTCGCAAATTCGCTACTTGGAAGCCAATAAGCCACCCTTCAAAATTATCGTGCCCGGTAAGGTATACCGAAACGAGGATGAGGATAGGACGCACTCCTGGACTTTCTACCAAGTTGAAGGCTTAGTGGTTGGTGAGGGCGTGAGCATGGCAGATTTGAAGGGCACGCTGCTGCATTGCGTGCAATCTTTGCTTGGGTCGGATGTGAAAATTCGTTTCAGGCCAAGTTTTTTCCCGTACACAGAACCATCTGTGGAGGTTGACGTGTGGTACCAAAACGAGTGGCTTGAAGTTGGCGGCGCTGGTATGGTACACCCCCATGTTTTGGCTCGAGGCGGGGTGGATCCGGAGCACTATAATGGGTTTGCATTCGGATTTGGTCCAGATCGATTAGCACTCATTCGCTATGGTTTAACGGATTTGCGCAAGCTGTGGCGACCAAATCTCTTGATGAGTGAGGATTTATGAAGATAGCGATTGCCACACTGAATCGATACTTGAAGAAACCGCGATCGACCGATGAAGTTGTGGCGCTTATGGCACGTACAGAAATTGAGGTCGAGGAAGTTATTCGTTCGGATAGTTTGGATGCAAAGATAATTTTAGTGAAAACTGTTGAAGTTGAGCCGCACCCGAATGCCAATCGGCTGCGTCTCGTGACGGTGACAAATGGTACAGATAAGATTCATGTTGTTTGCGGGGCGCCTAATGTTACGGTTGGTCAGCGTGTTGGCTTGGTGCAGCCGGGCGCAAAATTACCGGACGGGACAAAGATTGGTATATCGAAGATTCGTGGTGAGGTTTCGCATGGCATGCTTGCTAGCGCTCAAGAGCTTGGTCTGAGCGACGACCATTCGGGCATACATGTATTTGAAGAAGACTCACATAAGCTCGGTACATCATTGTGCGACATTGTGCTTTCTGGTGATGTCCTGGACATAAAGACGCCTGCAAACAGGTGGGATTATCTGAGTGGGGTGGGGATAGCACGCGAATTGGCAGCACACGATGAGGGGCAGGGGGTAGTGGAGCCCGAAGTTGGTAAGTATCCATATAAAAACACAGACTATGTAAATGTCAAGGCGAAGGAAGAGAATAGGCGGTTTGTTTCGGCGAAGCTGAGAGTTAAGAATGATGTAAAAAGTCCAGCATGGCTTGTGGATAACTTGGCAGCAAATGGAATCGCCACTCATAATCCGGTTGTTGATATTACAAATTTTGTGATGCTTGAGCTAGGTCAGCCGAGTCACGCTTATGATGCTACAGCATTGACTGGCCCACTCGAAGTTCGCTATGCCCAGAAAGGTGAAAAAATTACCACGCTTGATGACGAGTTGCGTGAACTAACCGAACAAGATCTTGTTGTATGTGATGCAACAGGTCCGGTTGGTTTGGCTGGCGTAATGGGCGGAGCTTCGAGTCAAATTAGAGCAGAGACTACCGAAATTGTGCTTGAGGCCGCACATTGGGATAAATCGTGTATACGTAAGACGGCTGTGCGGCACGGTTTACGTACCGAAGCTTCATCTCGGTTTGAGCGCCCTATCCCACTCCCCTTGCCGCAAAAAGCTTTCTCTAGACTCTTAGATTTACTCACAGAAATTTGCGAAGCTGAAATTATTGAAGGACCGTATGATCAGTTGTATGGCTGGCCGTGGCAACAATTTTTGGGCGTTCGAGTTCGTCAAGCCGAACGATTTTTAGGGGTTACACTGGATGAGAAGCAGACTGTAAAGGGTTTGCAGAAGCTTGGATTTAAGGTTGAGCACTTCTCTATTACTAAAGAGCTAAAAAGTCATGTTGGTAAGCCGTATCGTTGGGGTGCGAATTTTCGTCAAGATGGCGAGGAGGCCTTTGATTGCTCGTATCTGGTAGACCGTATCTATTCTAAGCTTGGTATTTTTGTGGGACATACAGCTTTAGGGCAAATTCACACCGGTCGGCCAGTTGAAGCAAATGAGCTCAAGCCTGGAGATGTGCTGTTTTATGAGGGTAAAATTGAGAAATCTGTAACTGACCATTATTATTTAATGAACCCTGATGGCACTAAGACCCGATACGACTTGGAGAAACCTGAAAAAGTTGGACATAACGGTATCTATCTAGGCGGTGGCCAAGTGGTCCAGGCTGCTCAGTATAAATATCAGCAGGGCGAATGGGTGCGTCGCGATGAGGGCGGTGTGATTATCTCCCCTGTTGAGGAATTTATTGAGAACCCTGGTTATTTGGGTGCTCGGCGTTATGTTGAAAGTTTCAATCATATTCTGGCGGTAGAAGTCCCCTGGTGGCGTAGTGACGTTCGCTTAGAAGCGGATATGTTTGAGGAGATTGCTAAGCTGGTTGGATACGACAAGATGCCTGAGACACTGCCAGATATTGCGCCGATGCCAGATTCAAGCCAGTCGCCACTGGTTGCAATGCGTGAATTGCGCCGACGGTTGAGGCATATTGGAGGCACCGATGTTGCAACATATAGCTTTATATCAGAGGCCGACGCCAAAGCTTCTAAGCTAGATATCGATAGCTTGCCTATGGTAGCTAACCCTCGCTCTCCTGAACAGAAATATCTGCGCTCTGATTTGTTGGCAAGTCATCTTACAATGTGGCAGAAGAATAGTGTATACAAAACGGGTCAGGTAGCTTTTGAGCTTTCTAGGGTTTTTGATGGCTCGGGTAGAGATGGTGCGCAGCCAGAAGAAAAATGGGTGCTAGCAATGAGTACTTATGGGCCGGACTCCTTGAGTCAATTACAGGCTTACGCTCATCAGTTCTTGGTTGGTATGCATTTGCATCCAGATTTTCGAGTTGATGAACGTGCTGATGACAGATTGGTACCCCAGCGATCGGCGCAGCTGGTGATCGATGATGCTAAGCTTGGCGTAATTGGCCAGGTAAGTACTCCCATCTGGAAGCAGTTCGGCCTCACTCAACCTGCTAGTTATGCACTTCTTGATATCAAGGCGCTTTTGGATGCCATCGCTACGCCGCGTGTAAAAACACTCCCAGATTATCAGCTAGTACAACGAGATATGAGCCTAGAAATGAGTGAGGTAACGAGCTGGCAGTCTATTACTGAGGCAGCGCTTGAGCAGGCTGGGCTTGTAAGCTGGGAATATCTAGCCAGTTACCGCGACACTGAGCTTGAGCAGGCCGGACGAAAAGTAATAACGGTAAGAGTAAGGTTTGATCTTGGCCCACGGCCTGAGGCAAGTGAGATTACTCGCATAGAAGCAGACTTAGTGTCCGCATTGCAGTCTACATGTCTGTCGGCCGAGTTAACGGTTCGGTAATATTCCCTAAAATCTTCGAGAAAAAAGTGACTTTTGGCACTGTGGGGTATGCTATGATGGGTGCAAGATAAGCACAAGAGGTTTTGTATCATCATGGAGTTGATGCTGAGCTCTA
>CAYVVS010000002.1:0-65879 GCA_964454845.1 uncultured Candidatus Saccharibacteria bacterium
CCCAGCTGTGGGATTCCGCTCGCTCCAGGGCTTCCCGTAATTGCGCCTCGTTTGGTTCATCAAAAAATTCTGCTGTAACGTGCTCTATCATTGTTTCAGCAACTCCACCTGCCCGCAGCGCAACAACCGGAGCTCCGCTAGCAATAGCCTCCACTGGGGTTATGCCAAAATCCTCAACATTGCAAAATACAAATCCCCGAGCAGTAGATAGCAGCTTGAGCTTATCGGTTTGGCTAACTCGTCCTAAGAAGCGTATGTTCGTAGCACTCCCAGCGAGCTTTTCAAGATTTTCGCGCTCCGGACCATCGCCAGCAATCAGCAGCTTTCGCCTGGTCCCCTTAAAGGCTCGGATCGCCAAATCAACATGCTTGTACGCAGCTAGGACCGACACCATGACATAATCATCCGTCCTATCCGTAGCTGCTACCGGCGGAATATGTACCGGCGGATAAATTACCTGTGCCTTTCGGCCATAAAACTTGTGAATACGCCTCGCAATGGTGGCGCTGATGGCCACAAATTCTCGACGCGCTTCTTGACTGGTATAAAAATCCCACAACCGAAGTTTAGATACCAACCGAGTCACAAAGCTGCGAACAAGTGGATTTGCGGAACGTTCATGCAAAGCGCGGGGCCAATAATCCCAGAGCATTCGAGCTGGCGAGTAACAATACACCAGCATTTTGGTAGCACCCGACAAACGAGCATTCTTTACCCAAGCCGAAGAAGAAGCTATCACCACATCATACCCAGTAGTATTAATCGACTGCACAGCCCGTTTTACAAATGGCAAGAGCAGCTCTGGCTTTTCCCGCATGCGAGCAGGGAAATACTGCAAAAATGTTGTTCGCACACGCCGGTTACCAATTTTGGCGCCAAATTTGTCTTTGTTGTATACCAACGTAGTGAGATCAGCCTGCGGATACAAGGCTAAAAGCTCATACAACACCTGCTCGGCACCCCCGTCTTTAACATTGAGCCAGTCGTGCACAATAAGTATCTTAGGATTTCGGCTACTCATAACGGACTACCTTTTGGAGGTCGTGATGCATACAACAGGCCAGCCATACCAAAGAGCAAAATCGCAAGCGTAGAATCTGCCAAAGAATGCAGGAAAAGCGCGGAAACCATCACCCCCAAAACTGCAGCCACGAAACCAATCCGCACCGGATCATATGTGGCATGTTGTCGTACCTGCCGAACAATGTGAGCCAAGAGTAAAAGCATCAGCCCAAGCCCGATAACCCCAACTTCGATAGCAATTTGTAAATACCAATTTTCAGTTAAGAGCGCCCTCGCGGCATAAAAACTTGCCGGGCCAGCCGCACCAAACCCAAGCCCGCCAGGATAGGCCACGATTGCCGTATAGCCATTCTCAATCGCTGCGATATGGCCCTCATCACCCCCCAAAACACCACCTGGTGTTAGCTCACCCCGAACCAAAAAGCGATCTAAGATCGTCGAGTTTTCATTAGTCAAAACACCCCACATCACGAGGCCAGCAGTCAAAGCTGCAGCCACAAACATCAAGCCAGTTGCGAGACGGTATTTTTTTGGCACAGCAAGCAAAGTTACCAAAGCTGTTGTGACCCCAAAGCCTATCAAAGCGCTGCGCGAGAAGGTTGTAATACCAGCAATTACAAATAGACTCACCAATATTGCGCCTACATAGCGAATTTTTCTTGAACGAGCCTTCACTGAAAGCGCCAAAGATAGTCCAAATGGAATAATTAGATAAGTACCTAGTTGATTTGGACCACCCAAAGTAGAAAAAGAACGACCGAATGGAAAATCTGGATGCACACCTTGAAACGGTAGAATTGTCGACTGTCCATAGCCAAGGTTCGCCAAAAATGACGTCGGCACAAGCAAAAACTGTAAAATCGCCAACGCCGCTACCACACAAGCTGAAGCCAAAACGACCCGTGCCAGCCGTCGTTCTGAAATGTTACGCGCAAACGGTTGAACCGCTAAGAATAACACTAGTGGCACCGCAGTTGTTTTAACACCAACGAAAAACGCCATACCATAATTTGCATTCAACATATTTGCAAGCAGCCCGGCCAAGACGATAAGCCCAACTAAAACTATCGCCGGCTGTCGAAGTGCCTCACGCCAGCCATTACGAAAAAGATACGGCAAACTCACAGCCAAAGCTAATCCCACTATGAGCAAAATGAGTACCTCTTTCCAGATAGCGATTAACTCGCGCTGGCCAGTAATCGTGCCAATCCAGATGGTAAAAAACGCGTGAAACGGCACCAGGGCCAGCAAAACCAACGTTAATACCCCACCAAGACGCTTGAGATTTTCAGAATGTACGTGCTGAAAAATTTTGTGCATTGCTATCGATTCGAAATTACACTGCGAATATAATCATCCAAATTCTCTAGGGCAATCCCTGTGCCGCGAGCCACACAGAGCATCGGTTCATCGGCGACATAGGCCGGTACACCGGTCACTTTTGTCATCATTTTATCGATATTGCGCAACTTAGAGCCGCCGCCAGTCATAACCATTCCGCGATCAATAATGTCACTCGAAAGCTCAGGCGGAGTTTGTTCTAGCACGGATTTCACAGCCCCAATAATACCCTCCAGCTCATCGCCCATCGCTTGCGTTACTTCATCAGAGTCTAATTTGATAGTCTTTGGCAAACCGGCAATCATATCGCGGCCACGAATCTGCATGGTCAGCGGCACCTCGAGGGGTAGAGCCGAGCCGATTTCTTTTTTAATATCTTCAGCGGTCTGGTCGCCAATAATCAAACCATATTTACGGCGAATATAGTCAGCAATCGCCATGTCTAGTTTATTACCGCCAATACGGATTGAGTTTTGCGCAACGATTCCACCTAATGAAAGAATTGCTACCTCGGTAGTACCTCCACCAATATCTACAATAAGATTTCCTGCTGGTGCGGCGATTGGCACCCCTGCCCCAATAGCCGCCGCGACTGGTTCACGAATAATATGGGCTTTTTTAGCACCAGCCGCTAAAGCCGCATCAATAACAGCGCGGCGCTCGGTTGAAGTTACTCCAGCTGGCACCGAAATCATCAGCTCAGGGCGACTTAAGCGAATCGTGCCCGAAACTCGGTCAATAAAGTGCTTCAACATTGCTTGAGTAATGCGATAATCGGCTATCACCCCGTCGCGCAATGGTCGACTGGCTGTAATTACATCAGGTGTGCGGCCCAACATCTCTTTGGCTTCATTACCGATAGCAACGATTCGATTGTCATCAACGGATACTGCCACCACGCTCGGCTCATTAGCAACAATGCCTTTCTTAGGTACGTACACTAAGGTGTTGGCTGTACCAAGATCAATGGCAATTCGGCGTTTAATCATAGTTACCATTGTATAGAAAAACATCGCTTCACTCCAGATAGCCAAAAACGGCTTGTTAGTTCACCTTTTCTGCTATAATTTAGGCCACTGAGGCACATGTCCACACATCCTATGAAGATTTCAAAAAAAACCCGTGATATTCTCGCATATTTAATTGGAGGTACCGTAGTTGTTGCCGGTACCCTTTTACTTGTAGCTATCGCAAATGGCTGGCAGTACAACGTTTTTACTGGTGAGATTACTGAGACTGGACTGATTCTTATGGGCAGCGAGCCAAATGGCGCCACAATAACCCTGAATGATAAAGTTCTACGACAAAAAACCAATTTTCGATACTCCTCTGCACCGATTGGCGAATACACTATCCGCTACGAAAAAGACCAATTCCGCCCCTGGACGAGCATAACTTCTGTTCAGGCTGGCCAAGTCACATTCTCAGATCATGCCTGGCTCATCCCAAATGATATTCCGCAAAGAAATCGCTACGAAAACTTACAGGTATCGCAAGCCTACCAAACAGAAGATCGCAAACGTTTTATCTTGGTTGATAGCACACAGCCCAGTGCACCTGCGCTCTATACGTCAACTGATCTCAGGCGCCCACCAGTAGTACTACTCACAAATAGCCAGCTTTCTGCGGCAGCTGGAGGTCCGGTCACACAGCTAGACAGCCTACAGTTTTCTGATGATGCTAGTCAGATTCTATTTCGGGTCAACACCCAAAGCGGCAGTGTCGCGTGGCTGACTGCCGGCGCGACGCCAGCTGGTCAACCAACAATCACTAATCTCACACAGACCCTCTTATTTAACCCAACTTGGATTAGCTGGGTGCCGCGAGGTAATAACGAAATTTCCTACACCGAGAAAGGCATTCTTCGTCGCGCGCAAATCCGCGAAAAAAACATCTCAGAAGCTTTGGCCGAAGGTGTTATCTCCGCCCGTTGGTCAGAAGAATGGCTCGTATTTGTAAGTTCCCAAACAACCGCCAGCCAGCCAGCCACGACCACTCAAAAGCTCTTTATCCGACCAATCGATGCAAGTACTAATAACGAAATCGCCACGCTGCCGCTCAATGGCCAGTCGTTTGACACCCGATACATTCGAGCGCTGGACCGCGACTATATTGCCCTGCTCAACAAAGACACAAAAATTCTCACCCTCTACACAGGGATCTTGCGTAATCCAAGCAACCGCACCGCAAGTGCCATTGGCCGAAATGTAAGTGCCATAACTGTTAGCCCGAATAATCGATTCCTCACACACAATGCGAGCGACCAAATGGTAACGCTCGACCTTGAACGTTTTAGGCGTTATCGAGCTAACACCTCGCTAGAGGGGCTTACCGACTGGGCCTGGATGAATGACCAGCACCTCGCACTTAAGCTAGGAACCAACCTTAAGCTCGTCGACTACGATGGCCAAAACAGTGAACTCATTGCGGACTCGCTCATACCAAGTTCGCCAATTTTATTCTCAGAGAACAAAACATTACTCAATATCACCACACTAGACACAAAATTACTCTTTACTCAGTCGTATATTGATCCCGAAAAATTTACTGAATAAAAGAACGCCTTCTGCAAAAGAAGACGTTCTTTGGTGCCAGAGGTGGGAGTCGAACCCACACGCGGTTTCCCGCACACGATTTTGAGTCGTGCGTGTCTGCCAGTTCCACCACTCTGGCCTATATCTGTTAGTACGGGTGCGGATGTATTATAATACGATAGACCATGTCTACACCATACCCTAACGACAAAAAAGACGAATTGGCGGATGCAGCCAAGCAGCACGGAACACTGAAATTTAGTGATCTCTCCAACTCTACCCCGGCGCCAAAGCCAATGAGTTTTGCAGAAGCCCCCACTACACCCGTTCCACCAGATCTGCCAGCTAGTGAACCAGTAGCCACTCAGGCCAAACCTGATATACCGGTATTTCGCAATCCTCAAGGCAGCGCCCATAAAGTCGATTTAGCTGAAATTGGCGCACCAGTCGACGCTCCCCAGCCAGTGCTCCAGAAAGCACCAGCTGCACTCCCACAAATTCGCTTCAATCTTTCACCTAACTTTGACACCTTTACAGCGCATGGCTTGCAGATAGAAAAAGAAAAAACCAAAGCCACCACACTACTCGGTAAAATTGCCCTCAAATTAAAACTGGCCTCGATATTCTCCAGTAAAAATCTCCGCTACGCCGGTGTAGGTCTAGTTTCATTTGCAGTGTTTATGTTTGTTTTTAACTTCGGCACCATCGGTGTGCAACTCTGCTACCAAACAAAAATTGATGCCATCTGTAATGTCTTCGGCGCCACCCCACCACAAACCGCAACCGCTCCTGTTACCACGCCAACCGTTTCACCCGTTGCCTCTACGAATGCCGCCCAACCAGTCGATTCACCAGATGTAATCATTATTCCTAAGCTCAACGTCAACGCACCAATTATTTTTGAGCCATCGATTGCCGAAGATTCTATCCAAAATGCACTCCGCAACGGTGTCGTACACTATGCCGGCACAGCTCTACCAGGAGAGCCAAGCAATACAGTTATTGTAGGCCACTCTTCAAACGACTGGTGGGAGCCGGGTAATTACAAATTCGTCTTCGCACTTCTCGAAAAACTAGAACCAGGCGATCAAATTCAGGTGAATTACCAGAAAAAGCGCTATGTCTATCAGGTTGCCGGCAAGAAAATTGTCACCCCTACCGAAATCTCTGTCCTACAGCCCACTACCGACCCCATTCTCACCCTTATCACTTGTACTCCTCCGGGAACTAGCTGGAAACGACTCATTGTCACCGCCAATCAAATTGAGCCTTCCCCCACTCGTCCCGAACAACAACCCCAAATTGCTGCTGCCGATAATACTAATGATGCCGCACTGCCCGGAAACGCCCCTTCATTCTTTGACCAAATCCTACGGTTTATTGGTATGGGAGGTGATAAACCCGCTGGAAGCACAACTCCTACGCCCAGCCCCTCGCAATCACCAGCACGCAACTACCTTCCTGAAGCCGTTTAGGACAGCGACCGCTTAATCTGCGCAGGCCATAAGCCTGCATCACCCACAGTATTTTCACCGATACTACTAAAAAGATAATGGAATACCTTCAGTCGCTCCTTCAATTCTACTCCGCGAGAACGAGCAAAGACCGTAACCGGCAAAAGAGCTAATAGCAAATTTCGAGCCTGTTTTTGTGATCCGTGCAATGGGGTATGTATTAATGTATCGCTTGAAGGAACGTAACTATACAGGTTCACCGCATCATATAACATTACAAAATCTTGTTGAAGGTGAAGATTGCGTAAAAACTCTGCTACTCCAAAAATTCCTCGCGCCTTAATGATTTTTTGCCCCCGAGCTCGCTGCATCTTCTCGGCGTGATCTGTGCTAACTAGCCATATAATGTGGGCATTCTCTTGAATACCCGAATCAATACTCCACAGTGAAAGAGCTTCATCTGTTAGTATTACCGGCACTGCAATATTAGGCAATAAGCGGGCATACATTACCTGTTCAGCGCTCGTAAGCTGCATATTTGGCCCGACAACCACCAAACCAGCACTATCGATTAACTGCCAAGCCGTGAGCTCACGCTGTTTGCGCGTATTGCCATCCATTGATGCTTGAGGAATACTCCCCGGCAAAAAGCGCTCAACGCCAGCCGGCACAACTAATGAGACCGGCAAATGAAGAGCCTGCCAAACACCAAAAAGCTGTGATATATCCGCAAATCCACGCGGACTACCACCACATAGCGCTATACTTGTGCGCGTTGCCGGACCGAGCGCCAGTGCAAATAGAGCCGAATCATCTTCAAGTTTGTTTGTCTGCAATATATGCGGCATATCCCTCCTGCTAGTAAGTATTAGACGAGAGCGTCAACAGCACGCAAATATGCACGCAAAACATCGCCTTCACAAATAGTGGCAAACTCTAGACGTGCACTAGTTGTCATCAAGCTCATGTGACTTTGCATATAAGCGTCAAAATACATTTCGGCTTCGCTGTCATCTGTTAGGCCAAGGTCTTTCCGTATCTTTTCAAGAAAAGCCGTATAAGAAACCGCATCTCCCTTTGGAACTGGTCGATGCAGACCAAAGCGATTACCAAGTCGACGACGAGTCATGCCTGGCAGAAGCTGCTGAGCGAAGTCACGCGTATCTGTACCAAAAAGCTCGAGCACGTGTCGATCGAGGACCTTCATGGCGTGAGCAGCAGTGTTCTCAGTAGCTACATTAGCATGTTGTTTTAATAGAATTGTGGCGTAATCGTGATACATAATCACGAACTATACCATATTTATAATTTTTTGTCTAGTCTTTTTTGTCGGTGTCTTCAGTATTGGCGCTTGCTTGAATCTCTTTTACTCGTAACTGCGCCACCTCTAACTGACCTTTAAGCTTCGCAACTAGCTCGCTACCACGCTCAAATGAACGTAATGCCTCTTCTAAATCTACACCATCACTCTCTAGCGACTGAGTAATTCCCTCAAGCTCAGCGAGATCCTCACGAAAACTCGAGACTGGTTTGGGTTTCGTCATCCATATCCTCCTTTCCTCGAAGCACCACTTCTAAAGTGCCTTTATGTAATTGTAACAGAATCGGAACATTCGGCAGTACTTCCGCTGGCGCATGCAAAACTTTGGCACCCTGCCGTACAATTGCGTAACCACGGGCCAAAATACGCTCTGGATTCACACCCGCAAGCGTTCTCTGCGCCAAAGCCAAACGATATCCCAAGGCATCCAAGCACCTATCGAGCGACCGCCGCATGCGCTCTTCAGCTCGTTCAATTTTATCGGCCAGCTGCGCAATCAATCTTGACTGCTGGTGGCCAAACATTGTTATAACTCTCTCTACGCGCTCAAAATACTGCCGCATACCAGCAGCACTACGTTCGGTCAATCGGTCAATATGACTCATCACCTCCCGTTTATCCGGCAAAAGTCGTCGAGCTGCGTCGGTAGGTGTCGATGCGCGCACATCAGCTGCCAATTCGGCCAAGCTGACATCATCCTCATGACCAATCCCGACGATGACCGGAATATGGCTGGCGTATACAGCCCTTACGACGTCTTCATGGTGAAAGGTCTGCAAGTCTTCCGCACTGCCGCCACCGCGAATCAAGACGATTGCTTCCAAGTCGGGCCGTTCGTCGTTGAACTGTCGTAGCGCCCGAACAACATCAGTTGGCGCCTGCATCCCTTGGACGTGCACATGAATATGCTCAATCTCCGTTAATGGCCAACGATCTTGAGCGATGGTTATAAAATCATTGTAAGCAGCAGCATCGCGACTTGTGATAAGTCCAATTTTCTGGGGGTATTCTGGTAAATTTCGCTTACGCGCAACATCAAACAACCCTTCTTTCTCAAATTGCGCCTTTAAAAGTTCATATGCCCGCATAACTTCGCCCTCACCAGCCAGCTCAACCTCTTTCACGGTGAGAGAAAACTTGCCCCACTTTGTAAGATTCGGCGTGGCGGCAACTCGAACCAACATCCCATCTTCTAATACGGTTTTAAGCTGGTACTTTGTCATAAAGCAGCTAATTGTTGTCTCGCTGTCTTTTATATCAAAGAACACCCACTTGCCCTGATTGATACGAAAACCCGAAATTTCACCCTCTACAACTACTAAGGGATAGGCGTAGCTCAGAGTTTGATTAACAAATTCGCGTAGCTCGGTTACCGAAAGAACTTCTTCAGACACTCGTCTTTCCCTCTTCATCCAAAACCTGCCGCTTGTAAAACCACAGGCCCACCGGAATAAACAGCCAGAGTGCCATTAAACGATATATAGTTGTCACCGAAAACGCCAGACCAAACGGTACGCCCAGTGCAACTTCGACCGCCACCATCGTAGCCTCATACATACCTACTCCAGATGTGAAAAATGACAAAGTCGACATCAAAAGCGCAAAAATATAGGCCGCACCAACCATGCCTGGATTCACCACCTGCCCGAAAGCCAAAAACACGATAAAAATACTCAAAATCTCAAACAAGATACACATCAATGCATCACTCAATGGCCGCAAAGCTCGCCGTGGATCCTTGGCAAACAGCTCGATTAAGGTACGGTACCCATCCACAAACTGAGTAGTCTGGCGCTCACCAATCTTGCCTTTGCGTAATAACTTGAGGACCCAGTTGATCGGCCTTGTAGCGTAAAAGAGCACCCTCTCAAACAAGCGCGGATTCAGTGTCATGGCGATAACACAGAGGGCCACAAATAATAAAAGACTTACGACAATCAGGATCAAACGATAACTCACCTGGATAATCGATTGCGAGAAAAACAGTACCAAAAAGCTTATCGCCAAAACCACTACCAAGCTCAAAAACGTTGCAATATACCAAAAAAACTGTGCAATAAATGACTGCTTCTGTGAAATCTTTGACCTAAAAATCTGAGCAAAATATGCCGCTCCGGAAACACCACCTGTAGGCACAACCGTGTTCACAAAATTCATACTC
This sequence comes from uncultured Candidatus Saccharibacteria bacterium, assembly GCA_964454845.1. Taxonomy (GTDB): domain Bacteria; phylum Patescibacteriota; class Saccharimonadia; order CAILAD01. Next base: position 9,835 of record CAYVVS010000002.1, read on the forward strand.
ACCACCCCCTCAAACAAACGCCAAAACGGGATACGCTTCTTGTACAGCCCACTAAAAAAGTGGTCGTAAAAACGTGTGCTAGCCCAGTAGTAACCAAACCGAACCGGCAATACCAAAAGTAGCACCCAAATATTCAGTTCTTTCATAAGTGAAATAAATTGCTGGAGCTGCCCGGCATTGCGCAAAAATAGCAGCCCCAAGAGTACCAACGCCACGAAAAACGCAAAATGACGTAACTTCATACCTCTATACTACGGGGTTTGGCCCATTTTTGCGACTGCAGCCAGCTTCAGTAATGCTATGATGGACTACATGAAATGGTTTGCATTATTAGGGCGTGAGAAAGCAGTCGTCCGTGCCGAACTAGTTAGCGTAACATCACCAGATGCAATAACGTTTGTTGACTCTATCGCAATCGGCACTACGACACCACCAAAATGGGATAGCCTTGGATGCACTGTGAGAGCTGGCACCATCGTAGCTGAAGCCGCCAGTAAAACAGAGCTCATCACCGCGCTCGTTTCATCACTTCCAGCTCCTCTGCAAAGTGGTAAGGTAAGCCTCGGACTTTCAAGCCCTTCGCTCTCCCCACGAGACATAAAGAGTTTTGGTAAATCTTTAAAAGAAGAATATGCCACCAAGAAGAGTAAAAGACCTCGCATTGTGTTCCCTCAAAGTGGAACCTTCTTAAATGCCGGCCACCTACAAGGAAGCCGCCTGCTTACTCCGTCGAACAATGAAATAGCCATCATCCATCACGACGGTGTCTGGCTCGCTGGAGTAACCAATTGGCAGCAAGACATCCAGTCCTACACTAAGCGAGATCGAGAACGCCCAGCCCGCGATGCTCGGGTTGGAATGCTCCCCCCAAAACTTGCTCAAAGCATGCTCAACCTAGCGAACGTCACTCCGGAGAGCCACGTACATGACCCTTTCTGCGGTACTGGCGTTATCTTAACCGAAGCACTTCTGAAAGGGGCAAATATATCTGGCAGCGATGCTTCGCCCGACATGATTCGGGCAGCGCAGGAGAACGTCGGCTGGATGCAAGATCAGATTAACGAACAAAAAAAGCCAATTGAAATCTTCCAGGCAGATGCCCAAACCGTCCAACTCCCTTCGCAGACAACCCATATTGTAAGCGAAGGGTACCTGGGTAACCCAGATCTGCAAGATGTCACCGAAAAACGACTGCAACAAGAAGCGAATAACCTTTTGCCGCTCTATCGTAGCTTTTTTGCAAACATATCACGTTTTCCTGAACCGCTTACCATCGTGTTTGCTCTACCGGTTTGGTTTTCTTCAAGCTCCCAACAACCGATCTACCTACCAATCCTTGACGATTTACCAGATATGGGGTATACTGTTGAACAGTTTGCGCCAGATTTAGCTTCAACGCTCATTTATCGACGACCACATCAAACCGTCGGGCGCGCAATTATCAAGCTTAGGAAAGGATAGATCAAACAGTATGTCAAAGACTAAAGCCGGCGGCTCTACTAAAAACGGTCGCGATTCACGTTCAAAACGCCTCGGCGTTAAGCTTTTTGGCGGCCAAGAAGTTACTACGGGTGACATCATTGTGCGTCAGCGTGGCAATAAGTACGAAGCTGGAGAAAACACCTTCCTTGGCAAGGACTACACCATTCATGCCGCTACAGAAGGTCAAGTGAGCTTCCGTCAAACCCGTAAAACGCTATTTTCTGGTGCTAAACGACGCAAAACTGTCGTTTTTGTGACTCCAACCGAAGCATAAACCCATGCATACTAAAAAAGCCCCTTCATGGGGCTTTTTTAGTATGCAGTCCTTACGTAGTAGGCTTCTGATCTGTAGATGGCGCCGAAGAATCAGCTCCTTTTACCATACCAAGATGCTTGCGCACAATATGCACCACATCTGCCATCGCCACCTGACTTTTTACTAGATAGTCATCGACACCAAGCGCCTTAGCTTTGGCGATATCTTTATCGCTAGAAAGCGCAGACATCATAATAATTTTGGCATGCTGGGTTTGTGGCGTATTGCGTAAAATATCAAGCACATCAAAACCTGATACGCGAGGCATCATAACGTCTAACAGGATCAAGTCGGGCTTTGACTCAACCACTCGAGCTAATGCATTTTCGCCATTCTCTGCCCAAGCCGTATTAAAGCCCTCGGCTTCAAAACGAGCCCGATATACGCTCGCGAGCTCAGCATCATCTTCTACGAGTAAAATGGTTGGTGTCTTATCTGTCATACTGCTAGACTTTCCTCCTCTGTATAGTTGTTACGTCTATTGTAGACTTCTCGGTCTCGGAATGCAAAAGCCGGGAGGCAGCAGCTACAAAGCCATCGAACAGCGGATTTGGCATCATTGGGCGCGAGGTAAACTCAGGATGAAACTGACTTGCGATGAAAAAGGAGTGATCGGGGTATTCGATCATCTCAACTAAATTTCCATCTGGTGAAAGCCCCGAGAACACCATCCCAGTAGTCTCCAAGCGCTCACGATAGTGATTATTAACTTCATAACGATGGCGATGCCGTTCATGAATTAAGTCTTTGCCGTACAAAGCATGCGCCAAAGAGCCTTCTTTAATTGCTGTTGGATAATCGCCAAGCCGCATTGAGCCGCCTAGTCGTACACCTTGTTGATCTTCCATTAAGCTCACCACGTGATGCTCGGTATCTCGATCGAATTCGAGCGAGTGTGCAGTCTCTATGTCAGCCAGATTACGAGCCGCCTCAATAACAGCAATTTGTAAGCCGAGGCAAATACCTAGATATGGCACATTGTTTTCGCGAGCATATTGAGCAGCAACAATCTTGCCAGCTACACCGCGCTCACCAAAGCCCCCTGGCACTAAAATACCATCCAGCCCCTCGAGTGGCTTCACTGTATTGACCAGCTTCTCGGCATCAACCCAAACAACCCTAATAGCTCGTCCGTGCTTCCAGCCAGCCGCTTTGAGCGCTTCAACAACCGACATATAGGTATCTTCGTGATCTAAATACTTAGCGACGATACCAATACTCACTTCAGGCTTCTTGGAACTCACAACCTTTGCCAATTCATACCAGTCACTTAACTGCGGCTCGGCAACACGCAAGCCTAGCCGTTCAACAATGTAATTGCCAATACCTGACTCCTCCATGCGTAGTGGCACTTCATACACACTTTTTAGTGTTGGCAGACCAACAATCGCTTCTTTATCAACATCACAATACATGGAAAGCTTTTCAAATACCGAGGCCTTTAATTCGTGATCAGTGCGCACAGCCAAAATATCTGGCTGAATTCCAGCCTCCCGCAAGTCACGTACAGAATTCTGAGCTGGCTTGGTCTTAATCTCTTTACTGGCGGCAAGATATGGCAAAAAAACTACATGAGTGTAGAGGACATTATCGGCGCCTACACGGCGCTTAAATTGGCGAAGCGACTCAATCACGGCTAGCGACTCATAATCACCAATAGTCCCTCCAACTTCACATAGTAGTACGTCAAAACCACGAGCTGCCTCAATAATGCGACGCTGATATTCGTCTGTAATATGTGGAATTACTTGGACTGTTTTCCCTAAAAATACCCCATCGCGCTCATCGGCGAACACTTTTGCGTACACTTGTCCGCTCATAACAGAACTACTTCGAGTCAAGTTAATATCGATAAAACGCTCATAGTGTCCAAGATCCAAATCAGTCTCACCACCATCTGCAGTGACAAAAACTTCTCCGTGTTCTGCTGGGTTCAATGTTCCGGCGTCAAAATTAAAATACGGGTCCATTTTTTGAATGTTGACCCGTAATCCTCTGGCTTTTAAAATGGCGCCGATTGACGCCGCTGTGATTCCTTTACCGGAGCCTGAAACAACGCCTCCGGTTACAAAAATATATTTTGGTGTTTTTACCACGTTCACTCCCCTCCGTTTTTTCTAGTGTAGCTGGCGCGCCAGCTAAGCACAAGGGTTATTGACGGACGACTTCAAGAGCTTTTTCAAGTTGTGGATCTCGGCCAGCATTGGAGTCTTCAGTAGTATAACCAACCTCAACATCTGGCTTAATGCCCTCCTTTGAAATATTCACGCCCTTTGGGGTAAACCAGCCAGCGACCGTTACTTTCAACTGAGCACCATTTGAAAGCTGCTTAACCTCCTGCACGCTGCCTTTTCCGTAGGTCTTCTCACCAACCAAAATTGCGCGGCCGTTATCCTTCAGAGCGCCGGCCGTGATCTCAGAAGCCGATGCAGATCCCTCATTAATCAGTATCACAAGCTTTGCGTTCGTTAAGTTACCACCCGGATTTGCCACCAGCTGCTTTGATTCCATATGGCGGCCACGCTCTTCTACCACTACACCGTCAGCCAAAAACTCAGATGAAACTGTTACTGCACTGTTTAAGTAGCCACCCGGATTATCACGTAAATCCAGTATAATCTTACTGACACCCTGTTTTGCCAAATCGGCTGCGGCGTTACGAATAGCCGTATCGGTATCATCCCCAAAACGACGCACGCGAATGTAACCCACACCTCCATCTTTTACTTCATACTTGACGCTTGAAACCTGAATTTGATCGCGAGTAATTGCCAACTCTTTTGGCTCTTCACCCTCTCGCACAACCGTCAGCTTTACTTCAGTACCTTTTTCGCCACGAATTTTCTTCACCGCCTCGTCAAGTGTTAACTCGCTCGTGCTCTGTCCGTCTATTGTTGCAATAACATCACCCGCGCGAATACCAGCCTTCGCAGCCGGAGTTTCATCAATTGGTGCAATAACCGTCAATCGATCATTTTTAAGACCAACCTCAACGCCAATTCCCGAAAGTTGGCCAGCTAAATCGTTAGAGAGCTCCTCTGCTTCGCTCGCGTTGAGGTAAACCGTATATGGATCGCCAAGGCTCGCAACATAACCACGTAGCGCCCCTTCGGCCTGCTTCTCGTCATTCAGGTCGCCATTGAAGCTCGACTCAAGAATAGACTGGATTTCACGAAACTGCTCAGAAGTAGCAGCCGCTGTATTGGTTCGCGTGACAACTGCCTTGTAGCCAAATATACCAATTACACCGCCAATAAGCACTAAAGCTGCAACCCAGCCAGCTAACTGCAGTCTTGTTAAACTTACACCAGGTTTTACAACCGGTGATTGTGTATCTTTTTCACCCATGCTTTTTTCTATTGTACAGATCCAATTCGGAATCTGCTAGGGCTAATGGATAAACACCAGCGAATTCACGGGCCAAACAGATTGAGAATACCGACCACCCCAATCGGCGTTAAATTCCGAAACCAGCACTTGTGTACCGTTCGAGACGATCCCTTCAACAATCATGACGTGACCATACTCTCCAACTGGATAGACAGCCGCCGCACCCACTTCTGGCGTAGTATCGACACGCATGCCAAACTTCCCAGCCCAATCTGGCCACTGCTTAGCATTCGCTGGTCCCAAGAAACCCCAAGCAGGAAGCGGCCGACCGATGCTCGCACGCTTCCAGGCAGCGTAACTAGTGCACTGACGATAATAGAAGCCCCATGGATCAACACCGCGGCTTGGAAAAGGCTCCACAGCCGCCCATGGATAGTCGGTCGTCATAGTAAAATCGCGGCCTAGGCTTTGTGCTGCAATTGCTGCCGCCTGCTGAGCCCTTAACGTCTGTAGACGCATCGTGTCTACCTCTACCAGCGCTCGGTAAGCTGCCTCATCACCACGAGTTTTAGCCAGAAGCTCGGCCTGTTCAGCCTCTTTGGCGACAATTGCTTTCTCCTCTAGCCCTTCTTGCTCTTCTTTAATGCGCAGCTGTCGAGAAAATTCTTCTAGCTGTTTTTTAGCATTTTTTATGCTATCCACATTGTCCATAATCTTATTGCGCAGAGCATCGTAATATTCCTGTCTTCCAACAAAGTCCGACAAATTCTCACTAGAGGCAAACACTTCCATTGGGGTGACATCTCCTTGCTTGTAGGCGGCGGCAATGTTCTGACGCAATAGCTCCGTGCTTTTTTTCAGGTCGGCTTCGGTATTTTTACGGTCAAGTTTTGTTTGCTCAATGCGTAAGCGAGTAAGCTCAAGGTTTGATCGAGCAGCCGATAACTCCGCCTGAATAGCTGTTAATCGATTTTGCAAGGTGTCGCCTTCAGCTTGCTTTTGGTTGACGACCGCTTGGTTGTCCTGAATCTGCTTTGTTACAGCATCAATGAGCGGCTGTAGGTCATCGGCATGCGCCGGGCGAGCCTGATACCACACCGACGCTGAGACTACAAAAACAAACAGAAAAAGCCCAGCGAATGTGATTCGAAAAGCCCTTCCTGTTGTTTTTTTGTTTTTGATAGCCATTTTTTTAGAGATTACTAGTAACTATTTGATAAACCGAGCGTTCCCCAATTGACTCGTCGGTATGGTGCGTACAGAGTAGCCACCACGCGGGCTGTAGTTATACTCACTTACAGTAATCGAGTTGCCGTTATTTGACTCTACGATTGCCACGTGCCCCCATGGGCCATCTGGCCAAGCTACAATATCGCCGTAAGCTGGGGTTACATTAGCGCTGCCACGAGGCCACCACTGATTAGCATTCCCCCAATAACGAGGCACCATGCGCCCAATGCTGGCGCGCTTCCAGGCGGCGTAGCTTACACATTCTCGGTTATAATATCCATAATCATCAACCAAACTATCCTGTGCAGCCTTACACCAAACATCCGGATAGCCACCACCGCACTGACCGCCAGACCTAAAACTTCCACCAGCTGCAGCATTGCGACGAATCTCTTCAGCGCGAGCTGCAAATACAGCTGCGAGCTGTGATTCATTCTGCTTGACAATGCCCTGATAAGCAGCTTCTTCTCCCCGCGTCTGAGTTAAGAGTGCCTGCTGTTCAGACCGCTTAGCGGCGATATTAGCTACTTGAGCTTTCTCATCTGCAGCTTTTTCGGTTAAAGTAACCTTCTTCTGCTCGAGCTCGGCCTTCAAGCGATTAATTTCAGAAATATTAGACTCGATCTTATCTTTCAAATCGTCCATATATTGCTGCTTACCAACAAAATCAGAGAGGTTTTCACTTGAAGCCAAAACTTCAATCGGTGTAACGTCACGATCTTTGTACATGGTCTTGAGATTTTGCTTGAGGTTATCTACCTGCTTAGTAAGCTCAGCATTCTGACGATCCAGCTCTTCGGTGGTCTTTGTAATTTCGGTACGGGTCAGATTGAGAGCGCTCTGGGCAGCTGAAATTTCGGCATTCAGTGCCGCAACTTTAGCTTGCAAGGTGTCACCTTCGGCTCGTTTTTGATTCGCAGAATTTTTATTCTGATTAATCTGATTACGCAACGCGTTAATTTGCGCATCATAATCAACCGCAAAAGCCTTTGGCGCCAACACGCCAAGCACACCAATAACCGCTAGAACAACCAGTATTCTAGTGAGTCGTTGGTGTTTTTTTGTAGTATTTTGGTGTCGAATCAAGATCATCACCCTCCTTTTTGCTTCTACCCCCATATGTATTTCGAAGCAGTAAGCATTACCGTTAGTCTATCACAGAATGCGCTAAAGCTTCAAATGGCGCGAGATTGCAAGAAAGCTCGAAAGTGTGCCAATAACAATTCCCAAAGTATACATCGCCAGTGTCACCAAAAAGATCCGATCAGTAACAAAAGTTACTACATCGCTGGCATTAAAATAGCTCGTGAAGAGCGGCCTCGCAACGTTGATAAGCGGAAGAGTAATTGCCATCGCCACAGTTGCACCGATAATGCCATACATCGCCCCCTCAATAAGAAACGGACCTCGAATATACCAGTTGGTTGCTCCCACTAGTTTCATAATCTCGATTTCTTCGCGACGGGTGAAGATTGCCATACGGATAGTATTAAAGATAATCATCAGACTAATCAGCAAGAAAGCTACAGAAATTACCGTACCCACCTTTGAAACGCCACTAGAAATCGAAACGATGCGGTCAACTACCTTACGCCGAACGTCACTATCATCGTTACTGGTACTGGCCACAATTACTGCCGCACTATCGGCTTTAATCTGGCTATTGAGTGCGTCAAGATTCTCGAGCGTTTCGGTACGCACCTCTAATGATGCGGGTAGCGGATTACCGATCTCTGTTGCAGTTTTTGCGAGCTGTTCGCCATCTTTTGAGCTGGTGCGCAGTCGCTCCAAAGCGTCAGTCTTAGATACATAACGCACCTCCGCTACATTCTCGAGCGTCTGAATATTGGCCTGCAGCTGCTTAACCTGGTCTGGTGTAGCTTCGTCTTTCAAGAATACCGTGAGGTCAATTTTTTCTCGTACTGCCGCCAGCTGATTCTGCAAGAAAAGCGCAGAGAAGGCAAAAAAGGCCACAATCACCAAGGTAACCACCATAATTGCGGTAGCCGCTATCGAAAGCCATGCGTTCCGGAACAAGTTCCGAAAACCAGTCTTAAACATGCGCCACAGCGTAATCATTATTGTTTCACCCTCCTAATCCAATCCGTTATAGAACGTAACGTCCTACTTTTTCATCTTTCAAAATACGTCCATTCTGGATCGTAATCACACGACGCTTTAGGGCATTCACTATTTCCTTATTATGAGTCGTAAGTAATACCGTGGTACCAAATTTGTTGATCTTTAAAAGCAATTCAATAATGTCCCAAGAGTTTTTGGGGTCCAAGTTGCCGGTCGGCTCATCGGCGATTAAGATCTTAGGGTTTCGTACCAAGGCCCTGGCAATGGCTACGCGCTGCTTCTCGCCGCCTGATATTTCTTTAGGATAATTGTTAGCTTTCTCGGCCAAACCTACGAGCTGCAAAATTTTTGGTACCGCGCGCTTAATTTCTGAAGTGCGCACACCGCTGGCCTCGAGGGCAAAAGCAACATTCTCATAAACCGTCAGATTAGGTAGTAACTTAAAGTCCTGAAATACCACCCCAATACGTCGGCGCAAGTGTGGAATACTCGTCTTCCCAATCGTATCGTAATCTATCGAACCAACAATAATTTTTCCGCTTGTCGGAACTTCTTCTTTAATAAGTAGTCGAATTAGCGTTGACTTACCTGCACCCGATGAACCTACTACTGTTACAAACTCTTTTGGCTGTATATGTAAACTGACGCCCGACAAAGCGACCGTCTTATTTGGATACATCACTGAAACTCGATCAAGTAAAATCACGTATGCACTCATCTTAACATATGCGCTTGAGCTTGTGCACGACTGCAAGTGGCAAAAAAAGCCTGCTACAATAAGCAGTATGACGAAACTTGCCATCACCGGCCCCACCCGTTTACAGGGAGAATGGTTTACTGCCGGCTCAAAAAATGCCGTCCTACCAATGCTAGCAGGCTGCCTTTTAACGAAAGAAAAAGTAACACTTGAAAATGTACCTCGCATCTCAGATGTTGATGTAATGCTAGAAATCTTGACCTCACTCGGCGCGAAAATCTGGCGTGAAGGACATACCGTTACAGTTGAGGCAGACAATCTGACCACTGCGACTATTCCCGACGAACTCACGGCTAAAATGCGAGCTTCCGTACTTATTTTGGGAGCGGCAGTCGGGCGCCTAGGCAGCATCACTGCCGCTCAACCTGGCGGCGACATTATTGGTGCAAGGCCCCTTGCTTCTCACCTCAAGGCGTTTCAAGCTATGGGCCTATCTGTGGTGCGCGAACAAGGGCACATTACAGTATCTGGTAAACCTCAGGGCGGGCGAGTTGTGCTGGGCGAACTTACCGTTACCGGCGCAGAAAACGCGATTATGGCTGCCGTACTTGCCACTGGCACAACCGAGCTCCGTATGGTTGCGCTCGAGCCCCACGTGATAGACCTCTGCTTACTCTTACAACAAATGGGTGCGCGCATCGAAGGGATAGGCACTCACAACCTAACTATTCATGGCGTTGAAACACTAAATGGAACGCTTTTTCGAGTACCTCCAGATCAGCTAGAAAGTGGCACTATTGCGATTGCTGCGGCGGCCTCACGCGGCGATGTAATTATTCACGATTTTATCCGCGACGAACACGATGTACTCCTTACATTATTTGATCAAATCGGTGTGCAATATCAACTACCCAACGCAAAAACAATACATATTCTGCCTGGTGGCGACTATCAGGCGGTAAATGTACGCACTCAACCCTATCCAAACTTCCCCAGCGACTTACAAGCACCTCTAGCTGTTTTACTTACGCAGTGCGCTGGCACCTCAGAAATTTTTGAAACTCTTTATGAAGGCCGCCTGCAATACCTATTTGAACTGCAGCGCATGGGTGCAGCCGTAGCCATTCGCGACACACACACTGGTCTAATTACCGGCCCGACACCACTTGCTGGAGCCGATCTCGTCAGTTTCGACATCCGCGCTGGCGCCACTATCCTCATTGCCGCCCTGATCGCGCAAGGTAAGACCATAATCGACCGCATCGAACATATTGACCGCGGCTATGAACGGATCGAAGAGCGCTTGCAAGCTCTCGGCGCCCAACTCCAACGCATTAACTAATCTTTCTGTTCGTCAGATAAATTCTGCGTCAAATAAGCTTCGATAAATGGTTCAATTTCACCGCCTAAAACCGCATCCGTATCACTAGTTTCATAATCCGTACGATGATCCTTCACTTTTTTATAAGGGTGTAATACATAGCTGCGAATTTGCTGACCCCAGTCGGCTGACTGAACTTTCCCTCGCAGCTCAGCCACAGAATCTAGATGCTGTTCGCGCGCCAGCTCAGCAAGTTTAGCCGCCAAAATTGACATGGCTTTATTCTTGTTCTTTAGTTGAGAGCGCTCATTCTGAATAGATACCACAATTCCTGTTGGAATGTGCGTAATGCGTACCGCCGAATCAGTCGTGTTTACGCTCTGACCACCATGTCCACCAGCGCGAAAAACGTCGATGCGCAAATCTTTTTCATCCAGTTCTATCTGCTCCATCGGGATTTCTGGAATCACATCAACCAGCGCGAAACTTGTTTGGCGCAAACTATCACTATTAAAAGGAGAAAGTCGAACTAGCCGGTGTACACCCTTTTCACTTTTCAGCTTCCCAAACGCAAATGGCCCTTCAATTTCTAGGGTGGCGGATTTTATGCCAGCTTCTTCGCCTCGAGAAATATCAACTAGCTTAGCAGTTAACTCAAGTTTTTCTGCGGCTCGAGTGTACATCGTGAGTAACATCTCCGCCCAATCTTGCGCGTCTGTGCCACCAGCACCAGCCGAAATTTGTACAATTGCCGTATTCTTATCGTAGTCACCGGCGAGTTTTACGGTAATCATCATCTGACGCACCGACTCTTCGATACTTGCAGTAGACTCCTCCATTGCATCCAACAAAGACTCGTCGGACATCTGCGCCAGCTCCAGCATGGTCTTAATCGACTCCTCCATGGTTTGCCAGCTCTCAATAAATTTACGCAGCAATGCAGCTTCTTGGCTCACTTTTTGAGCCTCGCCTTGATCAGACCAAAAATCAGGCGCATTCATTCGAGCCTCAAGCTCATTTAACACCTTTTGCTCGCTCTCAAGATGCAGCTGCTCTATCGCACCCTGCACTTCCGCGAGTAATTTTGTCAGTCGATCAATAATTGGTTTCATATCGGTAGTATTATACCTGTTTCTAGCTCCATATAAACCAAAACTCCCCAACGAGACGAATCTCGTGTGGGGAGCTTGGCGTATACCTACAAACCGCAGGCTATTACTTTACAACGTTTTTCAACGCAGCGCTCAAACCTTTACGGCTCTTTCGGTAGAAATAACCAGCGTAGGTGAGACCACCGGTTCCCAACAGACCAGCAACACCAGTCTCGACACCTGTCTGAGGCAGGGTTGGCTGCTCAGGAGTTACCGGAGTGGTAGGAGTTGGAGTTACAGGAGGAGTGGTTGGGGTAGGGGTTGGCTTACCTGCAACAGTGACGTTTGTCTTTGCTGCATTAAAGTACTCGCCCATGCCCTCTGGCTTTACAATACCAACGTTTTTGAATGTATAGTTACCTGGCTTAAGATTTGAGTCAATCTTTGCCTGGAACCATACAAAACCGTTGCTACCTGGGGTGTAATTTCCGACGTTAACGCCACCTTTGGTGATGTTATCGGAGTTTATCTTCGTACCAGTTGGGTTCGATGCATTTTTAATCATCGTAGTACCCGGTACATAGGTAACGTTAGCTGGCATGTTATCAGCAATGATAACGTTGTTGAGCGTAGTATTACCTTCGTTTTTGTAGGTAATCAGGTACTCAAGGGTATCACCAGCCTTGGCAGTGTTTTCAGTTTTCCACTCTTTTTCGCCAAGTACACGTACTTGCTTAGTGATAGAAACTGCAGGAGTTTTTACACGGGCAAGAACTGTAACATTGGCTTCATAGTTGAAGCATGGCTTAGCGTTCTCAAGAACAATTCCTGTTCCAACAACTTGGTCACTGATTTTTTCAGTTACCCAGTTAGGCTGCTCGTTGGTACCCTTGTTGTGGCGCCACTGAGCGGAACCTGGAATGTATTCTAGACGGCTCTGATCCAGAGCGAGGTTGACGTTTGCAGTGTCAGTAACGGTATTCGCGTTATCAGCACTAATGGTTCCCTTTACAGTCTGAGCTTTGCCAGGCTGAGTTGGGAGGTCGATTTTAACTTTTAGATTGTTTGCAACTTTATTAGAGTTAGCTTCCTCTTTGTTGTGGTACCAGATTTGTACTTTTACCACTTCGTCGGTTTTTGCGTTGGTAGATTTGGTATAGGTGGTTGCACCAGCAGTTTGGTTAGCAACTGCAGTACGACCTTCTATGGCAACCTGACCAGCTGCACCAGCTACGGCAGGAACAGCTACAAGAGCAGCTGCAGCGAGCACGTAACGGAGCTTAGCTAAAAACTTCATATAGTTCTCCCTTCTCATCGCTATAACGCGAGGAAAAAGCTTATGGTTATTCTATAATTTCTTTCAATCGTCAAGAACGTTTGCTTCTGTTAGGAAACGATATTCGCGTTGTTAAGTAACTCTTTCACACCTGTTGTGAATGACTTAAGTATTCTATCAGATTTATAGTAGTTTGTCAATGGTTTTGCTTATGCTTTTTATACTGGCTTGACTCAATAAAAGGATGAGCCCCAGAGCGCCGAAGCGCCCTGGGGCTTAGATGAACCTGAACATCCGATGGAGCTCAGATCCGGTTACGGAGCCGTGACGGCTCCGCTGTTGGTCTGGTCACCGACGTTCGTGTCCATGTCGGGGTTTGAAGCCCCGGCACTTCCACCGGTGGTGGTGCCAGACGGACCGTCCGTCGCGCCCGAAGGCGTGGTGACACCTGATCCAGTACCAGTTCCGGGGGTGCCGAACGGAGTGGCTCGGTAGGGATCGGCGCCGTTCCGAGTTGCTTCCGCGTCTCGGTTCTGCTGGTTGGTCACCGCCTCGGCGTTACCGGGAGTGTAGCCCGGCGTAGCAGCCTGCGGGTTGGAGCCAACGGGATCCATGTCCGGACCGGAGTCCGGGGTGCCGCAGTAGAGACCGGTCTGACCCGCGCACTTGCCCGAAGGCGTCGTGGTTGGGGTTGTGTGCCGACCAGACTTACCTGGTGTCACCGGCCGCGAGGGCTGGTTCGACGCAGGCGGAGCACCCTTGCCGGGCACGCTCGGTGGGAAGTTCTGCTCCACGGGCTGGTAGCCACAGTTGAGCTTGAACTGCTTCACGGTCCCATCGGGGAACGTGAAGCGGATCACCTTGAACGGCGCGGCTTCAACCGGGACCTGGTAGATCTCGGGGATGGTTCTCCCCTTGTCCTCCATGTCCATGGTCTGGTACGCACCGCTCATCTCGACGATCTCCACCTTGATGGCCTCGTTGAGGCGCGCCTGGAAGCGCATCTCGCTGAGAGCCCAAGCATCCGGGTTCGACATGAGGTCGACGGTCTTCTGCACTCGGGTCGGCGCATCCGAGAACTCGTTGAAGAGGTACTCGGAGTCACCCACGAGGAGCGCGGCGTCAGAGCAGCGTCGCGAGGCGAAGTCCGCCTGCGTTGCTGCCACATTGGCCGGATCCTCCGGAGCGGCGGGGCCGAACTGGTTCCCCTCCGTGAAACGGGAGAAGAAGATCTGGTTCGTGCCACACGCAGCCGGAGTGGTTGAGGCGGTCGGATCGGCACCCGCATCGGGCGGGCCGACGATCACCTTGATGACCGGGAAGATCAGCAGCAACAGCGCAGCAGCGCCGATGATGCCGAAGAAGAACCTCTGCTGAGCAGAGTTGGGAGCGCTCATCGCGCACCTCCTTGTGGGTCGGTGTCGCGAATGCGACTCTTGATGGATGTTCAGGTTCTGGTTCTGACATCAAGGACGCACTACTGTTTTACCAGCTATGGGTACTTAAGGCCAGAATAAAACCAAAATGTGTCTTCCTGGGGCCCGAAGGCCCCAGGAAGCAAGGGGTCAGTTCGCCGAAGCGGTGGCTGCAGCAGCAGCCTGCGTGGTCGAGAACTGGCTCCCAGAGAGAGGGAGTGATGGGGGTGTGGTCCCCACAGCCTGCAGCGGCTGGTCGGCCGGAGGCGGAGGCGGCGTGACAGCAGCGACCGGCTGGTCGGCCGGGGGCTGCGGTGCCACCACCACGTTTCCACTCGCCGAGGCGGAGGAACGCGTGATGATGCTGCGCCCGTTGCCAGGCAGGCAGGTCAGCACGATGGCAACGATGGCACCGATGAGCACCGCCCAGAACCATTGGTTCTGCGTGGTGAACCGATCGCCTCGCACCCACTCCACTCCTTCGATGAAGAAGTAGACGACGAGCGCGGTGATGACCCCACCGATGAGGGGGATCCAGCCGTTGGCTGCCTCCAACCGCGCGATCGCGGTGGCGTGAGCGTTCGAGTGGACCTGCAGCCCTTCGATGCGACTGCCCAGACCGAGAACGTTGTTCTCGACGGTTCCGAGCCGCTGGCTGAACTGCTGGAGTTCCCCCCTGAAGCCGGAGACCAGGCCCCTGACGTCTTCACGTTCGCGATTGAGCTCCTCGAGCTCTTCACGCACCATGCCCTTGAACCACTCACTGGTGGCGGCATCGAGCTGGACCTTACGGTCCTGGACGGCAGCGTCGAGACGCTGCAGGTTGTCCTCCGCCTCCTTGAGGCGACGGGTGATGCGCTGCATCTCGGCACTGCGAGCCGCAGCGTTGGTCACCGACATCTGTCGGTCTCGTGCTGTTCTGTTCATATCCCCTCCCGGGGTGTGTTGTGCCGGGGTTTTTCAACACCCGGGTTGAGGTACGAATACCGTTGCATAATAGCATAAAATGCATAATTTTGCAATAGTTTTATGTAAAGTCAATATGCTTATGCCAAAGAAAGTTAACAAAAAAATAGGGCGACCTGGTGTACCCAGGTCGCCCAGATGAGCATCAAGCAGCGCTGTGCTGCCCGTATTCCAGAAGGAGACGTCGATCCGCCTCCTCACGCTGCTCTTGAGGAGTCCGATATGCCCAGTGCTCAACCGGGTCATCATCTTCGGCAACCCGCTGCATCATGGCGACAACTACCTCTTCTGGCAAGTTCGCCAGAATGGACTCGTCCGACTTCCGCTTACCGCGACTCGCGTCACGATCTGCACTGTCAGCTGGTCCATCCGCCTGAGGCTGCTGAGCGTCCGACTCTTCGACTGGATCGCTGGACTGCCGCCCTGCAGCTGGAGCCTTCGGCGAGGGGCGCATGGCCGCTCGGCCACCACCCCGCACCACATGGCGCTCCGGCTCGGGAGCATCACTGCTGCTGACGGTACGACGACCCTCACTCGTCCGGACCACAGGAACCGGCTGAGTAGGAGGTCCTTCGAGCTCCTTCGGAACACCGCTGTTTGCAACACCCGTCTCGGGCTCGCTTGCAGCCGTGTCATCCGTAGTACTGCTCGCCGGCTCCTCGGATGCGGGTCGAGGCGGAAGCCCCGGTACCGCTGTGCGCTTGGCACTCCGTGGGTGACGGCGAGAACTTGAGCTCTGCTGACGTCGGTAGTGAGTCTCCGAAGGCCAGGTGAAGTCCTCCAGGTTCTCCTGGATGGTTTCCTTGCCCTCGAAAACTCGCAGGGTGGACCGAACCGCAATCCGGTAGTACCACACCAGCTCCCGCAAATCGGGATTGGCTGCGATCTCATCCCTGGTGGGCGAGACAGGTACGTCCTGCCCCTCCTCACGAGGAAGCTGGAACAGGCGCTTTTCGGCCTCTTCAGGCGACTGATTCAGTGCCTGATACAGAGCGTAGCCCTGCTCGTAGACCGCGAGAGCAAGCGCCCAGACTGCAGCATCGGCTTCGTCGCGCGTGCCGCTTTGGCGAGCTGCGACAGAGGCTTCGAGCAACGGTCGCAGAGCCTCGCGATAGGAGTCGAGCTGACGCTCTCCATCCACGGGAGGTGTCGGTGCGGCCGAAGCAGCTTCGGGCTCCGGAGCCGGAGGTGTCTCGCCGGTATCGACTGGGGCACCGTCGGGTGCCGAAGCACTCGGAGAGTCCTGATCGAAGGGCAGCGAGCCAGCGCCATCAGCGTCGTCCGGCTCGGGCTGTTCACCAATGAACCGGTCGACGGCGGAGGCAAGCGTGTTCGGAACGAACTGGTTGCCGTTGTGAATGGCTTGCCTCTCCTCGCCCTCTTCGAGATCCTCGTTGAGGATCTCCTGCAAGAGCTCGAGAGCTGACGCCTCATCCAGCGACGGATCGGCCTCCATCAACCTTGCGGTCAGATGGGAAGCCCGAAGCTGAATCCTGCGAGGCGCAGGTGCTGCAGCCGCCTCGTCGGCGGCGTCATCTGCGGGATCTGCGAGATGTTCTTCGTCGGCCACGATGGCCTCCTGTTCTCCGGCAACACCGGGGTTGGGGCCATCATCGGCCGGGGTTGTACCACCACACGTGGCGGCGACTTCATCTGGATCGAGCTGGGAGAATTCATCCAGGCTCATTCCGGACCTGCCTTCACTCATGCTGTACCTCATCTGCTGTGTCGGTTTCGGAATAAATTGTCAGGTGCAAAAAACACAAAAACCATACCACAAATTTGCAATATGGTCAATGTTTATTGGTTACGTTTAATGCTGGCTGGCGGCTTCTTCTCGTACTTTTGCAAGCACGGCCTGCTGATCGGCGACGAGCTGATCTCCAACTTCTTGGGCGGTAGAAGCTATCAATTCATCATAATTAGGCACGAGCTGTCGCAAGCGGCCATCAACCTGATCTCCGCCAGCATCAATTAGCCGTTCGAGCTCATTCATCTGTTCTTCAGTGATCTGATCCGACACCTTACTTAGAACACGCGTCATCGTTAGGTCGGCAAGCTGCTCGGCAAGCTGCTGTTTTTGTTCATCTGTTGCCGAAGCCATGCCAAGTCGGGTGAAAATATCTGGCTGATTAGGTTGTGCTGTATCCATAAATTACTCCTTATGCTTACCTACGCCGGGGGTACGGGTATATTAAAGTTAGTTAGAATTTGCTCAGTGGGCATGCCATTCCGCACCTGCATCGCGATAGCTGGCAATACTTTAGCTATCTCCTCATTGCCTGGATTCACTGACGCTACACCAATAATGTCATTTAGCTGACGTAATTGATTAACGCCCATCCCCTGTGAAGCCCGATTATACGCCTCATCCAATAGCTTCTGCTTAACTTGTTCTGCAGCCACCGCTCCTGGATTAGCCTCAGCAAACCGCCCAAGCTCCTGCCAGTTTTTAGGAGCATCAGAACTGGTACGCATGATGCCAGTAAACCTATCCCTCAGTGGATCGTATGGCTTATCCACACCTGGATCTTTCGTCGGACCGTTAAAGAAGTGCTTCAGAACAAATGGTGCCGCTGCAGCTGCCACGCCAACCACCGCTGCCCCTCGCTTAGCGCGCTTGTTCGATTTTGCATCACTATTTACACGGTCCAGTTGATTCTTAAGGAGTAAATCTGCCACCGTAGCTGAAGATTCTGGGTTACCAGCTAGGGCCCCTCGCAGCACTCGATCACTATACAAGGTGCCGGCATTGGCCTCGAGAAACGCTGCAATCTCCTGCTCGGTCATATTTTCAGCGCCAAGCCCCTCTGCGTTGCCTGAAATGTATTCCATATCACGCTCCGCCTTCAGTTGCGTACTAGCCGACTGGGCATTCCAAGTCTCAGTGCGACCACGTAGATCGGCTTTATTCGCTCGACGATTATGGAGCATATTCACGCCAGCTTCAGTCGCCATAAATCCACCAGTACCACGCATCACCGCACCAGCACCCGCTACCATTGCGCTACCTACACCGGCGCCAACGCCGGTCATCGCAATTGCAGCACCCGTTATACCAAGAGCCGCACCAACTGCCAACCTGGTTCGACGACCATTCTTAGAGCGCCAGAAAGTACGGAACTTTTCAGATTTTGTACCAACCTTGAGTGCGCACTGTGCAGCTTCAACCTTTGAGCGGGTTTGCGCCATCTCAACAATCATCTCAACCTCAACGCGACGCGTAACCTCTTCTACGCCTTGACGCAAGCTCTCTAGCTGCTCATCGCACTTCTGGATGGCTTCGCGCGCCTCTAGGAGTCGCGCCTTACGTCGATCAATACGCGATTGGCGCAATGCAGCCGGCAGTTCAGTATCAGCCTCCAATCGAGCGATTGCCTGGTCTTGAGCTGTCATTTTCTGCTGCATGTCTGTCTTATAGGTGTTAATGTCATTTTCTACGCCACGATAATCTGCCAGTACAGCGGCCCAATTATCGGTATATTGTGTGTAAGCCAACTCTAGGCTCGCATTTGCTTGCTCTAGAGCTGCTTGATCACGCTTTGTTCGGCCAAAGAATTTTTCCCGCTGTTCTTTTGCCTGGGCTACCGCCTGAATCTGGGCATCAACGTTTAAGCGTGCGCCCTCGGCCAAGGCAAGAATTTCGCTAGGCTGCGGCACTCTCGGGACACCATCTACATAACCTTCGCTTTCATACGGCTCGCCATCCTCTGGGGAATTCCTGCCGCCTTCGCCATCATTCTGAAGTTTTTCAATGCGCGAAATACTATCTTCATTAATTGCAAACTCAGTGCCGCTCTCTAAGTTCAGAAGTCGCAACCGAGCTGGGTCTTCACCAACTTTTTGAATAACCATATGCGGAGCTTTGTCGCCATCCGCTTCAGTATAAGTGACCATTTCACCATTCTTGAATGTGACACCACCAATTTCAAACTGGTAATCGTTCTCGATTGATTCTTGTCGCTCAACGCGCGTCATCGGCTGAAGCTGGGCTTCCCCAGATTGCGCAGGATGTGGGGAAGGCGCCTGGTCAAAATTTGTTTGCGTAGTAGATACTGGCTCTGCCTGGTCAGCACGAGGCTGACTGCCGCTCGCTTCAGTAGCAAGCGGGCTCGCGGGAGCACCATAAAACGCTTCTGTATCATTCTCGGCAAGTATTTGCTTTAAATCATCGCCAAGTTCATGGCCAAATTTATCATTTATTGCTTGATCGCTGATTTGTTCTGGCTGTGCTGGCATTGCGCCGCTCCTGTTTTGTTCGTCCTGACTATCATAACCGGTTTGATTATCTGCTGGCAAGTCAGCGCGTTGAGTTTCTCGAGCCCAGCCATCTGGTGGCAGGCTGCGCTCATACTCCTCATCTTTATCGTAATCATTACTGTCAAAATATCGGGCCTCTCGGATACGCCTGGAATCCTCGGCCTCCTGGGCTTGTCTTCTTTGACGCGCATTACGCTGGGGTTGCCGCTTACCAGCACCCTGCTTTTCTTGCTTATCACTCGATGCATCCTTCAGGCTTCCGTCTGAGTTATAGCGATCGTAAAATTCTGACCAAATTGCCTTCGTAACTGGCCGCATACCGGCTTTCACTTCACGCGCAAGTTCATCCAGCAAAATATCAGCAGGCTTCGCACCTCCACCCAATGAATCGCCATGTCGGCGGTTCACGCGCGTCTGCACTCCATCCCAGCCTTTAATTTTACGCAATTCTCGCATTATCTCGTTCAAGGGACGGCCAGTATATCTGTAGGGATCATTCGTACGTGAGTGCTCCGTGCGGTCGGCTTGCGGTGTATCATCAATGAGTACAGGATTATCAAGTTTGGTCGTGAAATTCTCCATAGCTTGCTGAATTTCGACACGCTCACTCTGCAGGGATGCGAGGTGGCTCGAGACACGTTCCGATTCCTCGGAATCACCAGATTCACCCAGCGAGGCCAGCTTACTCTCAGCTTGAGCAATTGCTCGCTCTACTTGTGGTAACTGTGCTGCCACGGCCCCAAATGTCGGCGCTTTACGCGTATCCGCAGGGGTAAGCTCTACTTCAGCGTCATCGGTATGCGCCTGTGATAACTCACTAGCTAATTCAGCGCCTCGAGACCCTGAATCTCCAAACTGATTTGGATCTAGCTCGTCAAAGCCACGCATAACATCATGTGATTTATCACCCATTGCTCTTATGATAACAAAAAAGCCCCTGGGTGAGGGGCTTTTTTGAGATTACCGACGCTTCTTCTTCTTTTTTACCTTCTTCTTTGGAGTAGCAGTAGTCCTGCGAATAGGGCCAGACTCCCGACCAGATCGTTCCGCATCCTTGAGTGCTTTTTGCCTAACCGGCTGCGCGGACTCGGTTGGACCGGATGTAACTGCCTTTTTAGCCGCCTGGGTAATTTCAGTTTCAATCGCTTCTTCTTCGGGCTTATTGGTGATATCTACCCGAACCTTAAACAGCGTGTGAACAATTTCAGAATCAATCCGACGAGTCAGTATGCCAAACATACGATATGCCTCAGCCTTGTATTCCACAAGTGGATCACGCTGACCGTAGCCACGGAGACCAATACCATCACGCAAGTGATCCATTGCCTCTAGATGTTCAAGCCAAGCCGTATCAATCGTCTTGAGACTTACCAGACGCTCAATCACCATCACACCCTCGTCACCAAACTCCATCTCGCGAGAACGATACATATCTTTAGTGATCTTCATAAATTCATCCACTAAGGCCTCTTTATCTCGACGCTCAACAGACTTTTCCCAGTCTTTTGGCAGGGGGACAATATCTCGAACGGCCTCGGCCAGCTTCTCTATATCTAGAATTTCCGTCTGTGTATCCGTATGAGCTTCGATAAGTGCATGGAACTCCGATTCAAAAATTGGCAGTAAGTCTTCCTTGAGAGAGTCTTGCTTTAAGACCCGGCGACGGCGAGCATAGATAATTTCGCGGTGCTGGTTCATCACATCATCGTAATCAACCAAGTGCTTACGTGTATCAAAGTTGTGTCCTTCCACCTTTTTCTGGGCGGATTCAAGCGAGCGGGACACCATACGATTTTCAATTGGCGTATCTTCTGGAAGTCCCAGCGCATCCATCATTGACGAAAGCTTATCACTTCCAAAAATGCGCATAAGATCATCTTCTAGCGATACATAAAATTGACTCGAGCCAGCATCACCCTGACGACCAGCACGACCACGCAACTGGTTATCGATTCGTCGCGATTCATGCCGCTCGGTACCAATTACATGTAAGCCGCCCAGCTCATTTACACCTTCACCGAGTACAATGTCAGTACCACGGCCAGCAATGTTAGTGGCAAGCGTTACAGCGCCACGCTGACCAGCGGCCGACACAATTTCTGCTTCGGCCTCATTATTTTTCGCATTCAATACTCGGTGCGGTACACCAGCTTTTGTCAGCATGCGGCTCAACAATTCGTTCTTTTCAATCGAAACCGTACCCAAAAGAACCGGTTGACCCTGCTCATGGCGCTCCTTCACCTCATCGGCTACGGCACTAAACTTAGCCGGCAGCGTCTTGTAAATTCTATCGGGTAAGTCCTGACGCACCATTGGCCTATGAGTAGGAATAGTTGTCACTTCTAGCTTATAGATTTTGCCAAATTCTTCGGCTTCAGTCGCCGCCGTACCCGTCATACCAGCTAGCTTGCCATACAGACGGAAAAGATTCTGGAAAGAAATTGTTGCCAGCGTTTGACTTTCCTGCTGGATAGTTACCCCCTCCTTTGCCTCGATGGCCTGATGCAGCCCTTCGCTATAACGACGTCCGGGGAGCAAACGACCGGTGAACTCATCAACAATGACAATTTCACCATCTGGCGTAACAACATAGTCCTTATCTTTTTGGAAGATAGCCTCAGCCTTGAGGGCGGACTCTATATGATGCACATCTTCAATGCGACCAGCTTCGTATACATTATCAACACCCAAAGCCTTTTCGATTTTAGCAATACCCTCATCAGTAAGACTTACCGCACGTTGCTTTTCGTCTAGTGTATAGTGTTCATCACGAATCAACGTTTTGGCGATTTTAGCAAACATGTAGTAGCGATCGGTCGATTTTGCATTGGCTTGCGAGATTATAAGCGGTGTTCTAGCCTCATCGATTAAAATTGAGTCAACTTCGTCCACAATGGCAAAGTGCAATCCACGTTGCGCCATCTGATCGAGATGCTGCACCATATTATCGCGCAAATAGTCGAAGCCTAGCTCATTATTTGTAGCGTAGGTAATATCAGCAGCGTAAGCATCCTTACGGCTTACCGGCCTAAGATGGCGTAGACGCTCATCAGAGTGTGATTCATCTGCGTACTCTGGGTCATACACAAAACTTGAATCATGCATAATCACTGCTGTAGTAAGACCAAGAAAATGATAGATTTGCCCCATCCAACCAGCACCAATACGGGCCAAGTAATCATTTACCGTAACGAGATGTGCGCCTTCACCCTCGAGGGCATTTAAATAGAGTGGCAACGTGGCGACCAATGTTTTTCCTTCACCGGTTTTCATTTCAGCAATCTTACCTTCGTGCAGTACGATGCCACCAATGAGCTGGACATCAAAGTGACGTTGCCCAATAACACGCTTGCTGGCCTCACGCGCCACGGCAAAGGCTCGCTCTAAAATATCATCGAGCTTCTTGCCATCTTTCAGTTGCTTACGGAATGCATCGGTTTGGGCGCGAAGTTCTTTATCGGAGAGCTTCTGAATTTCCGCTTCTAATGAATTTATACGCTCCACACGAGTACGCGCCTTTTTAATTTCGCGCGCATTAGGATCACCAAAGAGTGTTTTTAAATTAATCGCCATAACTAACCTTCCTATTGTACCACTTGCAACCTGTGAACCCCCTTAAAAACATATGAAGATTAGGCCGTTTCGACCGAAGTATTCCGCTTAAGAGTAAAACGCTTAGGAGTATGCTTTTCTTTATACTTACGAATCTGATCCTTCAGCTTAGCTTCCAATATATCAACGGCGCTGTGTGGATTCATGGTGGCGGTTTCAGCGTGCAAGTCTGGTCCCTGCACCTCAATATGTGCCGAAGCTACATAGCGTTTATCCGGAGACGCCGCCTCATCTCGATGTAACTCTATACGCACACCAACTGGACGGTGCGCACGCGGGAAATACCGATCAAGCTTGGCTATTTTGCGCTCTATATAGTTTGTCAGCTCGCGATCAACCTCTAACTTACGCGCCGAGACAGTATATTTCATCATAGATATTCCTCCCCATAATATTTCGCTAATGCCGCCGGCAAACGTACTTGCCCATCTTCAGTTTGGTGATTCTCTAAAATGGCGATAAGCGTCCGGCTCGATGTTACGGCCGTGCCGTTGAGTGTGTGCGGATGTGCGAGAGTACCGTCAGACGTCCGATAACGGATATTCAGTCGACGCGCTTGATAAGCGGTGCAGTCACTACAGCTCGTAAGCTCTCGATAACTGCCATCAACCGGACTCCAGTACTCTACATCGTATTTCTTGTAGGCTGGTGCCGAAAGATCGCCATCAGCAATACGTATGACGTGATAGGGTATCTCTAGCTGTTCGCAAATCGACTCTTCAATAGCCAGTATTTCTTCGAGTAACGCCTCACTTTTATCTGGCTGCGCATATATATACATCTCCAGCTTCTCAAACTGGTGCACCCGGTACAAACCCTTTGAGAACTTACCGTAGGCACCAGCCTCAAGCCGGTAGCATGGCGAAGATGCCGCGAGCAATATTGGCTTTTCAACATCGATAACTTCATCCATCGCAAAACCAGTCAAAGGCAATTCGGCAGTGGCTATCATATTAAGATCTTCTCCCTCGGCCTTATAAATCTGCCTCTCTTCACCCCGAGGCAAAAACCCTGTGCCTGCAGCAACCCGAGAGTTTACCATGTTTGGCACGTACAAAAACTCAAAGCCGCGTCGACGTAACTCTGCTTTCGCAAGTGCCTGCACGGCGTCCCACAAACGTACACCGCGATCACGCAGGTAGTAAAAGCGGCTACCGGCCACTTTAGCACCGGCCTCAAAATCTATAAAATTGAGCGTCTCATTAAGCCCCAAATGATCTTTTGGCTCAAAACCAAATTCTGGCTTAGTGCCGCCAACTCGCACTTCCTCACTGGCATCCTCTCCACCTTCGGGCGTACCCTCCGCAATCAGATTAGGAATATCCTCAAGCAATCGCTGCCACTCTGCCTCAACATATTTAAGCTCTTCTTCATGCCGGGCCAACTCTTGCTTGTCTTTTTGCAGTTGCGCTAGTTGCTCCTCACTGGGTTTGCCAGCAAGCTTCAACTTGGAGCGAGCAACTTCAACCAATGGAATAAGCTCTGAGCGGCGCATATCGAGCTTCAACCATCGATCAAGATCCACCGACATATTGCGGCGAACAATTGAAGCACGCACTTCATCGGTATTCTCTCGAATATATGCTGGGGTTAACATACCTTTATTATATCATCCTCACAGAACAGCCTTGAGGCGCTCAAGCACAAAGTCACGTTCTAAACTTGCCAAAAATGGGCCCAGCTTTGGACCTGCCGTCTTACCAATCAGCAACTCATAAAGCACCTTAAACGCGTCCTTTGGCTGCAGCCCCACAGTTTGAGCCGTAGAAAAAATAACCGCCTGCAAACTTTCGCCGTCCCAAGCAACCTCTTGCAAATGCTGCTGCAGTGAATCTAGAAATGATTGCTGAAGAGTTTCAAATTGGAGACTAGGAACTTCATCTAAAACAGAAAATTTTAAGGCTTCTGGAGCAAACCGTTCTAGCCAGGCCGCTACATACGTAAGCTCACGCTGGATCACGCTGGCATCTTCTCGCACAGCTTGAGCATGCCCAGTTTTCGTGAGTAATTCCAAAACTCGCTCACTATCACCGCGCGCAGTTTGATAAACCGTTGCCAAATGGGTAAACGGTACGGTCGACACCGTCGCGTGTTCCTGATCAAGCACAGACACCGCCCAAGCGTCCTTAAATGGAGTGGTTTCGCCGCTGCGTACAGCCGCTTCTGTAGCTGCGTATTCATCAATTAGCTGCCCCATGCCAATGCCGGGATCAAAAGCTAAAACTTTCTGTGGCAAACTCTTAAATACAAAATAACGCAATATATCGGGCGGTATTACCTCTAAGGCATCAGCAATTGTAACTAAGTTTCCAAGTGACGAACTCATTTTTTGGTTATCGCCCTTGAGGTTGATCGGATTAAATGGTACTGCGATTGGTGGCTCGGCATCAAAAATTTCCCGCACAATTGCAGCGCCCGTTTCGTAGCTTCCTCCTTTAGTAGCGTGTTCTTTACCGAATCCTTCAACATCAACACCCAAGATTGCCCAACGAGCTGGCCAATCTACGCGCCAATCTAGCTTTACTTCACCCGCACGCACATCTGCCTGATGTACAACTCCATCGGCAGCACGATATTCAACCGTGTAGGTATTCGCATCAAATCCCAAATACTCAGCCGTTCTTAGGCTTTTGGTGGTTGCGTCCAAGATCTGAACAGGCTGCCAGTCAGCCGGCACATCACGCTGTGAGACTTTTGCTAAGATGCGGGCAATTTCGTCGCGTCGCGTTAAAGCAGTAATGATC
Organism: uncultured Candidatus Saccharibacteria bacterium; assembly: GCA_964454845.1. Lineage (GTDB taxonomy): Bacteria > Patescibacteriota > Saccharimonadia > CAILAD01. Next base: position 35,657 of record CAYVVS010000002.1, read on the forward strand.
GCATCGGCAAAAACCCCCCGTTGATATTCCTGATGCGACCGCCAGATCTCCATGGGAATTTCCAGCTTTTTTGCAGCTGCTGCGTACTCGGAAAAATAATAATCAGCATAACTACGTCCGCTTTCATCCGGGGCTGGGACTAGATACACTGGCTTACCAACTTCGGCCTCAAATTTTTCCGGTAAATATGGATAGCGCTTACGCAGTACATCTGAGTCATCAACGTTATGAATGTGAAGCGCCTCTCGACCACGCACTTCTAGCCCGCGACGTACAGCTTCTGCGGTCAAAATCTCGCGAGCATGCCCAACATGATACGGGCCTGACGGCGTAATACCCGAAGCCACCAAAATCCTTCCACCCTGCTTGCGGGTTTCAATTTCATCTAACAGCGCGTTGAGCCAATATTTTGATGCATGTTCAGTCATATACTTTACCTATTTTACCAGTTTTTTATGCCTTCATAAGAAAAACCACCTGACTACGAGGTGGCTTTCAAATGATGCTTCGGCTGCTTGTGTTAGCTAATCTTATTGATCTTGTACACTATCACGCCGGCCGGAACTTCAATTTCCACCTCGTCGCCGGGTTTTTTGCCAATCAGTGCCTTGCCGATTGGGCTCTCATTGGAGATCTTGCCAGTTGCTGGATCAGCTTCAGTCGAGCCAACAATCTCGAACTCTTGTGTGCCACCTTCGAGTTCAACATGAACAGTCGAGCCAACATCTACTTTATCTGCACTGCCTTTTTCAATAGCTACTACATTCTTGAGGATATTTTCAATCTCGGCAATACGCCCCTCAATAAATGCCTGGCGCTCTTTGGCGTCATCCCAGCTAGCATTTTCAGAAAGGTCGCCAAATTCCTTAGCTTCTTTTAAAGCTGCAGCAATTTTTTTGCGCTGTACATTCACCAAATCATCGAGCTCTGCGCGTAATTTCTCGATTCCTTCACTGGTAACATAGATTGCTTTCTTATTCATAATAACTCCTTGCACCCTCCTAGTAGTGGAAACATTTCTAAGAAAAAAAGGCCTCAATCCTGAGCCTTGCCAGACGTGCTCCACCAGGTTTTAATCCTTGTCGGAACGTATTATTGCACGGCATATCTTAGCTCGTCAAGCGATTTTTTTAGAAACTATTTCTTACCTTCTGTGAAATACCATTTAAGAGAGTCTCGCACTACTGGTAACGCAAACTCCGCTCCTTCTCCAGAATTTTCAACAAGTGCCACAATAACGATTTCAGGATTTTCATACGGAGCATAGGCCTCAAACCAAGCGTGCGGTTTGGTGCGCCGGTTTTTACCGTCAAAGCCCTCCGAGCTTGTCTCGGCCGTTCCAGTCTTACCAGCTACCGCTACTGGTACCTCACGATTCGTTGAGCAACAGCCAGTTCCAGATGTAATCACATCACGCATGCCTTTTTGTACCATACTTAAATACTCGGGCTTAATAAAATCAGAACGGACCTTCTGCGGACTCACCGAGCGCACAGTTTTTCCATTCTCGTCCACCACTTCTTTGACTAAATATGGCTTATACAGCGTGCCGCCATTTGCAATAGAAGACAGAGCTGTTGCCAGCTGCAAGGGGCTAGCCATAAAATTCCCCTGGCCAATGGAGATGTTATACGTGTCACCCACGTACCAATCTTCACCTGTATTTTTCTTTTTCGTCTCTGGAGTCGGCAAAAATCCAGCTGTTTCGTCACCAATATCTAGCCCAGTCTTTGAACCAAAGCCAAACTTTTTGTAATAATCCAGCAATTTAGCCGCACCAAGACCCTTAAAGTTTTGATAGCCGCCGCCAACCATGTAGTAAAACACGTCCGAACTCATCGCTAACGCTTTATAAACATCTACCATGCCCAAGCCTTCCGGCTTCCAACTAGAAAACTCGTACACAATCGAGGGGTCGTATTGATTAGGTACCAGAAGTTCGCCGTCATCTTTAATAACAGTTGAGGCATTGATAATGTTTTCCTGAAAGGCGGCCGCGGAAACAAACGGCTTAATTACCGAACCAATGGGATAAGTGCCGCCCGAAACTTTATTGAATAATGGTCGGTTAGGGTCATTTAGGAGGCTCTGATACGTGTCCTGCTTAATACCCCGCGCAAATAAGTTGTTGTCATAGCTCGGATAATTTACAGCCGCCAGGATTTGCCCATTACGGGGGTCTATGGCAACCGCGGCGCCTCGACCGGATCCGGCAGCGGTGGCCTCGCGAGCCAAGGCTTCACTCATGGCTTTTTGCAAACCAAAATTCACTGTCAACTTCAACGAGTTACCTGCCGTAGGATCTTTTGCGGCAAGTACCTTAATCGGCTTTCCAGTAGCATCTACTTCGGACTGCTCGGCACCAGCTTCACCGCGTAAATCCTTCTCGTAGGCGCGCTCAATGCCAACCTTGCCGATATAGTCGGTTGGTCGATATTCCTTTTCTATCTTCAAATCATCGGACGAAACACGTCCCGTGTAGCCCAAAAAGTGCGCAAGCTGCCCGCCATCCAAATACTCTCTAATTGGGTTGGTGTCCAAATCAACGCCGGGAAGTTCATTCTTTTGCTCCTCAACCACCAAGGCAATTTCGCGCGGAACGCTCTCCTGAATCAACGTTGGCAACGGAGAAGCTGGGCCGTCTTTTTCGACTTTTTGTTTAATCTCTTCGGCGGTTTGCCCCGTAATTTTGCTCAGCCTCTCATACACCTGTTGTCGCTCGTCAGTCTTTTTGGGCATCCGAGCCGCTATCGCGATCAAATCAAAGTTGGCCACATTACGAGCTAAAAGCTCACCACGACTATCGTAAATTGCTCCACGTGGTGCCCTAATAACGTTTTGTCGAATTCGATTACCGTCGGCCAAAGACTGATTACGCGCGCCCTGAACCACCTGCAGGTTAAACAGCTGCCCCAAAAGGACCGCACTAACAATGCCGGCTACAACGACAAACCACTTCAGATGGCTAAAGCCCATTTCGGATCCCGAACGGTTCTCACCACTACCAGGAAGAATCGCTACCGACCAAGCTTCACTATCGGTAACTTTCTGTTCCTTACGAGATATTTTCATATCTCGTCCAGCGCTGTGATTCCCAAAAATTGATCGCGCGATGATATACCCCTCTTATGTAACGTTTACTGTGGCAAACGGTAATGTGGGTGAGTTTGTTGCCGCCTATCACTCAAGCCCACAATCAGCAGCAGAATACTACTATTATACAATAACTCCACGGCAATTCGAACAATTGCGCTGCCAATTTGTGTAGTTAAAATCTCGGTCGGCAATGTTGCATAGAGAACGATGTTAAAAATTATCGTAGCACTAACAATAAGGGCCAACTTGAAAGACCATTTATTTGCATCTCGCCCATCTCTAAACACCAACCTCGAAGCTAGCATCACCAAGAATAGGCCCAGTAGTATCAGACCGGTAGGCAACACACTCCCCACCTCCAAAATTACACCCATCATCACAATAAGTAGTGTCATCGAAATATATTCCAGTTTGGGCGCGTACCAAACTACGAAAATCAGCGCCAGATTTGGGATTACCCAGCTAGAACCCGCCGCGTGTAACCCAACCTGCAACAAACTAATTAAGACTGCCAGAATAGCAATGCGCGGCTTCAAGCCACTACCCCTTCACCACAAACACAAGCTCCAGGCGCTGAGAATCGACGAGCGGTTTTACATTTGCAGCCTGGAATATTTCATTATCACTTCTATCTATTGACTCAATCGTTCCGACCGGTAAACCTTTGGGAATACGATCACTTCCAGCGCTCATGACGTACTCGCCAACATCAATCACTTCATTCTGAGCAATTTGCTCCATCCTCAGTCCGCTCCCAAGCTGGCCACGCACAATTCCTTTGGCTCTACCATTTTGTGTCATCGCCAGAATGCGAAACTCTGGATCGCTTACTAAAAAGACATCGCTCGATTTATCATGTACGCGCTCAATCTTGCCGATAATCGCGCCCGAGCTCACCACCGCCATGCCCGCTTCTACTCCGTCCGACTTCCCCACATCAATCGTAATGTTGCGCCGAACATTATCTGCGCTATAAGCTACAACTCTCGCGCCAACCAGGTCAAGTTTTTGCTCGTCAGAGAAATTTAGCTGCGCCCGCAACAACGCATTCTCTTTTTCCAGCTCTTTTAATTTTACAAGCTCAGCCTCTTTTTCACTTACCCGTCGCTGCAAATCAATGTTTTCTTGGCTCAGTCGCGAGAGTGAGCCAAGGGTTGCGATGCTATTTCCGGTCCAGCGCCCAACACCTGCAAAAGTGCTGGTGATAGGCTGAGTAAGTGCATCAATAACTATGCGAAACGGACGCCACAAACCAAGCAACTGAAACAGGAGCACACCCGAAATAATGACGAGCGAGACGATAATGGCTATTCGTGAGCGAGAATACGGTTTAGAGCGCTGCATATACTTTAAAGTCTACCCTAGCGCGGAGTTTTTTCGTACTGCGTTGAAACTAAAACGTCTTTTAAGGTATCAATATCTTCAAGTACAGCACCAGTTCCACGAGCAACTGCCGTTAAAGGGTCTTCTACGATCACGACCGGCATTTTAGTTTGTTGCGTCAAGAGCTCATCAAGACCGCGTAGGAGCGCACCGCCTCCAGCGAGATGAATTCCGCGGTCCATAATGTCGGCAATCAGTTCTGGCGGCGTTTCTTCGATCGTGTCTTTTACTGCGTTCACGATGGCCCGGACCGACTTCGAGAGCGCCGTACGGACTTGATCGGAGTTAATAATTACTTCCTTTGGCAAGCCAGTTACAATATCGCGGCCGCGTATGGGTGCCTCCAGCACATGCTCCAGCTCACAGGCCGAACCAACTGAAAGCTTAATAGCTTCGGCCGTACGCTCTCCAACCTGCAGGTTAAATTCCTCCTTAGCAAAGGCAATAATATCCTCGGTAAGCTCATCACCGGCAATCCTTATCGAACGTGAGGCAACAATGCCTCCAAGCGAAATAACCGCCACCTCGCTGGTGCCACCACCAATATCAACAATCATCGAGCCTGCAGCATCGTTAATTGGCAGCTCTGCGCCTACTGCTGCTGCCATCGGCTCCTCAATAAGATAGGCCGAACGCGCGCCTGCATTAGTTGCCGCATCCTCTACAGCTCGCTTCTCCACTTCAGTCACACCAGATGGAATGCCGATTACGACACGAGGACGCGGAATCAGCGCAAAGTGCGCCTTGTGTACTTTATCAATAAAGTATTTAAGCATCTGTTCGGTCACTTCAAAATCCGAGACTACACCATCAACGAGTGGTCGTGAGGCTACGATATTTGCTGGCGTCTTCCCAACCATGCGCTTAGCCTCATCGCCAATGGCCAAAATCTGCCGGGTCTTGTTGTTGATTGCCACCACACTTGGTTCATCAATAATAATGCCCTTACCGCGCAGGTACACCAAAGTATTGGCCGTCCCTAAATCGATGCCAATATCGTGAGACAGCCGCCCGATAAATTCTGGTAGACGGACTCTTGGAAATTTCATTACCTTTAGTTTATCAGGAGTGACTACCTGGTACTAGGGCAATCTCTCACTAATCTACGTATATTAGCTTTGACTCAAAAGCCAGAACGCGACCAAATTATTTAAAAAGTGCACCAGCATGCCTGGATAGATGCTCCCGGATCGAACATAGAGCCAACTGAGCAAGCAACCCAGTATGAATGTGTAAATACCAACGTTTACCTGACCATGCAGCACCGCAAACGCCAAAGAAGACACTATTGCCGCCAACCACACCGGCCACCGCTTGGCGAGCCCTGCGAACAATACCCCTCGAAATAATAGTTCTTCAATTATCGGAGCAATCACAACAGCACTCACAGCCGTCAGCCAATACCCCCAGCCACTCCGTCCAAACTCAAAGACGGCTTGCTGCTCCTCAGTATCAACTGCCGGCAATAGCGCATTCACTAAGGCAAAAATGCCAATAATTATCACGATCTGCGCAAAATATAGGCCAAAGGCTACTAGATACCATTTATCACTCGCACGTCTTAAGCCAAGCCCCAGTTTGCCCGCTTGACGCTTGCGCACCAGCCACAAAAGTACACCAATTTCTATCGTCAAGGTTAGTGCGTACTGTATTGCGAGCGCAGTAGGGCTTTCTGCTAGTATAACTTGCATCCATCCAGGCAGAATGCCAAAACTCCCCCAAAACGAGATTGTTATGTACGCCAGCATTGGCAACAGCAGCGGAAGAAATAGTGCAGCAGCTGCATCTTTGGGTCCGAACGGGACTGTTTTACGCCAAGCAACGAGCTGAGACGAAGCCATATGTAGCCGCATTATCGCCTCTTAAAAAAATCTCGTTACGTCAGAAATCGCGATAATAATACCAAAGGCGATGAGCGCCACAAACCCTGCTAGATGCACCCATCCTTCTTGCTTTTCGCTAATCGGCAGGCCAATACGACGAAGTACTAAGAGAAATAGGCGGCCGCCATCTAGGGCTGGTAGCGGCAAGGCATTAATCACCGCCAGTGAGAGAGAAATGGAGGCAATAAGTACTAGTACATAGTCAAAGCCAAACTTCATCACCTGCCCAAACACCGCTGTTACGCCAACTGGCCCGGTAACCGTTTCGGCCACTGTAAAGCGCGAAACGAGCGTCCAAATCGCCCCCAAAAACGCCCCGATAGTCGCCACAAGGGACTGCCACATTAGACCAATAGCCGCAAAAGGCGCAGCGTACCAAGCGTATTTCTCCTTGGTTTGCGGCAGCGCAACAACCCCTAACACACCTTTTTCAGGATCAGCGCCAAGTGTGACTTCGCGGGTTTTCTCTTCTCCGCCCTGAGTAAATACCACCGTTGCCTTCTGACCCTTAATTTCACCTGTGTAGGCCTTTAACTCCGACTCATTTGCGAACCTTTTGCCATTCAGCGACACCAAGGTGTCGCCAGTACTCAACCCAGCAGCCTCAGCGGCAGAACCCTCTCCAACCTGAAAAACCACCAGTTTTGGTGCTTCGGCCTGTATCGGTTGCACAAATCCAACACTCGGCATCTTAAACGGAAAAATCTGTGGAATACCCGTGGCGGCCAGCCATACAAATATCACGTAAGCGATCAGGGCATTCATGGCAACCCCAGCCATCAGTACCTTGGTTTTTACCCAAAGAGACTTCGAGGCAAAACTCTTTGGCCCCTTCGATTCGTTATCTTCACCTTCAAGGCGAACAAATCCACCCAACGGTAAAAGGTTAATAGTATAGAGCGTGTCACCTTTTTTCTTACCCCAGAGCTTGGGCGGAAAACCAATACCGAATTCATACACGCGGATACCATTGCGACGCGCCACAATAAAGTGGCCCCATTCGTGCGCAATGACCAGCGCCGAAAAAATGAAGAGTACAAGAATAATAATCAGTATCATTACCCTCTAGTATAGACGATTTTTGCTGAGAATAGGCTGTAGTTTTGCGTTAAACCGTAAGCACTTCTTGCTTTTTGGTTTCAAAAAGCTGCTGAGCCTTACCTTGATATTCTTTGATCATCTCATCAAGGGTTTTTTCGGTCTTAAAGTACTCATCTTCGGGCATCGAGCCATCTTCTTTACCAGACTTGGCTTTCTTGAGTCCATCATGACGAGCATTGCGCAACGTTACGCTAGCGGCTTCCAGCTTTTCCGAAAGCCCCTTTACCAGCATCTGGCGGCGCTCCTCGGTCATAGCTGGAATTTGCATGCGCACCATATTGCCATCAGTAGCAGGGGAGAGGCCCAATGAAGAATCATCGCGAATTGCCTTCTCGACAGATGTGACCAGCGACTGATCCCAAACCTGCACCTGAAGTGTACGGGCGTCTGGAGTAGAAATAGTGCCTACTTGCTTCATGGTCATTTCCTGTCCGTACGCATCTACTTTAATGCCTTCAATAAGACTAGGATTAGCGCGTCCGGCCTGCACGCCTTCCAGCTCAGTTTGAAAATATTCTAAGCCTCGCTTCATCGCATCTTCGGTATTCTTCAAAATTTCTTGCATGAGCCAATTATACCAGGTTTGTATCAGTAAAAAAGAGCTGAGACCTTAGCGTCTCAGCCAAAGTTAATCCAGGAAACCCTTTTCTTTTAAAAGGGCCTCCGGATCTTCAATGCCCGGCTCAAAAAGTAAGGCAAACGCAAAGCCAATAGCCTCATCGGCAGGCATAGCCCTAAGGTCTTCACAATCCTCGTCGGACAACACTCCTTCACAAGCGGCCACCAATCGATCTACAACCGGGTCTTGCAGCTCAGCCACTTCCGGCGCAAGCTCGGCATCTAATGCTTGCTGCAGCTCGCTCGCCACCTCTTCAAAGCCCATACCAAAGGCGTACTCTATCGCATCTCGCAAGTCGTCAAGATAGGCCTCATTTCGCCCAGCTTGTTTGCGCACAAGAGCCATACGAATATCAAGACCAATTTGAGCCTTGGCGTACGCCTCACCCGTGCCGCGGTTAACCAGAGCCTCGGCCTCGCGTCGATAGTTACTCGCAAGCTCCTGCCAATCTGTCTCACCGCTGCGCATAGCAAGAAGCCACTCCTCACGAAGCTGCGCTACAGAAGGAGTCTCTTGAAAACCAAGACCTGCTGGCAAGGATTCAATATCCACTAAGCCCTCAGGCTCCAACGACCGTGCAATTTCTACAAGATCTTCAGTGACGGGAAACTCAACCTCTCTATCCGGTAGACCCCTATTCTCATCTGATTTTTCAGGCATACGTACAGTATACCGTCAAAACTAAAAATAGCCCCTTATCTCTGGGGCTATTTTTAGCGATAGGGTACTATCTAAGCGCCAAGTTCTAAACGCACAAAGCGTCGCACTACAATATTTTCGCCCAGCTTACCAATGGCAGCTTTCACCAAATCTTCAATGGTTTGCTTATCGTCTTTGTAGTATGGCTGCTCCAAAAGACAAATCCCGGCCATCCACTTGTCGAGCTTACCTTCAACGATTTTTGTAGCGTGCTCGGCTGGCTTGCCAGACTCCTTCACTTCTTCTTCAAAAAAAGCTTTTTCCTTCGCAACCACTTCTGCTGGAACGTCTTCACGGCGCACAAACTGCGGGTTCATCGCGGCGATATGTAGAGAAAGCTCTTCTACTAGCTCCTGAAAATCATCAGTTTTCACAACAAAATCTGTTTCACAGTTCACTTCAACTAGTACGCCAATGCGGCCGCCATGCACGTAGCTTCCAATCGTACCGGCACCAGTACCGCGATCGGCTTTTTTTTCGGCGCTCGCCAAGCCCTTCAAGCGCAAAATTTCCTGGGCCTTATCGATGTCTCCGTTAGATTCCTGAAGAGCTTCTTTGGCCTTCATCATGCCGGCACCAGTCATTTGGCGTAGCTTCTGAATATCCTCGATAGATACGGTCACGGTCATCTTACTTCTCCTCTTCGTCTTGCTTGGTTTTTGCGTCATACTCAGCCTTACCCTCGGCAGCAGCGCGGGCAATACGTCCAGCCACAAGCTGGATTGAGCGGATTGCGTCATCATTTGCAGGAATAATGTAGTCAACCGATTCTGGGTTGGCATTTGTATCAGCCATCGCAATTACTGGAATCTTTAGGGTCTTAGCTTCTTTAATAGCGGTTTCTTCACGCATTACATCAACTACAAAGATTGCACCAGGAGTACCTTCAAGCTCTTTAACGCCGAGAAATACCTTAGTAAGCTTCTCAATTTCATTATCAATCAAGAGACGCTCTTTTTTGGTCATGCGCTCTAGGCTCCCGTCTTCACGCGCAGATTCAAGCTTCTTCAGGTGGCGAATTCGCTTCGAGATAGTCTCCCAGTTGGTCATCATGCCGCCGAGCCAGCGGTGCGTAACGTAAGGCATATCAGCGCTTTTAGCAGCTTCGGTAACAATCGCCTTAGCCTGACGCTTGGTTGCAACAAACAATACAGCCTTGCCTTGTGCAGTCAGCTGACGAACAAACTTCTCGGCTTCTTCTAAAAGATCTTCGGTTTGAATGAGGTCAATAATATGAACTCCGCCGCGAGCACCATGAATGTATTGAGCCATTTTAGGGTGCCAACGCTCGGTGCGATGACCAAAGTGGGCGCCAGACTGTAAAAGCTCTTTTACGGCGGCAGTTTTATCTGGTTTTGCTGCGGTTGCAGCAGTCTTCTTAGTAGGCATACTTCCTTCTTTCGTAGGCAGCTTCGTCCCGAGCGGGAGGAAGATGAATGGCTATACGTAAGCTCATTCGTGAAGCTGCTGTAACATTAATAACTTAGCCCGCTTACTTTACCTGATTTCCAGATAAGAGTCAAGCTAGCGTAAGAGGTCCTCTTGCTGCTGTGGTGTGAGGCTATCCTGAGGCTGAAGTGCGTCCGAGGCCGAATTATCAGATCCATCAACTCCAGAACCATTTTGTACCGGAGCACCACCAGATTGCAGCTGCTCCGGATTCGCCAAACCTTCCAATGGGATAGCAGATGTTGGCCGTGGGGTTTCACTAGGATTCGGTGGAGCACTTAGGGCACTCCAGATGGCGATAATGGCCGCGATTACAATAATTCCACCTAACGCAATCAGGATAATTGCTCGCCAATCCGTCCGTTTTTCAGGTTGAGATAGCGTTTCTTCAGGTTCAAACACGTCGGCTTCAACTGCCTCAATTACCTCTTCCTGTGTCTCCTGCGCAACCACAACTTTTTTTTGCTGACGTTTCTGGGCTTTTTTCTGAGAATTACGCCGTTTTTTCGCTTTCGCCATCTGTAAAACCACCTTCTCTATCTGTTACTCCCCCTAGTATACCGAAAAAATGACCAAAAAAAGCCTTGACAAACCGCTTGTGATTTAGTAATATAGGCGACGTTCCTAGAACAACGCGACTCACCCACTCGGTAGAGTCGTATTTAGTTCCAGGAGGCTTGACGCCCCTAAAACGTACGATGTTGTCCCGTTCGGCACCATACGTACAGGTGTGAAGCGGAGGGTGGAGAGGAGTAGTTCTTCTCGGGTTTCCGAGAGACCTATGAGTATCTACACACATATCATGACGTCTATCGTCTTGGTATTCGCTCAGGTGGCATCATATGCTGTGCAACTTCCCGCCACCGCCCAGCTCACGCAAACTGCGCAAGCTGGCAGCACAAGCACCCACACAATCCAACTCACCACTAACTCGTATCAGCCCCTCGTGGTTGCATCGGTTACACCAAGCTTCGACGAAGCTGTTGTAAGCCCGTTGCGTGCCGCGCAGGCTGCTGAAGAGGCGAGCAAGAAGGCTCAAGAAAAGGCTAAAACGGTAGTCCGTAAGGTTACCCAAAAGGCTGCTCCACTCGTTATCGGTGGATCTGACGCCTTCGCTAAGCTCCGCTTCTGTGAGGCTGGTGGTGACTACGCTAAAAACACTGGTAACGGCTACTACGGTGCCTACCAGTACAACATTGGTACTTGGGCAAACTTTGGTGGTTTCGCGCGGCCTGACCTCGCTCCACCAGAGGTTCAAGATGCCAAGGCTCGCGAGACTCAAGCCCGTCGTGGCTGGAATCCATGGCCATCATGTGCCCGTAAGCTTGGCTTGATGTAAATCAGCCGTGCCTGAAAGGTCATAAGCAAAACCCCCGTTCGTAAGAGCGGGGGTTTTGCGATTTTATTCTGCCGCAGGAGCCCCTACTGCAGCTTTTTCGGGGAAATATTTGGCATACAGTGCATCCACAACGATTTGCTGAAACTGTATCGCGCTCGCAGTGTCGGTATCTCTAATATCACGCAATCTCTTATACAAACCCGGTTCTAAGGCATTGAGCTTTTGAGCAATCTGTCGAAGCCCTTCCACATTACTTCGCGACAAAATGAATGCATCAAATAATGTTGGATCATCTTCAACTAAAAAAGACAACGCTTGAGCAAGGAACGCGTAATTATGAACACCGATATCTTCCCCCCTCAAAGTTCCTCGCTCACCTTCATTATCAAGCAACCGCCTATCAATATAGCCGACCCTACCGCTTATTCGTGATTGTTTAAGATGCTTAATGATATTTTTTAACCCAAGTGGGGGTGCCCCCTCTATGTTAATGGTTACACTACCCCCTTCTATAGATATAACTAATGCATCTCCAAACGCCCCCGCTTCAGGGGTACCATACCTCGGTCCTATACCTGGATCATAATCAGATTCTGTGTAATACCTTTGAGCCATATGTTCGCAGAACGCTTCTTCAAGCGCATTGCCATGGGCGCTTTCTATAGCATTACCAATTCTCACAGTATCCTGCACCATGTAATCATGATCTATCGAAAAATAATTTTGATATGCGCTACTACTATGAGCCAATTCATGCACAACAAGGCCTTGTAGCTGGGTATGATAGTCTTTTTCACGCCCAGACTTTACACGATCATCCGGCGCATCGAGTTTGATTACTACTGCATCTGCACGGCTGTCGTATCTTCCTTGAATTTTACCTTCCAGATCGGCATATTTACCGTCAAATTCCTCCAAAAAGTAAACGGGCTTAGTATTAAGCCCAAACCGATGGATGAATGAAAGTGCTTCATCTATATTTGGTCGCTCAACCCTCTGTACTCTTTCTTTTCTTTCATAAGATATTCGTCTAAATTCCGCATTCGACAACAATGCTTTTTTCGCTTTTTCAACGTATTCAGCAGAATGAGGGGCTTGGGGAGAATATGCATACCCTTTGTGGTCGACAACTTCACGCCCCTTAACTTGAGCCTCATCTGGAATAGTGCTGCCTTGATGAACGAGACTGGATAAATCCGGAACTGAAGGCTTAAATTCTTGATCGGGGTGCAAGCTGCTATTTTCAGGACTAGACATATTGTTTTTGCGTATTTAGATTGAATGCATAATATTGACTTTTCAGCTTCTATTCGCCACCGCGCCGCATGTCATTACCAATCACATCTCCTGTGATAACAGTATTTCGTATCTCGACTTTTTTGTGGTTACCGGCAGATGTAGTTTTTACTGATCCGGTATCTATATCTACCCCTGCTTTGTCGGCATCCATGATTGCCTGATTGCGATAAGCCTCCTCATTAGCATAATAGTGAGCTGCGGCCTCGGCATTAGCTGACTCATCCCCATCAGTAACTCTGTCTCTCAATTCTTGAGCCACTTGCCCAGCTATATTCCCTTCTAAATTTGGAGAAATGAATACTCCGCCAGTTTTTTCTGGAACTTGGCGTGTATCACCCTGAGAAGACGATAGTTCCTGATTAGTATATGGCGGGTAGTTCACATCAACCCCTGCGCGTCGAGCGTCATTTACCGCCTGGTTTTTGTAAGCTTCTTCATTCTCTCTAAAATGTTCTCCAGCAACGAAGTCTACAGCCTGCACTGCTCGTCCCTGCCGACTAGCTTCCTCTTCAGCTGCTTGTTGCTGTTCTGACCACTTATTTCCCCTTGCTTCTAGGATTTTTAAAGCTTGAGTAAGTGCAAACTTATCTCCTAGATTATCCGGATCAGTTGCCTCAAGGTCCTCCAATGCAAGCCTCAGTTCTTCTACGGCGACTTGCGTATCCTTCCTACTCTCCCGGCTTTCTTTCGCATCCTCTTGAGCCTGTTCAACATAACGAGAATGCTCGGTGTGCCTATCTCGTAAATGATCCGCTACTCGACCTTCGTCATTATTCTCAAAATGAGTCGCCACACCTCTATCTGGATTACCGGTACCGACGGTTTGATATTCACCTAGATTCGGCGTGAGATCTGGTACTGACGGCTTAAAGCCCCGATCACTTCCCTCAGAATGTTCTGGATTATGTGGGTCTGACATTATTTTCCTTTTTTTTAAACTCGTTATGCTTAAGATATCATCTTCTCGAGACACTCACAAATATCTAGCCCTCTACTCCAATACTTTTTTCATGCAAAAGTGTTGGTAATAAACCAATTGCCTGTTCATGTGTAAGCGTATGCCCCGCCAGCAATTCCAAGCCTGCGACGACACCTATCTTTGTGCCATCAAGTACCAATTTCTTTACACCGGTGCGACAATCGGTAAAATTCACCTCCTGCCACTCACAGCTAAGAAACTGGCAAGAGAGAAACTCGGAGCCACTAAAATCTACCTTATCGAAAATGCAATTACGGAAAACGACATGTTTAAACTTACTCGCTCGCCAATTTACCGCTGAAAATTTGCAATCAACATATTCCGAATCCGTCACATGGGTCTCATACATCTGCACGGCAGCATAGCGACAATCCACAATTTTTTGCTGAATCCAGCCGGTCCGTACAAATTTTTCATCTATAAACTGCTTACCGCGGGTAGTCTTCATACGTCCATTATACTAGATGATAGATAGACAGGATTTACGCCTCCTTGACCCATGCCGTTAAACCTGGTAAGATACTGGGGTTATGAAAGCCAATATCCATCCAGATTGGGTCGAAACCAAGGTTACCTGCCTCGGTTGCGACACTACTTTTACCAGCCACTCCACCGTGCCAGAAATCACTGTAGAAATCTGCTCGAACTGCCATCCGTTCTATACCGGCAAGCAGAAGCTTGTGGACACTGCTGGTCGTGTTGATCGCTTTGAAGCCTTGCGCAAGAAGAGCGGCGCGTTAAAGCAGACCGCAAAACCAAAGAAGACCGCTAAAAAGGTCGAGAAGGTTGCGGAAGCCCCTAAGGACGCAAAAGCTGCCTTAAAAGAAATTAAGGCCGAGCTTAAGGACCATACTGTAGATCAAGCAGCAGCAAAGCCTGAAGCTAAAACCGAAAGCGAATAACTCGCTCAAGCACCATGAAAGACGCCCTATAGCTGGGCGTCTTTCTGCTGTAAAATAGGAAATAGTTAAAAAAGCCATGATTGATCAAGCCTCTATCGACAAACTCAAAAACCGCCTCGACGAACTCGAGGTAGAACTCTCGCGCCCAGAAATCTATGCCAGCCCCAAAGCTGCTGGTTTGGTACACGAACAGCGCGACTTGCAAACCAGACTCGAACTATTTGAAGATGTGCAGAAAACCGAGACCGATCTAGAAGATGCCAAAGCCCTGGCGAACGACGCTGAAATGGGCGAATTGGCGCGCGCTGAGATTCCAGAGCTCGAATCCAAACTAGAAGGCCTGCAAGATAAGGTACGTGCCGCGCTCGTACCAACTGATCCGAACGATAATAAAACTGCCATCATTGAAATTCGCGCCGGGGCCGGCGGCGACGAAAGCTCACTCTTTGCTGGCGAGCTAGCCCGTATGTATGCCCGATTCGCTGAAGCTCACGGCCTAAAACTTACTATGCTCTCAGAAAGCCCCAATGAAGTAGGCGGGTATAAAGAAGTAATTATCGAAGCCTCTGGGCCAGAAGCCTATGGTCAACTTAAATATGAATCTGGAGTCCACCGTGTGCAGCGTGTTCCAGCTACCGAAAGCCAGGGCCGTACCCATACCTCCACCGTCACAGTGGCAGTTTTGCCAGAAGCCGAGGAAACTGAGCTGGAGATTGCCGATAACGAAGTCCGTATCGATGTGTATCGCTCATCTGGCAATGGTGGCCAGAGTGTGAATACTACTGATTCGGCCGTACGCCTTACTCACTTGCCGACGGGCATTGTGGTAACCTGTCAGGATGAAAAGAGCCAGATCAAAAACCGCGCGAAGGCTATGAACGTCTTACGCTCTCGCCTGCTCGCTATGGAAGAAGAAAAACGCCGTAAAGAACTTGGCGATGCTCGTTTGAGTCAAATTGGCACCGGAGATCGCTCTGAAAAAATCCGCACCTATAACTTCCCTCAAGATCGAATCACCGACCACCGTATTGGTTTTACCACTCATGGGCTCACTCGCTTTATGGATGGTGGACTTGATGAGCACCATGAAGCCCTGAAACAAGCTGATATCGACCAAGCCCTCGCCGAGCAAGCATGATACTTCGTGACTTCCTCACAAACGCTATCGCCACGCTAAAAACTGCGGGTATAGAAGGTGCTCAAACCGATGCCGAAGTAATTCTGGCACACACACTAGAAAAAGACCGAGCTTGGCTTTTAGCACATGACGGAACCGAGTTAAGTACCGAGCAGCTAAAACAAGCGCAACAACTTGTGCAAAAACGCGCCGAGCGCATCCCGATGAGCTACGTTTTGGGCATGCGAGAATTTGCTGGACTGGAGTTCAAAATAGACGACCGTGCGTTAACGCCACGCGTTGAAACCGAAACGATTGTTGTCGAAGTTTCCAAGCGTGCCCAGAAAGACGCTCGCGTACTCGACATAGGCACCGGTTCTGGCGCCATGGCAATTGCGCTCAAGCATTTGCGACCCGACCTGCACGTTACGGCCAGCGAAGTGAGCTCCGAAGCTCTCGAGCTAGCTCGCGAAAATGCAGAAGCTCTTCTCGGCAACGACACAAAAGTCGAATTCGTCAAATCTGACCTTTTTGAGAACATTGACGGCAAGTTCGACATTATTGTTGCGAATCTGCCATACGTCACTCGCACCATGGAACTAATGCCCGAAGTCCAAAACGAGCCAGATGTGGCGTTGTTTGGCGGCGCCGACGACGGCCTAGATTTGTACCGAAAATTCTTCACCGAGCTCCCAAACTACATTGCTGCCAATGCGCAAATCTGGACCGAATCTGACCCCTGGCAGCAAAACGAGATCATTAAACTCGCTCATGACTGTGGTCTCACAAAAATTTTTCAAGATTATTTCATCCTCGGCCTCGAGAAATAATCACTGCAACTATTGACTTTTCTTAATACTTATGCTATTATAATCAGCATAATCTTTTTTAAAAGATTAGTACCTTCTAAACACTTCCTTATTTCCTTCCTCTTGATGCCTTTTAAGAAATCGGGCTCGAGACAACCGTAAGTACCCCCGTTTAGTTACTCTTACTGTTTGGATCCCGATTTTTAGCTATGGATCGAGGAAGGGAGATGCAGCACCCTTGGCAAATCGCCAAAGCTGCAGGAGTACACCATGAAGCTTCTCAAGAGCCTGTTCGGCGATCGAGATGATTGCGCCGCAATGGCATGCATCACGATGGTCTACTTGCCCTTCGCAGTCATGTTCACCTACGGCTCCGTCCGTTTCGAGATGCAGTTCATCGGCCACCCGCTGATCAGCTGGATTCTCATCGCCCACTGTGTCATCGTCTATTGCTTCGGCATGGTCTCTGGCGCTCGTTGGCTTGCACTACAGCTCATCTACTCACCGTAAGGAGGTGATACACATGCCGAGAAATCGGTACCGTCGACGACGACAGCTCAGCAGGGTCCTCCTGCCTGTCGCAGTCGGCCTGCTAGCGGCCTGCGCACTGGTCTTCGTCCTCGCCATCGAGGGTGTCCCCGTGCCAGAACCGGTGCTGTTTACGGCTTTCGCGATCTTCGTCGTGATTGCGCTCACAGCAACAGCCGCTTCGGTGGTCTAGCATTCACCTCTCCCCCGGAGGTAAAATCGATTGCAAAATCGAAGTGTCGCAAGACGCGAGGGAGGCGCTTTAGCAGTCAGCGATAAGTACACAATCTCGATACCGAGATCGCGGTACAACTGCTCTTACAAGCACCCGTTTTCCTAACTTTAGGATTTATATGGGTGCTTTTCCTTGTCTAGGAAATATATTGACTTTATTGTTATATTATTGTAATATATTTTTACCGTACCTTCGAACGAAAGATTCTCACATGCTCACCATCAAGCAGAGACTTCTGCTCATGCTTGCCCTATTGGTCTTCTCCGTCTCCCTCATGGGGTCGGCAGTGACCTTCGAACTGGCTCGAGAGACTCAATCGAGAGCGACCATCAACACCGTGTACATCCTCGACGTATTCGGTGGTGCTTCCGGAGTCCTGATCGCAGCCTACATCGCGCTGCGAGGTTTCTGCAGTGAGCCCCTCCTCCCAGAGTTCCCTCTCTGGATGAAGCTCTGCGCCTACTACGCAGTCTGCATGGTTGCAGCTGGAACGCTGAGCTTCGTATTCACAGGCGACACATGGCAACAACGAGTTGCCATGCAAGAGCTCGAACAGACCAGTAACTACACGGCAATCAATGCGATGATGGTCGTCATCGGCCTCGCCAACTTCGGTTGCCTGTGGCTCATCGACCGGCACGATGCCAAGAGCGATCACAGCCTCAAGTCCTGATACGCGAGCTGCGCACGGTAAGCCAACAAGGCCCAAAAAGTACCGTGCAAACCAACACCCACCCGAACATTAGTTCGGGTGGGTGCTCTTCTTTTTAGATGATGTTATTCGGTAGCTTGCGGCGTCTCTTCAAGCTTCACATCTACAGTCTGCTCTTTGCCGTCGCGCCAATACGTTACCTTTACCGTATCACCAGGGCTAAAGCCTACTACCACGCTCTGCAGTGGGTTATCGCGGGTAATCTCTTTATCGTTAATCTTGGTAATAATATCTCCATCTTTCAGGCCTGCCTTTGCAGCGGGAGATCCAGAAATTACCGCAATTGTTTGCTCATCCCCACGCAACAGCGCACCCTGCTTTACTGGCAAATTGTTGCGCTCAGCAAAGCTATCAGTGAGCATCACGTAGCGCACACCAATGTATGGACGCACAATCACTCCGCGAGCCTTTACTGAATCCAGCGCACCCTTTACCTGGTTAATCGGAATTGCAAAACCAATGTTTTGCGCATTCTCACCACTTGCGACAGCCGTATTAATACCAATAATTTGACCGTCGATATTTAATAGCGGTCCGCCCGAGTTCCCTGGGTTAATGGCTGCATCGGTCTGAAACAAGTTGGTAAGTGTCTCGGTGTTGCCCTGCCCATCAGATGCCTGTACCGGGCGTTGCTTGCCAGAAATTACACCAGTTGTAACCGTATTGCTGTACTCACCCAAGGCATTACCAATGGCGATTGCGCGCTGTCCCACTTCCACCTTATCTGAATCGCCAAGCTCGGCGGCCGGAAGCCCACTGGCCTCTACTTTTACGAAGGCGATATCGTTTGATGAATCAAGTGCCAAAATTTTACCTTCAAACTGTTTGCCATCGGTATTCGTCACCGTGACCGTACTAGCACCTTGCACCACATGCTTATTCGTAAGAATAAGGCCATCAGCACTTACAATCACCCCCGTACCCGCACCTTGTTGCTGCTGAGCTCCAAAGAAGCTCTGCACAGTGGTTGAGGTATTAATTGAAACGACACTTGGTCCAACCTTTTTGACTAAATCAATGGTTGCTGAGTTTTCCTGCAATGTTACTTGCTTAGATTGTTCGATAGCACTTTGCTGCCCGGCCGGCATGAAGCGTACAAAGAGCGCTGCCCCCAACACACCCGCAACAAATGCTAGTAGTACGGTTATTCCCCAACCTGGTCCTCCACTCGACTTGGCTGCGGGTTTTTTTGTAGCGCCAAAATTAATCGGTGGCGCCGATGATACACTGCTCACATTACTCGTTTTTTCTTTTTTGACTGGTTTCGATTCTTCTTGCATTCACGCCTCCGTATCTATATATGCCATCACAAACTGAGAGTCAGCTTAAAGCTTGAACTACATGCCAGTCATAACGAGCAGCACTATGAGTAAAAACGCACATATCATACCATATTCAACTACCAGCTTTTTGGAAAGTTTACGTTGCGAATGAAGTAAGAGCATACTGCCCCACGCATACGCAATAACCGCCAAAAATAGCGCCGTGCGCGAAACCACCAAGAGCGTAGACGGAAGCGTGTAAAACACCAGAGCCACGCTGCCCAGTAACAACATCTCGACTGCAATCAGCGACCACACTGCCGCCAAGAATGAATTATGATACCCCACGCGCTCCAGCCAATAATGCACAATTATATAGTTAACAACCCAAGCTAAGATAATTGCGACAAATCCGGCTGTAACATCTTGGTTGAGCAGGAGCACCCAGGTAGTATTTACCAGCAATAGCACGATTGCTGTAAAACCGGTTTGCGCATGCGCCGCTTGAGTCCTGAACTGCATGAGCAAATAGCGAATTTGCAAAAGGAATACGACGATAAGGAACGTTGCCTGCTGCCAAAGCGGCACATCGTACACCAGTTGCAAGAGACCGATGTAGAGCTGACCAAACAACACGAGAATTACCGGCTCTAGTGAACGCGTAAACACAATACGAGCCGAGCGCTGCACTAAAAGGCGCGCAACCGTACTAATTGTAACGGCTACGGCGGCTACGGCCGCAAGCCACGCCCAAACACCACCCAGCATAGTAAGGGCCAGTGCTACCGATAGGCCCAAAATATGCGCGATCAATATGCGCTGCGAAGGTGTGAGAAATTTCCCCCTACGAGCCACGACTAATTTCCTGCCTGATTTTTCATATCATTTCCTACTACTAGTGTAATGCCTGAACCACGCGAAGTATCCTCTTTTGCCGTAAGTTTATAGCGAGCCTCCAAATAACGCCGCGTATATTTTGCCTTACCGACAGTACCATCAATCAACTCTGATGTTGCTTGCGGCGTAGCTTTCTGGACTTCTACAACCGTATAACGATAGCCTTTGAGCTTATCAGCAATGGCCCCCGAGATATTAGCTTGCGACGATGCGTTCACGATAGTTACAGGAATATTTTCTTCCACAATATGGCGATCAAAAAATAGACTATGAGCAAAATCTTGAATTGGCCCGAATTTCCCATCACCACCCACAGGAATCACAACGCTCGCTCCGGCAATATTAGCGGTTTGTACTAACTTTTCTTCTTCTGCATCAACCACCTTAGATCGTACCTTGCTGGTATCGACATCCTTGAGTATCTCAGCCAGACGAGTAAGCTCTTCGGTTGAGAGATCGGTGCGAACATGCGAGCCAATCGTGTCAATCATGCCGGCCAATTTGGCTGGATTTGTCAGCGTAGACAACTGAAGGGCCTTTGTACGCATCGCCATAAGCACCTCTTGTTGGCGGCTGGCTCGACCAAAATCGTTACCACAGTTTCCCTTGCGACAGCGAGCATATTTTAGCGCCGTTGCACCATTCATCGTTTGCGTGCCTGCTTTAATCGAGAAGCCACAGGCTCGACGTTCATCTTTTTCGCACGGGTATTCAGAGTCGGAGAGCGGTGTCGCCACATCAATAGATACTCCGCCCAAAACGTCTACAGCTTTTTTAAAACCAGTAAAATCGACCCTCACATAATTATGAATAGGTATATCTAAAACGTTCCCGGCCACTTCTTTAGCAAGGTTTGGCCCCTCGCCGGCTTTTTGCATCTCGCCAAAAGCGTGAGCAGCGTTAATTTTGTTTTTTCCGTTCTTCGGAATTGGCACATAGAGATCCCGCGGCAGCGACAACATTGCCACATCTTTTGTCTCTGGATCGATACTCGCGACTATCATGGTGTCAGCCAGCGTCGAACCGGCATGACCTGCGTCGCCAACTCCCAGCAGTAAAATATTTACCCGACCCTCGGCCTCAGTCTTAGAATCGAATTCAGTATCTTTCTTTGTGAGCACCTCGGTAGACACGCCAGTGTGGCGCTGTACGACAGATTTATACGCGTACAGGCTTTTAGCTAGCAATATGGCCGGAACCATCAGGACAGCTAGCACAACAATGGCAGTAATTATTTTTGAACGACGAGAAAAACGACGCTTGCGAAAAGACGTGTACGATCCGCTCTGAGCTGCCGGGTGATTATCTGGATTTTCAGGGCGTCTCTTACGTAGCATAAGGATAGTATATAGGAGGCACGTAGCTTTTGAAATGTACAGTGCAGGAACGAGCAGACTCAGTTATACTGGATATGTATGGCAAGCCAAGAACAACCAAACGGAGCGCCGGCTTCAAATCCTCAGCAGGTCGGTGGGGCCGTTCCCCCTACGACAAACCCTAATGAAGTGCCAATTAGTCAGCTCTCTAAACCAACGCCCCTTTCTGAGGGTGTGGCTAGCACACCGCAAGCTACCATCATACCGCCACCCGCTCCAGCGCACGCACAAGCCGAGGGAAATCCCACCCCGGGATTCCCCCCAGAAGAACCTTCTGCTGGTGACAGCCAAGACGACACCGAGCCAGAAAAGCCCATGTGGCGGCGAATTGTTAATTTTCTCATTTCTTGGGTACTCATCCCGGCCGGGCTCGTTTTTATCGTACACAATTTTATCTTTCAAGCTTGGTATGTCGATGGCCAGTCTATGGAACCTTCCTTCCAAAACGGTAACTACCTAATTGTTTCGAAGTTTGATGTGAGCTGGAAAAAGCTTACTGGACAATCGACGAATTTAGACATTCAACGAGGCGACGTTGTAATCTTTAATCCGCCAGATTTTCCGACCGACATTTACTTCATTAAACGGGCCATTGGACTGCCGGGAGAACGCGTGGTGGTAAAAAATGGTACCGTAACCATCTTTAATAATCAAAACCCAACCGGAGTAACATTGTCCGAGGCCTACGTTGGCGGCATTGCGCTTGAAGGCGACGTCGACGTCACAGTTGATAAGGGCGAGATATTCGTACTCGGCGATAATCGCAACCCACAGGCAAGCCAGGACTCACGCTATTTTGGTCCTATTCCAATGAATCGCATGATTGGAACAGCCGCATTGAGACTCCTGCCGGTTTACGAATTCGGTCAGATTGCTCACCCACAGTACAACCTTTCCGCAGCTACTCAATAAGTACTCTATTACTAAACGAGTGTTTCGCCAGTAATCTCTTCGTATATTCGGGCGAGCTCTTCCTGCGAGAAAAAACGCACCACAAGCCGACCGCCCTGAGCGTTGTTTAACACTTCTACCTTGGTTCCAAGCTGCTTGCCAATGCCATCAATAACCGAGCGGTAATCTGAATTTTTCTTTTCAACCCGCTTTGAAACAAGTTCTTTATCTTGCTTCCAGTTACGCGCAATCTCTTCTGTCTGACGAACTGTCATGTCACTTTCCGTAATCATACCAAGCATCTTAAGCTGATCTTTGGGGTCTTCAATTGTCAGAATGGAGCGAGCTTGGCCCTCGAGTATTTTGCCTTCTTGCAAGGCTTTTTTGGCTTCATATGGCAATTTAAGGAGTCGGAGGATATTCCGAACTGTTGGCGCAGCTTTACCGACACGCTTGGCAATTGCCTCGGTTGTCAGGTTGAACTGATCAATAAGTTTTTGATAGGCCACAGCGAGCTCAAGTGGCGACAACTCAGCTCGTTGTATATTCTCAATCACTGCTACCTCAAGCTGTTGTTGCTCATCAAAGCTCCGCAGAATAACCGGTACAGTTTTCTTACCCGCAAGCTTAGAAGCACGCAAGCGTCGCTCACCCGCAATCAGCTGAAAACGATCACCTTGCCTAGTGACAACCAGCGGCTGCACGACACCGTGCTGCTTGATGGAGGCGGCCAGATCAGCAAGATCTTCATCGCCAAACTCTTTGCGTGGCTGGAATGGATTAGGATCAACTAAATCAACCGAAATTTTATGTACGGCATCTTCACTCTCTAAATGAAGAGTTTTCGACACCTCTTTACTGGCAAATTCATCAACCTCTGTTGGGATTAGGGCATCTAGGCCACGACCCAATCGACTTGGCTTTGAAGCTTTAGCTGACACGTGAGAGTACCTCCTTTGCAAGAGCCTTATACGCTCTAGCCCCCTTACTGAACCGATCATAATCTACTATTGCTTTGGCATGACTAGGTGCCTCGGCCAAGCGAACATTCCGCGGTATTACTGTCGAGCATACCATATCTGGAAAATGCTGCTCCACTTCTTGCGCCACCGCCTGCGAAAGCGAAGTCCGGGCCGTGTGCATTGTCAGCACTACTCCAACCAGCTCTAAATCCGGGTTAAGCGCCTGCTTAACGCGCTGTACTGTTGCCAGTAGTTGCCCGAGTCCCTCCAGCGCATAATATTCGGCCTGCACCGGAATGAGGAGACGATTAGCAGCCGTAAGGCCGTTTACGGTCAGTAAGCCGAGCGACGGCGGGCAATCAATCAGAACAATATCATAAGGTGCATTCGCGAGCGCCAGCTTAAGCCGTGACTCGCGCTGATCAATCTTGGTAAGCTCCACTTCCGCCGCCGCCAAAACAGCACTAGCAGGGATAATTGACAGGTTCTTGTAATGCGTCTTATGCGTAACGCTAGCAAGCGGCACACCTTCAACCAATACGTCGTAGAGCGAATGCTGTAAGCGCTGCTTATCGATGCCTAGACCCGAGCTGGCATTCCCTTGCGGATCCAGATCAACAATCAACACTCGCTTACCGGCCTTAGCTATATATGCACCAAGATTAACCGTAGTGGTCGTTTTGCCAACACCACCTTTTTGGTTTGCAACCGCAATAATCACCACGTTAATTTGTCTCCACCCTCGCTATACTTCATTACAGCTTATTATAGCAAGAAACTACCCCATCTTAAGCATTTCTAGGTCAACTATTTACATTTCGCTGCAAACCTGATAGAATACTACATTGTTGTCCTAAACGAGAAAGAATATGTTAGCAGTAATTCAAGCCGGAAATCACCAATACCTCGTCGAAAAGGGTCAGACTATCGAGACTGAACTCTTGGGCGAAGAAAAAAGCGTCACTTTTGAGCCGCTTTTGGTAGTTGATGGCGACAATGTAAAGGTTGGCACGCCTCATGTTGCCGGTGCAAAAGTAGTTGCCTCTGTGCGTGCTGCAGACAAACAGTCTGATAAAGTTCTCGTACTGAAGTATAAGGCCAAGAAGCGCCAAAAAACTATGCATGGCCACCGTCAGCATAAAACCGTGCTGGTAATTGACTCAATTACAGCCTAACAATCTGGCATGTGCTGGTAAAAACACCCCGTCTGGGGTGTTTTTGTTTACTTACAATCGCTTGGTGGCTGGGTGCCAGTAAAGACTGCTTTCATCCAATTAATCGTGTCGTTATAACTCCGTGTCATAGTAGTGTAATGGGTGGCATCAGCATAACGCTTATACGTCACTATATTGCCCAGCTGGCACAAACGAGTAACGGCATCCTGAGACTGAGCGGGCAGCACTACATTATCGAGATCACCGTGAAAAATTGCCTTTTTACTGGCTGTTTTCGTGTCGGCAGTCAGATTCTCTTGCATGCGCTGATCAAACACTTTGGAAACCGATGCAACCGAGCCAGTTTTCATCGCAGCAATAAACTGTGGCGTATACACTCGATTAATATCTTTGTTGCCCCAATAGGTAATGTTGGTATCAATACAATTCTTAGAAATATCATTCGCCAGATTACTAGAAAATGGCGGCATGAGGATCCTATCAACCGGGTAGCTTTCTTTATACCAATCGGTATAGCTGTAGAGTACATATGGCCCAAACCACAATAGGTTAGCCCCTTGCGTCGTGTCGGTAAGTGTACGCCGCACGTCCGTTACCGGCCCAAAACCAATAACGCCTTGAATTTTAATTTCTGGTGCATACGTAGCAGCAATCTCATCGGCCCAATAAGCAGCATGACCACCCTGGGAATACCCGCCCACAATTACCTGCTCGGTGGCTATGCGGTCTTTCGTGAGCGGTAAATTACCAAGCGCCCGCACGGAGTCAAGCACCGCCCTGCCCTCCAAAGCACCAACCATATAATGATGCATGCGAGTCTGGTCACGCATACCTTCGTAGTCGGTAATCACCGTAGCATACCCTTGGGCCGCATAAGATGCCATGTGGCTTGGATAGTTCCCCCAGGCTCGCTTAGAAGACTGTTCCACCGAAGCCGCACACTGATCGTCTATGCCAGTAGTCCCGGGAGCGAATGCAAACACCGGCAGACCTTCCGTTGCGCCAGTGGAAGGCATAAATACCCGCGCATATACCTGTACGGTCTGGCCATTCGTGTCAGTCATAGTGTACCTAAAGGTTTGTGTTTTTACAGCAGTTGCAGGCCCCGTGTAGCCCTTATTTGTTTGGCGTATTAGCTGCAGTGTCTGCTCTGATGTGTAACTTACCACCTCCCCTTGTTCAGTCACTTTGCCGGCAGAAATTTCTGTCTTTTTATTGGGCGCTTTATTTTGTGTTGTAGTCGATTGTCGATGAACTACTTGAGTACCACTCAACAGTAGCCAGGCTATACCGAGTGCCAGAATAATGAGTACATACACCAACCAGCGATGAGCTTTACGAGGCCTTGGTTTATCACGCCTTGGAGCCGACTTACTGGGAGCCTCATAGCCTCGTAAGTACACATTCCGCTTCGGCAAGAATTTCTTCATAGCTACAATACATGCTCCATTATCACCATATCCACTCCCCCAACCAGTCCAGCAACATGCCGTAAGGGCACAAAGCCATACTTTGCGTAAAACCCTTCTTTGTCATATGTAACCAGCTCCAATGCTGTCATATTTCGCAGACGACACTGCTCAACAGCTGCCCGCAAGAGCCTCTCTCCAGCTCCAATACCTCGAAAGTCTGGATCCACATACATCCAAAAAATATACGCCCTATCTAACTGAAAACGCAGTAGGCAATAGCCGATGTCTTGTGCGTCATGCGCTAAAAGCAAAAAGTGAGCCTTAGGAGAAACGTGTGCCTTAAACAGTCTCAGTAAGTTATGCTGACGACGTAATTTTGCCCGGTATTCATCCGGAAAATACGTAAACGAATCATCGACCGACTGGATAAACAACTGATGCATCGGGGTGATATCCCGAAAACCCATTTTGCGCACAGTAAGCGACTCCTCCAAAGTAGCTCCTGCGGGAGCTAACTGAGCAACCCTCGGCACGCTACCCTACCACTACTTTATTGCGCCCCGTATCTTTCGCCTTATACAAAGCATCATCCGCCGCCTTGAGCGTCTGGTGAATATTGCGTACGGGAGTGAGCTCAGCCACCCCAAGACTCGCAGTTACCTTCAAAGACTGTTCGCCGACCAGAAATTCATGCTCCTCAATCATCAGGCGTAAATCTTCGGCTATTCGCTCAGCATGCTCGGTAGTAGCCCCAGGTAAGCCAACTACGATTTCTTCACCCCCATATCGACCAACAATATCAAGTTGCCGCACCCGACCACGCAGCAAATCTGCTGTCTGCCGCAGCACCTCATCACCAGCATCGTGTCCGTAGGTATCGTTCACCTTTTTAAAATGATCAATATCAAGAAAAATTATCGTGAGTGATTTAATAATCACCGACCGCCGCTTATCTGGATGCTTGTACTGATACATCACTTCACTAGCGATAGCCTCCAGATACTCCATGAGACCGCGACGATTAAATATCTGCGTGAGCTCATCGGTAACTAGACGTTGATGCAGCTCACGAACTTGAGCTTGCAGTGCCGCGATACGCTCTTTATATACTTTTATATCATCGGCTTGCGACATAGCTCGGTTATTCCTGACTTGCTAAATAATGTTCAACCTCTAAGGCGGCCCTACAACCATCTCCCGCAGCAGTGATTGCCTGACGATAACGTTTATCGGCTACATCACCAGCCGCAAAAATACCCTCAACATTCGTAAAAACAACATCTCTAGCCGCAACGTAGCCTTTTTCATCCAGATCAATCATCCCCTTCAAGAATCCTGTTGCTGGAATATGTCCTATCGCCACAAAAAGCCCTTCGCAATCTAACTCTTGTTTTTCGTCAGTCTGCAGGTTGGTAATCTCGACGCCAGACACCATATGCTCGCCAAATACATCAGTCACGGCACTATTCCAGATAAAATCTATCTTGGGATGCTGCTTTGCGCGTTCTTGCATAATCTTGCTAGCCCGAAGAGTATCCCGCCGATGAACAACCGTCACTCTATCGGCAAACTTTGTAAGCGTCAGGGCCTCTTCCATAGCAGTATCGCCGCCGCCAACTACTACCACGCGCTTACCTTGAAAGAAATAGCCATCACAAGTAGCACAAGCCGATATACCCTTAGCCATAAGTCGAGTTTCGTTCTTCAAGCCAAGCCAGCGTGCCTGGGCACCAGTAGCAATAATAATTGTCTTTGCCTGCACCTTTTCTCCACCCCGCGTGTAGACGACATGAGGCTTACCTGGCTCAATCTTGTCTATAAACTCACTCACCATCTCAACATCAAAACGCTCGGCCTGAGCTTTCATCTCCTCCATAAGTTCTGGACCCATAATACCGTCTCTAAAACCAGGAAAATTCTCGACTTCGCTAGTTAACAGCAGTTGTCCACCAGGAACATCCCCCGCATAAATTGCCGTCGAGAGAGATGCACGTGCAGTATAAATTGCAGCCGTATACGCCGCTGGACCACTGCCAATAATTAAGACATCAAAAACTTTGCTCATAACAACCATTATACGTGAGATGCAGTACGCTCGGCTAGACGCCAATTAAGAAGAAGTGTCGCCATTACAGGTATTCGGCGACCACAAACCTTTTTGCTGCTCCCTAGCTGCCTGTTCGGCAGCCCGAAAATCTGCCTGATACGTATAGGGGTTACCCTGATAGGTATATTCGTGGGCATATCCTTCAGCAACAAGCTGCTGATTCACAAACAAGCCATCCTCACGACGGACATACGCCAAAACTCGATCATACCTATCCCGCTCACCTTGGGTGGTATCGATCTCCAAGCGTACTCGTTTACCCTCGAGCAGCTGATGCGTGTAGCTGCTAGCCTCTTTACCAAAGCATTGCACCGGCTTGCGCGGATCTTTAGTTTCGGGTGTATCTATGCCAATAAACCGCACTTTTTCAACAATCCCATTTCGATCAACGCTAATTGTGTCACCATCAAAAACCTCTATAACTCGAAGACTATCTCCTGTAGACAATGAGGAACCGGGATCTTTTTCGGGAAAAGCCCGCACAATTACCGCAGCTAACAGTAAGGTAATACCAACATAGCCAAGCTTCATGAGTTTACGACGCGAAACTTTTCTCACACTGACTCGTCTTTCAGGCGGCGTTTGGTCTCGCGGTGACGTGCAACCGAAAGGATGATGCCCAGGATCAAGAAATTCATCAGCATGCTCGTACCTCCAGCAGAAATAAGCGGCAATGGGATGCCGGTGACCGGCATAATACCCATATTCATGCCTATATTAATTAATACATGAAACAACAGCATGCTGGCTGTGCCAATACAGATAAAGCTACCAAACCGATCAATTGATTCGGTACTTAATATGTAAATGCGCACAATAAGAATGACAAACAGCATAATTGCCAAAGCAGCCCCCAAGAACCCGAGCTTCTCCGCTAATACCGCAAAGATAAAGTCAGTGTGCTGAGATGGCAAAAAGTTCAATTGACTTTGGCTCCCCGATGACAGTCCACGGCCAGTCCAACCACCACTTCCAACGGCAATTATGGCTTGGGTAACATTGTAGCCCGTACCCAGTCGATCGGCCTGAGGGTTAAGCAATACATTAATACGATTCTGTTGGTATGGTGCCAGCACACTGTAAAAAATTGGCAACATCACCACGCCAGCTGCCGCACCAGCCGCCAAATAACGCTTTTTTACCCGTGAAGCTAGCGTCATACTGAGCCAGATTACGAACAAGACTAATCCCGTTCCAAGGTCGGGCTGAATTACCACCAACATCATCGGCACAATCATGATTGCTAGTGAATAAAACAAGTAACGCAGCTGATGACTACGCGTGTAAACCTTTGAGTAAAACGCCGCCAACACGAGAATCAGAGCTAGTTTTGCAAACTCCGAAGGCTGGAACTGAAAGAAGCCAATACTAATCCATCGTTGAGCCCCCAGGGCAGAAAACCCAATAAAATCCACAGCAGCCAAACTGAGTACCATTAGAACATACAAAACAGCTGCATAACTCTTAAATAAGCGGTAATCGATACGGGCCACAATAATACAGGCAATCACCCCTACGCCCGCATACAAAAACTGTCGAGATGCGTCAATTTCACTACGTACTTCGCCAGCCTTAATACCAGAAGAATACAGTACCAATAGCCCGAGCGCCACGATGAGCATCGTCGTCGTAGCCACCACCCAATCAATTTGGCGCAGTCCCCTCCTCATATTGCTAGCTGTGCTTTGTTAACCCGATTGCGAGTACGTCACCCGACAGCTTTTCTTCAGTTTGGTAGGCGTAGTTCGTAGTGTCACTACTCAATTCAACTGCCAGCACTTCTTGCATAATCATATCCTTGAAGGCCTTGAGCGCCTGCGCAACCGCCTCGTTGCCCGACAGAGCAAGCATAATTCGATCATCCACCTGCAAGCCAGCATTTTTGCGGGCAACTTGGATAACTCGGATAATATCGCGGGCCAACCCCTCCGTTTTAAGCTCATCGGTAAGCTCAGTGGCAAGTTCTACAGTTAAGACAGCATTCGCAGTTG
>CAYVVS010000002.1:65979-79967 GCA_964454845.1 uncultured Candidatus Saccharibacteria bacterium
AGCTCATCGGTAAGCTCAGTGGCAAGTTCTACAGTTAAGACAGCATTCGCAGTTGCTAGCACCTCCTTAACATTTAGTTCTTCGGCAATAATTGCTCGCAAATCTTCAGATAGGTCTGTGTTCAAGCCAAGCGATACCGACTGTAGTGGCTGACGCACTTTTACTCCAGCCGCGGCTCTCTGGGCCAGCCCAAGCGTAACAATCTCTCTAACTTGCTGCATAGCTAACAAGGCATCACTATCTATACTTTGCGCATCTGGCCAATCAGTAAGATGAACAGAGTCCTCAAGCTTTCCTGCAGTGACTTTCTGCCAGACATCCTCGGCTACAAATGGAGCCCACGGAGCCATCAGCTTCGCTGTTTGCACTAGCACATACCAAAGCGTGTCGTATGCCGCCGTCTTATCCGTATCATCGCCACTCTTCCAGAAACGTCGTCGACTACGTCGTACATACCAGTTCGATACGTCGTCAAGAAAACTTGTAAGCGATCGACACAAGGATTGCGTATCGTATCCGTCGGCCGCAGTTGTCACCTCAGCAATGGTTTGATTGAGTCGAGCCAACACCCAAATATCAAGCGCATGTTGTACGCTAGGTTGTAGCAATTTTGTATTCGGAGAGTAGCCATCGACATCAGCATACATTGAATAAAATGTTTGTACGTTTTTAAACCGCTGAATTACATTTCTCTGAGCTTCTTGGAGGGATCGTTGATCAAAAACCGCCGTTTCGCCAGAAACCAATGGCGTAGAAAAGAGGTAAAAACGAATGGCATCAGCCCCAAATTGATCAAAAGTTTCGGTGTTTTCAGGATAATTGCCAAGTCGCTTACTCAGCTTACGACCATCGCTACCAAGGAGAATACCGTGCGCCACAGCATTTTTAAACGCTGGTTTACCAAACAATGCCACGCTCATCACATGGAGCGTGTAAAACCAGCCGCGAGTCTGACCAACGTATTCTGTAATGAAGTCGGCCGGGTGACCAGACTCAAATCTTTCTTTGTTATCAAAGGGGTAATGCATTTGAGCGAACGGCATAGAACCTGATTCAAACCAACAGTCAAACACATCTTCAATACGCCGCGCAATTTTACCCGAATCGGTTTTGAGCTCGATTGCATCCACAGTTGGTCGATGCAAATCCTTTACCAATTCCGGGTTCACGGCACGAGCCTTAAGTTCTTCCAACGACCCAACAACTAAGACCTCGCCATCGTCAGTCTTCCATACCGGAATTGGTGCACCCCAGAAGCGTTTGCGGCTGATATTCCACTCTCGAGCATTCTCGAGCCACTTACCAAACGCTCCGTTCTTTACGTGCGCCGGATACCAGTTAATTTCCTGATTAGCAGCCAATAATTGGTCCTTGATTTTAGGGACGTCTACAAACCAAGCACTCATAGCTCGATAGATAATCGGAACATCAGTGCGCCAACAATGTGGGTATTTGTGTGTGATAATTGCCTTACTAAACAACTTACCGGCCTTATCAAGATCGGCTACTATTTCGCCATTGGCATCAAACACCAAGCGACCAACATAATCTTTTACTTCGTCGGTAAAGCGCCCCTCATCATCTACCGGACTCGCAATAAGTACTTGCTCCTTTTTACCAAGCCAATAGTCGTCCTCACCATGTCCTGGAGCAATATGCACAACCCCAGTGCCTTCACCTGTTTCTACAAAATCCCCAGCCACAACCCGAAAAGCATTGTCTTGACCCTCAAAGTATGGAAAGAGTGGCGTATAGGTTGAGCCCACAAGTTCAGACCCTGGTAAGCTATTCCCTCGCTGATAGCCCTCTAACGCATCGGCATACCGCTCCAGCGCATCCTCTGCTAGGACAACAATCTCGTCCTCACGGCGCATCTCAACATAAGCAATTGATTCATTGACAGCTAAAAGCATATTCGCAGGCAGCGTCCATGGAGTCGTAGTCCAGCCCAGCAAATACCGTCCATCGGCAAGCGCAAATTTAATTGTTGCCGTCAGGTCTTCCCTATCTCGATAGCTGTCATCTTGACGGGTTTCGAAGTTAGAGAGCGCAGTTTGAGCGCCGTAGCTATATGGAACCACCCGTTCGCCTTCATAGATAAGACCTTTTTTATGCAGCTCAGAAAAGGCCCACAGAACCGACTCCATATAATCCTGGTCCATCGTGCGATAATCATCGGCAAAATCTACCCAACGACCTAGTCGATCTACATACTCGTGCCACTCCGAGCTAAAACGTAAAACCGAGTCTCGGCAATAACCCACGAAGTTTTCGATTCCGTATTCGGCGATGGCTTTCTTACCAGAAATGCCAAGCTCTTTTTCAGCCAACATTTCTGGCGGGAGGCCGTGGCAATCCCAGCCAAACCGACGCGGCACATACTTTCCACGCATTGTTTGGTAGCGGGTAATGGCATCCTTCAGCCCGGAAGTGAGCATGTGCCCCAGGTGTGGTAAGCCATTCGCAAATGGTGGCCCATCATAAAACACGTAACGCTCAGCTGCTTCGCGCTGAGTTACGGATCGCGCAAAAACATCTTGTTTCTGCCAATAATCTAAAATTTGCTCTTCTTCTTGCGAGAGAGCGGACTTTGGTGACGTATACATATCTGTTATTGTAGCGCTTTCGCCCTGTTTTCGGCAATACCCTGGACGCGTAACCCTAGCGATCAGACTGGTAGTGATAGCTAATGTCAGAAAGTGTGGGAAGCGTATGCTGCCACAGTGCCACCGGCGAGCCATCTTGCCGGGCTATCAATACGGCTGGGGTCTTCATAATTTGATAGATTTCCATCTGACTTACCGACTCACGGCTCACAGCATCACGCACCAGCACCACCTCATCACCAAGTTGATCTCGCACGTCTTCTATAAGTCGCTGAAAATCACGTGTTTGCAGGACAGTTTCAGGCTGTCCGTAAAATACCACTTGCATAGCTCCATCATACGCTTATGCTCAAACAAATATCTAGCCCGTTAGTTTTTACGATGACGCTTAATTTGCTGTAAAGCTTTCTCAAAACTCTCTATGCTCGTAAAACTCCGATACACGCTGGCAAATCGCACGTAAGCAACATCATCCAGCTCTGAGAGCCCCTTCATTACTAACTCTCCAACTTCGCCACTGGTAATTTCGGCTTCTCCAAGACTGTACAGCTCGCGCTCGATTTCAGACAACAGCTTTTCAATGCGCTCAGAATCAACCGGGCGCTTCTCGCAAGCTCGATAAATGCCTGCCGCAAGTTTATCTCGGCTGTACAATTCTCGTTCACCATTTTTTTTAATCACAAGTAAGCGAGGTAGTTCTAATCGCTCGTAGGTCGTGAAGCGATGCCCGCAACTCTCGCACTCTCGACGACGCCGAATCGATCCAGCATCCTCAACATCTCGAGACTCAACTACGCGGCTATTCTTTGATTTACACTGAGGACAACGCACTACCCCTCCTCTCCTGAAGAACTACTTGTCTTCTGGTGGCTCAGATACTTCAATAATAGAGCTCTCGACTTTTACACCTTTTCGGAGGTAGGCTGGCTTATCAAAGTCATCTTCTTCAGCTTCATCAAAACGAGATGATAGCGTTTTCACAATTGGCTTTGGCTCATTATCTAGTTTTGCTTCAACTTTCTGCCTCGGAGCAATCGTTTCAGATGTTTGCTGCTCAATCGGATCGCGGTCAAAGGCCTGAATTGGCTCATCAAACAGCGTAGGGCTCGCATCACGCTCATCTTGATTGCGCACTGTAGGCTTCGCAGAAACTAGTGGATCCTCACTAACCAAAGCGTCTTCACGCACTCGAGGGGTGTTTGCAACAAATGGCAGTAGCTCATCCTCTTCACTTACCGGTTTCGCCACTTCTTCTTGGATCCCAGAAAATGCTGGCCGAGGTGCCTCAAGCTCAACCGCTGGCTCATTGCTCACCAGCCGAAGTGGCTGTGGTGTACCCATCGGCTCGGCAGGCTCTGATTGCTGCTGGGTTTCATGCTCATCGGCCAAATCCCCAACACTACGCTGTGTAATCGACTGAGGAACCCCGCCAAAAAGTGCCCCTCCGCGTTCTCCGCGTTCAGCCTCAAAACCGGTAGCCACCAATGTGACCTTGATTTCATTATTCATGTTCTCATCAATGACCATACCCCAAATGATGTTGGCGTCAGTATCAACCGCGTTATGCACCAACTGAGCCGCCTCTTCTATTTCGTGCATTCCCATGTCGCGCCCACCAGTAAAGTTAATCATTACCCCCTTAGCACCCTGTATTGAGACTTCCAGGAGTGGGCTATCTATAGCCTGCTTCACGGCGTCAACCGCACGGTTATCACCATTGCCCATACCAATGCCCATCAGAGCTGAGCCAGCATTGCGCATAATGGCCTCAACATCAGCAAAGTCGAGATTTACCAAGCCGTTCACAGTAATCAAATCAGAGATACCCTGTACACCCTGGCGAAGAATATCATCAACTGTCGCAAAGGCATCCAAGAGGGATGTTTTCCTGTCGATTATCTGTAAAATGCGGTCATTGGGAATGACGATCAGCGTATCAACCTTTTCTTTCAGGCGCTGGATGCCCTCTTCTGCAATTTTACGTCGACGATCACCTTCAAACTTAAATGGCCGAGTCACTATACCCACCGTGAGCGCTCCAATATCACGTGCAATCTGAGCAACTACCGGTGCAGCTCCAGAACCCGTCCCACCACCTTCGCCAGTCGTAATAAACACCATCTCAGAGTTTTTCAGAGCGGCGTAGATTTCGTCTTCATTCTCTTCTGCAGCCTGTGCGCCAATTTCAGGATTCGCACCTGCTCCTAGGCCTCGAGTCGTTTCTTTGCCAATATGTATCTTCTTGTTGGCTTGACTATAATGAAGAGCCTGCGCATCTGTATTAATGGCGATAAACTCAATACCGCGAATTTTGGATTGAATCATGCGGTTCAGCGAGTTACCTCCGCCTCCACCTATGCCGATTACCTTAATTCGAGCAAATGCCTCAATCTCTGGTAGAACTTCTGCCATTTAGCACCCTTCCTTACTCTGCGCGACAAGTGGCCCACACCACCCGTCTCTGCTGCACACATATATTACTTGTGAAGTTGTTTCACACTTGCCCACAGTATAAATCCTGTATTCATGCAAAGTCAAATATTGTGTTCGATAATTTTGCATATATTTTTTGAACTATTTATGTGTTCTTTATTGCAGATATATCTGGCAACACTTAATATACTCTCGATACAACTACGAAGAGCGAGGTATAAAGCCCTTAAATATAGAGCGGACTTTTCCAAAAGCCTGACCAATTTTGTCATTAATGGAATCCGCAGCTTGCGGCTTTTCTAAGTCCTCAAGCATAAGACCAATCGCTGTCGCATAGGCCGGGTCCTTAACTCGATCGATAATTCCGCTAATCGAGCGAGCTTGTCCAAGGGCAACAGGAAGCTTAAGCTCCTGCTCCATGTATTCTGACAAATCCTTCAGCTTGGAGCCACCACCAGTCAGAATCACGCCACTTGCAAGCATCGATGCGCCTCCATCTGCCCTGGCAAGTTCGCGTGCAATAAGATCGCAAAATTCCGCCAATCGAGCTTCAATAATCGTATTCAGTTCACGAGCTAGTAGCGAGCCACGTATACCTATATCAGAGAGATCATACTTAGTGGCATCCTTGGTTTTTGGCTTTTGGGCAGCCCCAAATTGACACTTAATCTTTTCGGCGGTATCCATCGTTGTACGTAAGGCATGGCTCAGGTCCTTTGTAATGTGATTGCTCCCAAGGGGGATGATATTGGTATAACTAATCTTTCCATCTTCAAAGATTGCGATGCCTGTAGTCTCAGCACCAATATCAATTAAGGCTACTCCTAGCTCTTTCTGGCGCTTGGTGAGACAGGCTCGTGCAGATGCTAGAGGCGTAATCACATACCCATTAGAAACTATGCCGGCGCGGTGTACAGCATCGTCCAGATTCTTCATTGCCGGGATTGAAGCTGTGATTACATGAGTATCAATTTCTAGCCGCACTCCGGTCATACCATATGGATCAACTATGCCTCCTTGACCATCAACAATATAAGAGCGAGGAATAACTCTAAGGATTTCACGATTTGCCTCAAGGGAAAGGGCCGCGGCCGCATCTTCTGCTCGAGCCATATCTTCCCGGCTTATCTGCTTATCTGCCCGACTGACAGCAATTACCCCACGCGAGTTCAGGCTCTGTATGTGGCTGCCATCTACCGAAACGGTAACTTTTTCTATTACTGTACCGCTCATGCGCTCAGCTTCTTCTAAGGCTGCCGTAACGGCACTTACGGTGTCCTCCAGGTCCACTACTACTCCTCGTTTAACACCAGCGGTAGGCGCTGAGCCAAGCCCCATAATTGAAACATCAGGGCTCTCTGGGTGAGCAACCCCTACTACACAGGCTACCTTTGTAGTGCCAATATCAAGCCCGACATAGGTAGTTTCTCGCTTCGCGGCCACTTAGAGCACCTCTAATATTTTAGGAAGGCTATATTGCATACAAAAATTGTATACCAGTGCACTCAGAAAGTGCAAATTATGTATGCGATAACATTTTGAACTATTTATTTGTTCAGAAACGGCTATAGTGCTGTTAAAATTTCTGCTCCGCTATCTGTAACCAAGACAGTATGTTCAAATTGTGCGGCAAGCGAACCGTCCCGTGTTATCCATGTCCAGCCATTATCGGCGAGATACATATCGTGATCGCCAAGCGAAACATTAGGCTCCAAAGCCACAGTCCATCCCGCCTTCAGACGCTCGCCAGTGCCTTTTGTGCCATAATTGGTGATCGTCGGCTCTTCATGCACACTGTGCCCCACACCATGACCGCATAGCTCATAGACGACCTTCAGATCATACTGGTCACACACTGCCTCAACTGATGCGCCAATATCGCCAATCCTCACGCCACCTTTTACCTGGGCAATTGCTGCATCAAGAGCCTTTTGTGTGCCTGTTAAAAGACGATTTTGATCAGCTGTGGGCTCAGCGCCAAGCACGAAGCTTTTACCCGCATCCGTAATCATACCTTTATATCGAACGCCAAAATCAAAATGAACCAGATCACCAGATTCCATAACCCGCTCTCCAGGTATGCCGTGAGCAATTTCCTCATTAATTGAAATGCAAATAGAGCCGGGAAACCCCTGGTAGTTTAAGAATGCGGCTTCAGCTTTGTGCTGCTCAAGAAGTTTACGCGCCATAAGGTCAATCTCGCGGGTCTGCATACCCACTCGTGCCTTATCAATAAGCTCTTCTAAAATGGTTGCCAATATCTTACCGCTGGCACGCATATCTCGAATTTCTTGCGCTGTCTTTACCTGTGTCTTCATACCAATCCTCCCGTTACGGCGCGTAATACTCGCTCATGCACCTCATCAACACTTCCTACCCCATCTATATAGTGGACATCTGCAGATTCGCCCAACAAATCGATGGCCTGCCGAACATCATGTTCAAATATATCTAAGCGGGCCTCGATTGCATCTGCTGTGTCGTCAGCGCGGCCTCTTTTTGCAAGTCGAGCATATACTTCGTCATCACTAATTTCCAATATCACCAAATCGATCCTTTCAGGAGGATTTTTCTCTAATTGAGACTTCAGCCAATCGGCCTGAGACCTATCGCGCGGAAAGCCGTCCAGAATAATGCGCTTATGCCCATACTCCTCAAGTTTTTTAGCAATAAGAGGAAAAAGCAAGTCCCCACCTACTAATTTACCAGCATTCATAGCCTCAGCAAGAGACGGGTTGTGCTGAGATTCTGAACGCAAAATCTCGCCTGCGCCCACCAAAACATATTGCTCTTCTCGTACTAACAAATTTGCCTGCGTCCCCTTACCAGCACCCGGCTTACCAAACATAATGATCATCGTGAAAACAGCCTGATAATTGCTGGAATATATATACAGCCTGCCACGAATAGCGCCGCTACGGCAGTAACTAATACCCCCCCGGCGGTCATATCTTTTACTACTTTCACCACTTGATGGTTCTCTGTCGCCATCGTGTCTAGAGATTTTTCAATCGCAGTATTTACAATCTCCGCAAAAAACACTAAAGCTATCATGGCAATCACCAAGGCTAACTCTAGCCAGGTGATCCTCACTATAAATGCTGTACTGAGAGCCAAAACTGCTGCTCCAACGTGAATTTTAGCGTTTCTTTCGCGTGAGACAACCATACGTAGACCCCGTATAGCGTGTCGAAAACTTGCTAATCCTACCATAATGATACCGGCTTCAGCCCTCCTGTTTCCATAATACCATGCGTCAAAGCTTCAAATTGCTTTCGATCTTCTTGGGAGGCATGGTCATAGCCGGCTAAGTGGATAAGCCCATGCACAAACAGCGTTGTGTATTCAACACTGAGCGTAGCTTTAAGCTTTTCGGCATTCTTCTGTGCAACCTCGGTGCAAATTACAATTTCACCACATACCAACTCATCCAAACTGTCGCACATAGGAGGATCATATGTAAATGACAGCACATCAGTTGGCGCATCTTTGCCCTGATGGATGCGGGAAAGTTCCTGCATTGCGTTAGAGTCTACAAAGTGCACCAAAACACCCCCCTGCAATCCTGGGCTACATTGCTCCTGCCAAGCCAAAAACAGATGCTGCCAAGTAGCGCTATCCAACTCTTTTGGAGTATCGCCCGGCATATATAAATGAAGGCTCATGATGTCTTTTGGAGTTCTTCTCGTACCATCGCCGCAAGTGTTGCGCCGTCAACAGCGCCGGAAAACTGCTCTCGAACACGAGCTATAACCTGCCCCATAGCCGCAGGGCTAGTACCCACCTCTGCTACGGCTGTCTTTACAGCCTCTCGAAGCTCTTCCTCTGAAGCCTGCTCCGGAAGATAGGCTTCCAGAATTTCCAATTCGGCCTGCTCCTGCTCAACCAGATCATTACGGCCAGCATCACGATATTGCGTAATTGAATCCTGGCGTTTCTTTGCTTCTTTTTGCAAGACAGCCAACATTTGCTGCGGGGTTAGCTCGCCTTTTACTTCAATAGACTGATTTTTGAGTGCGGCTTTTACCAAACGCAAAACCTGGACGCGTATCTCATCACGAGCCTTGATTGCTTCTAGCAAATCGGCTTCGAGATTCTGCTCCAGGTTCATGCTATTTTAGCCTCGGATTGCGTAAGCTTCGCGGGTTTTCTGTTCCTTGCGTACACGCTTGCGTATAGCAATTTCACGTTCAGCTCGCTTAGTTAGAGGCTTTTCGTAAAACTTCTTCCGACGAGCAGCAGTCATCAGGCCAGACTGAGTGACCTTCTTATTAAAGCGTCGGATGAGGCTTTCTAACGATTCTTCTTCTTTGCGTTCAACTTGTAACATAGACCTCAAGATAATACCAGATTAACCCTAGGAATACAAGACTCTAACGCCGAGATTGAACTGAATGTTCAACGGAGCTAACACCCGGTATACGCTTCAAGGCTCGCAACAGCGATGTAAGCTTATCCATACGTACAAGCGCCAAAGCGATATCGAACTGCACCAGATCCCCCATGTTAGATTCCTTGAGAGAATTCGCCCGTGCATCGAAAGCGTGTAAATGCTGGGAGATTGCCCGCAGCATAGCGGCAGTCATCTCATGCGCGCCCTGCACTCTAATCCGGTCAGACGAATCATAATACCAGTAAGCCGGTACGCATCGCTCACGCTGATCTGCTATTTCCGAACAACTCTCTAAATGAATGCGAAAAACACCAAGCCGGCTCACAAAGCCAACAATTTTCTCTGGATATCGTGGCGCGCAACAACCTGCTCGGGATACATGTTGACGCTCGATACCAGGTATTAATGGTACCGGACGCGCAGTATGGGTTCGCCTCATAATGTTCGCTACCAAAGCTGGCTGGCGTCGAATTAATGACGGCTTATACAAAAGTTCTCGTAAAACTTCGCTCGGTTGCAATATCCCCTCACCTATCGCAACAAATAAGCTTGCCTCATCCTCATAATGAAGGCGCCTGAGAATCTCCTTACGCAGCCCAAGCTTATATGATCGCCACTTCCCGTGTTCATGCTGCTGCAAATACTCATCAACCAATTCACGACCCTGCCGCTCTTCTGAGGTTCTGTCTTCTAAAAGAAACCAATTCTTAATTTGCGAGCGAGCCTTTGCAGTGACTACATAGCTCAGCCAATCACGACTAGGGCGTGGCTCTTTAGAAAACGCAAAAATTTCTACAATATCACGGTTTTCTAACGGCTGATCCAGCGACACGATTCTGTCGTTTACTTTAGCTCCACGACACGAAAGCCCGAGCTGAGTGTGCACTTGAAACGCAAAATCTATTGGCGTAGCGCCGCGCGGGAGGTCATATAAATCCCCTTTTGGTGAGAATACAAAAATACGCTCTTTAAACAAATCAAGCTTAAATCCCTCCTGTAGATTTTTCTCATTCGTTAATTGTTCTTGCCAATCGAGTAAATTTTGTATCCATTTATACTTCTTTGTAAGAGCTTGCGTTGTACCACTTAAATAGGCTTGCGTGTTCTTTTGCCCATCGTAATGAAAATGGGCAGCCAGTCCATGTTCGGCATATTCATGCATAACTTGAGTGCGTATTTGCACCTCAAACACATCTTGATTACCAAGCACGGTAGTATGAATAGACTGATAGCCATTCGGCTTAGGGACAGCAATGTAATCTTTAATGTAATGCGGTAGGGGTGGGTATAGACCATGAATAATACCGAGCACGCGATAACAATCCTCAACCGACTGAGTAATAATACGGACTGCAATTAAGTCTCGAATCTTTGTAAAATCATGGTCATATTTTGCAAGTTTGCGTTGCAGACTATATAGATGCTTAATACGGAATTCGATTTTACCGGGAATACTTTGCGTATGCAATTCCGACTCGACTGCAGCGACTACCTCCTCCAGAGCGGCTTTGCCGCGAGCAATTCGTGGAGTTACTTCTTTTTTAAGCGCACGATATTGTTCTGGCTCTAAGATTTCAAGCGCCAGGTCTTCAAGCTCGGCCTTAACATCCCCCATCCCCAAGCGGTTGGCTATTGGGGCATACACATCGAGAGTTTCGCGGGCTATCCTCAATTGTTTTTCTCTTGATAGCGCCTTGAGTGTACGCATATTATGTAATCGATCGGCTAATTTTACCAAGATCACGCGTACGTCTTTCGCCATTGCCACTAAAAGCTTGCGTATATTTTCAAGCGACCGGTGACTCTCCAGTATCACACGCTCTTCTCGCAATCGACCAATTTTTGTAACCCCATCCACGATACGCGTAACATCTGGTCCAAAACGCATTTCAATCTGCGCTAATGTGACAGCCGTGTCTTCGACGACATCATGTAGCAAACCAGCTTCAATTGTGGGTGCGTCCAACTGCCAGGAATAAAGAATCTGGGCAACCGCAACCGGATGAGCTATATACGCTTCACCACTTTTCCTTTTTTGACCGGTATGGGCATTGCGCGCTATCTGGTAGGCTTCCTCAATAAGCTGCTGCTCGGCCTTTGTGAATCGCTGCATTTGCTTTAAAGCAACAGGTTGCTCTGGCTTATTCATCGGCGTGATACTCCCGGGCCTGCAAAACTTCGAGCTGGGCACGCCGAACTCCTTGCCATTCGTTTTCGCGTATGGCAAGGAGCAACTCTACCTCGGCGCCATGAGTAAAAAATGGCCACTTACTCGGAGCTTGAAAAGCAATGGCACGCTGCAAAGCCCCATCAACCTGAAAGCTAATTTGCGCGTGATCACCCTGCTTACCTACGAGCTTCATGCTATCCAGCACGCCCCGATAATAAAAAATTGGCGCTGGATTTGCCTGTCCGGTTGGCTCTAATTTTTCAATCTGAGCTAAGCCATCAAGCGAAATAAATGCCTCGCTCAATACGGTGTCGGCCTTTACTTCGCGCTGCATCAACTTATGCAGCTCATCATTGACGTACTTATTCAACGCTACGCGCAGCTCCGGAATAGCCTCAGTGCGTAGCGTCATACCGGCAGCTGCTTTATGGCCACCAAATTTTTCAAAAAGACGCTCGCAACTCCGCAGGGCATCAATAATTGAGAAATCGCCCACACTCCTGGCCGAACCCTTAGAAAACTCACCTTCTTCTTGCAAGATAATCGTGGGCTTACCAAACTGTTCGGCAGCGCGACTAGCAACCAATCCCACCACACCATGCGACCAATCGGAGCTTGAAAGCACCAAGATTGCATCGTCCGCATAGTGCTCGGCAGCCGCAAATACCTCCGTCTGAATTGCTTCAGTCGTACGGCGACGCTCCATATTCAACTCATCCAATCGAGAGGCAGATGCTTGAGCTTCCCCAAAGCTTTGACTCGTCAACAACTCTAAGGCAGTCGCCGCGTGCTCCAAACGGCCAGCAGCATTCAGTCTTGGTCCAAAACGAAAACCAAAGTCGCTCGCGACCAAGCGTGCTAAATCAACTTTACTCACCTCGGCTAAAGCCCGAAACGCAGGGCGCCGACTCTTGCGCGCTACCTGGATGCCGTAAAGTGCTAAAAGTCGATTCTCACCTGCTAGAGGAACGACATCACAAATTGTGCCGAGTGCAACCAGATCGAGTAACCACTTCTCTTGACCAGCAGGCAAACGATCCGGATCTTGAACTTGCAAAGCCCGCACCAGCGCAAAAGCTACGCCCACCCCCGCAAGTAAACGCTCAGGATATGTACTCGTAGACCTCAGGGGATTTATCAGGGCAACTGCACCTTCCGGCTCAATGTCTGGCACTGTATGATGATCTGTCACGATAATATGAAGACCTAATGCTGCAGCCTTACGTATCGGTTCAACCGCCGAAATACCGCAATCTACCGTTACTACAGTATCTATTCCCTGTGCGTGCAGATATTCCAGAGCTGGCGTATGAAGGCCATACCCCTCTTCAAAACGATCTGGAATATAGCT
The DNA here is from genome assembly GCA_964454845.1 of uncultured Candidatus Saccharibacteria bacterium. Lineage (GTDB taxonomy): Bacteria > Patescibacteriota > Saccharimonadia > CAILAD01. The sequence continues at coordinate 78,933 of CAYVVS010000002.1, forward strand.
CATTACGTCAAAGCCAAAGCTCGTTAAGGCGTCTAAAAGCAAGGAAGTCGCAGTCAACCCATCAATATCGTAGTCACCATAAATAGCCACTCGCCCGCCCCGATCACGCACCGCCAACAAGTGACTTACGGCCTTCTCCATATCAGAGAGCAGATATGGGTCTCCTAAATTTTTGTAGTCTAGATTAAAAAAACCGTCTGGATCTGCTCCGCGGGTCCGAATGATAAACTCCGCAAGTTCAGCGACTTCTGGCCTGTCGTCGCCTGGCAAAATCCAGCGTATTTTTTGATAATCCTCCATCTGGAGGTAATTATACCGTAATACTACCGAACAAAGTAGGAGTGACTGGAGCGGGATTGAAAGCCGAGTGGGCGCTCTGAATGATACGAGCGCACGGAGCGAATCATAGTAGCGTCATGGTTCATGCCCGCCTGAGCTTCGTAACGGCGTAAATCTCGCATAATTTTTTTGATCGTAAGTTGGCTTTTTTTCATCATGTTATTTGGTTTTCCTGGTTGTTTTTAATACGATACTCTGCAATTCCTTGTAAATTGAGAAGTCTTGATTCACCCAATACAGCTTTGTATTTCCTTGTTTTGCACTAGATACATACTTAATACGATGCAAGCGCTCAAGTTCACGCGCAACATTACCCGGATCTTCACGTATCAGCTTTGCAAGCCCACGAACATGTACGCGATAATCCGGGTATTTAGAGAAAACAGTAATAATTTTTCGTCGAGTTTTTGATGTAATGAAGTATTGAAGCATTGTTTTTCTAACGTTATATCTTTCTTTTTTCAGATTATTTTTTTGGTTGATTTCAATATATATCTATAGTGTAAATTGCAACAGTATTTTTTACAATAGCTTAAGCATAAGTTTGTTTGGTACAATAGAGGCACATGTATAAGGCACAAATGTAGAGATGAATCAAACTTGCCCCCAATGTTATTCGCAGCTCACCAGCTCAGAGGTGGGCAATTTATGCGTAACCTGCGGCTACCTTCAAAGAAGACACCACAATCATGCACC
>CAYVVS010000002.1:80067-88815 GCA_964454845.1 uncultured Candidatus Saccharibacteria bacterium
TCGAGCCCAACCCCCACAAACCTAACCGAATCTGCCAAGCGTGACGCAGAACGTAAAGATAGTCTCAACACGATTGCTATTGCCCTAGCGGCATACAAGAAAGCCAACGGGACCTACCCTAGCGGAAACGATATTGAAGTACTATCTGCTCTGACCAGTTCAAATCCACCATATTTACGCGAAATTAAAGCTGACCCCCTCAGCAATGCCGAAAATGGAGTTGTCATTAAATATGGCTATACCTCTGATGGCACAAAATTTACCCTTACAGCCAGCCTAGAGAATAAACAAGATTCAGATGCAGTCAATGGTCTCTACGTTGTAAAAAGTCCCTAGCGAGATGATTGGTTATGCTTTCTTGGGCTTGGCGGTAGTTGGTCGAGCCTTTTTCTTGGCCTGTCGCTTTAATTTGTAGTTGTTCCAAACCACGAGCATAGGTGCGGCGTTAAATATAGATGAGTAGGTTCCTAGTAGTACGCCCAGAAGCAAAGCTAGCACAAAAAGACGAATCGATTCACCACCAAAAATAAGCAGAGCAAGCAACGTAAATAGAACCGTAATGCTGGTCGAAAGCGAGCGAGCAACGGTTTCAACGATACTATCGTTGACGATAATATCAAAAGAATGTGTGTAGCGTTTGAGATTTTCACGGATACGATCAAATACAACAATTGTGTCGTGAACTGAAAATCCAATAGTCGTAAGTACCGCCGTAATAAAAAGAGAGTCAATTTCAACATTGTAGAAATGCCCAAGAATCGCAAAAATACCTAAGAGTGCAATTGTGTCGTGTAACAAGGCAATCACAGCCGTTACGCCAAAACTCCACGGACTCACCGGTGGTGGCGTATTGCGGAATGAAATGGCCATAAATATAACAATTGCAACTGCCGCGAGAGCTACAGAAATAACTGCATTACGGGTAATATCGCGACTGACTGCCGGGCCAACTGACTCGTAACTCACCTGCTCGGCGCCCACCTGCGCTAAGGCCGCTTTGATCTCTTCGTTCGTATCTGCAGAGGACTTACCTTCGGCATCACGATAACGCACTAAGACAGTGCCCGAACCGGTAGTTGTGATAGTAATATCTCTCACACCCGCTTGCTCAAAGACGGACTTTACCTTGTCGGACTCAACAACTTTGCCAACTTCCATAACCTGACCACCAGCAAAATCAATGCCTGGCTTCAGGCCCCATAGTGCTAGAGCGATAATCCCCGGCAAGATAACTAAGATTGATATCGCAAACCAAAGTCTTCGGCGGCCAACAATGTTCATCGAGCACCCTCCTTAGCTTGAGTATCTGGCAGCGGCAAGCGTACACCACTATACCGCTGAGGATTCTGGCCAAACTTAGTGCGCACGAACAGTCCAAGGAATGTTCTCGATACAGAAATAGCAGTTAGCATTGAAATAACCACCCCAACGGCCAACGTAACGGCAAATCCTTTGATAATTGGCGCTCCAAAGTTATACAAAATAAAGCAAGTAATAAGCGTTGAGGTGTTTGAGTCACGTATTGAGCTCCAGGCACGTGAGAAGCCTATATCCAGCGCCGGCTTTACAGACTTCCCGGATCGTAGCTCTTCTTTCATACGTTCGAATATCAAAATATTTGCATCTACCGCCATTCCGACCGAAAGCACAAAGCCAGCAATTCCAGCCAGTGTAAGAACAATTGGCCATGGCGTAATACTTGATACTTTAAAGAGCGCAACATTAAATATCACGTAGAGCACTAAGGCGGCCGAAGCAATCACGCCCGCCCATCGGTAGCTCATCACCATAAAAATCACCACGGCTAGCACGCCAATAATTCCAGCAATAATCGAGCGAGAAATAGACTCTGCACCTAAGGTAGCCCCAATGGTGCGCTGACTCACTAGGTCTACAGGCACCGGTAGTGCGCCGGCATTTAGGAGTACTGCAGTTTCTTGAGCCGTTTGCACAGTTTCAAAGCCAGTCATCTGCCCTCGTCCGTCGGTGATTGGAGTAGAAACAGATCCATTAAAGAGCACCTCATTATCGAGCACGATTGCAAGACGAGCGCCCTCCGTTTCGTTAATGTCTTTAGTGAGTTGCGCAAACTTTTCTGTTGCCTCGCCACCCTGCATCTGGAACAAGATCACTGGCTGCCCAGTTTGGGGGTCAATTTGAGCTGTGGCACTTTCCAAATCTTTTCCAGACAGTTCGGTTGGTGTTGGCACCTCGCTAGCTGGATCCACCTTATAAAAACTCAGGGTGGCCGTGCGCCCAATTTGATCAGCGGCCGCTTTAGCATCGGTAACACCAGGCAGCTGTACTACCACTCGATTCTCGCCAGACTGCTGAACTACGACTTCACTGGTGCCAGTAGGATTTACGCGCTTTGTAATAACGTTAATAACACCATCCATTGCTTTAGTACGATCTTCGGCCGATGTCTCGTCGAGCTTTGCCTCATAGGTCAGGCTTGTGCCGCCTAATAGGTCTAAGCCTAACTTAACCTGTGGGTTGCCCGCATTGATGCCAACCGTCCGCAGTACTCGGTCTTCACGCGGTAACACCAAAATAACCGCCACTACCAGGGCGATAATTACCATATACAATCTTCGTCGTAGTTTTTTATCCATACACTTGTTCTTACGCTTGCCAGCTTTTGGCCGTGCGACTCTCACTATCATACCTGTGCGCCGATGCGCCTGCAACCAGAATAAAGGTGTAAACTAGATTCAGGATGAAAGAACCGGTGTTTTTTTATGAAATCGACGTAGTGGCCTATGCACAGCTAGCGCCACGCACCTTTACATACTCTAGTGTCGAGCCACTACAGACTGGTCAACTCGTTCAAGTTCCCTTTGGTCGTCGCTCAAGCATAGGTGTCGTAACGAGTGAAACAACACCCCCAAGAGAGCTTCGCAACAAAATTAAAACCATTACATCTAATCTAGAGCAAGCCCCCATACCAAAACAGCTACTCGATCTCACCGAATGGATTAAATACTACTATGCCGCTTCTTCACACGCTGTTTGGGGAGCAATCCTTCCTAGCGGCCTAACCGCAAAACGACGCCCCCAAAAAGCGCAAAAGCCTACACCACAAACTGACAATCACCCAGAAATAACTCTTTCCTCCAGCCAAGAAATCGTCTTCCAAGCAGTTCTTAATGCCAACAAGCCAACCCTACTGCAAGGCATAACCGGATCTGGCAAGACTCATGTGTATGAAAAGCTTATTGAACATTTTTTACATCAGAATACATCCGTACTATACCTGTCTCCAGAAATATTTTTGACTCAACAACTAGAGAAGCGGCTCGATCGGTTATTTCGTGACTCAATGGTCGTGTCTCACTCTGGCTTAACGGCTATACAGCGTAGAAATATTTGGCTCGACTGCCTTCACGCAACAAAAGCAAAGCTCTATTTAGGGCCGCGATCTAGCCTCTTCCTGCCAATCCATAATCTTGGCTTAATTATCGTTGATGAAGCGCACGACACCAGTTACAAGCAAGAAAACGCACCACGTTATCAAGCTCGTGAAGTAGCCGCCAAGCTTGCTCAGCTCACCGGTGCTCAGCTTGTATTTGGGAGCGCCACTCACGACATTGTGACTATGCGCCTTGCAAAACTTGGTCGACTTGAGTCAACCTACCTTACAGAAAGACACCAAAAGCGAGAGCTTCCGACAGTGCAGGCAGTCGATATGCGGGGTATCTACTCACCACTCTCCCCAGAGCTTATACGTAGCTTGCAAGCTCGACTAGAACGCGGCGAACAAGCACTCCTACTTCATAACAAACGCGGTTCAGCAAGACGCCTCACTTGTGAAGATTGCGGAAGCACCCAAAGTTGCCCCCGCTGCGACACAAGCTTAGTGTTTCATGCTGACGAAGCTCGCCTGCGCTGCCACATGTGCAATTATGCCCAGTTTCCACCAAGTATTTGCCCGGTCTGTGGAGGCAGCAACCTACACTATCATGGCTTTGGCACAAAACAACTGGTCGAAGAAGTTCAAAAACACTTCCCCCAGGCTCAACTCGCAAGGATTGACCGTGATGAGGCGCATAAGGGCTCGTTGCAAGAAATGCTTGCCGATGCGGAGAATGGCAACACAGATATCCTCATTGGCACCCAAATGATTGCAAAGGGTCTCGATTTCCCACGCGTCACACTTGTGGGGATAGTGGCCGGTGATGAGCTGCTATTTGGAGACGATTTTCAGAGCCGCGAACGTGGTGTCGGACTCGTCATGCAAGCCGCCGGTCGAGCGGGTCGTGGTGACATCGCTGGAGAAGTAATTATCCAAACCCGCCAACCTGAAAACCCTCAATGGCTACCAATCCTATCGCACGACTGGCAAGGCTTCGCCGAAGATGAACTGAGTCGTCGCAAACAATTCCATTATCCTCCTTTCCAATACTTGGCCCGCATTAATTTTTTTGGAAAAACACCAGAAATCGCCTTCAAAAAAGCCGAAGATTGGCTCAAGCAGGTGAAGTCAGAAGGAATTGCCTTTCTCGGCCCCGCAACCCCTAATCATGCTCGAACTGGACAGGGTTACATCGCGCACATTATTTGCAAGACCAGCCACCGCAGCAAGCTTACCGAACTCGCTAGTAAACTCCCCCGCGACACCAGCTATGATATTGACCCAATTTCAATTTTCTGATGTAATAATAGAATGATTAGAAAGCTCGTCACCATTCCCGACTCCAAATTGCGCGAAAAATCCCTCCGGATCACGCGCGTAACACCAGAAATCGAAAAACTTGCCCAAGACATGATCGATACCACGCTCGACTGGGATCATGACAGTGAATATGGCGCTGCTTTAGCGGCCATCCAAATTGGCGAGACTATAAAACTCACCGTTGTACGCAATAACTTCGACGATGGCGAAGATCAGACATTCTTAACATTTCTGAACCCAGAAATAATCCAAAAGAGTCGCGACTTCACCGTTGATGTAGAGGGCTGCTTAAGTGTACCAGGCTATTATGCAAAAGTTCCCCGTGCCAACAAAGTAAAGGTAAAGGCCCTTACACTTGAAGGTGAAGAGGTGCGGCTCACACTCGAAGGCTTCCCAGCACGAGTATTCCAGCACGAAATTGATCATATGCACGGCAAGCTCTTCATCGACATGATCCATGATGCCGAAACTCTCCTAAAACTTGATGACGGCGGCCAGCTCGTAAGCGTATCAGAAATCCCCCAGGAAATTCTTAATGCCCAACAGCACCGACATTAAACATCGCATAGTTTTCTTTGGGTCGAGTGCATCCAGCGCACTGATTCTTGAAGATTTGCTGGCGGAGACATGGCTCGAAGTGGTTGCCGTTGTAACCCAGCCCCCCAAAGAGCACACTCACACCCATCAACGCGTCTCCCGTGTAACCCAACTGGCCCAAGATAACTCGATCCGCCTCTTTGCCCCGCGTAAACTCAGTGAAGTAACCAATGACTTAGCCCAGCTTCACCCAACTGCCGGTACGCTTTTTGCGTATGGTAAAATTTTGCCCGACGAGACGCTTAATATCTTTCCGAAGGCCATCGTGAATATTCATCCGTCACTACTCCCCAAACATCGCGGTCCAGCACCACTGGAAAGTACTATTTTATCTGGCGACGAAGTAGCCGGGTCATCAATCATGCTGATTACTCCAGAAATGGATGCCGGGCCAATTCTGGCTCAAACAAGCTTTAAAATTGAAGCAGACATCACCAAGCAAGAGCTCTGGGAGCAACTCTTGAAAACCAGCCGCGAGCTTCTCATCCCAACTCTGCGAGACTATCTGTCTGGCTCGCTCACACCCCAGCCACAAGATGAATCTCTTGCGCCCACCTACTCTCAGCTTATAAAGAAGCAGGACGGTGAAGTTAACCCGCACACAGTATCCGCAATTGAGCTTACCCGCAGAGTGCGAGCCTACACTGGCTGGCCAGGAACCAGACTCCAGGTATCAGTACGCGGTGCAGCTCAACCCCTCACGCTTCACGAAATCCGAATCGTAAGCGCCCAGCCCACGCAGGCAATCAAGCTCAGCTGCGAAAATAAACAGCTTCTTCTCCACCTCGCCGACGGTGTAGTTGAGATTATGCGAGCCCAGTTGCCCAATAAGTCTGTAGTTACCGGTCAGGATATATGCAATGCAGGCCCGATTACGCTGGCCTAAATATACTTTTCGATCTTTTCGAGCACCTGCGACGGTGTTAAGTCACTCTTGATGATGTAATCAACCACGCCAAACTTGGTGGCAATTTCTCGAGTCTCACTACTCATTACATTGGATAGAATTATGACAGGCGTCTTCGAACCACGCTTATGCAGCTCCTCCAGCACCTCCAGGCCGCTCATTTTTGGCATCATAATATCTAACAAAATAAGATCCGGCTTGCTAGATTGATACACCTCAAGCGCAGTTGGACCATCGGGAGCCTCCAATACTTCAATAGCATCAGATTTCCCGAGCTTCATAAGATACATCTTACGAATAAAATCATTATCTTCGACTAACAAAACTCGCTTCATATGCCTATCTTATGCCCTCTTAGGTATCCTGGTCAAACCTACCTGCTTAAGAACCTTCTTGCAACAAGCGATCAATGTGTTCGGCGTAGTCCACACTATCATCATTAAGCACCACTAGCCGAGGTGTAAACTTGGTTTGCGAGCCCTCACGCACCGCTTGCCTAAGTTGATATTCAACGTGTTTCTGCTCAGCTTCATCCAAACGGCCCCAGCCCTGTAACCAAGCTCGAATTGTCTTCAGGTCATCAGTAACCTTCACGCGCGTTATCGTAACACGCTTCCCCTGACGCAATACTTCAGTTAATGCTAGCGCCATGTGCCGATGCAGCTCGCGCCCTACCTGATCAGCGCGCCGTGACATTACAGAGTTCGCTCTCGTACTTCGCGACGGATAAACTTAAACGTATCGCCAACCTCCGGCGCAACATCGACTCGTTCAATCGACATACCACACTCTTCATCGGCCATAACTGTTTGTGCTGGCTGCATCTGCTTTTGCAACTCTATAAGCTTAGCTTTTGCCAATACCTCACCAGCCCGCACAATCTGAATTGTAGCATCGGCTTCTGCCTGTCCTTTCACTACTTTACCACCACAAATTACCCGATCTTTCGTAGTTTTAAACACGGCTAGAAGCTCAAGCTCACCAACTTCGGTCTCAATGACTTCTGGCTCCAAAAGTTCAGTCAACCAGCCCCGCACATCATCAAGTAGATCATAAATCACCTGGTAAATCTGGAAGGTTACGCCCGATCGCTTGGCCGACTGATTAACTGCACCAGAAATCGTAGTGTGGAATCCTAGAATAATCGCTCCCGTTGCAGTAGCCGTATGTATGTCTCCTTCGGAAATTCCCCCAACACCACTGGCCGCAATCTTCACCTGCACCTCATCATTGCCGAGTAGTTGTAAAGCTTGCGTGATTGACTCCAACGAACCTTGAGCATCAGCCTTCACAATTACCGTAAGTTCCTTGACGGCTCCCCGGCTGACTGCCCGAGCAAGGTCAGAGGCATTCACCGACTTTGGTTTTACGATACTCTTTATGCTGCTCTTACGCTCTTGCTTTACTTGCCACTCACGAGCTACTTTCTCGCTCTCTACTACCTCAAACCAATCACCAAATGCTGGTACCGATTTAAATCCAGTTACAACCACCGGCATAGATGGGGTCGCTTCTTTAACATGTGTGCCAGAGAAATCTTCCAAAGACCGAACTTTTCCGTATGTACTACCAGCTACTAAATAATCTCCTTGTCTCAACGTTCCGTGCTCAATTAAGAGTGTAATTGTAGCTCCACGGCCAGTCTCCATGTGACTCTCGATAATGACGCCTCCAGCTGGTCCAGCAAACACAGCTTCTGGCTTGTGTATATCTGCAACGAGCAAAATCATATCGAGCAATGCTTCAAGGCCAGACTTATCTTTAGCAGACACTTCAACGCATGGCGTATCTCCGCCCCAATCATCTGGGATCAGCTCAATCTCTGAGAGTTGCTGCTTAATGCGGTTCACATCTGCATCGGCCTTATCAACCTTATTGATCGCAACAACAATGCCTACGCCGGCATCCTTTGCTAGTCGTACCGCCTCACGCGTTTGTGGTTTAACCCCATCATCGGCTGCAATAACAATTACCACAACATCCGTAACCTGAACTCCATGAGCGCGAATAGCCGAAAATGCCTCGTGGCCTGGCGTATCTAAAAAGGTAAGCGTGCGGTCCTTACGATGGACTTGATAAGCACCAATGTGCTGAGTAATGCCCCCAGCCTCACGACTCGCAATTTCTGTGTCGCGAATAGCATCCAGTACGCTGGTTTTGCCGTGGTCTACATGCCCCATCACTGCCACAACCGGTGGACGATCTTTTTTCTCGCCCTCCACTTGTTTGTTCTGTATTGGTCGATCGTCTTGAGCTGCCTCTAGTTCTATCTGTACACCAAATTCCTCGGAGATAATACTGGCTGTATCAAAATCAATTGACTCATTAATAGTTGCCATGACGCCATTGCGCATCAACTCACCAATTACCTTCGTAGCAGGCACTTCTAAGCGCGCAGCAAATTCGTGTACTGCGATGGTTTCTGGAATCTGTATTTTCCGTAATTCGGCCTGTGGTTCGGTCATGATGTTTTCTCCTGTTTTGGCTTTCGGTGTCGGCGAGAAAGCGCAACTTGTGCCCCTACTTCGTGCATTTTTCTCGAACAAGCTGGCTTATGACAACTATACCA
>CAYVVS010000003.1:0-19264 GCA_964454845.1 uncultured Candidatus Saccharibacteria bacterium
CAGTTGCGCGCCAAGCTGATGGATTGCAAGACGATTGTCGAAGTTCGCTCAACGCTCAATACGTATAAATATCAGTAAAACTTCATTCTCGGTTTCGCTATCTGATACAATGCAACTAGACGAGGAAACTATGCGAGTATCACAATTATTTACCAAAACCAGTAAGAACGTGCCAGCTGACGAAACTGCAAAAAATGCGCAGTTGCTTATTCAGGCGGGTTATATACATAAAGAGATGGCGGGTGTATACACCTATATGCCGTTGGGCTTGCGGGTTTTGGAAAATATCAAACGAGTTGTTCGTGAGGAAATGAACGCCGTGGGCGGCCAAGAGGTGCAGATGACAGTATTGCAGCCACGAGAACTTTTTGAGAAAACAGATCGCTGGGATGATGCAAAAGTTGATAATTGGTTCAAGACGAAACTTGTGAATGGTACAGAGCTTGGTATGGGGCTTACTCACGAAGAGCCAATTGTAGATATGTTATCAGGCTATATGAATTCTTACAGGGATCTGCCGGTTTTGGTGTATCAAATTCAAACAAAGTTTAGGAATGAGTTACGTGCTCAGGCTGGATTACTGCGTGGCAGGGAATTCATGATGAAAGACATGTACAGTTTTGCTCGAAATCAGGAAGAACATACTAATATTTATGAAGAAGTGGCTCAGGCATACGAGCGTGTGTATCAACGACTGGGAATAGGAGACATTACCTATAGAACCTATGCTGATGGTGGTATTTTTACGCCGCGATTTAGTGATGAGTTTCAGATGCTCAGTGATATTGGCGAAGATACGGTGTATATCGATGAAGAGCGCAAACTCGGCGTTAATAAGGAAGTGATCGATGATGCCCGCTTGACTGATACTGATATCGATAAAGATAAGCTCGTGGAACATCGAGCCATTGAGGTAGGGAATATCTTTCCTTTAGAGAGTAAATATACCGATGCTTTGGGCGTTTTTTATACCGATGCAGAGGGGCAGCAACAGAGTTTCATCGCTGGCTGTTATGGTATTGGTGTGAGTCGTTTGGTGGGTGCGCTCGCAGAGCATTTTTCAGACGATAAAGGCCTCGTGTGGCCGGAAGAAGTGGCGCCATTCCGCTATCAGCTTGTGGTACTCGGTGGCGATGAGGCTAAAGCAGCAGCAGAGAAACTTTATGCAGATTTGGGTGAGGATAACGTATTGTTTGATGACAGAAGTGACGCTTCTGCTGGCGCGAAGTTTGCCGATGCCGAGCTGATTGGTTGCCCAATACGTTTAGTGGTTTCAGATAAAACCATCCAGGACGGCGAACTTGAAGTCCGTAGTCGCCGGGAAGCATTTGCCGAGCAGCGTATTAAGCTGGAAGATTATGGTCAGCTCACAAAACTCTCAGCCTAGGCCACAGCTCAAGCCTGGGGTCTACGAGCATTACAAGGGAAAACGGTATTTAGTGTTGATGACAGCAACCCTCGAATCAACGCTGGAGCCTCATGTGGTATATGTGCCGCTGTACGAGGCTGGAGATATTACGACACCTTGGCTCAGGCCGCTTGATGATTTTACTGCCTCGGTTGAGGTGCATGGCCTTATCCGACCACGGTTCCGCTGGGTGAAGGCTAGCTAATCTTGCCCGAGTAGTCCAAGAGGCGCATAATAGCGCTCAAGCTTACGAAATATAAAATTATTCTAGGAGGGTTCATGCCAACGGTACAAATTAATCTTTGGGGAGTAATTGCAGCTACGGCTTTTGGCATGGTTGTGGGTGCAATCTGGTACTCCGAATTACTTTTTGGTAAACAATGGATGAAGTTGGCAGGCAAGAAGGCCTCGGATTTACAAAATAACGCAGGATCTTCTTATCTACTCACGGGGCTTTTGTGGCTCCTCATCAGCTATGCTTTGGCCCATTTCGTACAATATACGTTTGCAGACACATGGCTGGAAGGCGCCATCACTGCTTTTTGGTTGTGGACTGGCTTTGTATTCGCGCCTCAGCTCATCCATGCGCTGTTTGATGGCAGCTCTAAAAAACTTCTCGCCATTAACGCCGGCTATACGTTAGTAGCCCTTCTGGGGATGGGGATAATTCTAGTAGTACTGCCAAACTAGCTGACACAACATGGCATCTCAGCACGGACTACCAACAGCAGAATTTGTGCGGTTTTTAAAGAACCGAGAACTCTCCGAGTTCTATATGTCCGTCTTTGCAAAAGGCTTGGCACGTGGAAGTATCTTAATCTTCGTACCGATCTATTTGCTGCAGCTGGGTTTTTCTTTAAGACAAGTGGCAATTCTCTATATCGCAAAGTTTGTGCTGTTTATGATTGCTAGTCCGGTTGGAATGTGGAGTAACTCGCGCTTTGGTATTAAAAGAACCATGGTGGTCGGTGACCTGTTTCTTATCGGTTATCTGGCAGCCGTAATTTTACTGGCTCAGCAGCGGGAGCTGTTTTTCTTGCTAGCAATTCTCTATGGTCTTGCCTCTGGCCTCTACTTATCTGCCTATCACATAGAATTTACGCACGCCAAAGATCGCAAGCATGAGGGTGAAGAAATATCGATTGGTAAAGTGTTGATTATTATTTCGCAGGCGATGGCTCCATTGCTTGGTGCAATTTTGATTACGCTTGGTTCGTATCGTCTCAATTTTATCGTTGCAGCAGGTACCATCTTGCTGTCTCTTGTCCCGCTCTTCATGTCGCCAGATTTTCGCACCAAGCCGTATAAATTTAACCTCAAAAGTCTGCGTAGTGCCGATAGTAAACGCAAAGCCTTGTCGTATAGCGGGTTTGGAGTGTTGCAACTTGGGAACGATATCTTCTGGCCCCTGTTTGTTTACTTAGTTTTACAAAGTGTACTTGAGGTGGGGGCGTTAGTATCGCTCTCAACTGCAGTGACGATTTTTGGTGTGCTTTGGTATGGTCGGAAGGTTGATGGTGGAGCGCGCCAGGGGCTGGTTGCTGGAGTTTGGGCTCAAGCACCAAGCTGGCTGGTCCGTTTATTTGTAACAACACCAATTGGTGTTACGCTGGCTAACTTTTACTCAAATTTCACCTACCACTTACTTGATGTGGCTTACGAGAAGATTATCTATAGCGATGCCGGTGACTCTTCGGATTGGTCAAACTATTTCTTGTTTCGTGAACTCTACGTAACGGTAGGCCGAGTTGGCTTGCTGCTAGTATTGTTAGTCTTTGGCCGATTGGAGATCGTTTTTGTAGTTTGCTTCTTTATGAGCTTTACATATCTCGCGCTACTCAAAAAACTTCCAAAAACATAAGTTTTTTGGCTCATTTGTGAGATTTTTCACTGCCTCTTCTCAGCGTCTGGTGGCATACTGAAATCACGGTAAGACAAAAGGAGGTTCAACTATGAAGCAACCAATACGTCGTTTCCGTAAAGCACCAAAAAATCTCGTACGCGACATGCGCACTATTGATGAGCTGTTGGACGAGATGGCGACAAAATGGGCTATGAAAGCCGAACGGCTTAATAGCTTACAGCTCAAACGCAGACAAACTGTCCGTTAAAGAGCAAAACGGGGGAGCCCGACTCAGCACTCGACTTAGTATCGGCACGCAGCTTGGTTGATATAAGTCGGTGCGGGAATCATCCACCAATTATTTGAAAAACGAAAAAACCGCTCCTATCTGTGAAATTTCACAGCCGGGGGCGGTTTTGTGGTTTACTCCAGATATGGGTTATGGTACTATTTGCACTATGGAACGACAAAGTATCAAGCTTCACACAATTCTTGTCCTTCGCACTGCGCAGGCGGATTTGGGTGCTCGATACGTTTCATAAGTAGATTAGACCCGAGAACTTCACCGCCTCGCGCAAAGAGGCGGTTTTTTGTTCTTCTTGTACCTAGTAGATGAAAACCCTAGGAGGGGATATGGCAAAGCCCAGCGGAAACAAGCGCCCGGAAATCCAGGTGAAGGGACCGAACGGCTTGATGAAGGGGTTGCACAAGAAGTTGTCGAGTCGCTTTGGCCCGGGTTCTGTGGTGGTCCAGATCTCTGGCCGGAGCCGGTGCCGTGTGGTGGTGAAGACGGCCGATGTCGAAGAGGTCCGGAGTCATTTGGTTGAAATGGGTTTGAATCCAAGCTGATACCAAGCGCTGTGCGAAGTCTACTTCGTTGCCCTCAGGGAAACCTGGGGGCAATTAATTTTTGCTATAATGATGTGGATGTCAGAAGTAAAACTTTATTCTTGGAATGTGAACGGTATTCGTGCGGTTCTCCGCAAAGATGAATTTGTCCCGTTTGTAGAAAAACACCAGCCAGATATTCTTTGCTTGCAGGAAACAAAAGCCAAAGAAGGTCAAGCTGAGATTGATTTGCCGGCTTATACTGAATATTGGAATTCTGCCGAACGACCAGGTTACTCGGGAACCGCAATATTTTCCAAACAGCCAGCCCTGAATGTAGTAAAAGGTCTGCCGCTCGATATCGCCAAGAAGTATGAGCTTACTGATGGCTATGGTAATGCTGAGAGCGAAGGTCGGATTACTCTCGCTGAATACGAAAAGTTTTATGTAATGACGGTGTACACACCGAACTCGAAGCGCGATCTATCGCGGCTGGATTTTCGACATCAGCATTGGGATAAGGCTTTTTTGGAGTACTGTCTCGAGCTTGAAAAGACCAAGCCGGTGGTATTTTGTGGTGACTTTAACGCAGCCCATACTGAAGATGACTTGGCGCGCCCAAAAGACAATGTAAAAAACGCTGGTTTTACTGCCGAAGAGCGCGAAGGTTTTCAGAACCTCATCGATGCAGGCTTTGTAGATACCTTCCGTATGTTTCATGAGGGCAATGGCTTCTACACTTGGTGGAGTAATTTTGGCGGCGCTCGGGCTCGAAACGTTGGTTGGCGAATTGATTACTTTTTAGTTTCTGCATCACTTAAGGACAAGGTGAAGGCGGCCGAAATCCACCCTGATGTCATGGGCTCCGATCACTGCCCGGTAAGTCTTACGCTCTCGTTCTAGATTAGTTATACTGTAAAGCATGACAAGTATGCGTCGTCTTCTCTTGAAAGCTATCGGAGTTACCAGTGTTGCAGCCATAAGTTTTATCTTTATAGCCTCGCCTGCAGGTGCGGCGGCGACTATTGTGGTGAATTCCAATGCTGATACCGCAGCTAACGATGGGGTTTGTACGCTACGGGAGGCAATCGTAGCTTCAAATTCAAATACCGCTTCTGGGGCAAATCCAGGAGAGTGTGTATCTGGAGATCCTGGCGCCGATGTGATAAATTTTAACATCACTGGCACCGCAGACTTTACGATTGCCGGCCAAAATGGCTATACCATTCAGCCCAGCACGGGCTTGCCAAATATATCTGAAACGGTAACCATCAACGGTTACTCCCAGCCGGGAGCACTAGCAAATACTGCTGTGGCCCCACAGCCACTAAATGGGCGATTACTGATCGAGCTTAAAGGTTCGCCAAGTTTGGGCATGCCTAGTATTCAGGCGAATTCGAGCATTATACGTGGCCTAGTAATTAATAGCTTCGATAGCTCGGGCTTAATTCTTTGGGGCGATGATATTCAAGTATTGGGCAATTATATAGGCACCGATCCAACGGGGTTAATTGCGGAGCCAAATGCCCTCAACGGTATCAATGGGCACAATTCCGGTACTTCCGACCGAGCCATAATTGGTTCTACCAATCCTTCAGATCGAAATGTTATATCCGGTAACGCTGGGGCTGGGATTACTCCAAACACTGGAGAAGATGGCTGGATAGTAAAAGGTAATTATATCGGCATGGGTGCTGATGGGGTGACGCAAGTTGGGAATAGCGCACCAATAAACGGTCCTGGTGGTATGTCTATAGATAACTGCAGCGACACTGTTGTTGGGGGGTACGGAGGTAGGTGCGACAAATGTGATATCTGGGAATAAAAACTTTGGAATATTTCCGGATAACACTATTAATCTAAAAATCCAGGGTAATATTATCGGGCCAGATTGGAAAGGGGATCCTATACCTGGCAATGTACAGCTTGGCGGCTTGGGGTTTCCGGCTCTTAACGGACCCTTTGTAGATACACTAATTGGCGGTACGAATCCTGGCGAGGGGAATATCATTGCTCATAATAATGGCACGGGGATTGCGGTAATAAAGGTGTACATCATGGGTGTGTCTAACTTTGATTCTATAGGTATTTCTATTTTAGGGAATAGTATTTATAGTAATGCCTCCAATAATACGTTCATCATTAGTGAATCCGGCTTAGGGATTGATTTGTTGAATGCGGAGTTTAGCAATATGTCTTCGACCACTCTCGGTGTTACTCCAAACGATGTCTCTGATGCCGATACTGGTGCGAATCATTTAATGAATTACCCTGTTTTAAACAGTGCGATTCAAAATGCTCAGAAACTCAATATTAATCTAGATCTTGATGCGGCCGATAGCCCGGCGGATCAATATCGAGTAGAGATTTTCGCAAACGATTCAGCTGATCCCTCTGGCTATGGTGAAGGGCAAACGTATTTGGGCTATGCAAATTTGTCGCCCGGTGATAGCCAGGATATCCAGCTTGATCTGACGAGCGGCACCGATTTAACTGGAAAGGTTATTTCAGCTACCACCACTGCTATAGATGCTACGGCGACGTATGGCTTTGGTTCGACGAGTGAGTTTAGCTTAGCCAGGAGTGTGAGTATTGCGACCGCGACCAATGATACGCTCGCTGCTACCGGCATGCCTGTGTGGGTATATGGCGCGTCTGCACTGGGCTTGGTATTTGCGGGTGTCATTGGGGCGTATCTATATCGTCGTCGGTACGGCGTCTAGACAAAATCTTGCTAATCTGATACAATTTGTACTCGTTATGGCAAAAAAGAACGCACGACAAATTGTTGTCCTCAAGAACCCGGAAACGGGCTCTTTGTACTACACGCGCAAAAGTGCGCACAACACTCCAGATAAGCTGGAGATGAAAAAGTACGATCCAAAAACTCGTAAAGTCGCTACGTTCGTAGAAAGCAAAGTAAAACTCGGCGGATAATCCTGCTGCGAATAAAAAGGCCCAAAAGGGCCTTTTTTGTTACTTGGCCGATTTATCCAGTGAATGGCTTATTATTGGTGGAATTTCACTGGTTATTGGTAGGCTCGTGAATGCAGCAGTGACCCCAAAGTCTGTAGGGCTGTCGGAGGAGCTTAGTTAGGCGATAGACGGCCAGCCCATTTTTGATAGAAGAAGTGAAGCAAGATCAAAAAGCCGTCGGATCCGAAGATGGTAGTAATATTGATCAAGGGCTTGATTCGCTTACCGCCGATCTCGGAAATTTATAGTCGCCCAGACATATAATCTGATACAATCAAGTACATGAAGAAATACTTGATTCCTATACTTTTTACTGCTGCCATTATCGCGCTTTTGGTATTTGCTGTTCGTGCTTCGATGTCCGAAGACAACAACGCGAAGCCAGCCGAAAGCTCGCAAGCTGCGCAGCTGAATGACAAACAAAAAGAAGAACTCAAACAGGGACAAAGTAAGGGGGCCGGTGATGCGAAGGTGGTGATTACCGAGTTTGCTGATTTTCAGTGTCCGGCATGTAAGGCTTTTGAGCCGACTCTCGCTGAAATTCTCGCAGAGAATGAAGGCAAAGTGCGTTTAGTATTTAAGCATTTTCCGCTTTATCCATCTCCACATAAGAATGCGATGGTTTCAGCCTATGCGTCTGAGGCTGCTGCCCGACAAGGTAAATTCTGGGAGATGCATGATAAGCTCTATCAAACTCAAGATGATTGGGCAGATTTGAGCGACCCTAAAGACAAGTTTGTAGAGTATGCTCGAGAACTTGGGCTGAACACCGATGATTTCTCGCGAGCCCTCAATGATGAGGCTGGTAAGGATGTGATTGATCGCGATAAGGCATTTGGTACGGAGCTTGGTCTACGTGGTACGCCATCAATTTTTGTAGATGGCGAAGCATTTGATTTACAGAGTGGGGGCGGCGCAGCGGGCTTAAAGGCTAAGGTTAAGCAGTCTGTAGAAGAGGCTTATGGCGCAGGTCAGTAAGCAATTTGGCTGGCCGCAGCTAGTTTTTGGTGCGCTGTCAGTAGCTGGACTGATTGATGCCACCATTCTGACGATTGAGCACTACACCCAAAAGGGATTGCCGTGCACATTTACGAGTGGCTGTGAGCGGGTGCTGTCGAGTCAGTACTCGGAGCTGCCGATTTTGGGCATACCCTTGGCGTTTCTGGGGGTAGTTTTTTACGGTGTAGTACTGTTTCTAGTAATGTTTAGTGTTATTAACCGTGAGCCTATCCGCCGACTGCCACTTCTTGCCTGGTCGACAATTGGGTTTGTAAGCTCCTTGGGACTAACTTTTCTGCAGGCGTTTGTGATTCGTGCCTGGTGTCAGTATTGTTTGCTCTCGGCTCTAACATCAACTTTAATATTTATGACAGCAATAATTTATTGGCTGAGAACTCGAGATACTAAGAAAGAGGTGGAAGATGAAGCTTGATCATGTTATTGAATTTTATGGAGAGACGTGTCCGCATTGTATTTCGATGCGTCCAGTAATCGCTCAGCTCGAAAAAGAGCTTGGTGGTGAGATTACAAAGCTAGAAGTTTGGAACCACCCAGAAAATGAAAAGAAGATGCAAGAATATGCCGAAGCGATTGAGGCAGCTTGTGGTGGCTTTGCGGCCGTACCGAGCTTTGTAAATACGCAAACTGGCCAGGCCTTATGCGGTGCGCACAATCCAGAGGAATTGAAAATCCTCATCGAAGGTGGCGAATGTAAAGATGGTGTATGCATGCCGCACACAAAGCATGAAGAAAAACCAGCAAAGCCCACTACTGACTAGCTTGTCCTGATCCTTGGCAGGCCGTACAATAGAAGCATTAGCGTTTTAATAAACAAAGGATTCTTCTTCTATGACACGAGTCGCCATTAACGGCTTTGGCCGCATCGGACGTAATGCATTTAAAATTGCATTTGCTCGTCCCGATCTCCGTATTGTTGCAATTAACGATTTAACCGACACCCGCACGCTTGCGCACCTGCTCAAGCACGACTCTAATTACGGTGCGTACAAGCATGAGGTGAGCTACGATGATACCCATATTATTGTGGACGGTAAAAAAATCATCGTAACCGCCGAAAAAGAACCGCAAAAACTCCCTTGGAAGAAATTGAAGATCGATGTTGTGATTGAGTCTACCGGTCGGTTTGTGAAGGGTGAAGATGCTGGTTTGCATGTAAAAGCTGGTGCTCGCAAAGTGGTAATTTCTGCACCCGCTAAAGGCGATGATAGCCAAGTTGCAACCCATGTCATTGGCGTGAATGAAGATACGCTTGATACTGGAAAAGTACATGTATACTCGAACGCGAGCTGTACGACGAACTGCATTACTCCAGTGGCTGCAGTTATTGAAGAAGCTTTTGGCATTGAAAAGGCTATGATGACTACAACTCATAGCTACACCGCTAGCCAGGCCTTACAGGATGCACCAGCGAAAGATCTGCGCGAAGGTCGTAATGCTGCCGAAAACATCGTGCCCACCAGTACTGGCGCAACCATTGCTGCCGCTAAGGCCCTTCCAGCTCTCGAGGGCGTTTTTCAGGGGCTTTCTGTGCGCGTGCCAACCCCAGTTGTATCGCTAGCAGACTTCACTTTTCTGGTAAAGCGTGATGTTACGGTTGAAGAAGTGAATGCTGTACTCAAAAAAGCTGCCGCTAGCCCACGCTTTAGGCATGTTCTTGCCTATACCGAGGAAGAGCTTGTTTCGTCAGACTTTATTGGCAATCCACATAGCTCGATTGTAGACAGTAAGCTTACCAATGTAGTCGGTGGTAATATGCTCAAGGTGGTTGCTTGGTACGACAATGAGTGGGGCTACTCAAACCGTCTTGTTGAGCTCGTCGCACTGGTTGGAAAGAAGCTAAAGTAGGAGGCTAAAAACATGGAGGGGGGATATCGTCCAGGTAAAGTTTTTCTCGCAGCCGATCATGGCGGCTATGATGCTAAAGAGCAGCTCAAAGCACAGCTCCAGGCAGAGTTTGATGTGGTAGATATGGGTCCGGAAAATATGAACCCAGATGATGACTTTACGCCTTTTGCGGAAGAGGTTGCGCGCGCGGTTGTGGCTGAGAAAAATGCCATGGGTGTTTTGGTCTGTCGATCGGGCGAGGGTATGGCAATCGCGGCCAATAAAATTGATGGCGTACGGGCCGCATTAGTTTGGAATCAGTCAGTGGCTCGTGAGACCCGCGAAGATAACGATTCGAATGTGCTTTCGTTGCCGGCAGATCATATTGTCGCCGATGAGATGTTGGCAATTACTAGAACTTGGCTAACAACGCCGTTCTCCGGAGAAGAGCGACACGCTCGGCGTATTGAACAAATTAGTGATTTAGAAGATAGCGCCGCATGACGAAAGTTGTACCAGCAATATTAGAGTCGAGCGCTGCCGAATGTAGACGCAAGTTGCAAACGGTACGTCAACTTACCGATCGAGTGCAGCTAGATATTATTGATGGAGAACTCATTGAAAATAAAACGGTCCAGCCTCAGGAGTTGGAGCCACCAGCCGGTCTAAAGGTTGATATTCATCTTATGGTGAAACGGCCAAAAGAGTATGTCATGCCTAGTGTAAAGCTGCGCCCATACACGGTAATTGTGCAGTACGAAGGTGCGGAACATGTTGCAGAAGCTGTCGAGAAGATTAACACTAACGGGATTCGTTCAGGAATAGCAATTAATCCCGAGACAGAATTAGGTGATTTGGGTGAGCTGCTGGCGAGTGTGAAGCACGTACTGATTATGGCGTATCCGGCAGGGTTTGCGGGGCAAAAATTACAGGCTAGTGTTCTGGCTAAGGCCGCAGAGCTGAGAGAGCTTGGCTTTGGTGGCGAAATTGGATTGGATGGTGGTGTGGCAGCAGATACGCTCAAAAAAATATCTGCAGCCAAGTTTGATGTGGTGAATACGAATAGTTACTTGTTTGGAGCGGAAAGTATTCTCACTCGCTATCATGAAATAATTGAGGCCTTAGGCTAATGCGCAATTCAGTAAAATCTTTAGAGCTGAAGGCAAACTCCATTCGCCAAGAAATTGTTGAGATGTTAGTTGAGGCAGGATCGGGGCATTCTGCAGGACCACTGGGGATGGCGGATGTTTTTACAGCTTTATTCTATGAAGTTGTAAAGTATGATCCAAAAAAACCGGACTGGTCAGAGCGTGATCGCGTGGTGCTTTCTAACGGACATATTGCACCGGTACTCTATGCCACAATGGCAGAAGTTGGCTATTTCCCTAAATCCGAGTTGAAGACACTGCGAAAATTCGGCACACGCCTGCAGGGTCATCCTGAGCGAACGCGATTGCCCGGCATAGAGAACACGTCTGGCCCGCTTGGCATTGGTCTGCCACAGGCTGCCGGCATGGCACTCGGCTTTAAAATGAATGGTACCAAGCAGCGAGTCTATTGTTTGACGGGTGATGGAGAGCTGAATGAGGGGATTATTTGGGAGGCTATTCTCTTTGCCTCCGCCAAGAAACTGAATAATCTGACAGTGATTGTTGATCGTAATAATATTCAGATAGATGGTTTTACTGAGCAGGTTATGCCGCTCGAACCACTGGCAATGAAGTGGCAGGCATTTGGGTGGCACGTGATTGAGGTCGATGGGCATAACATTGAGCAGGTTGTCGGTGCATGTGAGCACGCGCAGGCAATATTTGAGCGCCCAACGGTAATTATTGCTCACACTATCCCGGGAAAGGGCGTTGATTATATGGAGAACGAACCCGTTTGGCATGGTATGCCACCTGGCTTAAAGGATGTTGAGGGTGACCCACCCAAAGACGAGCAGGTAAAAGTAGCCTTGAAAGAACTCCGCACGTTGCGAGGTAAGATTCGGAGTGAGCATGAGTAAATATTCTGCACATCTATCCCGTCAGCTGTTTACCGACGCTATTGAGCACGTGCCAAATCGTAAGGGGTTCGGCGAAGGACTTGTGTTTGCGGCCGATCAAGATGAGCGTATTGTGGCGCTCTGCGCAGACCTCACTGAGTCGACTCAAATGGAGCCGTTTATGAAAAAATATCCGGAACGTTTTGTGGAGGTAGGAATTACTGAGCAAAATATGGCAGCAGTTGGAGCGGGTCTGGCGGCAGTTGGAAAAACTCCCTTTGTAAGTTCGTATGCGGCTTTCTCACCGGGTAGAAACTATGATCAGATCCGTGTTGCAATTTGTATGAACGAGCAGCCAGTTATCGTAGTAGGTTCGCATGCTGGTGTTTCGGTTGGACCAGATGGGGGGACTCATCAGATGCTCGAAGACATCGCTATGATGCGAGCATTGCCGAACATGATGGTTGTTGTGCCCGCAGATGTTCACGAGGCTCGTAAAGCTACGCTGGCATTGGCACAGTTACGAAAGCCGGCCTATCTCAGACTTGCTCGTGAAAAATCTCCGGTTGTAACCACTCCGGATACACCGTTTCAAATTGGTAGGGCGCAAGTTTGGCGCGAGGGAGAAGACGTTACCTTGATTGTTGCCGGACCACTAGCCTATGAGGCGCTTAAGACGGCAGAAATGCTGGCCAAGGAAGGCATACAAGCTACAGTTATTAATTGCCCAACGATTAAGCCTCTGGATGCCGAAACAATCTTGCAGGCTGTAAAGAAAGCCGGTGCGGTCGTTACGATTGAGGAGGCTCAAGTAGCCGGTGGCTTAGGGGGAGCTGTTGCGGAGCTTCTTGCCCAAGAAAATCCGGTACCGCTGGAGCGAGTGGGCGTGCAAGATACGTTTGGGCAGTCGGGTACAGTAACAGAACTTTGGGAGCACTATGGACTGACCGCTAAGCATATTGTGCGTGTAGCTCAGCGAGCGTTCAAGCGAAAGAGTCAAAAATGAAAAAATTTGATGTAGTTGTGGTGGGTACCGCCACACGTGATGTGTATTTGATTTCTAAAGATTTTGCCGCCTTCGACTCTAACGGAGAGCCAGTAATCGTAATACCGGCGAATACAAAGATTGATATGCCCGATATCGCTTCTGATATTGGCGGCGGTGCACCGAACGCTGCCGTGACATTTGCGCGTACTGGCCTCAAGACTGCGTGTATGGCCAAGGTTGGACTCGATGGTTCAGGTAAAGAAACCGAAGCTGTGCTCGAGAAAGAACGCATTACGCCACTGCTGATTAAAGAGAAGAGTCATCAAACGGGTTTGTCATTGGTCTTAAAGGGACCGAATGGTGAAGACACGATGTTTGTGCATCGTGGAGCTGGCTATGAATATCGGGCTAAAGATTTTGATATGTCGAAAATTAAAGCTAAGTGGCTCTATATTACGTCCCTCGGGGGAGATCTGTCGGTGCTGAGCAGATTGGTAAAATGGGCCGAATCTCAGGACGTTCGAGTAGCCGTAAATCCCGGGCCGTTAGAGCTCGCCAAGCCGAAGCGATTGCTGACAATTTTAAGGCGCACTGATGTAGTTATTGTAAACAGACGCGAAGCCGAGTTACTGTTTGATGCTGAGAAAGTTGATGACATGTTGGCGGTAGGGCGCAGTGCTGGCCTGCATACGATTGTGGTGACCGATTCACAAAACGGTGCGACAGTACTTGATGGCAGCTATGTGTATACTGCTGGGATTTATAAAAAGGTAGCCGTTGTTGACCGAAGCGGTGCTGGTTACGCGTATGCATCTGGGCTCATCGCCGCAATCATGCAAGGCAAAACCATGCAGCAGGCCATGAGCTTTGCGGCTGCTAATGCCACCTCGGTTATTTCATACTTAGGTTCTCGGGTGGGTATCTTATCGGGCACTGATGTAGATATAATGAAGGTAGACATAAGCGTTTTTCACTAAAGAGGAGTTTTGAGTATGACCCATAGAATTGATGTGCTATCGGTAGGTGATATTGTTTCGGATGCATTTATTCGCTTGTTGCCCGCAGAGGCCGAAATTGATAAAGACCCCAAAGATCGTCACCCGCTTTTGTGTATGACGTATGGTTCGAAAGTCCCTTTTGAATACGCTGTTACCGTGCACGGCGTTGGGAATAGCCCAAATGCTGCGGTGAGTTTCGCGCGCCTCGGATTGAAGTCCAGCCTGTATAGCAATATGGGGCATGACGAGATAGGTCAGCAGATGTTGGAAAGCTTAAAGAAAAACAAGGTGCAAACACAGTATATTGATATGCACAAAAATAAGGTCAGTAATTTTCATTACGTGTTGTGGTATGATTCTGATCGCACAATCTTGATTAAGCACGAAACGTACGACTACTCCTGGCCACATATTCCAGAAGAGGACACGCCAAAGTGGATCTACCTTAGCTCACTCGGAGAGGCTGGCTGGGGACTGCACGCAAAAATCGCCGAATATTTAGAAAGGCATCCAGAAGTAAAACTTGCCTTCCAGCCCGGAACCTTCCAGATGCGTAAGGGGTTTGGTGAGCTAAAGCGACTAATGCGTCACACGGAATTATTTGTGGTAAATAAAGAAGAAGCACAGATGATGACCGGCAAAAAGACCGATGATATTGCTGAATTGGCGCGCGACATCCACGAAGAGGGAGCACGTATAGTAGCGATTACCGATGGGCCAAATGGTAGTTATGCTTCTGATGGCAGTATAGTTTGGCAGATGCGCAATTACCCAGACCCTAAGCCGCCGTTTGAGCGTACTGGAGCGGGCGATGCGTATACGAGTACTTTTGTGGCTGGGCTCATTTACAGTGGTGGGGATATCAAAACTGCCATGCAGTGGGGACCGATCAACTCAATGAGCGTTGTGCAGGAGGTTGGCGCGCAGGCAGGGCTGCTTTCTAAATCTAAGCTAGAAGCATTCTTAAAAGACGCACCAAAGGATTACGAGCCAAAAGAGTACAAGTAAGTATGGATATAGGTAATGCCTATCAAGAGTTCCTATTCTACCTAGCACTGGCTCCGCTTATTTTTGTCTATTCATTTCCTTTTCTGTTCTCAAGAATGTCGCCGTTTTGGTTGGAGCGTGGCCTTGCAGGGAAGATTAAATTTTATCTGACGGTTGTCGTTTTAAATCTAGCGATCGGTCAATTTTCATATGTAGTTTGGGGACAAAATCAGATTTATGATGGCTTGGATCTTGGCATTACTGGTTTCGCAATATGTTTTGGGTTGATAGCTCCTATATGTATCTCAATATTCCTGCTGGGGTGGTATATCTATTATCGTTTTGCGCGCTAGGTGTACGGTTTCTAAAAAAATATGTAGTGTTATAATGCTTATGATATGAGTGGAGTGGCAACTTCTTTAGGTTCAGCGGTGGTAGCAACTGGATTACCACAAACGCAATCGCCCAGTGGTGGTGTCGCTAGTGGTAGTCTCTACGATGTTGCGATTGTTGGAGGTGGCCCAGCGGGGATGACGGCGGCAATTTACTGCGCGCGCAAAAAACTTAAAGTTATCATGCTCACTAAAGATCTTGGCGGTCAGGCAGCATGGAGCTCAGATGTAGAAAACTATCTTGGTTTTTCGATGATTACCGGGGCAGACTTAACTAAACACTTCCAAGATCATGTCCAGGAATTTTCGGATGAGATTACGTTGAAGTTTATTACCCAAGGTGTGACGGGGGTTGAAAAAGTTACAGGTGGATTCTCTGTAAAGACTGGTGATGGTGGCGAAGAAACCGCACGGGCGGTAATCCTCGCCTCCGGTAAGCAGCCACGAAAACTCGGCATTGATGGTGAAGATGAATTTTTAAATAAAGGTGTGACTTATTGTGCATGGTGTGATGGACCGCTTTTTAAAGGCAAGTCGGTCGCGATCATTGGCGGTGGTAACTCTGCTTTAGACGCTGCTCTTTCGGTGCAAAAACTCGCAAAAGAAATCACCATCGTAAATATTACCGGTGAGCTTACTGGCGATGAGGTGATGATAGAAAAAGTTGTTGCCGCACCAAACATCCGGGTGCTTAATAATACGCAGGCCCTGGCGATTGCTGGTGATAAGGTAGTGCGTCAGCTAAGTTTGCGAGACTCGGCTTCTGGCTTAGATAAAGAGTTGGCTGTCGATGGCGTCTTTATCGAAATCGGTTCGCTCCCAGCTACAGGCCTGGCTAAAGGTTTTGTGGAGCTGAATAAAGAGGGAGAGATTGTAATCGACCGTAAAAACATGACTTCGCAGTCTGGTGTATTTGCAGCTGGTGATGCTACGGACGTGTACGAGAAACAGATAATTATTGCAGCTGGCGAAGGTGCTAAGGCGGCGATTGGTTGTGCGCAGTGGCTTGCGACTCAGCCACAAGGCTAGTCTGAGATTGACGCATCTAGGTATGTCGTGAATAATGAAGCATAAGCAGAATAAGAAAGGCACAAAATGGCATCGACTAAGAAAAAAACTCAGGCTAAAACAAGATTAAGCCCAGTTAAACTCGGTAGTAAAGTAGAGATCAGCCCAGTTTTGGCGATCGTAATTGTCGTAGTTATGATTGCGGTTGGATACTTACTTGTGAGTCTGACTTTTGCGGCCGGCCCTGGAGCTACTCAGAACCCATCCTCTAAGAAGCCGGTTGTTCACAATACATGCTATGGTACGACTGGATTGCGCTATGTAGCCTTTTCGGATCAGCCCGGTGGCGTGTGGTGTAAAATGGGCTCGACTGCGAATCCGCCTGCTAGCAAGAGCTAGAAGCTGTCTTCTTTAAGCCTAGTCCAATAAAAATACCTAAGAGTATGAGGCCAGTAATATTTGCTGGTGTAGTGATGAAGTTAAGTAGTATAAAAGATAATCCTACAGCAACTATTTGCCCGCTATGTAGGTGTCTCTGCCACGTCAAAAACAGTAAGTAGATGGAGGAGCCTAGGGCAATTATTCCTCCAATAATACCAAAACCTATTGTCATATCGATCCATATGTTGTGAGAGCTCTCTAAGAGGGTTTGGCGATGATACGGCTCAATCAGCTCGGATGGAAGGTTTTCTGAGTATGTGTATAGTCCAATATTGCCAAATCCGATGCCAAATGGATTTTGACGCACAAGATCTAGGCCGGTTTTGGCTAGCAGCGCTCTATAGCGTAGACTTTCTTGTGCGTAGCTCGAATTACCTAGCCGGGGAATTACGTTAAAGGGGAGAATAATTACGAGTGCCAGAATAAGTGCCACTAAATATTTCTTAATTGGCCAGGTAATGTTTCTTGCGAAATAGCCGAGGCTTAAGATCCCTATAACTGTGCCCAAAAGTGCGACTCTGCTCCCAGAAAAGCCTATGCCAGCAAGTAGGAGAAACGTAATTGTGCCATAGAGTGGTTTTGGGGCGAGGTTATGGGTGAACCTCCAAAACGATAAAAGGCAGCCAATGCCAAGGCTTATTGCGAAAGCAAGACTATGCTCATGGAAGCCTGCCAAGCGGAGGCCAAGGTAGCTTTGAGAAAGAATGATTGCTTGAATCGTTGCGAGTATTAAACTTAGTGTGCTACTGAAAATAATGAGGTTAGCTAGCACGCGTGTCGGCAAAAGACGCGTAAGTGCCCAGCCGACCCAGATACTAGCAATGAGTGTAGCGCTACCAATCGGCATGGTGGGAAAACCAATTATTCCTGTAAAAACAGAATTACTTTTTACGAGTGCGGTGATTCCGCTGAGAATAAAAAGTGAGGCAATTATTTTTATATCTTGGCGATTCGGTATATGCCGCAATATCGGAAAAAAGATTGGCAAAAAAATGGCGAGTGTGATGACGCCGATATTGCGAATCATATTTGTATCTTGATTAGAGAAGAGCCAGAAGTTTGGCAAAATAACAAGTAAGCAAAGACCTGCAATAAACGCGAGACCTTGGTTTGATTGTGAAACCTTGATGCTAGGTTCGCTTTGTCGTTTTAGTTTATACTGCTTGATGAAATGAATGGTTATCCCTTTCGACTTATTCCTTACATAGTATGTGGTTTAATTAGCCTTATGTGTATTATACCTTGGGCGTTGCAGGCAAAGGAGATGCGCGACACACGTCAGGGCTTTTTTCCTACATCTTCTTCTGCAAAGCAGCGGGTAGAGTATGAAAAAATTACTACATTTCCGGTTAGGGCTACAAAAAAGCAGATTCAGTTATCAGAAGTTGGGTATAGCTATCATTGTAGAAAAAAATGTCACGCAACCTATGAAGCGGCTGACATTGGTGCTCCAGAAGGCACTCAGGTTGTGGCAGCTATATCTGGGCATGTGATAGGCGTTAATCAGGAGGGGGTAGCTCAATCTAAGAAATCTGGAGCCAGCATTAGGATACGCGGGAGTGACGGCCTCTGGTATTACTACACACATCTGGCAGCCAATAGTGCGGTTGTCCAGCCGGGGCAGGTTGTACGAGCTGGCGATCTGCTGGGGGTAATGGGCTCATCGCGAGATGCCCAAGGGGCAGCACCTCATCTGCACTTAGATGTTTCAGTTGTAGAGAATGGGTTTGATAGGGGAGCTAATCTGTGTTCGGAAATATGCTCAAATCTAGTGGCTCCTCAGCCCATGTTGCTCAAGGCATACTTAGCATTGCCGGAGGATGTATAATGAGCGATAAATATAGTATACTTGTTAAGTATTTAGGGAGAACTCTATATGGCAGATGATAAGAAAAACGACAAAGTAATTGTATACAGTACGCCAACCTGCGTATTTTGTAAGCATGTAAAAGCCTATCTTGATGAAAAGGATATTGCTTTTGAAGAGGTAAATGTTCTGGCTGATCCTGCAAAAGCCCAGGAGATGATTGATAAGTCTCAGCAAATGGGGGTACCGGTTACCGACATTCATGGTCAGATCATCGTTGGCTTTGATAAGCCAAAGCTCGACGCGGCTGTAGCAGCACTATAGATCGCTGGTAAAAAAATAAAGTCCGTAAAATAGCACGGACTTTATTTTTTTGTGTTCTGATAGCATAATGGCTGTAGATGAAGAAGCATAAGCAAAATAAAAAACAGCCGCAGCGTTGGCGAGAGTTCTTTCGCCGACACCCATTTTGGACGGCTTTTGTCATAGGCTGTCTCTACTTTGGGCTAGTAATTTCATGGATGTTTACTATAAAAACTGCTGAAATTGCCCAAGGTTTTGCGGTAAAACTTGTAGCTTTCTCGGCTGGGCTTATTATGACCACGAGCTTTGCGCTTGGGTTCGTGGTGTTTTTGTGGCTGTATCGTCTGTTTAAACTGAAGCTCAGTCAAGATCGAGCACTCATTTTAGTGCCAGCAATTTGGCTCGTGAGTGAATACGTACGAGCGATTATTTTTTCGATTTCGAGCATGGGCCC
>CAYVVS010000003.1:19364-21574 GCA_964454845.1 uncultured Candidatus Saccharibacteria bacterium
GATAAGTCTTTAGATGTTTTGGTTCTACCGGAATATTCGCATTATTTTGAGGAAGATATTGAGGCCGATAAGGCGGTTATTGGTAGGGTTATGAAAAAGCCAGAGGGGCTCATTATTCATAGCGCCCGCGAGAACAATGCCGGATTGGGGCACAATATGCTCACATTTCAAACTTCAGATGGGGCGATGTTAAACCAGCAGCAGAAGTGGTTTGTAGTTCCGGCGGGTGAGTTTGTACCGTATATCTATCAGGTGATTTTGGCCTATGCCGGCCAGGAGCGTTTGCTCTTAGATTTTAATAATCAAAAAAGTATCAACCGCGGTGAATCAATTGAAAAACCCTACGTTTTTGATGGAGTAAGCTATGGCGCGCATGCTTGTTCGGGTGTGATTGCCCCAGATTTTTATAATCAATTAGCGCAGGCGGATGCCAATATTTTTACGAACTCAGCCGCGCTCGATACAATGGGGATTTCGCCACTTTTCCATATAGAAAGCCAGAACATGAATAAGCTCTCATCTATTGCGCACGCTCGGCCATTTGTACAGGGCGCTAAGGGTGGTCCGACGTATATTATCGATAAAGATGGTCGCGTGATCGCCAAGAATGATGCCAAGTCTGGCGGTGTTGTAGTGGCCAGTGTGCAAACAAATACTACAAAAACTTTGTACACCTATCTTGGTGAATGGATTGTATATATTTCCACAATTGGGCTGGTTGGCTATTTTATTTATTCGAAAAGAAAGTCAAAAAAAGTTTGACATAAGTAGCAATCTCAGCTAAATTTAAGCATAAGTACTATCATTCAAAATAAATAGGAAAAAAGAAATGCCCGCTAAAGGTACAAAAACAACAAAACCTAAAGCTACTCGATCAAATGTAGCTAAAGCCTCCACTAAGACTGGGCTTCTGAGTAAAAAAGTTAAGTTCAACTGGAAGATTGCTGCCGTAATTGGTGTAATTCTGGTTGCCGCACTCGGCTACTTGTTTGTGCGCCTAAGTCAAGCTGGAAGTGGCACGTATCCTGCCAGTAAGCTAGTAGTTGTTGGAGGAACGCGAGTTACTAAGCAAGATGGATCTTCGGCTGTGCAGAGCGTACAATCCTATGACCCCCTACCCGTACGGAGCCGAGTCACAACTCAGATACCTGCGTCCCGCACTGGCTTAAATACCAAGTACTGCGTAGAATATGCAACTTCGGGGCCAGCAACAATTAAGTTTACGCATACGACCACCAAATCTATCAATCGGGTTGGAGAAACTGCCTTTCCAGTAAGTGGAGCGACTAATGGCAAACAAACGCGCTGTATGGATGTACAGGGTAGCACAAATCGTGATTGGTTTTGGATCTATGTAACGATAGAGGCCGACCCGTCAGTAACTAGTTATGTATACTCGATGTCGGCACAGGAAACAAATCCCACCTCTCCTTCTCCAGCACCTGGTGCAAAAAACACAACTCCTGCTCCACAGGCAGGCATATGTGAAGGTCAAAATGTATTTGGGCCTGGTAGCCAGGGTGGGTGTGTACGAATTATTCAGCAGCGCTTAACAGATCTCGGTTACCAGCCAGGAACAATAGATGGCATTTATGGCCAAAATACTGCTAACGCTGTAAAGGTCTTCCAACAACGTAGTGGACTAACTCAAGACGGCGTAGTTGGACCTCAAACTTGGAATGCCCTAACTAGCCCCAACGCAGCACGTAAACAGTAAGCACAAACAACTAGGAGAATACAATGCCAGCAAAATCTACAAAAACTACCAAGCCTAAAGTTACGCGATCAAATGTTGCAAAGTCGTCCAGTAAGACAGGACTGCTCAGTAAGAAAATTAAGTTTAACTGGAAGATTGCAATAATTGTTACCATTGTACTTGTAGCTGCATTGGGTTATTTGATAGTGAGACTGAGTAAAGCCGCGGCATATACTTGGAATGCACCAAATATCAACATTGAGCAAGGAGTTGGATCTCGTACTACAAAACAGGGTCGACAGGCGATTCAGAGTGTAAAATTTAGCAATTTTGATCGACAAGATAGTATGCAGTTGAGTGTAAATTCATCAGTCAATCAGTCGGATACATATTGTTTTCAAGGATATTCCCTCAATGGCTTGGCTGTAAATATTGGATGGCAAGTGGGCATTACAAATACAATACCTGTGGTCAACAAGCTGGTAGCAAAAGGTGATTTTAACGAATGTGTCAC
>CAYVVS010000003.1:21674-34909 GCA_964454845.1 uncultured Candidatus Saccharibacteria bacterium
GCCTACATAGCCCGCTCGGATACATACATAGAAAAAGATTCAGCCATCAATGAAGAGATTGATCGTCTGCGTTTAGCTGCTACATCGGCGTTGTTGTCTCGCCAGGATGTTTTAATCGTTGCATCGGTAAGCTGTATTTATGGCATCGGCTCAGTGGAAGATTTCTCTAATATGTCGATTTCGGTGAAAGTTGGAGAGATTAAAAAACGAGATAAATTCTTACGACTTCTCACAGACATTCAGTATGTACGCAACGATCAAAACTTTCAGCGCGGTACTTTCCGGGTGCGCGGAGAAAATATTGATGTTATTCCAGCCGACGGCGAAGAGGCTTATCGCATTCAGTTTTTTGGAGATGAGGTGGAATCTATCACCAAACTTACACCGCTAACCGGAGAAGTTCTCGATCGGCCAGATGAAGTAACGATTTTCCCCGCAAAGCACTACGTTGCGCCAAAAGAGCAAATCCAAAAAGCCATGGAGCATATTCGCGTGGAGGCAGCCGAGCGGGTGGCATGGTTTAAGTCCCAAGAGCTGCATTTAGAGGCGCAGCGCATTGAGCAGCGGGTGAAGTACGATTTGGAAATTCTAGAACAAACGGGGTATGTGAAGGGCATCGAAAACTATTCGCGCTACCTCACGAATCGCGAGCCGGGTGAGCAGCCAGCCACGCTCCTGGATTACTTCCCAGATGATTTTTTGATGATGATTGACGAGAGCCACATCACCGTTCCGCAAGTACGCGGTATGTTTAACGGTGACAGAGCTCGCAAGGAAGTACTGGTGGAGCATGGCTTCCGTCTGCCGAGCGCATTGGACAACCGACCGTTGACGTTTACTGAATTTGATAGGCACATTAATCAGGTGGTGTATGTTTCGGCCACGCCATCGGACTACGAGCTATCCCGTTCTTCGCAAGTTGCCGAACAAATTATCCGACCGACGGGACTCTTGGACCCAGAGATTGAAGTGCGCCCGGTTGAGCACCAGGTGGATGATCTGATCGCTGAAATCCGCACGCGTATTAAAAAGGGTCAACGTACACTGGTTACGACGCTCACCAAGCGCATGGCTGAAGACCTCACTGAGTACCTCGCAGACATTGGAATTAAGGTACAGTATTTGCATAGCGAAGTGCATACCTTGGAACGTACTGATATACTGCGCGACTTGCGCTTGGGTGTGTATGACGTGTTGGTGGGCATCAATCTTTTGCGTGAGGGTTTGGATTTACCAGAGGTATCGTTAGTGGCGATAATTGATGCTGATAAAGAAGGCTTTCTGCGCAGCGAATCGAGCTTGATTCAGACCATTGGTCGTGCTGCTCGTCATGTTGAAGGAAAGGTAATTATGTACGCTGATCGTATTACTGGCTCGATGAAGGTGGCCATCGAGGAGACCAATCGACGGCGCGAAAAGCAGACGGCATACAATGAAGCGCATGGTATTACTCCGCAGGGCATCCAGAAAGCGATTGCCGAGCGTATAGCCGAGGAGCGGGAAGCTGAACTAGCTGATGTGCGGGCGCTAGATTTAACTAAGATTCCAAAAGACGAACTCAAGCATCTGCTCAAGCAGCTCAATGAGCAAATGGATTTAGCGGCTGCGAATTTGCAGTTCGAAAAAGCGGCTGAATTACGCGATCAGATTGCTGAAATTAGAGATTATCAAGCTGGCAAGGAGATACGTAAAAAATGAACCAATATAATCCAGAAAATTATCCACCAGTCGAAGATGAGCCAACCCGGGAAAATCCTAGACTCGCAGAAGAGCTGAAGCGGATGCTGCAGGAGAATCGAGCCGAAGACACCAGTGAGGCATCACCGCCTACGGCAGAAGTAAGTCGACGTCTTTCAGGGCTCGATCCCTGGGTGGATGCGGCGGATACGCTCTCGCAAAGTCGGGTTATGCGTAATTTTTTAGGTATGCTCATGAATTCTCCTAATGCGCCAGCTGAGGCTCAGACAATTAATGAGGCGCTGGCGCGCCTACATCAGGGTGCGGTAGACAAAAAATCGCTTGAGGGGCATGTTTCGGCAGGCACGCTACCAGAGGGGAGTTCTGAGAGCTATGAGCAGATGGCGAGTCGTATCCATGAGTCTATTCAGGCCGCTTTAACGGCATTGCAGGCAAGTCTTGATGTGCTCAAGCTATCTCCGCAATATGGAAGAACAGCCGGGGAATTAGAGGGGCAGGTCGTGTCACAAATCGTACAAGCTCGAGGGCAATGACAAACCCAAAAGCGGCATGATATACTAGCTTCAAAGTAAGCAAAAGAGGGTTGAGTTTATGGGAATTATGGAGAGCCTAGGTTTTGGCCACCCGCATGAGGAAGATCATTCAGCGCCTGTAGTTGAGGTGCCCGCGCCAACTCCGCCAATGGAAAACGGCGAGGCTGTTGCAGCTGCCGCTGTTACTGGGGAGACAACCGAGAGTGTAGAGCCTGCGCATATGGATATGGCTGGTGCAGGTCCAGCTACAGTCGATCTGTCGGATATGCCAGTGCATCCTGCTAAAACCAGTGGTGAAGCTACGCATGGGCTAGATAATAGTGAGGGCGAGGCGCCGCAGACTGAAGCAGTGAGCGTAACTGTTGGGGGCGGAGAGAGTCCTGAAGCCGAATCTGCATCCGATGCAGCCGAAACTACCGTGCCGGTTAGTGCGGGAGAGTTTACTACGGCTGTGCCGCCAACAAGCGTAGAGAATGATTCATCTGCAGTCAAAATATCTAGCGGTAATGATGTAGATAGCGATACGTCAAATCAGACAGAAGGTGAGACGATTGAATCTGCAGATGCGAGTAATGATGCAGGTGATTCTGCCCTAGACCAGCTTGCAGCTTGGCAGAAGAGTGATGCTGTTGGTGGAACTGATAATGGGCATGAAGATACCCCTAAAGCAGATGACGCAGAAGCGGTTGTAGCTCCTGAGGTTACGCAAACCGAAGGCGACTCGACGACACAGTCTGAAGCAGTTGGGCCAGAAGGGAAGGCTGATGATTTTGCGGCAAAGCTGGAAGCTGATGCTGCCGATGAAGTAGCAGCGATCGATGCTGAGGTTGCAAAAGCCCAGCCGGAAATCCATGCTATAGGCAGTGAAATTGCCGCAGAAGAGCCTAAAGCGGTGGAGCAAGAGCCTGCAGCCGAGGTGGAGGACGCCCCATTCCCAGCACCACCGGTTGAGCTAGAGCCAACCGAAACAAGCGTTGCGATAGAAGATGCAGAACCTAATCAAGAGCAGGCAGATACTGATCCTTCAGAAATAGTTGGTGGTGGTGACGTGCATCTAGATAGGGCTGAGTATGTTGTCCCTGAGTCTGATACAGAAATAACCGAAGCTCCTGACGATGGCGCTGAAAAAGCCGAAGTAGTTGATATTGCGGCTGTGAGAGAAAATATCGCCAGAACTCGCAAAGTTCTCGATGAACTAGAGGAGTCATTAGGTAAGGCTGCCTAGCCATTCCTTGTAGGCTATAACATTTAAAAACCGCCCAGGTTGAGGCGGTTTTTAAATGTGGTGGATAGCTGTGTCGTTTTATCGAGGAGTTATGTTCCGGTCTATCCAGTTCTTTATCATTGGACCGATGGCACGCAGCTTGTCGCTGCGCTTTTCTGCATCATCTTCTCTAAGCGCCCCTTGTAAGACCGCCAGCATTGCTTCTGGGTCGTTTGACATGTATTCGTAGAATGCCTGTGCTTCGGAGCCTTTTGCGGCTTCGGTATCTAATTTGCTAGGGGATAGTTCTTCATATGCGGTTACTGCTGGTGATTCGGCGCCTGGCGTTGCGGGCTCTACACCAGCCTTGCTAGAATTTGCCATTGCCTCCCAGTTGGGTGTCGGTGGCGTAGATGTAGTTTGTGCTGCTTCAGGAGTAACGCTTGGTGCCTGTGGTGGGTCTGGTGTCTCGATAGGTTTTGGTGCGAAGGCAGTATCTCCAGCCTGTGGAGTTGCAGGAACTACGGGTACACTGATTGCTCCGGGCATTACATCTGTTGGTAGTGCCTCTTCAGGTGGTGCTTGTGGTGCGAGTTGGTCGCCGGCTGCTGGCACGTTTTGGTCGAGTGGTCTTTGGTTTGCGTTATGCCAGTCTGTGCCGGCTAATTCTGACGCCTTGCTCCCAACAGAAATTGGCGGCGGCGGACCTTGGGGTGCTTGTGTATCTGGGGCTCCAACTGGGGGCATCTCTATAATTTCTCCAAATTAGTTATGTATCAGTATAGCTGAAAATGGTTATGAAGTGCAAAAATGTACTCTTGGGCAAGACTTGAAAAAATCGGAAAACCTGCGTATAATCTGCGCCTAGTTTAATACATTTTGAAGAAGCCGATTTAACCGAGAGACAGGGGACGAGAATGCACGATAAACTGATTATTCGCGGCGCTCGCGAGCATAATTTAAAGAATATTAACCTCGAAATTCCGAGGGATAAACTCGTCACCATAACGGGGCTTTCAGGTTCCGGCAAGTCATCTTTAGCTTTCGATACGATTTATGCAGAGGGCCAGCGTCGATATGTTGAGTCACTCTCTGCTTATGCTCGACAGTTTTTGGGGCTCATGGAAAAGCCCGATGTTGATCAGATAGAAGGTCTCTCGCCGGCCATCTCGATTGATCAGAAATCGACCAGTCGTAACCCACGCTCGACAGTAGCGACTGTGACTGAAATCTACGATTATTTGCGTCTTTTATTCGCGCGCATTGGTATCCCGCACGATCCTAAAACTGGAGAGGTGCTGACCCGCCAAACACCTGCGCAAATTATTGAAGCCATTGAAGCGCATCCGCAGGGAACTCGCATTGTAATTATGGCTCCAGTTGTAAAGGGGAAAAAAGGTGAGCATCGTCACGTGCTAGCCGAGTTGCAGCGCGCTGGGTATCTGCGTGCGCGCATAGATGGAGATTTGGTGGATCTTGATGAAATTACCGAGCTCGAGAAGCAGAAAAAGCACACGGTTGACGTAATTGTTGATCGCTTGGTTGTGGAGCCAGAAAGTCACCAACGCTTGGCCGAAGCAGTTGAACAGGCGCTCAAGCTTGGTGAGGGTGTCTTGATTGTGCAGGAGCACGAGACCGAAAATGAGCAAGTGTATTCTGAGCACTACACCACGACCGATTCTGGCTTTTCGCTCTCCGAAATTGAACCTAGGCTGTTTTCATTCAACGCCCCTCACGGTGCCTGTTCAAACTGTACTGGGCTTGGGTCTTTGCGCGTAGTTGATTCTGAACTCGTCATGCCAAATCAGCGCCTCAGTATTAATGAAGGTGCAATTCGTCCGTGGAGCCGCACAACCAGTCGAATGACTTGGTACACCAAGCTTATGGAGGCAGTTGCGGCTGTACATGGCTTCTCGCTCGATGAGCCGATTATGAACCTCACACATGAACAGCTCATGAACGTACTCTATGGTACTGGTGACGAAATTATCAAAGTGCCTGGTCCGGGCGGTCGTTCATATTCCACAACGTTTGAAGGCGTGATTCCAAACCTGGAGCGTCGCTATCGTGAAAGTGACAGTGATTTTGTGAAGGGCGAGATCGAGAAATATATGACGCATATGACTTGTCCGGTGTGTCGGGGCAAACGCCTGAAGCCAGAAGTTTTAGCTATCACAGTAAACGATTGCTCAATTGCCGATGTAACAGAGATGTCGGTGGAAAAGGCCCTCGGATATTTCACGGGGCTCACGCTTAACGCGACTGATACTAAGATTGCTAAACAGATCTTAAAAGAGATTTGCGAGCGATTAACGTTCTTAAACGATGTTGGTTTGAGCTATCTTACGCTGGATCGTTCAGCAAACACGCTGGCTGGCGGTGAGGCTCAGCGAATTAGGCTGGCGACACAAATTGGCAGCTCGCTTATGGGGGTACTCTACATTTTGGACGAACCCTCAATTGGCCTGCATCAACGTGACAATGATCGTCTCATCGATACCCTCCAAAGACTGAAGAGTTTAGGGAATACTGTCATTGTTGTTGAGCATGATGAAGATACAATCCGCGCTTCTGATTATGTGGTAGATATTGGCCCGGCCGCCGGTGTGCATGGTGGTGAAGTGGTGGCAGCTGGCACACCAGATGAAGTTGCTAAAGTGAAGGAATCAATCACTGGGCAGTATCTTTCAGGCACAAAAAAAATTGCGATGCCAACCAAGCGTCGTAAGGGTAACGGTAAGGCTCTCAAGATTATTGGCGCCTCCGAAAACAACTTGAAAAATGTCGATGTTGAGATTCCGCTCGGCAATATGACAGTAGTGTCAGGTGTTTCTGGTTCTGGAAAATCAAGCTTGGTAAACGATATTTTGGCACGCAAGCTGAGCCAGGAATATCACCGCTCACAAGAGCCGGCCGGTAAGCATTCACGCATAGAAGGTACCGACAATTTGGATAAGGTGATTGATATCGACCAAAGCCCGATTGGCCGTACTCCACGCTCCAACCCCGCTACTTACACCGGCGCATTTACAGATATTCGTGATTTATTTGCGCAGGTTCCTGAAGCAAAAATTCGTGGTTATGCAGCAGGGCGTTTTAGCTTCAACGTAAAGGGCGGGCGCTGCGAAACCTGTAAGGGCGACGGTATTATTAAGATCGAAATGCATTTTTTGCCAGATGTGTATGTCACTTGTGAGACTTGTCATGGTAAGCGATACAACCGCGAAGCCTTGGAGATAACCTATAAGGATAAGACGATTGCGGATGTTCTAGAGATGACAGTGGAAGAGGCGACTGAGTTTTTTGCAAATATTCCAACTATCTCCCGTAAGCTCGGCACGCTCAATGATGTTGGTTTGGGATATATTCACCTTGGGCAGCCTGCGACGACACTTTCGGGCGGTGAGGCGCAGCGTATTAAACTGGCATCGGAATTATCGCGCCGGGCAACAGGTAAAACACTCTATATCCTGGACGAGCCAACAACTGGATTGCATTTTGAGGATGTAAATCGCTTGCTCGAAGTTTTGCATCAGTTGGTAGAAAAAGGCAACAGCGTACTCATTATCGAGCATAATTTAGACGTGATTAAATCGGCAGACTGGGTGATTGATCTTGGTCCCGAAGGTGGTTCTGGTGGAGGCACAATTGTTGCTGAAGGTACACCGGAAGAGATTGCGAAAGTAGCAGCGAGTCATACTGGACGCTATCTGAAGCGGCTCTTGTAGTTTTATATTTGCCAGATACATCCTCCTCGGGCTATCATAAGCTTAATGGATAAGCCTGAAAAACAGTCCCGCAAGATTTCTCCGCTCCTTCTAGCCTTGAGCTACTTGCTTGTGCTCCTGGCTGCGCAGCTTACATCTGTCTGGATTATTGGTAAGATTTTTCCGGCCGTACCTTGTGGCCCCTTTGCAGATCAGCCCTGTACTCCATATCCCACAACTGAAGGGCTTTTGCTAGGTGCTATTTTGCCGCTTATTTTCTTGCCTTTTGCTCTTATGCAGTTTAAGCAGATTGTTATGTATGCAGGCGCATTGGTTCCATATAAGAAGCTCTTAGTGCTCCTGATTTCTGCTGGTATTCTGATAATTATGCTTTGGCATTTTATAGCCGGCCTCGGAGCTTTGTTGGGTCGGTGGTTCGGCTAGCGCGCAAGCCCCATAGGCACATTGGCCGCAGCAAGCTGCATGCTGGCAGTCTGCCAAAAAGGCGGTTGGCCCTTGTTCTTGGGATTGGCTTGTTGCTTGTGGGGACGATTGCCACTCTGGTGACCTTTGCAAGTGCCGGCAGAGTCGATACCTTGGTGACGATTGGCGATGAGGCTGGTGGTTTTCATAACGCGTTAGTGGCAATAAACCCTGATAATGGCACAAAGGTTGGTGCTTTGACTGCGCCCAATTTATCTAATCTAAGCGGTTGTTCCCCAACGCAGCCAAAGCCTTATCTGTACGACGTGACTGTTGATACGAATCGCGGAGTTGCACTTGCTGGCCTGAAGCCGTGTCAGGGTGGGCGTCTGAATGCCGGTCAGTCAATTGCCCTGTTTAATGTGGTCAATATGCGGTTTGACCGCTATCTTGATGGGCCAACTGAGGGCGTGGCGGCTATACGTATTATCGATGCTGGTAGTTTTGCTGTTTTGAACTCTACAGGTGCCGAAGTTTGGGTTTATTCGAATGACGGAGGTGTGAGGCATAAAGTTGGACTTGGCGGGTCGGCTACTCGCTTTGGCGCGGCTTTTGGCAGCGTTATTGTGGTCTACGCCGATGGTACGGTGGATAAGATTAATCCCGCTACCGGGGGCCGTGAAAGGTTAGCGAGTACTGGCCAGCCTTTCCCGCGGCAAGGAGGCATTGATGGCTTGCGCCTTTTGCAGGTCGGGGATAGTGCTTATGTACTGAGCCAAAGTGGGACTGCGCAATCTAGCCTAGTGGCTATTACCGGGCAGGGGCAGGTGCAGAGTTATGGCATGGGGAGTACTGCGACAAGCCTGGATGTAAATGCGAGCGGAGAAGCAATTATGGTAGCAACTGGATGTCCGACTGGTACGAATTGCGGGGATAACTCCAACCGCCTCTACGTCTTTCAGGTTGCTACTAAACAGTTTCAAAAAACTGCGCAGTTCGAATATCTTCCCTTACAGACATCACCTGCTCGTGTACGGTTCGATTCGGTTGGAGAAAAAATATATTTTGACGGTGTTGTGACCGGTTCAAGTGGTGTAGGCCAGCGGTTTGTTTTTTCGTTGGAGCTGAATAGTACGCAGTTATTGTCGGCTCGGGTTGCGATTCCGTCTTCATCTTGGCTGCCAGTAGGGGTAGACCCAGGGAGTATTAATCTTGGCTCGCAGACTCCGGCGGTAGATGTACCGGCTGATGTTCCGAAGGGGGGAGGTATCGGATCTGGAGGTATCGGATCTGCACCTGTCCCGCTGGATGAAATTGAACGATTGTTGGGAATGTCTATTGGAGAAATTGATTGGAGCAAAGTTACTGATGACCAGATTCGAGCCTTTGGCTATGATCCGGCAGAAGTGCGTCGCTACGTAGCTCAGCTCCAGCTACGGGCTGGCAGCTCAGCTACCATTGGTGATACTGAAACCATTACCTGTCGGCTGGGGTCAACAGCTGGCGCCGATCAGATTGCGGCAATCGAAAGCGTACTAGGCGTTTCTCTGTTGCAGTTTGATTTTAGTCAAGTAACCGATGAGCAAATTCGAACCTTTGGCTATGATCCAGCAGAAGTACGTACTCTGATCTCGCAATACAAGCAAAATGCTGAGGCTATAAAGCAGGGCGGCGGTGACCCATGCGCAAATACTTACACGCAAGATGCTTTTGTAGTCAACCAAGGGTCTGATCAGGCAGCAGCGGCCAACGGTACGGTAACCCAGGTGACAGCCCAGACAAAGTTTGATTTGTTTAATGGAGGTTGGCTGGTGAATCTCCGTTGGCAAGCACCAGGAGGTGCTCAAAAATTTCATATTTATGGACGCGATGAAGGGGGTCATAAGTTTGAGCGGCAGCTGGCTTCGGTAAGTGGCTTGGAGCGTTCGGTAAAATTTGGTGGATTTAATCGAATTGCACTGCCAGCTCTGCATGATGCTGAATATACACTAGCGGTGGTTCCTGAACAGTCTGATGGCAAGCTGGGTGCTCCGACGGCTATCAAGACTCGTGTACGTTGCTATGTTGTGTGGTGTCAGGCCACAGCAATTGCTAAATAAATGACGACTCCTCCTAGTCGATTGCTGACTAGGAGGAGGTGCCCCGCTTTGGGCTGGATGATGTCATGACTGGGCTTCCTTGCTGCTGCGGGGTCGTGACGGATGACAAAGATGTGACCTGAAGGCCTCTTCGTTGTTACGGATGATCTCGATGTCTTTCGCGCTCAGGCCGAACTCAGACCGGAGCGTGTGCTCGAGTTGGTTGGCTTCAGTCTGGAGAGCCTGGTCCGCAAAGCCACGTGAGTCCATCCGTTGCCAGACCCCCAGAAGCTGAGTGAGTGTCACGGTGAGCTCGGACTTACGGTTGAAGCGATCCAGAAAAGCTGGAACATCGTACATCGTTCGCATGATTCACCTCCCTTCGAAGGCGTAGTAGGTACAACTTGCGCGCAATGGTACAATAAAAACACACAAATAGCAAGCGAAATTATCGCACCAAAGAAAGTTGTCATGCCAGCTCCAAAGCATTTACAGGATCGTTTAAAAGAATTGCCCGATAATCCGGGTGTGTATTTGTACAAAGACACAGCTGGGCATATTATCTACGTCGGCAAGGCTTCAATCCTCAAACGGCGCGTGCGATCGTACTTTACGAAGAAGCATGCTGATATAAAAACGCCGATTTTAGTGAAGAACATTGCTAGCATCGATTGGATTGTGACAGAGAGTGAAGTTGAAGCTCTGTTTTTGGAGGCTGAGCTTATTAAGCGGTACAAGCCGCTCTATAATGTGCGCGACAAGGATGATAAAAATTTCACCTATATAAAAGTAACGGTTCAAGAGGACTTTCCAAAAATTACGGTAGTACGCAGGCCTGCTGATGATAAGTCAAAATATTACGGCCCGTTTGTGTCATCAAGCATGGTGCGTGAGGCACTTCGTTATTTACGGCGAATTTTCCCGTATTTTTCCAACTCTCGCATGGTGCAATCATCGGCTCTTGAG
Source organism: uncultured Candidatus Saccharibacteria bacterium (assembly GCA_964454845.1). Classification (GTDB taxonomy): domain Bacteria; phylum Patescibacteriota; class Saccharimonadia; order CAILAD01. Next base: position 32,284 of record CAYVVS010000003.1, read on the forward strand.
CATCAGATTGGGGTGGCACCTAAGCCAGATGTCTCGCGCGAGGAGTATCGTACCAACATTCGTCGCCTCAGCTTAGTCTTAGAGGGGAAAAGTACAAAATTAGTTCACGAGCTTGAGAAGGCTATGGGCGCGGCTGCAAAAACCCAAAAGTATGAAGAGGCTGCAAACTTGCGAGATCAGTATATGGCGCTCAAGGGTCTTGCGCGTAAGAGTATTTTTGGCGCCCAAGAAGAATTTGATATTACGACAGACCAGGCGCTTACGGGGCTTGCCGAGCGCCTAGGCTTACCGACTGTGCCTCGCCGGATTGAGTGCTATGACATTTCAAACTTTCAGGGTGGTGATGCGGTCTCTAGTATGGTGGTGTTTGTAAATGGTGCCCCGGCGCAACGTGAGTATCGTAAGTTTAAGATGCGCAGTAAGGGTCCAAATGACTTTGCTATGATGGCCGAAACGATGCAGCGTCGGTTCTCTGGGAGGCACACTGATTGGCCGAATCCGAACCTTATAATTATTGACGGAGGTAAGGGACAGCTGACAGCAGCGACGGCTGTGCTCGATGAGCTAAAGATACATATTCCGACAGTCGGGTTAGCTAAGCGGCATGAAGAGATTGTGCAGCGTACCGGTGATGTAAAAAATTCGGCCAAAGTCGACACGTTTGAAGTTCGTGAAGAGGGTGATTTTAGGATTTTGGCACTTGATCACAAAAGTAAGTCATTGCAACTTTTGCAGCGAGTGCGCGACGAAGCGCACAGGTTTGCTGTGACGTATCACACATCGGTTCGAGACACCCGCACTAAGCAGAGTGTGCTTGATACTATACCGGGCATTGGTCCAATTACTCGCAAGAAACTGATTCGACGCTTTGGGAGTGTGGTGGGGATTAAAGAAGCTTCATTGCAGGAGCTTAGCGAGGCAGTCGGTCCAAAGCTGGCGCGTATCATAAGAGAGAGGGTGTAATATGGCGCGAACAAAAAAATCACGGTTTGAAAAAGAGATTACCAAGGCTATGGCGCGCGACCGTAAGCGAGTGGCCGAGAAAAAAATGCGAGTAAGCGGGAAGGGAGTTTTCACGCTTGCGAGACTACAAGGCTCTTCTGGTGACTCGAAAAAAACTCGATAAACTGCTATAATAACCGCCGTTATGTTGAAACGAATTTTGTTTTCTTGGCTCGTCAACATTGTTGGTCTATGGGTGTCGGCTCAGATCTTTGTTGGCAATATCACATATGATGAACGGATCGGAGTTTTGTTGGTTGCAGCACTGATTTTCGGTATCGTGAACGCGCTCATTCGTCCGCTAGTTGTACTGCTGAGCTTGCCGGCTATCATGTTGACGCTTGGGGTATTTATGTTGTTTGTGAATGCTGCCATGCTGTATATCACGAGCTTCCTTTACCCATCATTCCAAGTTAATAAATTCACCTCAGCCATTGGTGCAACCATTATTGTTTGGCTGACAAACTACTTGTTTACTGTGCTATTTTCACGCTCAAAGGAGGCAAATTAATGCTAGCGTTTCTTAATGTTCTTACCGTAATCTCAGCAATCCTTATCATTATAGTTGTATTGGTTCAGAATCAAGGGAGTGGCTTGGGTGACGCCTTTGGTGGGGGCGGTAATGTCTATCGTTCTAAGCGCGGCTTCGAAAAAGGTCTGTTCGTTTTCACCATCATTCTTGGCATCATATTCGTTGGTAGTATTTTGGCCAGATTCTTGGTTGCTTAAAGAAATTTTGTGATTATTTTCAGGATTGACTGGAAGGAGCTATGAGTTCATATTTGTCATTTAGAATGCATCGCGCTCGGCGTAAGATGACTCGACAAAGTAAGGTGCTAAGCACGTGGTTTGGCAATTATGTAGATCGCCACGTATATGGTGCTTGGCGGAAGTTGGGGCTCATGCGCTGGCAGTTTGCCGCATGGGTGCTGATTATCGTGATCAGTGTTTTTGGTATGTATCGTGGGTTTGCCAGTTTACAAAAACAGTGGTTGGTTGCGCAGCCTGTTGCTGGAGGTGTCTACCGTGAAGGTTTGGTGGGGCGAGTTCGACTTGTGAACCCGCTCTACATTGAAAACTCGGCTACTTCTGATGTCGCAGAACTTGTATTCTCGAAACTCATTCGAACCAGGGATGGTGTCTTTGTTGAAGGCGATTTGGCAAATAGTTGGGAAGTAGCTTCCGATAAGCGGACCTACACCTTGAAGTTGCGTGAGGATGCTCGCTGGCAGGATGGCGTGCCGGTTACCGCCGATGATGTGGTCTTTACTATTCAAGCCATTCAAAATCCAGATACGCGCTCAACTTTGGCAGCCAACTGGGAGAAGATTCAGGTTTCAGCAATTGATTCTCAGACGGTGCAATTTAAATTACCAGCAAGCTATAGTGGGTTTTGGACTGCTTTGGCGCAAGTCGGGATTTTGCCAAAGCATGCGCTCGATCAAATTCCTGCAAGTCAGCTGCGACTCACGAGCTTTAATCAGCAACCTATAGGGAGTGGTCCGTTCATCCTGGATGATCTTGATATAGCCAGTGAAACCATAACACTGCGGCGGTATGAGGAGTATTTTAAGGGTGCGCCAAAGCTTGATGAGATAGAATTTCTTCAGGTGGATGACACAGA
>CAYVVS010000003.1:35009-64861 GCA_964454845.1 uncultured Candidatus Saccharibacteria bacterium
TGCGGATGTGGTGGAATTGGTAGACACGCTGGCTTCAGGTGCCAGTGAGAGCAATCTCGTGAAGGTTCGAGTCCTTTCATCCGCACCAAATATACTTATTTCGAACTAGCGAAATCGTCGCGATAGGCATGATGATTTTGGGAGCTTTGCGACTGAGTCTTTATGACGCTCATAATAACCACACTTACCGAAGATTTGATCCTGCAATCCGCTGATCGTCGTATTTCTTATGTCACACAACCAGATAGGGGCGAAGATGGTCCTAAGTTTGAAATCGAACTTAGGGATGACGAAACTTCGAAGGCAGTAGTGGTAGGCCATACTGCTTTGGCTGCCTATACCGGTTTGGCAACTCTACCTCGGAGTGAGATCTATACTCAGCTTGCGAACCGAAAGGCAGAAGAGATCGATTCGGGTCTGTGGCTCGCTGAAGTTATTGATCTTCAAATGCGAACAGGTATTCCTTTGCAAGAGTCTACATCCGATACGTTTCGAGTTTTGGATAGTAGAATTCCTATAGATGCAAAATCATTGACCATCATGCTAGCATCTTGGGAGTTAGACGACCTGCATATTTGGTCGCCACAGATACTTTTGTTGGCAAATGCTGGTCAAGATTCTTTTGACTCCTTGCGTATAAACTTGGATAAGAAGATCGGTCACCTCACACTTATGTCCAAGCCTATCGAAGAGAGCGTGCAAGCAGATTTTAACAACCGGATACGTAAGTGCATGGATTTTGGAGGTAACGCCAGCTCGCTCGCACGGGTTATGTTGGAGACAACTCGACAGGCTGCTAAGTTTGATAACACAATCGGCGAGAACGTGAATATAACGTGCATTCCTCGGCGTCACGTTGTAACAGCCCAGAAGAATGAGAAATGGGAACTAGGTGGTGGCTCGATTAATAATGAATCGATGGCCTTCTCATTGTTTGAAAAGGGAAAGAAGACTTCTGCCGGTATAGCTTCGAGTCCCTACGTACTTATAGCAGGAAATATCATGGGCCAACTCAACATTGCCAACGGTGGTCGGGTCCTAGTCAATATGGCTAAAGATCTTTAGCTTAAGATAGATCTTAGTCTGCCCCGCGACTTAAGTGTCGGTACACCGTTGATTCGTGAATCTCATATTTCTTGGATAAATTGGGAATTGTAAGGCCAGCCCGATGGTCAAGTACGAGCCTGTGAATCTGATCTGAAGATACTCTGTGTGGCTTCCTCGTGCGTTTTCGTACTGGATATGCGTCTGAGTTCAATACTTCCGAGGAGAGGTGATCGTTGTTCCATGAGCCGAGCGAGAAAATATTGGTTGAGTTCGAAAGCTGCTCGATTAGGCGCACCAACCAAAGAACGCCCGAAAGGGTGTTTTTTGGTTGGTTGGCTTGCGGGGCGAACCTTGGTTCGGCGAACGAGGAGCGCAGATAAAGAATAAGAACTCGTTGTTATTCTTTTCGAGCACCGCAGGGAGAAGGGTGATAACCCGCTGTCCTTTCATCCGCACCAAAGCTTTTACTTAACTTTCTCGTCAACATATACTAGTACTATCTCGCACCTCAATCTTTTGGAGTAGCCCAAGTATGACTCATTCACGAGTACGACCAACCGTCTCCGTAAACGATCTTGTAGAAGGGATTCTCTACATCGCTGCGCTGCGGAAGCGCTATTTTGCCCCAACTCGAGATCGGGCCCGAGACTCAAGACCGGCATTTGATCTTTCGATGTGGCAGGCCTATGAATGGCTGGAGTACGCGTACGACCAAACGGGGCAGAGTGATGAAGTATTGTTCAGGATTCGCCCGCATGAGATATATGGTGACAGTCCAGAAACGCAGAGTGCCGCGATGAGTCTGCTTAGTTATGCGTTTCATACATGGGTTCCGGGCAATGGTGTGTTCGAGTGTCGAATCAACGAGTCGCAGCTGCATAGGGCTCTCGAGCGCAACTCCATTCCGCAAGAATTGCTTTCGGAGCTTGCCGAGCGCTTCATGCGGGAGTACGACTGGCCTCGCAGCGAACGAACATGGCCACCAGGATTCTCTCTGGACTAGCGATTTTTCCCAGGAAAGTATTTCCTGGGCTTTTTATAAAAAATCCCACCACGTGTTGTTGTGGTGGGTTCTAGTTACGACTGGCTGTCGCGCTTGCTCACCGAGAAGCTCAAGACTTTTTCGGTGTAATTGAAGTTGATGCGCAGCCTCTCGTTGATGATGACGAAGCGGCCAATCGTGATCTCGCCAGGTGGACGTGCCGCACGATATCCGCGGTTGGGTGAGTTGGTCATCACCATCACGCCCGAGATGTCGTGGCTGTGTCGGTGGCTCTCATCGGTGAGGCTGATGAACCACTTGTTGCCTCCTTCACATTCCAAGGTCAGAACTTGGCCAACGCAGAGTGTTGCGATGTCGAACTTGGTTCCGATCGACGGGGCGTGTGTTGACTGTAGTGTTGCGGTCATGCCGACTCCTGCTTGAGGGTGCAAAAACGCCCGGATTTCGGGTGTACAGATAATACAACATCATATATTTGATGTCAATAATTTACAACAGGTTATTGGGTCACGAACCAGAAATCGGCGTTTTCGTCGGAACTTCTATCCCAGGTGTAGTAGGGGGTAAAGAATTGCCAGAGATTTTTGTAGTAGTTCTTAGCGGCAAGCTGGTGTTCATAGCTGCTTTCGGCGGCACGTTCGGGGTTATTATTGGTTTTATCGAGGCGAGCATTGGCCGGCAGGCCCTCAATGACGCGCACGCAGTAACTGTTGCCGGCAGGTAGCTCAAAGCTATATACGCCTCCAGATCCGGTTGTAGTTGTGACGCCGTCAACGCAGGTGATTAGCTTAATATTTGGGATAAGTTTGCCATCTACATAGACACGACCTTGTACTTTAACGTTGTAGGCAGATTTTGGTGGGCCAACAATTGGATCTTCTGCGGGCTGGGAACTAGACTGGCCAAGTTTTGGTAGTTTGAGTGGCACTACGCCAAGTGGGCGAGCGGCTAGTTCATCCGTGCGCCAGCATTTATAGCTAGCATTCCAGGGCTGGCTACCACGACGCGCAAAGGTGTTATAAAAGGCTTGATCCTGAACTTCTGGCGGTGCTTGGGTCGGATTTGGGTACTGGGCGGCAAGCTCTGGGCCAACGGCGCCTTTCCATGTACGAACATCAAATTGGTAAGCTCCAAAGTTGCCAGAGCCATTGGAAGCGGTGTAGCGACCTTGGCTATTTGGCCCGGAGCCAGATTCGCAACCAGCAATGCGCGCCCGCCAGAATTCAGCATTTGTATTTACAACTGGAGTTGAACTGGCGAGAGAGGCGTAAATAAGAATACTACCCGCGGTAGCAAACAAGCCCAGTACCATAAATAAAACTGGCTGCTTGAAGCGTCGCACTTGACCGAGAGAGTGCTTATTGCGGGTCGTTTTGCTAGTATTTGTCTTTGCCATATTACTTACGCTTATATGTACCAGCTTAGCTTAAGATATGACTATCTGTCAAAAATGCTTGTGCGATTTTGCACGCCACAACGAAAATTGTTATGCTACATAGTGATATGACGAATTTCTATGAAAGACTCCGCAGTTCTACTACTGGCGAAGTCAGCGTAAACAAAACTACTCGAGATTTCTTCTCAACCGACGGCAGTGTGTTTCGTGTTGTGCCTCAGATTGTTACGTACCCACAAAACGAAGCTGATGTTACCGAAACAGTTGTGCTTGTGGCTCAAGAAGCAGCCAAAGGCAATCTTATCCCGATAACGACGCGTGGAAAGGGAACTGATCAAGGCGGAGCCGCGCTTGGTGATGGCCTCATGATGGTGATGCCGGCGCATATGAACCACTTTATCGGCATGACCAAAGATACAATTACTATTCAGCCGGGAATGATTTATAAAGATCTCCAGCATCTTCTACATAGTCATGGTCGTTTTATGCCACCATATCCAGCGAGCATTGATTTTGCCACGATTGGCGGAGCGGTTGCGAATAACTCAGCTGGAGAGAAGACTGTAAAATATGGCTCAACTCGAGATTATGTTGAGAGTTTGCGCGTAGTGTTGGCGAACGGTCTGGTTATTGAGACACGCCGCCTAAGTGCTAAGGAATTGCGCCAAAAGCAGCGTCAGACTGACTTTGAAGGCCATATATATCGTAATATTGATTATCTTATTGAGGAGAATTGGGATCAGCTCGCGGAAGCTTACCCGCGGGTGAGTAAGAACTCTGCAGGCTACGACTTGTGGCACGTAAAAGGGCCAGATGGAAGCTTCGATTTGGGTCAACTCATCATAGGGAGCCAAGGAACCTTGGGAGTAGTGACCGAAATCACCCTTCGGCACGTACCCTATAATCCGCAGACACATCTGATTGTTGGGTATTTTGAGGACATGGAACATGCGGCTCGTGCCGTTGAGCTCATTATGCCACTCAAGCCATCGGCGCTCGAAGTCGTCGATAAGCATTTGCTAGAATTCTTACACGAACATGATCCGCAGCAAATTCGTGGGATTTTGCCCGATAAAATGCCCGGTATTGTGCTTTTGGTTCAATTTGATGACCCAAAAACTCGCCTGCAGGCCTCAAAAACCAAGAAAGTACAAAAGGTCTTTAGCGAGCTTGCTTTTGACTCTCGTGTCGCCACCGATCCTAACGAGCAGGTTAAGCTGTGGAAGATTCGCCGAGGAGCTGCCGCAATTATTTGGAAGTTTCGTGGAGCTAAGAAGGCATTGCCAATTATCGAGGATGGCGTGGTACCTTTGGAGCAAATGCCAAAGTTTATCGAGCAAGTGTATAAGATGTTTGAAAAATATAAACTCGATATCGCTGTTTGGGGGCACGCTGGTAACGCGAACTTTCATATGCAGCCGTTTATGAACCTTAGCTCTCAGGTTGATCGTAAGAAGATGTTTGAGTTGATGAATGAGTTTTACCGCATGGTGATTGAGATGGGTGGCTCTACTTGTGGCGAGCATAATGATGGTCGCTTGCGCGCACCATATCTCAAGCGCCTGTACGGTGAGCACTTATATGGTGTTTTTGAAGATGTTAAGAAGGTATTTGATCCACTTAGTATCTTTAATCCAGGAGTCAAGATTGGGGTTAGTCTGAAGGACTTACCAAAGCAGTTGCGGAAGGAATATTCTATGAAGCACTTGGCTGATCATTTACCAAATAATTACGATAACTAGGAGAGCGAGCATGGCACGCAATATTAAACGCAAAGATGACTGGGGGCGACTTGTTGGTCTGGTTATCTTCTTATGGTTCTTCATTTTAACGTATCTCGGCAATCTTTTTGGTCAGCTAGGCTTAGGACTACTCTTGTTTGTGGGGGGCATATGGACATTAGCACGTAGTAAGGATGTATGGGAGACTTATCGAGCAGACTGGAAGAAGCTGCCAAAGTCGCAGAAAAACCAATGGAACGAACCGAAAAAGCTTTACTACTATATTAATATGTTAGTGCTTATTCCGCTCTCAATCGCTCTGGGGTTAGCCCTCATAATCCTTTCTTATACGGCAATCATTTAGGGGCTGACAAGCTAATAATAATCTGGTAGAATAATCTCTGCTGTTTTAAAAAGATACACACTTTGCGGACGTGGTGGAATTGGTAGACACGCTAGCTCGAACTGGCTTAGGACAGTTCCACTTCAAAACGGCTCTAGCTCCTCAAGCTTCTAGCCGAGGCACCTTATTTAGAATTTGATACTATATGCGGACGTGGTGGAATTGGTAGACACGCTAGCTTGAGGGGCTAGTGCCTATTTTTCAGGCGTGGAAGTTCGAGTCTTCTCGTCCGCACCAAAACAAGAACCCCGGTAAGGGGTTTTTGTTTTGGAATGATGAGTGATTTACTTACGAAGTTGTCTGTAGAGGTAGGTGTAGCCGGCTACTGTGACCGGAAGTGTGATAACTACGCCAACCACAAAAAAGAGTATGCCTGCGATATTGAGCAGAATCATCACTAGCCAGTAGCTCAAAAGGTCCCATTCATATCCTTCTACGAGCTTGGCCGATTCTTCGAATGATTTGCCGATGCTTAACTTTTTATCGACTAAAAGATAGGTGGCGAACTGATATTTTAGACCCCAATACACACCAGGAATAATAAACAAAATGAGGCCACCAATTACGAGAAAGAGGTAAATGAGGGCGGCAGCTAGGTAGCGACCAAATAAGTTCAAGCGGAACAGGTCGCCTAGGCTGGTGTCTTTTTTGTCGATGTGTTGCAGGGTGGTGCGGACCATGCCTAGTGTAACCAGAGCAATGAGAACAATAAATATGCCACGAATTACGGGTGTGTAAACGCTGTTGTCGAAAAAGGCAGCAAATACAGATGGAATAAGATTAAAAAGCAGGATTAGTAGAGCCAGTGTCAGATAGAACCCTACATACTTACTAGTGGCTTTCCAGCCATACGCGAGGGCATCGGTAATTGAGAGATGTATCTGCTTACGGGGCATGGTGTGTCCTAAAAAACTTATGCTTAGTCTAGAGCAATCTAGTAAAAAAGGCAATTCGTCCAGATTGGGGGTCTTGAATTGTGGCTGTTTTTCTGTTATTCTATTTAGCCCTAGTACCTTTACCAGACACCTCAAACAGGAGCTTCTTCGCGATATGCAGGCCACAAGAACCAGTGTGCACAGGACCGTCCGCAACTGCCGTCGAGTCATCCAGCGTCTTCGTCTCACCTCACCGCCGCGTGAGGCGGATTTGCTCGAGCGTTGCCGTCGAGCCACTCTCGTTGCCGACCATCACAGTGACCGTTACGACCGTGTTGCTGAAGAGCGCGATGAGCTGCGGCGTCAGGTTGCAGATCTTCAAGCTGAAGTGATTCGCCTTACCGACGAGAACACAGCCTTGCGCCGTCCAACTCTTGAGGTTTCCGGCGTCGCTCGACACGCCTCCTGACCACCGGTCAACAAAAAGCCCTCAGAGCAATCTGGGGGCTAATCTTTTATTAATTGGTGGGCGAGGAGGGACTCGAACCCTCAAGCCTTGCGGCAACGGATTTTAAGTCCGTCGTGTATACCAGTTCCACCACTCGCCCGAGCACTAGGGAACGGATATATGATACACTATTCTCGAAGAAAAGGAGAGTGATATGCCACCAAAAGGACCAGAAGCCCCGCAAGAGCCACAGCAACCCCAGGATTCTCGGGAGCACAAAGGTTTAGCTCAACGTCTCAAAGAGATGCTCACAGGGGGTAACCCAGATGCAACGGATCCAGCAAAGCAAGCAGAGCTTGCTGCTGCCAAAGAAGCAAACAGTGCAGTACAACAAAAGCGGGCTGCTGAGCGCGCTGGGGTAATGCAAGAAAAGATTGATAGCGGTGCGGTGCCAGTGGTTACGGCAGAAGAGGTGCAGACAGGCCGTGTAGAGGCAGTACCACCAGCCGAAACCCCGCAAACCCCAGAAAATCCTCAGCAATAAATAAAACCGCCTCAAAGAGGCGGTTTTATTATGGTGGGTGATGAGGGACTACGTTGTATAACTACCAAGCTTTCTCGAAATATATTTCTGCGAGAGCTTGGTAGTTAACGAACCCCAGCTTCGCTGTTCGGGTTCTCGCCCTCTTATCTGGTCATACAAAAAGCCCATTCGCGAGGAATGGACTGTTTGTATGGTGGGTGATGAGGGACTCGAACCCCCGACCCTCTCGGTGTAAACGAGATGCTCTAGCCAACTGAGCTAATCACCCAAGTATTGATTAATGTTTCAAAGTGTTCAACATATTCCATGGGTAGCTAGAGCATTTTTTTGAAAGCGCAACTTTGTCGCGACAGCCAAATGAGCTAATCACCCGTATTCATTTGTGAACTGCATTAATATAGCATTTTTTGCTGGCATAATCAAGAAAAAGAAACCCCCGACCGAAGTCGGGGGGTGCCTGAGAGCCGAAGCCCTTAGGCGAGGTTGACGCTCAGCTGGTAGGCCTCACCCGGATGGGTGAAGAACCAGTTGCCAGCGTCGGGCAGGGTCAGCCAGGCGTAGCCGACCGAAGTCCCACTCGTGACGCGCACCAGCAGCAGCGGGTAGCTGAGCTGCCAGTACGTCCAGGGGTTGACTTCGAACGGGTTGGACGGGATGGTCCAGGTTCCGCTCGTGGTCGCTCCAGTCTGGCTGGCGAAGCCGTTGACCGAGCCGGAGAACCAGCTCGAGCCGAACAACTCCACCGACGCGCCGTTGACGGGTGCACCGTTCTTGGTGGCGCGCACCTTGACGGTTGGGATCGACGAGCGCACGATGTGGTCGTCGTTGTAGACCGCATGGGCCGACTCGTTGATCACGTTCGTCGAGTACGAGTCGAACGACGCAGCGCCGAAGGGGTAGGTCATGAACCCACCCTCGGGCACGTAGCCCTGGCCGTTCACGGGGTTGTTCGCACCGTTCACGTTCAGGCCGTACATGTCGATGGCGCCTCGGGTGTGACCCAGCTCGTGGACGAGCGAGTCACCGCCGTAGGGGCCGAACACGCCGCCGGACATGGGGGTCCAACGGATCACGATCGACTTCGTCTGCGGCTTCCAGCCACCATCGTCGAACGCGGTGTTCTCCGAGTACAGCAACTGGTAGTCGCTGTAGTACGGGGTGGACAGCTGATCGAGTGCTGCGCCGGTGAAGACGTAGAACTCGTTGATGTTCCACTTGATCGGCTTGGCGAAACCCGCGTAGCGCGAGTTCGCGTAGGCGATCTGCTGCTCGACCTTGGTGCGGATTGCCGCCTCGCCACCGTACTTGGTGACGAGATCGGAAGGCACGCCGACCTTGAGGGAGAACTCCCAGGTGGTCGGCTCGGGCAGGGTGCTGCTCGTGGTTGTGGAGCTGGTTGTGGTCGACGACGTTGTCGTGGACCCTCCACCAGCCGGCGGTGGCACGGTGCAGCTGCATGCAGCCACAGCCACCATCATGACGGCGAGGACCACGACCGACAGTCGTCGACCGTATCCGTAGATGTTCAGGTTCATTTTCACCCTCCAGGGCAGTCGCGAACGCTTGCCCTCGGTCGAAGGCAGCTAACCAGGATCCGATTACCAGATCAGGTCCAGATAGCCGCCTTCTTCAAGGTGATAGTCAATATTATAGCATAAAAACTATAAAAAAGCAATACTTTTTATAGCTTAGAATAGTTGCTATTCTGCGGTTTTGACCCTGGTATACTAGACACAAGGACCAATGCGAAAAAGACACATTCATTTTGTATGTAGGGGTAATGTATATCGAAGTAGGATAGCTCTTTTGTATGCCGTAAAAAACTACAAGGGAAGTCGTCTGGAATTTTCTTGTAGCGGAATAGAAGCTGAGAAATACTACCCAGACGTTCATGCGGTTTCAGCGCTAACCAAGCATGTGGCCGAAAAGTATGGCCTTGATATGCGCCAATCTCCACGCAGGCTTCAGACTACCGACGAGTTACTAGACAGGGCAGACCTCGTAGTTTTTATGCACCAGGATGTTTTGGATGATGCTAATACAATGTTTCGTTTTAATGTGCATAAAACGCAAAGCTGGGATATTAAGGACTGGGATGATCACGCGAATAAACGGCGGCCGCAGTTGCATGTAGCAGAAGAGACGTACGGCAAAATTCGGCGTCATGTTGATGAGCTTATTCATGAAGCCACCAAGCTTGGCTGGGTAGATATTGTAGATCGAGACAATAATGGGTTAGGTTACCAGCTACCGATCTCTTGGGCGAGTCAAGATCCAGAGCTTTGGCATCGGTCGTGTCATGCGATAATAACGACGCCCGCTGGCTATGTCGTCGAGAAGCGAGCTTCTAATGTAGTGCTATCTCCCGGTCGCCTCGACATCTCTGTTGGTGGGGCGGTTGACGCTGGGGAGACACCAGAGCAGGCGATCACGCGCGAGGTCTACGAAGAGTTAGGCGTAAAACTCGACCGGAGTAATCTCGTAAAGCTAGATCAGCGTCGGTGGAGTAGGTCACACCCACAATTCAGGCGATTTTCTAGAAATCATCTTACGACGTTTTATGCCCACTTGAAGGAAGTGCCGACTTTTACTCTTCAGGCTGACGAAATAGCTGAAGTCAGAATCTTGAAGCCAGGCCAGTTACGGTATTTATTGTTTAAACATAGGTTGCCTGGTTTCGGAAAGTTAAATTATCCCTACGCATTCTATAAGGAAATGATCAAGCGCATTCGCGACTTGTAGCAACCTGGTATTTAAGAGGTCTTTTATGTGGTTTCTAAAAGCCGCAAAACGCACTGTTCATCGCGGCTCATATATTTACGCGGGCGCATCTTTTCCATGGCGACTTTTACTTTTTCTAGGCGAGTAGATTCGGTGTAAGCATTGAGTACGCGCGGGTCGATGTAGCTGGAGCGAGCTACGGCTGGTGTATTGCCGAGTCGTTCGGCAACATTACGTACTACTTCTACCACTTGCTTTTGGCGTTCGGCATGGTTGCGCAACCGCTCCACTGCAAGCAGTTCGCTGGTAGCCAGCAGCGTTCCGCCCCAAGTACGAAAGTCTTTGGCGCTAAATTCTTCACCCATGTACGTTTTTATGTATTCGTTTACATCCGAGCTCTCTATGTCATGGAGTTTGCCATCGGTGTCCACGTAGCGAAATACTTCGTAGCCAGGCAATTCATCCAGCTGTTTTACAATGCGTGCAATTTGCCCATCGGTAATGCTTTTAATGTGTTGCTTGCCACTTTTACCAATGAAGTCGAAGGTCACCGTGTTGCCATGCACATCAGTGTGTTTGGAGCGCATAGTAGTGATGCCATAGCTCTGGTTTTCTTTGGCGTATTTTTCGTTACCCACGCGAAAGTAGGCTTCGTCAATCAGGCGCACAATGCAGGCCAAAACTTTTTCTTTAACCAGGCGCTTGCGAGCCAGATCTTTAGCTACTTGGCGACGCAGATTAGGGAGGGCATCCGCAAACCGCAAAATGCGGTCGAATTTGAGCTTGTCCTGGCGGGCGCGAAACTTTGGGTTGTATATACACTGCGTTCTGCCGGCTGCATCTTGGCCAGTTACTAATACCTTGGCATTTGGTGAGCCGGCAATCGTTACCATGTCCCAGGCCGGGGGAATGGAGAGGCCTTCGATGTAGGTGAGGGTTTTTTTAACTCTCACCGGACCGTCTTTGGTCATATAAATGAAATTGCGACCTTTTTTGATGCGCGAGATGGCGTTTCTTTGTTTCATAAGTAATTTGCAGCTTAGCATAAGCTTAATCTTTTTTGCTAGGAAAGAGCAAGTAAAAAAAGAACCCGTAGAAAACATTGTATAGCTTTCTACGGGGGTGGGTCATCCGAGCAGGACGGCGGTCGAACCGTTGCGGGTCAGGCTGAGTCGGCGAGGTACGACTTCGAGACGACTGGCGATGTACGCCTGGTTGAAGCTCGCATCCGTCTTCTCGCCGATCCGAATGGGCTCGTAGAAGATGATGCGACCGTAGCCACCGCACCAGGTGTTGTTGGTGGAGGCGCCCATACCCCAGATGCCTTGTGGGCCGAAGATGTTGATGATGGCGATGTCGATCTCGCCGTCTTCGTGCGTGAGACGGAGGAGGTCGCCGGGTTCCAGGGTCTCCTGAGAGAACTTGAACTCGTCGGTGATTGTAGGTGCTGTGTCGGTCACGTAGACCAACCCCTTTCTTCTGTAGAGAGTGTTACTATTATATAGTATTTATCTAAAAAAGTCAATAATTTGACTAAGTAGTTAAACCTGTCCGAAGAAGTTACTTTGACTTGAGTTCGGTAATAATTTTTTCAATGCGACGCGCTTTTGTGTCGTCTGCCTTGGCTTCGGTGACGAGCTGTGCGTAGGCTTTGCGTGTTGAGTAATTACAGTCTTCGAAGGCTTTTAGCAGGTTGGCGTTTTTGAGCGCTGAAGCAAGCTCATCCGGCACTTCTACCGGGCGAGGCCCTTCCTCGAGCACCAACTCTACTTCTACGGTATCGCCAGCCCAGAGGCCTGATGCCTCGCGGTGTACGGTGGCGAATGGAATAAGCACCTTGCCATCCATGCCAGCTCCGGTGCTACGAAAGCTATAGCCGGGGAGATTTACGATAACAGGCGGCCGTCGGCCCGCGTCTAGTTCATCGACATTCTTTTGCGGGATTTCTATAGCTGCATGGTTACCAAACCCAAGGATGGTGGTGGTGTACCGTGTCTTCATGCTCTCATCATAACAAATAGCGAAGACTGTCGGCAGATAGTAAGTAAAAAATTACCCCGGAGCATGAAGCTCCGGGGTTGCCGTCAGCTCTGACGAGCCTGGGCGATGGTGCTCTTCCGCTGCTTGATGCGATCGCGGATGCGACGCTTTCGAGCGTAGTAGAGCAGGAAAGGCCCCACTACCAGACAGGTCAAGCCGATCTTGATCAGAAGCTCGGACACAGACGAACCGGTGTAAGCCAGCTCGACGGGCCTCGCTTCTGAGTTGATCTCGCTCATCGTGGTGGGCGGTGCCTCGCGCGTGATGGTGAGGGCCTCACCAATTTCCGGCTGCGGCATGGCCACAGTGCTGGTGGTCGTCGTCGAGGTGACGGGCACCGTGCTGGGCGGGGTATCCACAGGCTCGTGCCAGTTGCGGCAGTCGAGGCCGGGGAAGGTCTGGGTGAGCACCTGCACGTAGGCTGCATCGTCTTCGTGGCCGGGGATGGCTGCATCGACTTCGAGCGCCAGTGCCTCGGTCTGAGGCAGATGGGTTTCGAACTCGAAGCGAACGGAATCTCCAGCCGGGAAGTCGATGACATGATGCTCGTTGCCGAACTGGTCGATGGCGAACAGATTGATCGGTTCGCCAGCAACATTGGTGATGACGGCGACGTTCACCACGGTGATGTCCGAGCCACAGTAGGGATCGGGCGTCACCACTTCGATGAGGCGAGGCTGCTCAGATGCACCAGCCGTGGCGGTCCAGAGACCACACACAGACAGGGCGGCAAGCAGCAGAACGATGAGCTTTCGAGGTACGTTCACGTTTAACTCCTGGTTCGAGGGCGTGAAAACAGCGATCCACTCGTTTTTGAGCAAACCGGATAATTATATAGTAAAAGTATTAAATTGTCAATACTTTAAGCAGTGTGGGTTAGTCGCGTTTGGTGCTCTGTGGTTTATAAAAAGAATAAGGCCCACGGTCGAAACCGTGGGCCTGGGTGGCGTGAAGCCTGTCAGCGATGCAGCAGACCAGCGATCCTGCTGAATCGCTGGTCGGGTTCGTTGTCTCTGCAGTACCACTTGTAGTCCGGGTGGGCCTCACGCCAGTGCTTGCGGGCTTCACCCGTGCAGCAGTTGAACTCGTGGGCAAGCCGGCCAGCCATGGAGCGGTCCTGCAGCTCGGTCGCCGCAGAGGCGCCGACGATGGTGCCATCCACCTCGGCCGAGTGACCGTAGATGAATGAACCATCAGGCAGGCGGTGGAGCTGGACGTAGGCGCTGATGCCGCAGTCCTGACCCAACTCCCAGTGCTCCACCGCTTTGCCGACGCCGTTGACGAGGAAGTCCTCGCCCTCGGGGCCGATGGCGATGAGAGCCATGACGGCGTCTTCCGCCTTCATGTAGCGGGGAAGGGTGGGGTTCATCATGCAGAGGCCCAGGCTCGGGCGCTTGAGGGCGCCGAACTGGCCAGCTTCGAGCCTGTTGTGATCGGCGTAGATCTGATCACGCAGTCGTTGCGCGACCGTCACGACAAGCAGGCGGAACTCGCTCTCGGGGATGGTGTGCGGGTAGGGGTTCGCGAGAACCTTCACCACGCACGGCAGGGTGGACGGGTGGTCGATGCTGTTCATCTGTATCCTTTGTGGGGTGCGAACATCTTGGATGTCGATAATCATTAAAATAACATAAGTATGCCATAAAGTCAAGTTATATATGCAGGCAACATCTTGAGTTTAAATGGCTTTAAGGCTTATATAGAAAGCAGGTTGTTGGCTACTTTTCGGTTTGCCACATATTTACGGTAATTGGACCGTCTTTTGCCAGAGAGGTGATGTGCTGGAACGAATCACGAATGATCGCCTCGAGGACCGAGAGATCGATATCGCTGAGTCGCTTAATGTACACACAGTAGCCGGTGAGGGTGTGCTTTCCGAGCTTGGCGAGCGTTTTTTGGTGACGAGCGGTGCCATCCATCAGGTAGATGGTGATTTTCCCCTTGCGTGGATAGAAGGCGAGCGTGTGAGCCTCGCCCTTGCGACCGCTGGCGTAATGGTAGCGATAGACGCCGTAGCCAATCGTGCCATAGCCATAGAGCTGAGGTTTCTCGCCGCTAATGCGCTGCATCATCTCGGCAATTACTCGAGCATCAGCTTGCACGCCCTCATCCTCGATTGAGGCGATGTACTGATCGACGGTTATGTCGTTGCGTTCGTCTGCTTTACTCACGAAATCTTAGCCCTCAACAACAGCTTCAAACCCACCGTAGGCCATTTTCTTCATGTCGTTTGGCATATCAAAGTCGGTCATCTCGCTGTAGAGCTCGTCCATTTCGGCCATAACTTTTTTGTTGACCTCATCACGATGCGCTTTCGATTCAAACACGATGAAGGAGAACCACACATTTTCTTCGGCAGAGGCACCGGCCATCTCCTCAAAAGCTCGAGATTTTTCGTCGCCCATTTCTTGCTGTTTTAAGTCGTTTCCACGGCATTCAAAGTATTGCAGCGCGCCGTGCTTCATCCAAGAGTCGCGCCCCTCTTCGGCCATTTTCTGATATGCGGCCTCTTTGCCTTTTGGTATTACCAGTACAAATCCATCAACGTATTTAGCCATGCGATATTCCCTCGGTTAGTGATGTTGTGTTTGATTTTAACATTTACGAATAACAAGCGTTACTAGCATAGCCATCCGAAACGTTGTTAAATAGAGTTAATCAGTAAAAGGTTGGAAACTTCATGGCTACAGATAAGCAATTGCAAGAATTACGAGATAAACTAAAAAATTACAAACGTAGGTATCTCAAAAAAGAGTTTTCATCGCTGGATGAGTCGGCTACTCGAATCATGACAAATAACTTCTTAACTGAAATATTGGGCTATCAAGAATTGGTTGAGATCAAAACAGAATATCGTATTCGCTCTGAATACGCCGATTATGTCATACAGCTCAAGCGTAAAAAACATTTTGTTGTAGAAGTTAAGTCTATCGGGCTGGACATAAGCGAAAAGCATTTAAGACAAAGCCTAAGTTACGCAGCAAACGAGGGGATTGATTGGATACTACTACTTAACGGTAGAGAAATTCAGTTGTATCGAGTGAACTTTGGTAAGCCAGTGACAACCACTCTCATATACAAGTTGGATCTGATGAATGCAGATGATTTTAAGAAATGTCCGGAGCAACTGTGGAACCTGACAAAACGAGCAGTGGAGCGAGGTGAACTTGAGACATTTTGGAAAAGGACAAATGCTCTCAACGCTGAAAATCTCGCAAAACTTCTCTATTCCGAAGAGATAGTCCGGCGACTACGCAATGACCTAAAAGAGCAGACGGGGATCTACTTTCAGATGGAGGATGTAGCAGCGTCTTTACGCGAGGTTATCGGTGAGAAGGTTGAGTTTCCTAAGCCAAAGTTGCGTGTTAAGAAAAAGCCGGAAAAACGAGAGTCAACAACTAAGCAATAGTTGAGTTTTGTTCAGCTATAGATAGTTGTTAAATGCATTGCTAGAAAGCACTCAGTTGAGGTTTTTGAGCACAGTTATCTAACATAGCTACTCTCGTCAAAAGTAAGCTTACCACCATTGTTAATTAGGTATGGTGAGTCTCGGGTATTACCAAACCCAGAACGAGATAGCTTTTGGATCAAAGATCCGGTTGCATCATAAGGTGCCTCAAAGCTAACGCCCTCTAACTTTAAATCAGCAGGAAAACGTAGTGGTCCAGTGGTACCATTTGACTCTATGCCCATCATAAAAGGTTGATTTAAGCCTACCGCATACCCTTCCAAGTTTTTGAAGCCAAAGTATAAATCATACTTGAGGCCATCTGGGGCATTATCTGCTTTCGCTACCAATTTGTTGATAAATGATGAAGCCATAGCTATATATTCCGTGAATGCATATTCATTAATTAACACGGCATATCCCTCTGCTTTTGCAACTTCACTATCTAAGCCCCATCCTAAGAAATTCCTTAATGTCCCGGCGAAAAATACTTCACCAGTCTCGCTAACTTGCAGTATTTTTCTACTGCCATTCCTAATTTCCCATACCTCAAGCTCGGCAGTGGGATTCTCTGACATTGCTACGCCCAGGTCCCAGCCCATATTTCGCAGTTTGGGTGGGTTTTTAATGAGATGCGCGACGCTATTTTGTTCATTTGGGGAGTTCCAGAAGTTGTGAAACTCAAGCTGAGTTCTGGGCTTGGCAAAGCAGTAGAAGAACCCTTCGCCATCATCTCCAACCTTCTCGTCAGCCTCAGCTAAAAAATGGTCTCTGCGCTCCTCTGTGTTATCAGCAGCGTTATTTGCCAAACCACCATTTAACAACTGGTCAACTTTTGACTCTAGTCTTGATAAGTCCTGCGAGTAAGGCTTGCCTGTACTTTCGTTAGCAATGCCTTGTGCAATATAGCTCTGCACCTTTTCACTAGATAGCGGCTCATTCTCGGCACCATATCTTTCATACACGCCAATAACCTTACCTCTTAATTTGTGTCCCTCAATGAGGACTTGGTCTGAATGAAGCATTATTGGATAAAGGCCAATTTCTTGTGCACTCGGTATTCTCATCCATAAGACAGACTTCTCTTCATCAATATCAATGAAGTCATGTTCAATGTTCTCCAAGCTGAATGCTGGTATTAAGGCTGCCTTCATGGAATCTCGCCAAGAAGTAAGATTTACTTCGGCCCTATTTATACCAACCACACTCTCAACATATTCCGTCATTTGACTGCTTTGTATCTGAGTCTTTAATCCGATAAAGATATACCCACCCCCAGAATTAGCGATGGATGAGCAATCTTTTGCAAGTTCTTTCTTTGCTATTGAGGCACCAGGTTCATTCGATGTGGTGGCATAGTGCTTGTCGCGGAACTCAAACCAAGAAGTTTCTTGTAGCCCAACTAAATCATCTAAGTTTTTAGATGTGATAATCGCTTCTATCTTTTCCCTTGTGGGCTCGGTAATATCTTGCATGACGAACTAATTATACATCTCTAACAAAGCCGTATCGCTATTATTCTTGTGGGGCTTTATGCTTGCTCTCTCTAAAGTTGCAAGGGATTTCTTGTAGCTGGCTGACAATCATTCGAGTTCGATTTAGGATTTATACCATTGAAAAAGCCGAGCACAAGGCTCGACTGTTTCAATGGTGCGGGTACCGGGACTACATGTATAAACTGCAGGATTTCTCGGAGCAAGCTCCTGCGAGAGCCTTTGTTTAGCAAACCCGGCCTTCGGCCAATTAGCTTTGAGCCAAAACTCATACCAATATAAAAACCCCGCGGTGTGGGGTATTTATATTGGTGCGGGTACCGGGACTATGAAATATATTCTTGCGGCGTGCTCGGAATATATTCCTGCGCGCGTCCTCGAATATCAAACCCGCGCTTCGCGCTATCGGGTTTGAGCCAAAACTCTAACCATACTAAAAGCACCCGACTTTCGCCGAGTGCTTTTAGTATGGTGCGGGTACCGGGACTCAAACCCGGGGCCTCTTCCTTGGCAAGGAAGCGCTCTATCAGCTGAGCTACACCCGCGCGTCCAAGTGTACTTCGCGTCGCATTCGGCTTCGCCGACGTGCTGTGCTCCGAACACTTCTCCTTATAAATTTTTCGACAGCTTTCTATTGCTCATGGTTCGTAATGAAATGGTATTCGCAAATGAAGTGCTTAGTCAAAAAATTTGAGGGAACTTCTAAATGGTGGCACCTGTTGGAATCGAACCAACGACGCACGGCTCTTCAGGCCGTCGCTCTACCAACTGAGCTAAGGTGCCGCGCATATAAAAAGTACGAGATAACTGGAATATAGTAGCTGATTTCTTGCAATATTTCAATGTTTCCCACCTGATGAGGTATAATGGTCGCGCACTAAATTGCCCGCGGCACCTTGGCGGAGTGGTTACGCAGCGGTCTGCAAAACCGCGTACACCGGTTCAATTCCGGTAGGTGCCTCCATTCTTTTTTCCTGATTGTTCGGCTATAATAGCTTGCAAAGAAAGGACTTATTTTATGCTGATTGTTTACATTATTTTAGCGGTTGTGGTGATTGGAGCTATCTGGCTTTGGGCTACTTACAACGGCTTGGTGAAGGCGCACACTCGCTCGGATGAGGCGCTCTCGGACATCACCGTACAGATGAAGCGTCGCTTGGACCTTATTCCAAACTTGGTTGAGTCCGTAAAAGGCTACGCCAAGCACGAAAAGTCTGTGTTGGAGGGTGTTACCAAGGCCCGCAATATGGCCATGGCAGCTCCAGATGGAGATCTCTCTAAGCAAGCCGAGGCCGATAATATGCTCTCGGGTGCTCTTAAGAGCTTGTTTGCAGTGGCAGAAAGCTATCCAGACCTAAAGGCCAACCAAAACTTCTTGCAATTACAGCAAGAGTTGGTAGATACCGAAGATAAAATTCAGGCTTCACGCCGCTTTTATAACGGAAACGTGCGTGATTACAACATCAAGCTCAAGGTGTTTCCAACTAATATGTTTGCGAAGTCGCTCGGGTTTACTCCATACGAATTCTTTGAAGTTTCCGAAAGTGAACGTGCGGCAGTAGAAAAGCCAGTAGATGTAAGCTTTGACGAAAAGGCAGAAGCTAAGAAGTAAGTTTATAAAATCTGAATAAAAAATGAGGCCCGGATTTCTCCGGGCCTTTTGGTGCATTCGCGAGTGATCACTCCTCGCTGGCACCACTCTGCTCATCGTCTGGATCGTCGCTGGGATGCTGGGCGTCCATGATGCCCTGGAGGACGATCGGGCCCAGCCACGCGGACGAAGCCTTCTGGCTCCACAGGCCGCGCTGGTCGGCGAGACGGGCGAAGAACTTTGATGCCGCCTCGGCGACGTACTCGGGGGCCTTCAGGTGATCGAGCTCCTGAGCCAGCTTGAGTAGCTCCAGGAACTCCGGCTTGGAGTGTGGCGTTCGGCAGTTCTCGCGCAACTTCTTGTTGGCTCGCCAGTATGTCGCCTGGTCGGGAGTTGCCCCGTAGCGCAGTCGAGCGATGATGTAAGGCCAGTAGCTGCGGCAGGTGAGGAGGGCGAACAAGAAGCCGATTCCGACAAGAACAATGAAGCTCGTGATGAACCAGTCTGTATCTTCGCTGCCGTGTAGCAGCGTTTGCGGCACGAAGACAACGATCATGCCGAAAACGATTGTGCCAGCCCAGGCTACGAAAGGAGCCAAGATGCCCGCATCGCTCACCTGTACTTTGTTGACGGGCACCATCGAGCCATCTCCGTTGTAGGTGCCGATGATGCGGGGGTCGACGTCGGGCGGCTGCTCGGCAGGGATCGTGGTGTCCACGAGCTCTCCATCGGGGCCAGTAACCAATTCGCTGTCCATGGTGCTTTCCTCTCGGTGTGAGTAGAACCCGCTCACTGTACAATAAAAAATGTTTTGTGTCAATAAAAAAACCCCGGTTGAATCGGGGTGGGGGAGCTAGTCCTGGGTTGTCAGCCTGTCGAGCTGTTCGAGCATTTGCCTGTCGACCTGGAAGCCACGCTCGCGTCGCAATCGAATCAAGTTTTTGCGCATCTCAACTCGTACATGCTCTCTGTACTTCTGAGCATCGAGAGCTTCGGCGGCATAGATGAGCGTCTTAAACTCATCGGCGGTGCGTGGCTTACGGCACTCGAATCGCAGCTCTGCGTTGGCAAGCCAGTACTCGGCCTCCTGCTTGGTGGCCAAAAACCTTCGCCTAGCCTTCAAGTACGGGTAGAGCGATGTGACGACCGCGAGCGTGTAGATGATCAGACCGAGCGACATGGATGCAATCACGATTTCTCCTGCTGCGTCGCTGGCTGTCATAAAGGGAGGCTTCAATACTCGGGCAGTCAGTACGCTGAAGCCCAGAGTGACGCAGAGCCAGGCTATGGGCAGGAATATTGATGTCAGGACGATTGTGCCAGCAAAGCCCTTGCTGCACTGTTCGGCGATGGCAGTTTGAGAACCGTCGCCTTCGTACTTACGCAGGAGCGGCTTGGCTGGGTCGAGCATTTGAGTTTGCACAGGTGCCTTCTTTCTATGAAGAGAGAACCCGCATACTGTAATCCAGATAAGGAAAAGATGTCAATAAAAAAGAAACCCCGCTCCGAAGAGCGGGGGTGCCGACCCGTAGGTCAGCTGTAGGAACGTAGCCCGGCCGAGGCGATGGTCTCCTTCAGGTCGAGCTGGCGAGCCGGATGATCTCCGGGCACTCCGTGCTCGTCAAGGAGGTTCTTGTAACTCCTGGTCAGCTTCTCGGCAACCCACGGGATCAACTCCTGCTGATCGGCAGTGGTTGCCTCGACGATGAGCCGCTGGAACTGCTCCGGTGTACGTGGCTTCACACACTGCACGCGCAACGTGTAGTTGTCGCGCCAGTAGTTGGCCTCGGCCGGAGAAGCCTTGTAGCGAATCCGGGCTTCGTAGAACTTGTAGAACGGTAGAACCGCGAACAAGAAAGCCCAGAAGGAAGCGAACGCGAAGCCCTGCAGGGTACGAGTGGGGATTTTCGACGTCCATGAGCGCTGCATGGAAGAATCCAGGCAGGCTTCGTGGAGCGTGGAGTAGTCCTCGCTGTTGAGCATGGTGTAGCTGTTGTAGCTCGCGCTCTCGAGTGCGTAGAGACACTCGTTGACGGCCCTGCTCTCGTACGTGGTTTTTGCTTCGCGGCTGTCCACGAACAGTGCTCCACCGATGAACAGGCAGAACATCACCAGCCAGTAGCATGCCGGGTAGATGATGCGCTTGCTCTGGCTCTGCAGCTCCAACGGCTGCATCTCGCCACTGCCCTTGTAGGCACCCAGCAGGCTGGCGGGTTGTGTGTGCATTTCGGTGGACATTGTCACCTCGATATGTAGGGGTACGAACATGATTATTATAACATAAGTAATATAAAAAAGCAAGTAGACAAGTAAAAATATGAGCCGTACGGGTTAGGTACGGCTCGGGAGACGCCTAGATGGCGTCGGGGTCGAAGCCCAGCATGTCGATGCGGTCCTGGCGCAGGGCTTCGGCACGGTCTTCGGGACTCATCAAGGCCAGTTCACCAGCCCAGAGGGCATCTTCGAGGTACTCGCGACCATCGGCATCAGCACGACTTTCGGGGTCGTACCAGAAGTCCTCATCGGGGTCGTAGTAATCCCGGCTGGGGTCGTAACTGGCGTCGTCGGCTGGCTCGCATCGGCACGGGAATCCGTAGCAGTGCATGCACTGCATGGTGAAGTCTTCGAGGAAGAGCTGGGAGCAGCCGCAGGGGTCTTCCCAGCAACTGGGACAGGTGTTGGGATCGCGCGGTCCCTTCAGGTTCTGCAAGACAACGCCGTCGTTACCGACAACCATGCAGCCACCTTCGCAGCCAGGATCGGTGCAGAAGGGGTTGTTGCAGGCGGTCTCAAGGTCTTCGGGGTCGAGATGACCACGGAGCCGATGGGCAACGGCGTGCTGCCAGACTGGCTGAATCTTGGTTGGCATGGGTACTCCTGGTCGAGGTGACTAGATCGTAACTATTATACTATAAATATGCTAAAAAAGCAATACAAATGAGCCTGCAAATCAGGTATAATATTGGTATGTATACAGAAGTAGCAAAGAACAAACGCAACTCCACTTTGCTGGTGTTGGCTTTTCTCACCATTACCGTGCTCTTGGGGTGGGTGTTTTCACTGGCTTTTGATAGCCCGTGGATACTCTATATTGCTGCTTTTGCGTCGATTCTCTACACCTGGGTGAGCTATTATAATTCCGACAAAATGGTGTTGGCGGTATCTGGCGCCAAGGCTGTGAAGAAAAGCGACGCACCAGAGCTCTATAGATTGATGGAAAACCTCACGATTGCAGCAGGGCTACCCATGCCGCGGTTGTATGTGATTGATGACACGGCGCCGAATGCCTTTGCGACTGGCCGCGACCCTCAGCACGCCGTTGTGTGTGTTACAACAGGTCTTTTGCAAAAGCTGGATAAGCAGGAACTAGAAGGGGTGTTAGCACATGAGCTCTCTCACATTGGTAATTACGATATCCGCCTCATGAGCCTAATTGCTGTGCTGGTTTCGGTGATTGCATTGCTCTCAGATTTTTTCTTGCGCTGGGGATGGCTTATGGGCGGCGGTGATGATGATGGCCCAGGCAATAACTCAAACCCGATAATCTTTATTGTCGCGATTGTGCTGGCCCTGGTTGCACCAATTATTGGAGTGCTGATTCAGCTGGCTGTTAGTCGCAAGCGCGAATATTTGGCAGATGCTTCGGGCGCACTACTGACGCGTTATCCAGATGGACTGGCGAATGCGCTCGAGAAAATATCTGGTGACAAAGAGCCGCTTGAAGCTGCCAATAAAGCGACTGCTAATATGTATATTATTAATCCAATGCGGGCGAATGTTGAGGGGAAGGATGCGCGTGGTTTTGCGGCTGGACTATTTTCGACTCATCCGCCAACCCCTGAGCGCGTAAAACGACTGCGCCATATGGGAGAACACGCATGAAAAAACTTTTGCCACAACATATTTTGCGCGGTGTTATTGTAGAATCGCTGACGTATTATTGGGCACACTTGGGCCGCTACATTCGCGCCGGTCTGCCGTTGGTTATTCTTATCGCGTTAGCGCGTTTTATGACCACCGACTACACCGGCGATCAGTATGCGCTCATCATTACACTGCTTTCGGCGTTACTTTCTATGGCGCTGGCGCGCATTGCGGTAGCTGGCTGGGATACCAAGAAGGTAAAACTTCTCAGTTTATACAACGCGCTGATGAGCCGCTACATTTCTACGCTCGGCTTGTTTATTGTTACGTTACTATTTGCGCTGCCACTTTTAGGTGGTTTTTTGGCGGTTGGTGTTGCTGTAATTGGTGATTTGGCCCGGTGGAGCTTACTTTTTTCATTGCCGCTTTTGGTGTTTGGGTTTTTTGTAGCTCTTGCTGCGAGCTTTGCCTTGTTTGCGCTCATGGATGACATGCAGCTCACCGTATTTGAGGCGTTTCGGGTATCTTTCCGCTTGGTGCGGAAGTTTATCCGACCCGTAGCCGTTTTGGCGGCACTGCTGGTAGTTGCGGGCGTACTGATCCTGATTGCATTGTCTATCGCTGCGACCCCAATAACCGACTATTTGCAGGATTTGCGTTGGCAGGTAGTGTTGGATGCAGTAGTAAGTTTGAT
This sequence comes from uncultured Candidatus Saccharibacteria bacterium, assembly GCA_964454845.1. Taxonomy (GTDB): domain Bacteria; phylum Patescibacteriota; class Saccharimonadia; order CAILAD01. The sequence continues at coordinate 58,298 of CAYVVS010000003.1, forward strand.
AGTTACACCACTCGTATTCTCACTATGGAGCCGGGTGTATAACCGCATGGTAGAAGCGTATGAATAGACAGAAAGCTGAAGAACGCGCCGAGCAGTTGCGCAATCAGCTACACGAATATGGCTATTATTACCACGTAAAAGATGATCCCAAAGTGAGCGATGCGGTTTATGACGCCCTAAATAATGAGCTCAAACAGATTGAGGCGGAGTTTCCTGACTTGCAGACTTCTGATTCGCCAACATTGCGTGGCTATTCTGGAGAGGCGAATGACGCGTTTAAGAAAGTGACACATCAGTATCCTATGCTGTCCTTACGAGACGTCTTTTCGCTCGAAGAAGTAGTTGCCTGGGAAAAACGAATGGAGAAACTCGTAGGCGGAAAGGTGCCTGAGTATTGTGCTGAGCTCAAGATGGACGGGCTGGCGATGAGTTTAATTTATGAAGATGGGGTCTTTAAACAAGCAGTAACACGCGGTGATGGATACGTTGGTGAAGACGTTACGCACACCGTACGTACGGTTGGCTCTGTGCCTTTGCGATTGAAGCACAATAGTGAAATTCCAACACAAATTTATCAGGGTCGGTTTGAAGTTCGGGGTGAAATAGTTTTACCAAAAAAGGAATTTGCGCGAATTAATGCTGAGCGCGAGAAGCAAGGACAGCCTCTGTTTGCAAATCCTCGAAACGCTGGTGCAGGCTCGATCCGACAGCTCGATCCGGGAGTCACTCGTGAGCGCAAATTGGAGTTTATTTGCTACGGGATTGTTGGCGATTATCCGGGTATGGATACGCTAACTCGCAAACATGAGTGGGCCCACCAACTTGGTTTCAAAATCGCGCCTCATGAAAAGAAACTCCAGGCGTTATCCGATATTGAAGCTTATATTGCAGATATGGATACGTTGCGCGATAGGTTGCCTTTTGGGATTGATGGGTTAGTGATTACGGTAAACGATGTGGCAACGCAGCGTGAGTTGGGGTTTGTTGGTAAAACGCCACGGGGAGCAGTAGCCTATAAATTTCCGGCTGAGCAGGCAACGACAATTTTAGAAGATATTAGAGTGTCGATTGGCCGTACGGGAGCTGTTACACCATATGCTGTGTTAAATCCCGTAAAAGTTGCTGGCTCCACCGTGAGTCGTGCCACCCTGCATAACGAAGATGAAATTGCCCGCAAAGATTTACGGATTGGCGACACGGTGATTATTCAGAAGGCAGGAGATATTATTCCTGAAGTTGTGAAGCCGCTCGTCGAGCTTCGGACTGGCAAAGAGAAGCGATGGAGCATGCCAAAAGAAGTTGATGGTGTGGCGGTAGTGCGACCAGAGGGTGAAGCGGTGGCACGCTTGGCGGATCTTTCGGTTGGACAAGTCCGTTGGCAGCAGCTCATCCATTTTGTAGGTAAGACGGGCTTTGATATTGAGGGCTTTGGTGAGCGTACCGTTATGCAGTTGATGGAAGTAGGGTTATTGAAGGAGCCGGCCGATGTATTTGGCCTTAAGGCTGAAGATTTAGAAGACTTGGAAGGCTTCGCTCCGGTGAGTGCCGCTAAGCTAGCCAGTGCAATTCAAGCAAAACGCGAAATTGGGCTAGCGAAGTTCTTGTTTGCATTAGGTATTCGCCATGTTGGTGAAAAAACTGCTCGGGATATAGCCGGACATTTTAAGAAACTTGAAGATGTGCGGACCGCAACCCGCGAGGAGCTGGAAAAGATTGCCGGAGTTGGTGGGGTTGTTGCCGAAAGTGTGGCCGAATGGGTGAATAGTGTCGACGCGCAAAAGCGGGTTGATGATTTGCTAGAGGTTGGTGTGCAGGTGCGCGACGAGAGCATTCAAGAGGGAGGTAATCTTACAGGTACAAGTTGGGTGTTGACTGGTACTTTGCCAACGCTCACCCGTGACGAGGCTAAGGCAAAGATCTTGGCTGCTGGCGGCGAGGTATCTAGCTCGGTTTCAAAGAAAACCAGCTATGTACTGGCAGGTGAGGAAGCTGGCTCGAAGCTTACCAAAGCCGAATCGTTGGGCGTAAAAGTTGTCGATGAAGCTGCATTTATGCAGATGTTATAAAAAAGCCCCAGGACAACTATATCCTGGGGTGTTGGCTACCAGTATGGCACTACTCTGGACTCGTCCCATTCGTGTCTAAGACCACGAGAGTCGTTCACGCGAGTGTGCTTGGGCAGCATGATCGGGGAGGTTTCGCACGTATCTACGACGTCCAAACCGGTGTAGAGCTTGTCGAAGGCCAGCTCACGCAGAAAGATGCGACGACCTGGTTCCGGACGTAGGCGCGTGTAAATCCGCTTGGCTTTACGAATCGCTCCGCGCTGTCCGGTGCGGAAGCTGCGACGGAAGTAGGTGTAGCCGGGAACGTGGGTGCGTTGGCCTTTCGCGTCGACACGCTCAAATGCTGGGCTGTAGAGTTCATAGACGGTGCGCACGGGCACTCCTTGGTTCTCGAAAAGGTGCTAAAAACGTATTTTGTTACTGTTTTACGGCTTTGTCAATGCGAGCTTGTTGCAGGCGCCCTGTTGGCGTACCATAAGGACAATGGAAAAAGACAAGGATCAATCCGAGCCGATTTTAGAAGATCAGCTTGGACTCGACGAAAAACCACAAGGTGAATTGAGCGAGCCGGCGCAGGCCAATACTGCAGCCGAGCTTACTGACGGCATGGAAAAGAAGCAGGTGGATTTACGACCTTGGTACAAGCGTCCAAAAACATGGTTAATTGTATTGCTTATTGTTGGGCTTCTGGCCGCAGCAGCGACGGTATTTATTTGGTGGCGCAATCGTATGGCGGCCCAAGAGTTTTATACAAAAGATTGGCGCGAACTTATCTCGGCTTCAGAGCTCGTCACCACAGATGCTGAGCAGGCCACTTATACGAGCTTTGGCGATGTTGAGAAAAGTCTACTTGATATGCAAAATAAAGTTGACGATAGTCAGGCAGCTACACAAAAAATGCCGGAATTACTTGGAGATAAGACCGCCAAGACAGAGTATCTTAAAGGCCTAGAACAGCTTGATAAGTACGTGAGGCTAGCTAAAGATCAGGCTGCAAATTTAAAAGAAGTTGATGATGCTGAGCTTGATGAACTTGGCTCTGTGGCGACGGCGACAAAGCTAGCGCTAGAAGATGTGCAAAAACAATTAAGCTATTTACAGGGTTTTTACCCAGATGAATTCTTCACGCTCAACGAGCGTTACGCCACAGTAATTGAGGCGTATCAAGCTGCTCAGGATGAAGAAAAAGCTAAGCAAGATGAAGAAAAATCTGCCGAGGATCAAGCCAAACAAGACAAGGCCAACGCCGAAGAGGCAGTTTCGCTTTGGACTCAAGCCTATATTGCCGGTAATACTACCGAGATGCGCCAGTATATGACAACGGCATTTGCGGCTGAATACGATTTTTCTCAAGTTACCTCTACAAGCCGACAATTTAATTATCCAACTACGTATCGCCGGGTGAATACCGATAAAAAAGGTGACCAGTACGAAGTGATCGAAACTATCACGTTTGTTTCAAAGTCTGATTACTCGGCAGACACAACGTACACACAGACGTATGCGTTTTTGGTGAGCCAAGACGCCAAGACTAAGCAATGGGCGGTAAACTCACAGCGCTACCAGTAGCACACCTTACAGATTCGTATTTTACTGGTATAATATAGGCTAATATGAGCGAAGTTAACGAAGAGATTGTTGCCCGCGTCGCGCGTCTGGCGCGGATTGCTTTTTCTGAAGCCGATGCGCAAGAAACCACGCAAGGGGTTGGGCGCGTACTGCATTTGGTGGATGCACTGCAGGCTGCGGATACAGTAGGCGTTACGCCTACCAGTCAGGTTACTGGTCTACAGGATGTATTGCGTGAGGATGCTGTGAAGAAGTCTGAAGTTAGTCCACAAAAACTTTTGGAACGTGCCCCTCGTCACGAAAACGGCTACATAGTAGTAAAGCGAGTTCTGGGATGATGACGATTGCAGAAGCTTTAGCGCGTCTCGATAGTGGCGAGACTACCGCTGTTGAGCTCACTCGGCAGGCGCTTGCGCGGATAGACGCAGCAGATGGGAAGATTACGTCGGTTCTCACTCGCCTAGATGAGCGGGCCCTAGCAGCTGCTGAAGCTAGTGATGTACGACGAGCAGCTGGTGAGAAACTTGGCCGCCTGGAGGGAGTACCATTTACCGCCAAAGACATGTTCTTGGTTGATGGCGTGCGGACTACAGCAGCTTCAAAAATGCTCGACGAATTTATCGCGCCATATACTGCAACCGCTATCGCCAAACTCGAGGCAGAAGGCGCGATTCTGATTGCAAAAGTGAATCAAGACGAATACGCACATGGCGGCTCAACAGAATATTCGGCCTATGGACCAAGCAGAAACCCGCGTGATTTGTCACGTGTACCGGGTGGGAGTTCGGGCGGTTCAGCAGCGGCTTTGGCCGCAGGTATCGGGATTTTCTCGGTTGGAACTGACACGGGCGGAAGTATTCGTCAGCCAGCAGCATACTGTGGTGTGGTGGGCGTGAAGCCAACCTACGGACTAATTAGTCGTTATGGTGTGGTGGCGATGGCGAGCTCCTTGGATGTAATTGGCCCGTTTGCGCATACCGCCGAAGATGCCGCTCTACTTACCGAGGTGATGGCTGGTAAAGATTCGATGGACGCTACAACAATTAGCTCCGAAAATATAGTAGCTGATGTAGAGCCTCCAAAACGAGTTGGTATTGTGCGCGAATATATTCAGTCGCTAGATGCCGATGTGCGGGCTCGCTATGATGAAGTTTTTGGACGCCTTACGGAAGCTGGCTGGGAGCTCGAAGAAGTATCGCTGCCAAATCTTGAATTCGCTCTGCCGTGTTATTACGTGCTGACGCCCTCGGAGATTTCCTCAAATCTTGAGCGTTATGACGGTATTCGTTATGGTTCTTCTGCGGAGTCAACAGGAGATTTAGAAGCAATGTATTCGGCGACGCGAGGTAAATTTTTTGGGCCAGAAGTAAAGCGCCGTATCCTTACTGGAACCTATGCGCTTTCGGCCGGGTACTATGATGCTTACTACAAAAAGGCAATGCAGTTGAGAACTTTGGTGTGTCAGGATTTTGAGAAGGCCTTTGGCGATTATGATGTTTTGGTTGGCCCGACTACGCCGTCGGAGGCATTTAAGTTTGGTGAGCACTCCGAAGATCCAACGCAAATGTATCTAGCCGATATTATGACCGTGGCAGCTAACCTTGCAGGTATTCCGGCAATTTCTCTACCAATTGATGGCGTCGGCGAAATGCCACTTGGCTTGCAGATAATGGCACCGCAAAAAGCTGAAGCTGGTATGTTTGCGGCGGCACGCGATGCGGAAAAAGCATTTCAAGTGCAATTGTCCGAGGTGGCGCTATGACTTTCGTTTCGGTAGTCTTGGCAATTTTAGTTATTGGCGGGCTTTTAATGTATATGCGCAAAGGCGATAGTGCTAAGTCTTCTGGCCAGAATTTTTCGGACGGCAACAATCCGATTCGTCCAACTCTAGACGCCGAACTGGTTAGGCAGCGCTGGACCGAGATTGCACACATGCAAGGCCAGGGAGGCATGGGGCTAAAAAATGCTTTGATGGAAGCTGATAAGCTTTTGGATTACGTTATGCAAGCCCAGGGTTTTACTGGCGACAACATGGGCGAACGGCTCAAGCGACATGGGGATAAGTTTTCGGATCTCAATGGTGTGTGGGCGGCACACAAATTACGTAATCAAGTCGCGCATGACATTCATGTTGATATCGTAAAGCCGCAAGTTACGAATGCAATTGCTGCACTTGGGCGAGGTATTTCAGATTTGGGAGTGAAATTGGTATGAGTGAATATAAGCCAACAATAGGTATTGAAATCCATGTCCAGCTGGCTACAAAGTCTAAGATGTTTTGTGCTTGCGACAACAATTCGGTTGCAGCCGCGCCAAATACAAATATTTGTCCAATTTGTTTAGCCTATCCGGGAACTTTGCCGCTGCCGAACGCGCAGGCGGTGCAGCTGGCTATCCGCTTGGGTCATGGTTTGAACGCCCGAGTTCGTGAAACTACTAAGTTTGACCGCAAGAATTATTTTTACCCTGATAACCCGAAAGGCTATCAAATTACCCAATTTGATCAGCCGATTGTGGAAGAGGGCCATGTGGAGATTCTGGTTGACGGCGAATTTCGTAAAGTTCGCGTGGAGCGAGCGCATTTGGAAGAAGATGCTGGTAAGCTTACGCATCCGGCCGGGAAAGATTATTCGCTGGTGGACCTTAATCGAGCTGGTACGCCACTCTTGGAGATTGTCTCGCATCCGGATATGCATTCGCCGTACGAGGCTCGCCGGTATCTAGAAGAAGTCTACGCTATCGCCACAACTTTAGGTGTAACGTATGGTGATATGCAGCACGGCAATATGAAGTTCGACTTGAATGTTTCGGTATCCAAAGACGATTCATTGGGTACGCGCACCGAACTGAAAAACCTCAATAGCTTTAGGAATGCCGAACGCGCTTTGACGTACGAAATTGGTCGGCAAATTGAAATATTGGAAAAAGG
>CAYVVS010000004.1:0-58748 GCA_964454845.1 uncultured Candidatus Saccharibacteria bacterium
TCTTTCCTAAACCTCCGTCAACGCGCGGAGGTTTTTTAATTGAGCTTTGACGAATATACATAAAAAGATTTAACATGTTAACTATGACAAAAATTCCAGCTCCCTCAAAAAAGCCACAGCAAAAAGAAGCCTTTTGGCATAAATGGGGAAAGTTGGTTGTACTCTCGCTGGCGCTGGCGATAATTGTAATCGACACCACGCTCCTTAATGTGAGTTTGCGTGATATAGTTGCCGATCTAGATACGAACTTCACGCAAATTCAGTGGGTAATAACTATCTACACCCTGACTCTCGCGGCTTTCACAATTACCGGTGGTCGATTGGGCGATCTATATGGTCGCAAACGAGTGTTTATGCTCGGCGCGATTTTATTTGGTGTCGGAAGTTTTATAGCTTCAATTTCCTTAAACATCACTCATATGCTGATTGGTGAATCGCTTATTGAGGGTTTGGGCGCTGCACTTATGATGCCTGCAACAGCCTCGCTCTTAGTTACAAACTACGAAGGTCGTGATCGCGCGATTGCATTTGCTTTCTTTGGCGCAGTTGCCGGGGGAGCCAGTGCATTGGGGCCAATTCTTGGCGGTTGGCTCACCACTAATTATTCGTGGCGCTGGGGCTTCCGAATTAACGTGTTTGTAGTGATTGTCTTGCTTGCTGGCTCGTTCCTTATCAAGGACGCTCGTGACAAGCTAGAGAAGACCGAAATTGATTGGCTAGGCGTGGCACTTTCATCCCTTGGATTATTGGCGCTGGTATTCGGAATTATCCAAAGTTCAGACTATGGCTGGTGGCTTGCAAAACAGAGTTTCGATATCTTTAAGACCGACGTTACTCCTTGGGGTCTGTCCATCACTCCGATCGCTATTGCGCTTGGCATTGCACTCCTAACGGCTTTCGTTTTCTGGCAAAAGCGCCGCGAAGCACTGGGTCACACGCCACTGGTTAGTCTCAGCCTCTTTAAAAACCGTCAGTTTGTCAGTGGTATGTCGGTGACAGCCGCAAACTCACTCTCACTCACTGGACTAATATTTGTGCTTCCAATCTACTTTCAAGTAGTGCATGGCCTCGATGCCTTTCAAACCGGCATGGCGCTTTTCCCGCTTTCGCTGGCTGTGTTCATCTCATCTCCGGCCGCGCTTTTGCTTGCCAAAAAACTACGACCAAAAACCATTATTATGATTGGCTTAGTCGGTACGGCCGGTGCGGTTCTGATGATGATTCGCTCACTTACCGCCGGAGCAGATGTAAATTCTCTCATTCCTAGCTTGGTGTTCTTTGGGGCAAGCGTTGGTCTTATCCAGAGTCAGGTCAACAACCTCACGCTCTCGGCGGTTGATGAAAACCTAGCTGGGGAGGCGAGCGGTGTGAACAATACTATGCGGCAGGTTGGCGCCAGCTTCGGAGCAGCGTTAATTGGTGCAGCTCTGTTTGCCAATATTGCCACTCAAATTGGCACAAAAATTCAAGCGGACAATATTATTCCAAACGCAGTCCGCGACAAGATCGTTGCCCAGGCGCGTGAATCAGCCAAAAATGGCGGTATAGATAGTGCCGAACAAAACCAGCAGCCTGATCCGATATTCTTGCAGCAAATAGCCCAGCTTCCACCAGCTGCGCAATCGGCTGCCATCCAGAAATATCGCGAAGAACAGATTAGAATCGGCCAAGCTGTAAAAAATGATGTCGAAAACGCAATCGTCGTAGCTTCACAAGATACACTCTGGGTCGCGTTTGGATTTGCCGTGCTGGCTGTTCTGATAGGCTTCGGCCTCCCGAATGTTGGCTCATTTATGGGTGAGGGGCCAGGTGCTCGCAAACCCAACGTCGGTCATTAGAACTTGAATACTTGTTGAAAACATTATAAAATATCACGGTTCCCCTAGAGAAAGGTGAGTACCGTGGCAGAAAAGATGTCGCGCAAGGAGTTCCGTACTGCTGTCATCGAGGTACTGCAAGATGGTGAGTGGCACAGTACCGAAGCCATCGCCGCCCAAGTGAAAATGATTCACGGCACAGTACCGAAGCGCTCTCGACGAGTACTCGAGTTCAACAGCATGGAGCTGGATGAGCTGGTGGAGAGCCGCATGGTGCATGGCGAAAGGCCTGCCAAGCTGTTCAGGCTCTATCTTGCCCCACAGTTCCCCTAATAACCCCAATTTTTGCATATCCCCCTCGTTCCGGCGAGGGGGATTCTATTTGAGCCATTAACCCTTGCATAAGTAGTATATTTCTAGTAAAATATTCCCCACGTCCACAACACATGGAGGAACATTGTCATCCGAAAAGAAGAAGGGTCAGGCTCAGAAGAAGATCCTGGAGATCCTGGTGTCATACCGGGGCGAGAGCTGCCACAACCGCACCCTGACTGGCAGGCTGGAGAGCATGGGGTTCACCCGTCGGATCTACAAGCCCGCCCTCGATTCCCTCGTCGCATCTGGCAAGGTCATCAAGCTGCCGGACGGCGACACGCACTTCTGGCAGCTCGCCAGTCAGCCCGCCACCGTCTCCTGACCTTGTCCGCGTGACATTCTCGCTCTTGTGAGACAGCCGTCCTTACGCATCATGCGTAGGGACGGCTATTTTTTTGTATTTTTCTTGGTGAGAGCCTTCGCTGGAGTGGTTTTTTTGGTGGGCTTTCTTGAAGTTACTTTTGCCGCTGCTGTCGATTTTTTTACTGTTCTCTTTTTTTTGGGCTTCCGCGCTACTTTCTTAGGTTCGGTAGGTTTTTCTAGCGCTGGAGTAACAGCAGCCAGGAGGGCATTATTTGGAATGGAGAGCTTTGCTTGAATGTCTTTCACTGCCTGGGCATCAACGGCTTCTAAAAGAACGCCAGGCGCACCACCGATGAGGTCTAGCTGCACATATGCCGCTCGCAGCATGCGGTCAAACGGGTTCGATACAATCGTCATTTTCTGTATATGGTTGTAATCAACTATTGTGGTACGGCGAGTTGGCCAGCCAGACTGAATCACCACTCCTTTTGGCGTAAATGCGTACTTGGTAGATTTTGCTGACACAAGCGCTCGAATTAGTGCGTACATGGTGATGAGCGCCAAAAATGCAGCCAGTGCTCGGGGCAGTGGCGACAGGAATGCTTTTGCGATATCGCCATCGGCCATACCAAAGATCTGCGCGGAGCGAATGAGACTCAGGGCTGTAGCTGCGACAATGAGAATGAGCACCCACAAAATGAGCTTTTTAAACGCAGCCCACCAGTGATAGCCGAAGAAATATAATAGCGCCCGTCTAGAAAGCTTGATGGAAGTATCTTTTGTTGAACCTGGGGATTTAGCCTGTCGCGCCATATTCTTATTACAGTACAACTTTTGACTCAAAACTCCAAGCATGAGGCGGAATGGTATACTCTAAGCATGAAAATAGTTCTTGCTGGAGGATGCTTTTGGTGCACCGAAGCTGCGTACCAGATGGTGCGCGGAGTAAGCAGCGTAAAGCCTGGATACGCGGGCGGGCACACAAAAAACCCAACGTATGAAGAGGTAGTGCAAGGCAATACTGGGCACGCCGAAGCAATAGAGGTGGATTTTGATGAGTCTATCATTTCTCTTGAGAATATATTGCGTATCTTTTGGACTATTCATGATCCGACTTCACTCAACCGGCAGAGTGCAGATGTGGGAACACAGTATAGGTCGTCCATTTTTTATGCAGATGACAAGCAAAAGCGAGTCGCCGTCAAATCGGCCCAAGAAGCCCAACGACTATGGAATAAGCCAATCGTCACTACTCTGGAGCCGCTTTCAGATTTCTTCGAAGCAGAGCCGTATCACAAAGACTATTTTACGAATCACCCCGAACAGGCCTACTGCCAAATTGTGATTAACCCTAAGCTGGCTCAGCTAAGAAAACTACATCAAAAACTCTTAAGGGATGTGTGAAAAAATTCACAGCGCTGCTTCTTGTGTTTGTTAGGATAAAGCCACAGATAACGAAAGGGAGCACTTGAAAAAGATTCTGTATTTTTCGCAATTCATGAAGTATTTTGGCAAGAATAGTCCGCAACTTTAAGAAGGCGGGCATTGTTGTGGTTATTATCGCTACGATTACATTTGGTCTAGCGATTATCGCTGGAATTGCACTTTTAGTGCTATTCTTTCAGGTATTCTCAAATACTAATACCTCGCTTGATGTAAATCAGCTCGTCAGTCAGCTCAATGCGTGGGTGAGCGGATTATTTGGGGCTGGCCAAGAAGCTCTGGAAAAAGCGCCTGTACAGATAGAGCTGTCACCCTCGCAATAACTACCAAGTTTGATTTAGGGTCGCCGCTCAGTGTATTCTAAGCATAAGCATTTAGTAAGGTGATACATGCAGTTTCTACGCAAACAGCGTTTGGGCATCGGGGCGATCGAAATTATTGTCGTTTTAGCGATATTGGCCGCTATTGGCGGTGGTATTTGGTATGCGCTAGCTGGCAGTAAGAAGCAAACAGAGACGTCAGTACCTGTTAACTCTGAAGGAAAGAAAGTAGGTAAGCTTATTTGGCAGCAGTCTGCCAGTGGTTGGCAACCTTCGGAGGCACCGCCAGAATGTCCGGCTCAACCTATGCTAAAAGTACCAACCGATTTAAATAAAGTAACAAGCATTCTCTACCCCGGACAAAAGCGAGGGGGAAACTATAAGCCCCATGGCGGTTTCCGTTTGGACGGCACCGCCAATAGTTCAGTTACCGTGACAGCTCCAATGGATGGCTATGTTGTGCGTGGCGCTCATTATATTGAGCAAGGTGAAGTCCAGTATATGTTCGATATTATGAACAACTGTGGCGTGATGTATCGTATTGATCATATGGCCGAGTTATCAACTAAGCTCAGGAAAGTTACCGAGGGTTGGCCGGCACCCCAAGTTGACGACACACGTACTCAGCTCGTAGCGTCAGCGCAGTATATCGAAGCCGGCGAAACCCTCGCAACTGCGGTTGGTATTAAGAAAACAAAAAATACAGGCTTTGACTTTGGCGTTTACGACTACCGCGCGCAAAATGATGCAAGCAAATCAGCATCGTATCAGGCAGCCCATCAGCAAGACAAAGAACTCTCATGGCAAGCCGTATGCTGGTTTGATTGGGTTCCAGATGCCGATGAAAAACGCATACGAGCGCTGCCTTCAGGAGACCCGGCAAGTGGCAAAACCAGCGACTACTGCCGCTAAGCCTTACTTTGTATATATCGTCCGCTGTGCTGATAATACGCTGTACACCGGCATTACTGTAGATGTCCAAGCTCGTATAAGGGAGCATAACTCATCCCCAAACGGTGCAAAATATACTCGTGCTCGAAGGCCGGTGGAGTTATTGGGTGCAAAGCAAGTAGTAAATCGATCACAAGCCCTCAAGCTTGAGGCATATATAAAAAAGCAACCTAGGCTTAAAAAAATAGAGTTATTGGCTTGACGTCCTTATTGTAAATTATTTACAATAAGGACATGATTACTGCCTCCCGTACAACAAAATATTCATTGGCGGTGCAAGAAACCATACGCGTAAAAGGGCACGCTACCAATGCCGAAATCCTCGAGCAGCTAAGGGAGGTTTATCCGGAACTGAGTGCCACCACTGTACATAGAGTTACGTCACGACTTCTAGAGCGTGGGCTTATCGGCATAGCTCCTCAGGCACGTGATGGAGCTGCACGTTATGATGCCAATATTACGCCACACGATCATTTTTCGTGTTCGCATTGCTTCGGCTTACGTGATGTAGATCTGGACAGAAGTATATTTCAGTCATTAGAAAAAGAATTGGGGGGCTGCAGGATTACGGGGCAGCTTTTGGTCCAGGGAACTTGTTCTCGGTGTAATGGAGGAGACGACCGATGAAAAAAGTAGCAAGCATTGTTGGTACCGGAATAGCAATTGTTGGTGTGCTCATGCTGGGCCTATTCCTTGCAAAAGAGCCTCGATCGCAAAATATAGGCGCCGATTCAACTGTTAGCTCGCAGCAGCAAACTAACTTAATACCTAGTGATGCGTATGTGCTTGATGTAAGGACACCAGAGGAATATGCCGGTAGTCACGCCACTATCGCACAGAATCTACCATTACAGACCCTAGAAGCTGGCACATTGCCACCCGTCAGCAAAAACCAAAAGATCTACGTGTATTGTCGGAGTGGTAATCGGTCCGCTCAAGCAGTTACTGTATTGCGAGAAGCTGGATTCACTAATCTTGAAGATCTCGGCGGTGAAGATGATGCCCGAGCAGCAGGACTTGAATTTACAAATTAAAGGAGTACCCATATGAAAATTACCGTATATAGCACACAAACTTGTCCCTTTTGTACAATGCTGACGCACTGGATGGATGACCAACGCATTGAATACAAAGAATATAAAATAGATCAGAATCCGGATAAGGCGCGTGAAATGATAGAGCGCTCCGGACAAATGGGGGTGCCATTTACATATATTGAGAACGAGCACTATCGAAATGGGGTATTAGGTTTTGACCCCACGTCAATCGAACAATCTCTAGCTGCAGCAGGCAAATAACATGTCGGCAAATATATACGTGATTGACGTTCGAGAGCCACACGAATTTTCAGCGGGACATATTCAAGGAGCGAGAAATATGCCGCTAGCCAAGATGAGTCAATTTTCTCAAGAACACGCCGATATTAGAAGGGATGACAGGGTCATTATCTACTGTCGATCAGGTGGACGCGCAGGCATTGCCTGTCAAATACTCAGCTCTCTCGGATATACACAGGTAGTAAATGGCATTAACCAGACTACCGTTGAGGCGGAGCATATTTCGTAGCCAGAAAAACCAGTATACTAGACATATGAAAAAAGGTGGATTATACGTTTTTGGGCAGTTTAGTTTGCTTGGCATATTGGTCCTGACGGCTAGTCAGCAACCCGGGGTGTTAAGTTTTATTATCGCGGCACTTGCTATACTTTTGGGACTAGCGGCAATGCTCGCCATGACAAAGCCCACACTGACGATTATGCCAGAGGTAGCTCGCGGCGCAGAGTTAAGTACACATGGTCCCTACAAGTATATTCGGCACCCCATGTACTCAGCTTTGATCCTCTTGGGGCTAGCAATGCTCGTGCAAGATTTTACGTATTTCCGTCTCGGTGTCTATTTAGCACTCATAATTTTGCTTATCTTCAAATCACGTTATGAAGAACGGTTACTTCTAGGGCACTACCGTACGTACTCTGCCTACCAAAAGAAAACACACCGGTTTATACCCAAAATATACTGAGCATCCATATTTTCATACCCAGTAAAAGCACTGCATCGTTAATCCAACAAAAGCTTCTTACGCGCAGTATCCTTCCGTTCAGTATCACCCCAAATATTTGGGCGTAACGCGTTGCAGTTCTCAGAAAAATTTCAGCAAAACAGCCCAGTATATAAGAATGAAGAATCAACGACGCACCTATACCTTGGCTACAAAAGTTTACGGAAACACAGGTAAGCCACAGGTGGTACTATTACATGGCATCGCTACAAGTTCGATTATTTGGCGGGATACCGTCCGTCTTTTGAGTCGACATTACCAGGTGGTGACGGTTGATTTGTTGGGGCATGGGAAAAGCCCCAAGCCAGACGATGTTACATATACTACTGAACTGCACGCCGACACTATTGTACACACCCTAAAGGCTCAGGGACTGAGTACAGAAAGTGTGTTTGTCGGGTTTTCTATCGGCGCCCTCATCGCTGCAAAGCTAGCAACAAAATACCCAGACCTCGTTGACTCCGTTGTACTCATCGCGCCACCCGTATATGCCACCAAAACGACTGAAAAACGCCGAGTTATTGATTCTGCCTATCGTAGGGCATATTCATATATAGGGCGACTCCCTAGAGCCCAATCGCTCAAAACTCTAGAAAAAATCCAACAAAACATGCCGCGCTTGATCGGTAAAAATGTATTTAATGAGCATACCTGGTATCCAATTATGAGCTCTTTGAAATACACGGTGCAAAACCAATCAATTCATGCAGATATCGCAAAAATTAACCCCGAAGTCCCCATAACTATCTTGTATGGCTCGTTCGATCATCTTGTTATTAGTAAACGCGTACAGCAACTTACGCGCTTAAACCCAAAGGTGAGCGTTAAAAGAGTACATGCTCCACACGGGATTACACAAAGCTACTCACAAAATATTTCAAAGCTACTTTTTAATACCAGATTCACTCAGCCGATCTGATATACTTAAAGCATATGATTCAAGTAAACGACGTAACCAAAACCTATGGCAAGGGGGAAAATTTATTTACCGCCCTTTACAAAGTAAATTTAGAAATTCCTGACGGCGCCACGGCAGCCGTAATTGGTAAGTCCGGCTCTGGCAAATCTACACTTATGCATGTCGTAAGTGGTCTGGACCACGCTACAAGTGGGGAAGTAATTGTAAACGGTAAAAGTCTCCATGATATGAAGGCGCGTGAAATTGATAAGTTTCGGGCTACTGAGATGAGCTTTATTTTTCAAGCGTTCTTTATTGAAGCCAACCAAACATGCTACCAAAATGTCATGTTACCGCTCGAAATCGCTCGAGTTGGGCGTCGTGATCGTCGGAAGCACGTGCTTGAAGCCCTAAAGGCAGTTGGACTTGAAGACAAAGTTGATAATTTAGCGGCCAATCTTTCTGGCGGGCAAAAGCAAAGACTGGCGATTGCTCGGGCAATCGTAAATAAGCCAAAGTTAATCTTTGCAGATGAACCAACTGGTAACCTGGACAGCTCAACTGGCGATGTGATTATCAAATTACTTTTTGATCTCAATAAAAAACTTGGTTGCACACTAGTTATTGTTACCCATGACCAAGAGCTTGCAGAAAAATGTCAGCTGCAAATTCGCATGAAAGATGGTGAGATTCAAGAGGTTTCAGGTATGTCTAAGCTGAAAGAAAAGGCGAAGTCTCAACCCAGAAAAGGAGCGAAAAAATGATTTTACAAGATCTAATAAGACGCTCGGGACGTAGCCTAAAAAGCGCAAAGGGTCGAACGGTACTCACGGCTTTAGCTATTGCGGTTGGAACGTTCGCGCTCACCCTAACACTTGCTGCCAGCAATGGTGCAACGGCTTTTGTGAACAAAGTCATATCAGAAAACTTTGACCCAACCGAACTCATTGTAGCTGCGGATGAAAACGTCTTAGGACGTGCTGATACCTCCAAGCCCCAAGAATATGACCCAAGCTTTGGCACATCTACTTCTAACGCTGGTGCCACCACGCAAGTTAAACGTATCACTGACGACGATATAGCCAAGATCAAGAGCGTAGAGGGTGTAGCTGCAGTGCGGGAAGATATTTCAGTAAACTTGCGCTATATTACCCGCGAAGGACAAAAGAAGTATGTAGCTACGGCGGCTGGCTATGACCCATTCCGCAAGACAGAGTTACTGGCTGGAGAAATTGTTGAACCCTTTACAGGCACCAATGTAATACTCCCCGAGGGATACATATCCGCGCTTGGATTTGAAAATGCCGAGGCTGCGATTGGCAAAAAAGTCACTATTGCTATTCCTAAACCGGTAACACCCGCTCAACTTCAAGCACAGGCTACTAGCGGTGGGCTTACTGCAAACCCAGAGGAACTAGCCAAACTTTCCGAAGAAAATGTCACACTCGAAGATTTTACAGTAACCGCAGTGGCAAAAAAGCCAACTAGCACACAGCCTGGTACTGAGCTGTATCTCTTCATCCCGGCCGATGAGGCTCGTAGACTTAACGACCTCACAACCGAGGGTACCGCCAACTACCGCAAATATAACTTTATCTTTGTAAAAGTAGCTGATGGAGAAAATGAAGAAGTACTAACAGCTACTCAGCAGCGAATTAAAGATCTCGGCTTCCAAGCTCAGAGCGTAAAGGAAACCCAAGAGTTCCTCACTAACATCATTGGGGTCTTACAGGGGATTGTTGCTGGTTTTGGCGCAATCGCTATTATTGCCTCGGTGTTTGGCATCATTAACACGATGTACATCTCCGTACTGCAGCGCACACGCGAGATTGGCTTGATGAAGGCCCTTGGTATGCGCAAACGAGATATCGGACGCCTCTTCAGATTCGAAGCTGCCTGGATTGGCTTTTTGGGCGGTATGCTTGGTTCGACTATTGCCGTGCTCTTAGGTGCTGCAATTAACCCGGCTATCACCAAGCAGCTAGAACTGGGCGACAGTAGCTTGCTCATCTTCAAGCCGTTAGAAGTGGCAGTTCTAGTAATACTACTGATGCTGGTATCAATTGTTGCTGGCTGGCTGCCATCACGCAAAGCCGCTAAACTCGACCCAATCGAAGCACTTCGAACCGAGTAGCAGATGCGGTTGCACAGTTTCGGCATTTGTGTTACAATAGGTCTACTTAACAACTAGCTCTCTTAAAGAATATCGGGTCTTTCGTGTAATTTTCACCGCGCCTAAAGCGCCACTGCCTCGCTGTTCCAAAGCGAGGTAAATTACAGAAAGGCTCTTTTCTTTTGCAACAATCATCATTTCGTCGCCCAGGCGGCCCACGTCGTAGCTATTCATCACGTCCAGGTCGACCAAACAGCAGCCATAAGCCACGCTATGGCAGCGGTAAGCGTAAATCATCAAAAAATGGCAAGCAGTTTATTGACCCCACTAAGTTTGTAAACGCCGCAACTAAGCCAGCCGAGCAAACTCCGTACGAATCAAAGCACACGTTTGCTGACTTCGGCTTCGTAAAAGACCTCCAGCGTAACCTAGATGAAAAGGGCTACACTGTACCAACTGCAATTCAGGATCAATCTATTCATGCCGCTATCGAAGGTAAAGATGTAATTGGCCTTGCTAACACTGGTACCGGTAAAACCGCTGCCTTTCTTCTGCCAATTATTCACCGCTTAAAAACCGATGAGCATAAGCAATCTGCCCTCATCATAGCGCCGACACGTGAGCTGGCCACGCAAATTGATGACGAATTCCGTACATTTGCACGTGGCATGAAGCTGTATTCGACTGTCTGCGTTGGCGGAATGAACATTCGTCCGCAAATTCAGCAGCTCGCTCGACATCCACATCTCATTATCGGTACGCCGGGCCGCCTCAAGGACCTTCTAGACCAAAAAGCACTCAAGCTCTCGCATGTTAATTTCTTCGTACTCGATGAGGCTGATCGCATGCTAGATATGGGCTTCATGCCGGACCTAAAGGCGATTATGTCGTATCTCCCTGAAAAACGTCAGTCTCTCTGTTTTTCAGCAACTATCACCCCAGAAATCTCACGACTTCTCGACGGACTCCTGATCGACCCAGTTACCGTTTCAGTTCGCACCCAGGAAACAAGCGAGCATGTTGAGCAGAATGTAGTGAACTATGATTCAAAAGAAGATAAATTAGCTAAGTTGAACGAAATTATCGATAGCCCAGAATTTGAACGAATTCTCATTTTTGGTGAAACAAAGTTTGGCGTACAACGCCTAGCAGATACGCTATCTCGTTCTGGTAAGCGCGCCGAAGCTATTCATGGTAATAAATCCCAGCCGCAACGCCAGCGTAGCCTTAAGGCCTTTAAAGATGGCCGCGTGCATATCCTGGTAGCAACCGATGTCGCAGCTCGCGGACTTGATATCCCGAATGTAAATTTGGTTGTGAACTACGATACTCCACAGACATATGATGACTACATCCACCGTATCGGCCGCACTGGCCGCGCTGGACAAGCTGGTCACGCGCTTACATTCGTAAACTAAAACTTCACTTTTTGTGAGATTCTTCACTGTTAGTTTTCAGTAAAATCCGCTAGTCTAGAGTTATAAGGAGATAGACTTTGCGGGTTGTACTGCGTCATGCTTGGCGCACCATTATTATTGTTGTCGGCTCTACACTAGTTCTTATTGGCCTTGCTATGCTCGTGCTTCCAGGCCCTGGTATTGTGGTAATAATCGCTGGGCTAGCTGTTCTTGCTCGAGAGTTTATTTGGGCACAAGGCCTGCTAGACAAGGCTCAAACAACAGCCAAGAAACAGTACGAACGTGTCGCCCAACGTAAATCTAAACCCGCCGAATAAACCTCCTAAGCTTTACAGGCTCCTATTACCCTGAGCATAATGAGAAAAAATAAAGCTCACGTAAGTAATAGTTAGGAGACTCGTATGAAAAAAGTTACTATTCATCGTTTTAACGTTGGCTCAACTGCAAAAGTAATTGGTTTCTATCAAGCAATTATCGGGTTTGTAGTTGGCCTGTTTATTACAATTGGTTCGGCTGCGCGAATATTCTCAGAAGACACCGGTTTTTTGCAGGCATTCGGTATCAGTGCAGCAGTTGCGGGCTTTGCAGTGATTATTTTTCCGGCCATTGCGTTTGTAGTCGGCTGGCTGCAAGGAGTTGTTTTGGCCTTTTTCCTCAACATCATTTTCCGAGAATCTAAGGGTCTGGAAATTGAAGTAAGCGAAGAAGCTATTAAGCGCGCGTAGTTCATATAAAAAACTTTTAAAAAGACATCCGTTGAGGATGTCTTTTTAAATTACAGCTCTCTTTTATTGTAACCGCCGAGTCGACGCCATAGAAAATACACAATTGCACAAACAAGAGCGCCAAGTACGAGGTATGAAAGTGGTTTTACATGATTGGCAATGAGATAGTATTGATCACCAAGTAAGTAACCACCAAGCACTAAAATAAGTGTCCAGGCGGCTGAGCCAAGAAATGATAAGAGAAAAAACGGGAGTGGCTTAATGCGATGCAAACCGGCTGGAACCGATATCAGCGAGCGCATTCCAGGAAGTAAGCGAGCAAAAAATACGGCAACCAAGCCATGCTTTTCAAACCACTTTTGAGATTTTGCGACATCTTTTTCTTTCAATCCCACCCATTTGCCGTGTCGCGCTACGAGGGCCTGCAATTTGTGTTCTTGTAAACTTCTACCCAACATGTAAAACACGGCTGCACCGGAAAGTGACCCCATAGTACCCGCTAAAACGACGCCAAAGACACTTAGTTCACCCTGAAATGCGGCATACCCAGCAAAGGGGAGAACAAGTTCGGACGGAATTGGCGGAAAAATGGTCTCGATAAACATTATGAGAAAAATACCAACATATCCGAGTTGTGCAATGGCATGCGAAATTGCATCAATCATAAGGAGTATACTATCAGTTTTAGGTACGAAAAACTATACAATACTCAATAATGTTCGCTTTATTTACGAAAAGCAGTATAATAGGAAGTATCTAGAAGCAGTACCGGAAACGGAACTGTCGACCGCAAAGCTTGATACTGCCCGAACTTCAGGCGACGCGGCTCTCATTCCAGAGGTAGAGTAGTAACGGGACTACCATATGGTAGTAAGTAGGAGATATATGGCAACTAAGCTATTTGTGGGGTCACTCCCATATTCAACCACTGACGAAGAACTTTCCGAAGCTTTTTCAGCAGTGGGAACAGTAGTAAGCGCAAAGGTAATTTTTGACCGCGACACCCAACGCTCTAAGGGCTTTGGTTTTGTCGAGATGAGCTCTGATGAAGAAGCTCAGTCGGCAGTTAAACAGCTCGACGGTTCAGAAATGGACGGACGCCGCATCGTTGTAAACGAAGCTCGCCCAATGGCCCCACGCAACTAGCACTTTTGTAACAGAAAGTTGAATACCAAAAATGTCACTCATTCGAGTGGCATTTTTGGTATGAGACGTGCTGCGGGTTTCTTGCTACAATAGAAGCATGACAGGTTTCACTGAAGGCAGGGGTGAATTCCCAACTGAGTTGATTTTTATTCGGCATGGTCTCTCCGAATTAAATGTACGCCTAGCTATTGCCAAGGCCCGCCACGAAACCAGTAGGGTACTACTAGATCAAATTCGAGATGCCGACGTGCCACTCACAAAGATCGGTCGCGAACAAGCCCAGCATACTGGTCACGCGTTAGCTCAGCATTATCACAAGATCGATAAGGCCTATGTGAGTCCCGCCCTCAGAACACGCGACACGTTCTTAGGGATTCAGGAAAGCGTTGGCTACCACATCCCGTTCCAGATTGAAGATCGCATCCGCGAACGCGAGTTTGGCGTGTTTGGTCAAATGACAAGCTACGGGATAGAGAAGCATTATCCTGTTGAGGCAGCGCGCTTGAAGCTTGAAGGTGGCTATTATTATCGACCACTCGGTGGCGAGTCCTATCCAGATATGGGTGATAGGCTACATAGCTTCTTGCATTCGCTGTACCGACATCAAGTAGGAAAAAGAATCTTGGTTGTGACCCACGCCGATGTCGTGCAGATGGCACGTAAAATCCTTGAAAAGCTATCTGAGGCACAGCTATTAGAGCTCAACGAGACCGATGATGTGTTAAACTGCAGTGTAACGCAGTATGCGTATGATGCTGATATAAACTACTTGCGCCTAGTGCGCTATAACGAGGTGTATTACCGATGAACAAGAAAAAACTCGTCTTTGATATTGAGATGGTAGGTGAAGATTTTGATGCGATGGACACATTGACGCAGCAAGATCTAATGAAGAGCCTACCAGATGCAAAGGTGGATCAAAAAAAGTATGACTCAGAATTTGAGGAGCTGAAGCGTAAGTTAGTATTTTCACCGCTCACTGGAAAAGTGATTGCTATTGGCGTCTATAATCCAGATGACGGGAAGGGTGCCGTCTACTACGATGCCGGCGAAACCAAGCCTGAAGACACTGAAATAGACGACATAAAATATGTTGCCATGACCGAACCAGAGATGCTTACAAAGTTTTGGGCGCTAGCAGAGGTCCACGACGAATTCATTAGCTTTTTTGGTCGCCGCAGCGATGTTCCATACCTCATGATCCGCTCTGCCATCCATGGCATTCGTCCAACTCGCGATCTTACATCGAACCGTTACAACAATCTCGGAGCGCCAACCGCTACGCACTATGATCTGGCTGAGCTCTTAAGCTTTAACGGACTTGCTATGTATCGAGGTTCGCTACATAGATGGTGTCGAGCCTTCAATATTGATACACCAAAAACTGATGAAATGGCTGGAGATAAAGTCGGCCAGGCTTATCTAGACGGCAAATACTTGGAAATTGCACAGTACAACGCCCTCGATATTATTGCGACAGCAAAGCTCTATGATCACTGGGAACGCTACTTTAAGCCGCGCTCGTAAAAAGGAGGAAAGTATGGAAATCGGATCGAAAGCACCAGATTTTTCACTTCAGGATCAAAATGGCGAGACTCACAACTTAGAAGACCTTAAGGGCAAACATACCCTCATCTACTTTTATCCAAAAGATGATACGCCAGGGTGCACGACTCAAGCCTGCTCCTTACGCGACAGTATTGAGGATTTACGAGCTGATGGCGTCGAGGTACTTGGCGTTTCTGCAGACTCCGTAGATAGCCATAAAAAATTCGCCGAAAAATATAGTCTTCCGTTTCCGGTACTTTCGAACCCCGAGAAAGACATGATCGAGACCTACGGCGCCTGGGGTGAGCGTTCAATGTATGGTCGCAAGTTCATGGGGGTTATTCGTTCGGCCGTGCTCATTGGCCCCGAGCTCACAATAGAAGCACATTGGCCAAAAATCCAACCTCTTAAGACCGTTCCAGCAGTTCGAGAGTGGATACAGACCCACGAACACTAAAGTCCATCTGATATACTAGGAATATGAGTACAGAAAAATCGGTCCGCGTACGTTTTGCGCCGTCTCCAACAGGTTTTCTCCACATTGGTGGCGTTCGTACCGCGCTATTTAATTATCTCTTTGCCAAAAAACATGGTGGTAAGTTTATTCTGCGACTCGAGGATACGGATCGAGAGCGCTTTGTTGAAGAAGGGGTAGAGCAGATCACCGAAGTGCTATCTTGGCTTGGTCTTAATCCTGACGAAGGCTACTGGGAGGGTGAACATATCGGTGAAGCTGGGCCATATATTCAGAGCCAGCGGCTACCACATTACAAAAAGTATGTTCAAAATCTCGTAGACCATGGACTGGCATACTACAGCCGCATAAACCCCGAGGACTTTCAAGCTAAGCGTCAGGCAGCGATAGATGCCAAGAAACCGTTTGTCTATCGGCGTAAGCTAGAGCCAAATGAAACGAAAACATCCGGCTCAACAGACAATAGCCCGATTCGCCTGGATATCGCAGCTGTCCAGAAAAAACTTGCCACTAGCTCCGTAGACTGGGAAGATGCAGTCCGCGGAACATTTAGTGTAAATTGGGATACGCTTGACGACTTTATTCTAGTAAAAGCAGATGGCTTTCCAACATATAACTTCGCGAATATTATTGATGACCACGAAATGCACATCACGCATATTCTGCGCGGCGATGAATTTATTAGCTCAACGCCTAAGCACGCCATACTCTACGATGTATTAGATTTTGATCGTCCAGTTTGGGCTCATTTACCAGTCATTCTTGGAGCCGATGGTGCAAAACTATCTAAACGTCATGGCGACACCGATGCTTTGCAATATCGCGAAAAAGGGTACCTACCAGAGGCGTTACTCAACTTTTTGGCCCTGCTTGGATGGAACGACGGCACAGAACAAGAAATCTTTTCTCTCAGCGAACTTGCCGATACGTTTAGCCTAGAGCGGATTCAAAAAAGTCCAGCAAAGTTCGACCTAGAACGTCTTAACTGGATGAACGGCATATTTATTCGAGAAAAACTTACTGAAGATGAGTATCTGGAGCGTGCTTTTGCCGAGCTCAAACAAGCCGACTTGCCAACAACTGATCAAGCAAGAGCTGCCGTACTGCTGGAACGAGACCGCATCAAAGCTTTTGCAGAACTACCTGAGCTAGTTAGATTCTTTTTTGCAGCACCCCATAACTTCACAGAAATTCGCAATCTAATTCATAAAAAAGCGGATTCATCAGAAGCAAAAAGACTATTAGCGGCAACGACCACAGCACTTCAAGCTTCATCTCAAGAGCTTGATGAAGCTACGCTCGAGACCCTGCTGCGTGATGTAGCCCAGGAGTTAGGCGTTAAAACCGGTCAGCTATTCTACGTGATCCGCTGCGCGATTACAGGAAAAACCGCCGCTCCAGGACTATTTGAAACCATAGCCGTGCTTGGAGCTACAGAAACAATTCAGCGCCTGCAAAGTACCACAGATAATCTCTAAGGTTCTGTGATGATTTCACGATAATTTAAGATTGAATACGTTCCCGTTAATGGGAAGGAAGTTGGCGGTACAATTCTTAAATTGTCATCATAGCTATTTTTCGTTACTGCATAGCCGTCTACGGGGATATAATTATTTCCTTGTCGTGTCACAATTGTCCATGTCCAATACTGGTTCGTTGCGATTGAACCATAGACTGTGATTGTCCCTTTTACCGTCTGTGTGCAGGTAGTTCCAGAAAGTGTATCCTTTTGATACCACGCATGCCCGTTCTGTGCTAGCATTGCTGCGTTTATCTCTATATTATTAGGAGCCAGGCGCGAAACCTTTACATCTTTCTGCGCAATAAGGCCAATCGCTGCACTACTATCCTTAGCTGTATAGCGAATATCTCCCATAATTGTTATTGTCTTGTCTGTACTTCCATTGCTCGGGAGGTAAGCAGAGGCGATAGTTAACCGCTCTGGGTATGTTTGTCCGGGCACGTTACGCACCCAAACATTGTCCTCGACATATAGCAGGTCATTTGAAGGGTGAGCTAAGGTTTGGACAAAAGTGCGATTAGTTGAGTCACAACGCTCTCTAGTTAAACGATAAACATCTATACCACCATCGCTCCGCAACTCAAGATAGTACCCGAGTTTCGAGGTTGGATTTGATGGACTTGTGGGTCCTAAGTAGCGTCCATTTGACTGGGCATCTGTCTTTATTTGACTTAAATCAGCGGTAACCGACTGAAAGTCTACTGGGGGAACGGGAAACTTCCAGAGGCTGTTCGGACCTCCACTACCCCAGACTCCATTTTGTATCTGACCATTGCCGCCAAACTGGGCGGTGGGACGATACGAAGACTGCGCAGAAGATATAGTATCGTTTCCGACGCCATCAAAATGCACGCCAATATTGCTATGAAGTGGGCCATCCACGGTTTCATTGCTACCGATCCATATCTCGCTTGCAGTCAAAATCGCGTATTGAGCGAATGATGGAATAGCAATTGATGCCTGCAGAGCCCTCTGAGAGCCGTCTTTAGCTTTACCATAAGACCTAACGGTTACGCTAGTGTTCTCGCTCGAGGGTGGTTTAACATAAATCGAGTAACTCCCAGCAATCCTGCCATCGGGTGTTTTATAATCATATGTAAATGGCCCATAGCCCTGGTCTGTGATTACTCCACATGGCTGCCCATCACAATAGTCGTTCACATTGTGGCTCAGATGCCATAAGTAATAGTTAAGTCCTGCCTCGGCGATATACGTAGACGAGATTGCTTTTTCAGTTTGCCTAGCAAAACGCTGCTGCGCAACAATTCCTATTGCCATTGTAATTGCGATTGAGGCTACCACTGCGCAAGTTACAAGTACCTGTACTAATGAAGCTCCGTTTCTTTTGGCTGGGGTAACTTTTTTCATAGATTTGACTTTAGATTCCTCAGTTGAATTTTCGTGCTACCCTCCTGATCTTTTGGCAAAACCTTAGGATAAGGATTAGATATCAAGATTATCTCTATTTGTCTCACGGCAGCTATATCACTTAAATCTGTAAGCAACTGGTTGTTTTCGTTATAGTAGCGAAAAAGATTTGCACTCCCATTACTAATTTCACCTAAATCGTACGTTTTTTTGGCCGATTCATCGTAAGTGTAGTTTGGTGCTGTACCAGTTGCAGGGATTGTATCAATCCTCAGACGAGAACCTTCAACGTAGTAACGCGACTTATCTGGGACCACATCACGAGGGGAGTAGAATGACTCAAACACAATCTCATTATTTTTCACCTCATATATTCTGGTTGTAGATCTTAAGACTCTGCTCATTCTATCTAGAAGCCGAGTTGTCTCATAATTTGCTTTCGATTGCGCGGCTGCAAACAAATAGGCCCGCCAGCCTTGGTAAGTAATCCAAATAAGCAAGATACTGCCCATTACAATAAGTGGCAACACTACGAGTAGCTCAACCAGAGTATAGCCTGGTCTTCTCTTGTGCTGGATATTCATGGGATTATTACTCCGGAGTATTGAATTGTCTGCCTCCCGGAAATTGTAACGACAACATCCCAGGCGCCTGACTGTATACCTACCAAATTGAACGTGGCTGAAAGTGAATCTGCACCAGAGGAATTTACCGACGACGCACCCCTATCGGGTTGACCAGCTTTCCTCAGGACTACACTTGCAGATCCGGACAGATTTGAGCCAGTAATATCAATAATTGTGCTCGTGGTAATATCTGGGCTTATAGGGTTAATTTGTGAGATGACCGGATATTGGCTTGGGTTAGCAACTAAGGTTATTCTCGCATCTAATGAAAGGTCGGGTGAAAGGCCTAAGGGTTGATACGGAGTGGTAGACAACACGGTATAGCCATTAGCAGAGATGACGTAACTGTCCCATTCAACAGAGGCAATATTAATCTTGCCATTCTGATCTGTTGTGTAAGACTGAGAATATTTATATACGATAGGCGAACTACCAAGTTGTTTTTCTCCCCGAATATCAAGTGTGACTCCTGGCTTAATTTGCCCTGATTGGTCATAGACAGTCATTGATAAGTTACTAACCTTATCAATTGCAAACGTCTTCGTTACAGTCTGTTGAGCAACGAGCCCAAAATCTGGATTTGCCGGATTTGTTATGCTGCCGTTAATAGGATAGGTTTTTTCAGAAGAATAACCAGCTTTAGTTACCTCAATATGGTAGTTTTGAGCAGTATCTGGCGGCAACTTAGGAATCACTACTTGCCCCAATACGTCGGTCTGCGTACTGACGCCAACCGCTGGTGAAAGTTGCGTATTTACGATACTCACATTGGCAGCCTCTATGGGATTACCATTGGCATCAATTACTTTTACTATGAGTACTCCTGTATTTCCTGCAGTTTCTGCAGTTTTTGCTGCAATATCCGTCGATAGCCGAGCGTATGTCTTTTTTTTATCCGTAGACATAATGGTAATTGTTGCTTTTTTATAATCATACGGATAAAGATCAACCGGCTTAGACGGAACAGTTCCGTCCAGATTTCCATCAAATTGATTATCTACATAGCGTATATCAGTAACTACATTCAGCTTGAGTCCATTCCGCGTAATGATTTCTTCATCAAGGATTGTCCCGGCTGGATAAATTGATCCAGACTTTGTTGCGAGTGAGTCGTATGGTAAATTTTTCAATTCCTCGAGTTTTTCTTGTGCCAACCCGATGCTCGTCGATCTAATCTTACTGCTAAATAGCAAGGTGAGATTTGTAGTTATCAATGAAAAAATAGCTAAAAACATAAAGGCCATCAAGCTCATGGCGATCACTGTCTCAATAAGCGTAAAACCAAGCTTGGCAGGCGGCTTATACATGCCGTTATTATACCTCAAGCACAAGCGAATTTAACAGAAGCAAACTATTGACTATTTTGATATTTTATGCTATTATTACTCATTCTGTTGACATTTCAGATATTTATTATGAAAAAGTTTTCTGCCACCAAGAAGCATCAACTCGCACTCATTATCCCCGGGCATAATGAGGAACTTGTTATTGAAAAAACCATCCACTCGGCAATTGCCGCCGGGCTGTCTACGGCGCATATTTACGTCGTAAGTGACAACTCTTCAGATAAGACAGCCGAGCTTGCTACAAATATTCTTGGTAAAAATCATGTGATTTCCGTACGTCGCTCCGGCAAGGCACTTGCGATCAAGAAGGCGATCCGCGCCTTCCGTATAAAAAGCCGTTACACCTGGCTGCATATTGCTGATGCCGACTCAGCTTTTGAAGGTAAGTATTTTAGCATCTTCAAGAAAGAACTAGATCCAGAAAAATATGTTGCCGCTACTGGCTACGTAAAATCTATGTACGGTGGCTGGATATCGAAATACCGAGCCTATGAATATAGCTTTGGACAAGAAATCATGCGCCGCATCCAACACATGCTGGGTGTAATTCCAGTTATTCCTGGTCCAACCAGCTGTTTCCGTACAGATATCCTCAAGGATCTAGATTTTGAAACCCATAACTTTACGGAAGATTTCGATATCACTATCCAAATTCATCGCAAAAAACTTGGGCGCATCGGATTTATTTCGCAAGCCCGCACACTCACGCAGGACCCCAAAGACTATGCTGACTACGTCAAGCAAATTACTCGCTGGTACCGTGGCTTTTGGCAAGGAGTCTTAAGCTATAAAATCGGTCGTAAGTGGCAGAAGATTGATGGCTATCTAGGCTATCAGATTCTCGAGATGTTTGCCTATTACTTCAACTTACTAGTTTTGCTTCCAATATTGCTTTTGAGTGGGCGAGGAGCGCATGTAATTGCTCAAACTTTCCTCCTTGATGTCGGTATCTTCTTTGCCATGACGCTTATGGCTTGCGTTGTGCATCGACGCCTCGATATCATCAGTGCTTTTCCGCTGTTTTATCTCTTGCGAATTACCAACATGGCGATCTACGTCAAAGCTTTCTTTGAAGTTATAGTTTTTCGTCGTTTCCGTGAACGCCAAGTTGGCTGGTCGACTGCAAACCGACGCTATAAAGTGGCTGAGGCCTAAGCTATGAATAAAAAATTTCTTAATTCATTTCTCTATGTAGTCGCAGCAGGATTTCTCTTGTGGCACCTCCTGCCACTCTTCGCTATTGGTAGGGTAGTGGCACCAACCGAAAAAACCAATGCGGAACTCGCTGCAAACACTATGTGTTATGGCGGGGGGCTTGATGTACCTACTTTTGGCGATCCGCTCAAAGATCCACTCATCACTACGCTCAATCAGAAAAACTCGGTTCTCAACTATACCGATACAGCTGAACGCATAGTACTCAATCCCTACCCAACAACCCCCGACGAATCGCCAGATGCAAGTTGGCAGGCCGATCACTATGGCAATAACACCCCGATTTTTATATCACAGCGTCAAGCATCAGGCGCTTCAGCACTTCGAGTGGAGCTTGTTGATTACATAGATGGTGACGCCAAGTGGCAGACGCAGAAAATCTCAGTTACGCCTGGTGAGATGTTGAGCTTTAATACTTCATATCGCACCAATCAAAAGGTTGTAGCCAGCGTTACGCTGACGCAGAGTGACGGTACAGAAAAATACGTTACCCTCAAACAGCTGTCGGCATCAGAGGATTGGCAGAACCAAACCTCTACCGTTATTGTTCCAAATGGCACAGTTTCTCTGCGCTTTTCAACCATTTTAAATACCACAGGTTGGCTCGAAACTAAAAACTATGCCGTATCCCGAATGAACGCTCCTAAATTCCAGCGCGGTATTGCAACTTTTACCTTTGATGATGGATGGAAGTCTGTGTACAATCAGGGCCTGCCCCTGTTCGATAAATACGGTATCAAAACGACACAGTTTATAGTGGCCGACTACGATGTAAACGAAGCCTATATGACGCCTGAACAAATTCGCGAACTCCAGAAGCAAGGTCATGATATCGGTTCGCACTCCTACTCACATGCAGACCACTCAAAACTACAGGGAGATGAGCTGATGCTAGAAGTTGCCGGCTCACGTGCTGTCCTCAACAGTAAGTTTGGTGGAGTAAACAATTTCGCTGCACCATTTGGCCGCTACAACCAAGATGTAACTAAAATGATTCGCAAATGCTATCAGAGTCACCGAACAACAGATACCGGCTTTAATGCCCCAGGGTATGATCGCTATCAAATTAAAGTACAAAACGTAGAAGTAGACACAACTCCAGA
The DNA here is from genome assembly GCA_964454845.1 of uncultured Candidatus Saccharibacteria bacterium. Lineage (GTDB taxonomy): Bacteria > Patescibacteriota > Saccharimonadia > CAILAD01. Next base: position 22,772 of record CAYVVS010000004.1, read on the forward strand.
GCAAATACGTGAGTGGGCTCAGTTTGCTCAAAACAACAACCTCTGGCTGGTTCTGGTGTATCACCAGGTGGAAGACGGTGGGGAATACTCAGTTGATACAAATGCCCTTGAAAGCCATTTAAGGGCGGTGAAAGATACGGGTATCCACATCGATACCTATGAAAAGGCCCTCATCGAAACCTATTCGCAGGGACGCTAAAAAGCGGCCCGCTGGGCAAGCCCTAGCGCATAGTCAGCCCACCACTCACCGCTAGTTGGCGCGCCATTGCAGGACCCATCAGATTCACCGGGGTACTTGAGCCAAAGATAGGCATCAATCGGGTTGCCTCCCTGAGCACTCGGCGGTAAACCCAAACCTCTACCTTCTGGATTACACCAGGCTAAATCTGGAGCTGGGCCTTGGCCGTTCCGGCTTGTATCTATCACGACGTGCAATCCACCTGTTTGCTGACTAATTTTACTCCCATAAACCTGTGACTCCGCGGTAGTCAAAAAATTTGAGACATTAAGGGAGACACCTTGCAGTCCCTGGGTACCAATTTGGCGTATGCGCCCAGCCATGACATCCGCACCTTGCCAGCGCGCATTTCCCGCATCTAGATATACATAATGATTTGCATCTGCAGATAAGATATCAATTGCCGCACGCAACACATCACTACGCTCTTGACGCTGTGCTGGCGTGAGGCAATCCCACCCAGCTAAGGCATCCGGCTCTAAAATGAACACAGCCTTTTTGCCACTACTGGCGCCTGCGATAGACCGCACCCAAGCTTGATATGCCGAAGCGCTCGTTGCTCCACCCGCAGAATAGCTTCCACAGTCACGAATGGGGATATTGTAGAGAATAAATACTGGAAGAGCCCCTTGTGACTGCATCTGACCGAGCCATTGCCTAGTAGCGGAGCCGACATCACCGTACCAACCGCCCAACCAAATTCCTACCGAGTTATTCGCAATTTTTGATATCAGAGTTGCATCACCAGGGCGAGTGCTTTGCCAAGTATTTACTTGTCGACGAGCTGGAGAATTTGGATCTACAAAGAGCTTAGCCCCTGCGAAAGGATTTTGCCGTACCGAGACAACTTGTCGCTGAGCTTGGCGTTTCTTTTGTTCTAACTGAGCTTGAGCTTCGGCCTTTTTGAGGGCTTCTTCTGGGTTTTCCGTAGTTTCAGGTGGCGGAGCGGCAGTTGCCTGCGTCTGAGAAACTGATGCGACTAAATCCTGCGATACAGCAGGTAAATATCGCGCCAAAAGAGGCGATAATGAGATGGCACCGCCAACGTAGGCTATAACAGCAAAAGCTGTGAGCACACCCAGCCGAATACGCCTGAAAGCTAACTTATCCAATTCACCCCCCTTATGTTTACTTTAGTGTAGGTGACAGACCCATAAAACGTCAACCAAAACTATTGACAAATACGCTTATGACTGATAAAATACAGGGTATACGAAATGAGGGTGAGTCACATAGCGTGACTTAGCCTCATTTTTTTGTATGCAGATTACTTAACGAACTTATAGGAGTCGCTATGACTTACGGAAAAGGTGGTGGCACACTACCTACAACTGTTGGGATCGCAACTGGTGCAGCTTTGCCTGCAACTGGTGCTACTGACAGCTGGATGGTGGTTGTTGCAGCAGCTATTGCAGCCGGTTTGGTTGCTTGGGGCATGCTCTACGCCATAAAGAACCGCGTTCGCTAATACAAAACGCAACCATAAGCCCTTCTGACATTCTTGAATGAAAAGAAGGGCTTTTGCGTATCTATTGCCAGGTTGGAGGAAGTGTTGTTGGGACAACACTCACCCAAGTCTGTCCACGATTTAACGACACAGGCGCCCCAACGCCATCAAGAAACTGCATCCTGTCGGTGGCAGAATTCTTAACCCAAGTGACCTCTTTTACTGCACCATCCTGGAAAATATACCCCGAACCTTTGCCAATAATATCTATATCTGTTTTTGGCTTACCATTTTGTTGCTTACCAGCTACGGCTGAAGCCTTAAGGATAATTACGGTCTTAGGATTTACTTGCTTATTATTTGCCGCCGCATCTACATCAGCTTTTCCGCCAACCTCTCTGAGATAACTATTCGTGCCGACATCATAGCGGAAAACCGCTCGATAATCAGCGCTGGAAAAATTTGCTGTGATAACCGTAGCGCTTGGTGATTGGCTGGGCTGATCATCTTTACGTGGCCAAGGATTGAAAGCTGGAGCGCCGCCCCAGCCGCGGGAGGTAATCAGTGCTGTATAGTTATCACCATAAATATACAAATTATGCGGGGCAATCCGAGAGCTTACTCGACGAAAAGGGGAGCCACTAAGAGCTTCAACATTTTTAAACCCTGGATCTTGCGCAAGTGCCAAGCCATCGGTTGAGCCACCCGCGTGAGCCGTCGGAGCACCATATTCCATCGCCGAATAAAAGAATACCGGGCGCAAACTTCGTACCGGACCGATATCCTGGGGAGTATCTGCTTGCCACAGAGCCAAATATCGAGTAATCCCGCCCTCGGCAAGAGCCTCATACACGACACCTGCGCTAGAAAGACCCGATTGAGGTCGGGCGGCACCACGGCCGGCCATGTTCTCTATAATTGACGCCATCACCGGCTTTTCGGCAATGTTAGGCTCAACTAAAACACCAGTTAGGGCGCTCGGTTTGGTAGTTGGTGCTGGCGAAGCTTCGGCTTTCACCTCTTCTGCTGGACCTACGCTAGTGCTCGGCGCAGGTGCCTTACGTCCTAGCGCATAGTAAGCCCCTGCACTCACTGCTGCCAGTAGAAGTATCACACTAGCCACGATAATTGCCAGCTTCTTTTTTGAGGTCTTCTTCTTAAGATCTGACGCCGCTGGATGCCCAGCATTAATTAAGGACTCGCCACGTTTTTTTGATGCAGTTGGCTCAGCACGCAAAAGTGATGGATCTTGCGACATATCTACCGCTCCAAGTTGGTGCCCATTTTCTTGCGATGTATTTTTTGTCTTTTTTTGCATAGCCCCTATATGCCAATGCCGGCAAATTTACTTACCGGCATTATAGCATGAGCACTATACTCTTTCTAGAACTAGTCCCAATTGAGCGTGCCACCAGTCTGATACTCTGTAACGCGCGTTTCAAAGAAGTTCTTCTCTTTTGTGAGATCAATCGCTTCACTCATCCATGGGAATGGATTTTCAACGTTAAACTGTGGCGGCAAGCCAACGCGCTGTAAGCGGCGATCGGCAATGTGCTCAATGTACTGACGAAAACCATCGGCGTTCATGCCAAAGATGCCGCGAGGAAACACTTCAGCCGCAAATTTGTACTCAAGCTCGGCAGCCTTACGTACGAGACCCACGATGTGCTGTTGAAATTCTGGAGTCCACAGCTCTGGCTGCTCTTCTTTAATGGTGTTAATCAGCTTTATGCCAAAGTTCAGATGCTGAGTTTCATCGCGCATAATGTACTGAATCTGCTCAGCGGCTCCCACCATTTTGTTCTGACGCTGAAAACCAAACATCACGGCGAACGAACTGTAGAAGAAGATGCCTTCTAGGATGAGCGAGAATACACAGAGGTTTTCCAAAAACTTCTGATCGTTCTCAAACGTACCAGTCTTAAAGGCTGGGTCAAAAATACCTTCGTTAAAGCTCAAGATAAACTCAGCCTTAGAGTAGATGCCGTCAACTTCTCGGTACATATTGAAGATTTCGCCACCGTCTAAACCAAGACTTTCCACAATGTATTGGTAGGCATGGGTGTGAATAGCTTCTTCATAAGCCTGACGCAACAAGTACATACGACACTCTGGGCTCGAAATATGCTTATACATCGCCAGCACCACATTATTTGCAGCGATCGAGTCGGCAGTCGTAAAGAAACCTAGTACGGTTTTTAAGGCTTTTACTTCATCATCGGTGAGTCTGCCATTGCGCAGCTGCTCAATGTCACTCATCATGGTAATTTCTGTTGGTAGCCAGTGGTTGGCATTTCCGGCATTGTAGGCATCCCAAGCAAAGCTATGCTTCATGGGGTGTAGCTGTATGACGTCAGCATCAGCTCCGTTTATGATGCGGCGAGCGTTAATGTCGGGACGTGTTGTGGTCTTGGTGATCGGCATATGACCCTCCTTTAAAAGTTATCGTAGTAGTACATATTACTGACAGGCTTCGCAGTCTGGATCAAGAATCGAACAGACCTTCAGCGTCTCTTGACTGGTTGCGACCATGGTTTGAGTGGAAACCTGAGTGGCTACCGAAGTATCCATCTGGGCTGACATGCCGTTACCAACCGGTGCGCTCGAGCTAAAATCACGCTTGTGAGTGTCGCCAAAGGCAGCGGTGTCGACGGTCGACTTTTCTACCTGGCTGGCCGCGAGTGAGCGGAGGTAGTAGGTAGTCTTAAGACCCATGCGCCATGCATAGCTATAAGCGTCTGCCAACATTTTTCCATTTGTACCGCGCATGAAGATGTTCAGACTTTGGCTCTGGTCGATCCACTTGCCACGGTAGGCAGCGGTGCGGATAAGCCAATCGGCTGGGATCTCAAACACTTCCTTGTATTTATCACGGATATTTACTGGAATTTCGGAAATTTGCTGCACACTTCCATCATAGAATTTGAGTTTTTTAATCATGTCGTCGTTCCACAGTTCCAGTGCCTTCAGATCTTTTACAAGGTATGGGTTAATTACGGTGAAATCTCCCGACATATTGGCCTTCACATATAGATTCTTGAAGATTGGCTCGATACATGGGTAGCAGCCCACAATGTTGGAGATGGTCGCAGTTGGAGCAATCGCCATAGTGTTAGAGTTACGCATACCGTGCTTCTTCACGTGCTCGTAGATGGGCTCCCAATTGAGCCGACGAGTACGCGCCACATCGATTTTTTGCCCACGCTCTTCCTCTAGTATGTCTAGAGTATCGACAGGGAAAATGCCTCGATCCCACTTTGAGCCCTTAAAGCTTTCATATGCTCCACGTTCTTTGGCGAGTTCAGACGAACCCATAATTGCATAGTACGAGATGAGCTCCATCGAAACATCGGCAAATTCCACGGCAGCTTCGGATGCAAAGTCGATGTCGAGCTGATACAGCGCATCCTGGAAGCCCATAATGCCAAGTCCGACTGGGCGATGCTTCATGTTGCTAGCCTTCGCTTCCTTAGTTGGGTAGTAGTTGAGATCAATCACGTTATCGAGCATACGCATAGCGAGCGCAACAGTTTCTTTAATCTTGTCGTGATCAAGCACTTCACCCTTTACGTGCAGGGCCAAGTTCACGCTACCAAGGTTACACACCGCAGTTTCTTCCAAAGAAGTGTTGAGCGTAATTTCTGTACACAAGTTAGAGCTGTGTACCACGCCAACATGATCTTGAGGCGAGCGGAGGTTACAAGGATCTTTAAAAGTAATCCATGGGTGACCGGTCTCAAAGAGCATAGTAATCATCTTGCGCCACAGGTCTACTGCAGGAATGCGCTTAAAGTTCTGGATCTTACCTTCATCGGCTTGTTTTTCGTACGCTTCGTAGGCGGCTTCAAACTTCTTACCGTACAAGTCATGCAAGTCTGCGGTTTCATCTGAAGAGAAGAGCGTCCACATCGCACCAGTTTGTACGCGCTTCATAAAGAGGTCTGGGATCCAGTTAGCCGTATCCATGTCGTGTGTACGACGACGGTCATCGCCAGTATTCTTACGGAGCTCAAGAAATTCCTCAATATCCATGTGCCAGGTTTCGAGGTAAGCACAGGTAGCCCCACGACGTTTTCCAGAACGATTAATAGCCACAGTAACATCATTCGCAATCTTCAAGAAGGGAATCACTCCCTGGGAACTTACATTTGTGGTGTGGATGAGAGACCCAGTAGCTCGAATTGGTGTGTAGTCGGTGCCAATCCCGCCAGAGTATTTTGAAAGCTGAGCATTGTCCGAGAAAAGCTTAAAGATACTTCCAAGATCATCGCCAACTGTATTGAGGTAGCAAGAAGAAAGTTGCGGGTAGGTGGTGCCGGAGTGGAAGAGGGTAGGGGTAGACGGTACGTAGCGGTGAGTCGACATAATGTCATAAAACTTCTTGGCCCACTCGGTGCGCTCTTTTTTGGTTTCTTGCATCGCCATACCCATCGCCACACGCATCCAAAACGCCTGTGGAGTTTCGAGGATAATATCTTCGCTACCAGCGGCACGAAGGAAATACCTATCATAGAGCACCTGCAGTCCCATGTAGTCAAAGAGGTCATCACGGTCAAGATCTATGTATTCGGCAAGCTCATCAAGATCAAAGTTTAAAATCTCTTTCTGCAAACGATTCTCATCTACGGCGCGCTTCAAGTTTTCAACAAAGGTTTTGCGGTAAGCAGCAGGGATTTTCTTGGCATCAGCCTCGCCAGCAACCTCTTGGTGCAGCTTGTGCATAAGCAGACGAGCGGCAAACTTGGTGTAATCGGTATCGCGCTCAATAAAGCCACGAGCTGCCATCACAATAGCCTCAAACAGTTCTTCTACAGAAATACCGTCATACAGGTTAGTTTTTACCGATTCCATAACGGCAATGGCATCGACATTTTCTAGACCGTCAGTAAAGCGGAGGATAGTTTTTTCGAGTTTTTTAGGATCAAACTTTTCGGTTTTACCTTTTGAGTCAATCACCGAGATACCAGACTTTTCTAGCTTAGCAACTTGCTCCTGCTGCTCGGTTTGGCGCTGCTTTTTGTGCTGCTCGCGGTACACGATGTAGCTTCGAGCCGTCTGGAAGAAGCCTCCGCGCATCAGTTCTTGCTCAATAAGATCTTGAATGCTCTCTACATCTGGCGTGGCATCAATATGCAAAGCCGCTAGGTTATCAACCACCGCATCGGTCAGTTCATTAATACGCTCAATTTCTATTTCGCCGTCTACCGAAAGGCTAGCTTTTAAGATTGCGTCGGCAATGCGCTGCTTATCAAAAGCAACTATCGACCCATTTCGTTTTTTGATTTGTTCAAAACTCATCCTCACCCTCCTGGATTATTCTGTTTGTATATATAGCGTAGTCACTATGACTAAAGACACTATATATAGCGTAGTATGTCATTGTCAAACCGCTTTTGCTTACTTTTTCGCGGTTTTCCTTACTCCTATTTCACCCTCACTGCACACATATATAACTACGAACATAGTACGAAAATGCGTGTGTTCGTGTCAACCCCTCTCTACAAACGTGTGTAACGATCTGTATTCATAATACGCCTATATTTGTGGGTGAGTAAATATTGCGCAAGGCCCTAAAAAGTGCCGTTATAACCTGGAAAAGGGCTCGTAAACGTGGTATAGTTGTTGAGTTAAAAATCTACTCGGTCCCATACTTTGTATAGAACCTCGTACCTCGGAAATAACCTTGTAAGCAAGCTTACAATCATTTCACTCACTACTCGGTCCCATCGTCTAACGGTTAGGACGCCAGATTCTCAATCTGGAAATCGGAGTTCGATTCTCCGTGGGATCACCAAAAGAGACTTTTCTTCAAAAGAAAGGTCTTTTTTAGTATCGGCAAACCTGAAAAGTCTGCTTGGAAGCGTGGTTCTAAATTTATTGGTAGTAAAATCGTATTTTATTCCTTTTGGGAATATGAGTGCTTGCAGGGTCCGCTTAGATTCAAGAGGGGAATCTTTCCAGAGCATTGCAATGTTAGCTAATGCGCTCATTGCATAGTCGACAATTGTAGTATTGTCATTGATTACGCCCGAGAATCGTTTCTTCTGCTCTTCTAGCTCAGACATTTCCTTCGATAGTGCAGACGTATAGCTATCTTTCTCATCTTTAGTTATTGAGCCATCTATATATTTTTCCAAAGCACTCTGTATTTTGTGGCTTATTTCGTTTGTGCGCTTTTCAATTCTTATCTTCTCCACTAGATAGCTTTTTGCTTCCTCGTTCCATGCTTTGATGATGATTCTCTTTACGTATTCAGAAACCTCTGGCGAAGGCGATAGCGTCTGAAGTTCGGACGTAAAGGAATCATGAAGTGTATCTATGAGTACTGCAGACTTTTTGCATATCCTACAATTATATCTTGGATACTTTTTCCCATTCCTACCTGTAGATGAGCTCCCCGTAATATGGGTACCGCATCGGTTACAAATCACGAAGCGCCTTAGTGGGTATTCTTCTCTGTCGGTCTTATAGTCACGTTTTCCCGAGATTCTAGAAAGTATAATTTGATTTCGCTCAAAATTATCTATCGGAATAATTCCGGGGAAAATAGTACGGACTAGCCTTCCCTCCGTGAGTGAGCTCACCTCGTAGCCTGCATAAACTGGGTTTCTAAGTATTTTACTCATAAGCTGTATTGAAATTGGCTTGCCGGTTGAGGTTGTTAAGCCCAAAGTTCTCGCATATTTTACAATTTCAGTAATGTTGTATTTGCCGGTTGAGAATTCCTGGAGTAGCTTTGCTAACTTATGGGTTACTCCGTGGATAGGTCCAAGTGTAGGCCTGTTCTGGTAGTCTCTTATATTTCTTAGTCCATAAGGAGCCTTGTGCATTCGATAACCCGCCTTAGCCAGAAGTCGCATATTATCTAGAACACGCTCGGACTTAACCTCATTATCGAATTGAGCAAAGGAGACCGCAATATTCTCTGTAAACCTAGTAGCAGCACTCGATTTAAGTGGCGATCCAACGTCTCTCACCTCAATAGAATATTTATCCAACACTTCTTTCAGCTGAATGTAGGAGTTTAGATTTCTTGATATTCTATCCCACTGATACACGATCAAATAATCTATAGCATCCCCATACTCATAGATGTAGGTAATCAGCTCCTGTAGCGCTTTACGATTTAGCGATTTTCCAGATGCACCCTCTTCTCTGAATGTTCTGCTGATGGCAATATTATTAGAAGAGGCCCAGCGTTGGCAGCCAAGCTCTTGATTGTCTAAACTTACACCCTCCACTTGTTTCCCAGTAGAGACTCTTAAGTAAATTACTCCGCGCTTCATACTGCTATTTTACCACCGAAGAATTACGAACCAAATATTCCTTCAAAATTGTCCTAACAACAAATTCTGAATCTACGTTGAGCTGACGAATTTCATCATCTGAGAGCTTTGCTCCAGCTGAACCCAGCGCCTTTCTTGCTTCTTTTACTGTGATTAGAGGTTTGGTGGACTTGTACATAAAAAGGACCTGTAAACGCCTTTCGCGTATATTACAGCTCCTTCATCGAGGCGGCCTCTGTTGTTATGCTTAAATTATAATACATTCTTGTATAATCAACAACTTGCTATAATGCACCTATGAAATCGTTCAAATTTTTGCGTAAGAATAAGGTTTTATTTATCCAATGCGCACTTGTAGTAGTAACTTCTCTTGCGGTGCTTGCCGCAGTGGAAGTATTTTTCCCTTCAGAGAAGTCTGCCGAATTAGCGACATCCTCATCCAGTAGCGTCCCTAAGCCACTTACAGACAGCGTAAAGACTAACAGTCCGTCGCCTCAAGCTGAAGCTATTCCTTCGAATAGCACTCGTAAGCCAGCCCCTACAAAGAATTGCGAGGCTATTCAGGCTGCATCTATCGATACGCAAAAGAAAATACTTCAGAATGAATATGAAATTTATCTCCTTGATAAGGCGCCATCATTGAGAAATCAGGAGATCAGTGAAGCTGATAGGCAGCTTGAAATTGATATGGCTTATAATGCCTATCAAATTCGATTTGATTCAAGAATGATCCAATATAGAACAAGTATGTATAATTCATCTGGCTGTGTAACAACATTTAAGCCAGCATACTTACCAAAATAACCTGGTTGCCTGGATGAAATATTCACGCATTGATGACTTACTTAAAACTGAAATAGATCTGAATGACACGCTAACACGATTTGGCCTTCAGAAGACTAAGAATAGATTTAGTGATGCGTATGGAGTACTGAGAAGGGTCCATACGAATCATAAGACGGGTATACCCCAAAGCAAGGATGACCTCAGATTAAGGCCATTTGCGATACAAGACGTCTCTGAATTGAGTAAGATTCTTGATATAAAAATTAGTAAAAGTGATATGCCGACATTTAGAGGGAAGTTTATAAGGCTCATTAAAGGAACTCTAGACAGGAAAAGGGAGTCAACAGATAGTGACGCGAGGGACATACAGTTCGAATTGGTGCTACTTGCAGATCTTAAGAAAGCAGGAATAGATGCGCAGCTAGGAATTAATCACCCCGATATTGAGCTCAGATGCTCTGGTAGAAAGTACGGAGTAGAAGCGAAGAGACTATATTCCGACAATAGAAGAGCAGTTGAAAGAAATACTGAACGAGCTGCTTCGCAGATTAGCAGCTTTTATTTAACCAATGATAATACGCGCCGAGGCCTAGTAGCTTTGGCTCTTGAAAGGTACTACAACAAAGGGGAGAGGTTTTTACAGAGTAAGAGCGAGAAAGACGCTAGAATCTTCTTAAGAAATCAGATAGAAGACTTTGTTAAGAGTAATGATCGACTCTGGAATGATATTAAAGTTATGAAAGATCCCAGAATATGGGTGCTAGTGTATTTGACTACTACTGCAGTTCTTGATGACGAAGAGGCATATGCGCATGCAACACATGTTACTTTTACGAACGGGATAGACTCTCCAAGGCTAAAGCAATTTAAACGAGATCTTACACGGGATGTGATTATGCCAATTACGACTAACTTATTGAATGATAATAATTGAATAGTCGAAAGTCGTAATTATTAATATGCTTTATCATTAACTTTATCAGATGATACATCTTCTTTGTCCTTCACGATTACCAGATTAACCGGATGAATTGACTCATTGTCCTCCATAGGATTGTTGGGGCTGATTCCATAACCATATTTAGCTAGTATGTCGAAGGCTTTCAGATTACCTTGTGCAGCAAGAGAAATTAAACTTACGATTATGGCTTTAACTGGTATTTCTCCTGATCGGATACCGTCAATTACTAAAGAGTCATCATTGATCAGTTCATGTATCCATGTGCGTAAATTTTTTGATCCCTTGGGTCTTCCTGCAGGGTTGCCTGATTGTCCCTGGCGCCATTTATACTGCTGCAGGTGGTCGAAATGAGGGTTATGATTGCTCATTGGCTGTTAAATGCTTGTTGATTATCAGCAGCAACGGGGAATAGATCATGTTTTGTTCTATTCCCCTGTGGCGAAGTTCTTGTATCTGGCATCAATCTAGAAAGACTAACTAAGGTCTCTAAGTCTTCATAGAAATGGTTCCAAAACTTTCGTATTTGGTTCACCATGAAAAACGTCCAAGCTCGTCTTGGGCTTTTTTCATGGTAGTTTTCTAGTCCTTCAAGTGACCCTGAGCCTATGGAGCCTTACAATAGCGTAGAAGACTATACGCTTACATCGGAGCAGCAAAACAATTTCTATAACCTCTGTAGTCCGGGCGTCCTATAGGTATGACGGGGGTACTTTGCGATGATAAAGGCATAGTTCTCTTGCTTGTATCTTTACAGCCCCGGTCATACTGTTATAAAAAGCATTTCTAAAGTATAGGATGGGTTTTTGAAGGGGAATAAAGAGCAGGACATAGGAATTGAGATAGCACAGAAGCTCAAGAGTATTAGAGCTAATTTTACGCGTTCTAATACCATTCTTAGAGATCTGGAAAGCTATTATAGGAAGTTCGATAAGCTTCGTGGAAGGATGCAGGATAAGCAGAACGGCTTGGCTGCTAGTCTCGCAACGTCTACCTCAAGAAAAACTGAAATCAACAACCTTGCAACCGAAGCGCAGAAAAAGCTTTCCGAGCTTGAAGGTATAGTTTCCGATTCTGAGCATCAAGTTGAAGATCTAGCCAGGCAGTATGCAGGCTTTAGGGATCTGGCTGCCCAGGTGTTTGATCCCGATAATGGTTTACAAGCGCTATTTGATACTGCGAAAGATCTTAATAGACGGATTGCCCAATATGATGCCACCTTGGCAGAGACCGTATCAAAGGGGGGTCAACATTTTGAGAAGTTAGATGAACTATCAGCCTCGGCAAAAACATCATTTGATGACTTTGGGAAGCTTCTTGAGGCAATAAATGATGCAGATACAGGTATGGAAGCTCAACTCAAGAAAGCCTCTGACAATGCCGCAGAAACAGCTGGAATAAAACTGAAGGCCGAGGGAGAACTCGTCTCCGTTATATCTCTTAAGGAACGTAGTGAAGAGCTGGCAAAGGAGGCCTTAGGCGCCAAAGAGGCTACTGACAAGCTGCACAAAGAGAGCACGATTCTTACTAACGATATTCGAAATAACCTAGGCCTTTCTTCTTCAGAGAGTCTATCTGAATCTTTTAGGAATAGGACCAACGCGCTCAATAGCTCACTTAAATGGTGGGCTGGGGCTGTTGCTGTTTCAGTTCTTCTCCTTATCTGTGCAGTAACGTTTATCTTCTGGGTAATGTTCATCAAGGATGGCGGCTCAGCAGGAGCTATCGACCGCATAAACCAAGGTCCTACAATTGGTGCAATTCTGGCTAAAACTTTGTTTACCTCTCCGCTAATCTTTGCGGTTTTCTTCAGTGCATCAAATTATAGTCACGTCCGCGATCTTCGCGATAAATACGCTTTTAAAGAGACTGTCTCAAAGAGCTTCCAGGCCTACGTCAAGTTGCTGCGTGCAGAATTTGAGTCTGATGAGTCCGATATAGATAAGCTTAATAAATATAAGGAAGCAAGAAGGGCGTTTGCTCACGAGAAAATGGACATGATCTACCGAGAGCCTTCATCTCAAGCTAAGCGGAAGAAGTATAATATAGGCATCAATAGGGTATTTCAAGTTACTTTAGAGGATGAAGACCTCAGTCACGTTGGCGAAAAAGTTGTCGAAGCCGTCGCAGGTACTGCCGAAGAAAAGTTAAAGAAAGACGTTAAAAAGCCAAAATGATCCTAGTAACGAGTAAGTCGTGAGCCTTAGCTGATTATGTTTGAGTAGATTGAAATGCACTGCTCTGACTGGTGCCAGGGTCTCCAACCCCACGAACACAAGGGCCTACTCTCTCTAAAGCACTCCAGGAGAGCACACCCCTACAGATAGTTTTTCAACCTTCTGTAGCCTGGTTCGCCAAAGCAAGCGTCGGAGCCAGTCCACGACTCTTGCATTGAGAAGTAAACATTTCGTGAATAAAGAAAAATGACCCCGGTGCCGGACCCCCGAAGGGGTCCGGTCCGTAGGTCGTGGCGTCAGCCGAGGCGACGCTGGCCGTTCACCAGCACCGACTGGACGTCGCCGGAGCTGCCTCCGCTCACGCGGACCGGCTCTCCCAAGCGGAAGATCCGGTCGAGGCGCGTGGTCATCACGTCGCGAGTGGTCTGACCGAACTTGCGGCTGTTGGTCACGACGGCGACGCCGATGACCTGATGCTCGATCACCCGACGGCCCTTGGCCAGGACGAAGTCCCAGCGTGAGTTCTTGGTGATCACGGTGATGACATCCCCGTCCTCGAGTGTGCCGAGGTCGAGCATGGTTGTGGTCCGGTTTCCCGGAGCCATTCGGGTACTGGTCATTGGAGCTCCTTGTCCAATATGATACCGATCGGATCGGCATCTGCCTTTGCCGTGTGCAAAGATAAGCATTATTATAACACATATTAATGTTTTTTGTCAATTTCTTAATTATTGCCAATTCGTAACATTTATGATTAAATATGCAGTACTTAATCTCGACAGACGGAGAAGTACCTTGTTCATAACGCCTGATGAAGTCGAAATCCTGGTGGTAGTGATGGATTCCACGGCACCCGAAGAGATGGTTAAGGAGATGCTGAGCGAGTTCAGATTCAACCGAGTAGTCGACATAACCAAGCTTCTGCAGAAGGTCGAAAAGAAGCTCTTTCCGCAACTTGAGCGGGGTAGGATCAGCTTCCTGACACGTATTCAGCTCAGTATCGCCATGAGCAAGGCAGTACACCGGACGACCGGCTTCATACAGGATGTTGGCGAGAAAACCCGCGTGATCGTAATTGCGCCTCCCTACATCGACCGAATGAGTCTTGGAGAAAACCTCTCGATGACGTGCAAGAGGCACATAGGAGTCTTAGGCCAGGACTGATGACCGCCCCGGCTTTTACGAGCCGGCTTTTTATTTACTAGTAGCTTTTACGCACTTCGCGCACGTTGCGGTCTCTGCGCAGTTTTCGCACACCAACACTAAGTCATTACAGCTTACGTTGTCGCAATTAATATACCGACTAGTCTTGCCGCCACAGTGGCTACATTCGCCAATATCGACCGACTTATCGCTAAAACGCTGTTCCATGCGGCCGTCAAAAATGTAGAGTGAGCCTTCCCAAGCACCCTCATCACCATATTTTTCGCCGTATTTCACGATTCCGCCATCAACCTGATACACCTCATTAAAACCACGATTTTTCATGAGAGCCGAAAGAATCTCGCAGCGCACACCACCAGTACAATAGGTAACAACTGGTTTATCTTTGAGACCTTCATACTTATTTGACTCAATTTCTTTCACGAAATCGTGCGTGGTACGGGTTTTTGGCACAACCGCGTCTTTAAAGCGGCCAACAGCTGCTTCGTACGCATTACGGCCATCAAAAAAGACCACGTCATCTCCACGCTCCTCGAGTAGTTTATGCAGCGCCTCCGGCTTGAGATGCTTGCCACCGCCAACTACGCCGCTCTCATTAACCTGAACTTCTTCAGGTACACCAAAAGCCACAAGCTCTGGCTTAACCTTCACGCTAAGGCGAGGGAACTCATTGCCGCTGCTATCACTCCATTTATACGTGATACCACGAAAAATCGCCGAGCGGTTCATCTCGCGCTTATATTCTTTGAGATCTTCTAGGTCACCACCCAGCGTGCCATTAATACCGTGTTGACTAACAATTATTCGACCCTTGAGATTGAGGCGGCGACACAGCTCGCGCTGCCAGCGCATCGCCATCGTTGGATCTTGCACTGGCACAAATTTATAATAGAGAATAACTTTTTTCATCAGGGCAACATTATAGCTTAAAAACCTGCTAGGATACAGATATGATACGTATTCGCACAGCATCCGAACGAGGCCAGTTTGACCATGGCTGGCTCAAAACCGCGCACACATTTTCGTTTGCCGGCTACTATGACCCAGATCACATGGGCTTCTCGGCATTGCGGGTGATTAACGAAGATCATATTGCCGGCGGTGGTGGCTTTCCGACGCACGGACATCGAGATATGGAAATAATAACCTACATCATTCAAGGCGAGTTGGCGCACAAGGACAGTATGGGTAATGAAGCCACAATTCAGGCTGGGGAAGTGCAATACATGACGGCCGGGAGCGGCGTGATGCACAGCGAATACAATGCCTCAAAAACTGAGCCCGTACATCTGTTACAAATTTGGCTGGAGGCCGACGAAGCCAATCGCAAACCGGGGTATGCGCAACAAAAGTTCGAGCGCAACAATAAGCTCAACACGCTATGTGCAATCGCAACGCCAACCGGAGAGGCAGGCAGTATGAAGGCGCATCAATCCGTTTCGCTCTTTGCCTCGGTATTGGAAGACGGGAAAGAAATTGGCTACGAATCAGCTTCAGGTCGCTGCCAGTGGGTGCAGATAATTAGTGGAAAAATGAGTGTTAACGGCTCTGATCTAGTAGCGGGAGACGGGGCGGCCATTACAGAAGAGGCAAAGCTTACAGTATCCGCCAGCAAAACTGCTGAATTTTTACTTTTCGATTTGCCTAAATAGGATTAATCGACGTCGGTCATCTCGCGGAGCTTAGCGAGATTAATTTCAAACCCAGATTTATGGTTACGGAATAGGCCAGATTTTGCTGGCTTGAGTACACCACGCTTAGTTAGCTGCCGTACTTGCACCGTCATCGTCTCGCGCGTGGTGCCAACCATACTAGCAAGCTGAGCGTGCGAAAGCGTGAAGGGAAGCGTCACCGTGCCCTCAGAAAGCTCTTGTCCAAAGCGCTGCACCAAAAGAGCGAGCATATTCACGAGCTTAACATCTGCCTTGGCCTGCAAAATATTATCGAGCGTTTGCGCCAGCTCATCATTACGCGTCATAAGATAGCGCACCAGGCCAAATAACGCTGCAGAGTCTTTTTCGAGCTGCTTCTCGAGCGATTTTGCCTCAAGAATACGCACTTTACCATCGGTCATTGCCTCGTAGTAATACCTGTGGGTAACTTCGTTAAACAGCGCCGCTTCTAAATTCATCACATCGCCCGGGCCGAGAATAGTAATGAGCTTTTCATCACCATCATCGGCAATAGTGTAGGTCTTCACAAAGCCATCAGTAATAAAGAGAACATCCTCTCCAGCTTCCCCCTGATGCAGTAGGACATCGGTGCGTTTATAGTCCTGCTCCGGCTGATTCATGAAAAAGGCGCGCATATGTTTCATGCTGGCATTATCTCATTAAATATAGGCTTCACGCTAGGCAAACACGAAAATTAGCCGTACAATTAACATCTATGAACGAACTTATTAAAATCCTCAAATTTTCCTCAAAACTTAAATGGTACTATTTTGGTATTGCCGTACTGGTAGTGGTTTTAGCATTACTTAATCTGGTAATTCCATTCCTCACCAAGAATCTTGTCGACCTTATCACATCGTATTCGCAAGGCAATGCGGTATCGTTTACTCAAGCACTCCCAGCGCTAATCTTGATGCTTGTTGCCTCACTAGTCGTAGCATTTCTTTCAAATGTAAACGGCTACCTGGGAGACATCATGTCCCAAAAGCTGAACACGCATCTGTCTACAAAATACTATGAGCACCTCATGAATCTACCAATCGAGTATTACGATTCTGAACAAACTGGGAAAATTACCTCACGCTTAGAACGCTCTATTTCGAGCTTGTCACAGCTAATGAATGCTCTTGCCAATAACTTTGTGCAATTCTTTCTTACTACTATCGTTACACTGGTGGCGATCGCCATTTACTCATGGCCAGTCGCACTGCTACTTGTTGTGATTTTTCCTGCTTATATTTGGATTACGCATCTTTCAAGTGCGGCCTGGCAGAAGAAACAAGGAGACATCAATAAAACTCTTGATATAGCCAACGGTCGATTTGTGGAGTCTATCGGCCAAGTACGAGTGGTGAAGTCGTTTGTCCGCGAAATTGGCGAATTGGCTGATTTTCGTCGTCGTCGCCATAAAATCGAATCTGTCTCGCGCGAACAATCTCGAGAATGGCACATGTATGACCTCGTACGTCGCCTGGTATTAGGCGTAGTCTTCTTCGCAATTTTTGCAGTCATTGTTTGGCAGGCGCTAGAGGGACAATACTCGGTGGGAACTGCCGTATTACTGATTACGCTCGCTAACCAAGCCCAATTCCCACTATTTGGTTCCAGCTTCATTATTGAAGGTATTCAGCGAGCCCAGGCAGACAGTAAAGACTACTTTAAGGTGATGGAGAAAAAACCAACTATTTTTGATGCGCCAGACGCAAAGGTACTCAAAATTGACGGGGGAGAGGTGCGCTTTGAACATGTTTCATTTGGCTACGAAAATGGCAGCCAAGTACTCAATGATGTAAGCTTTACTATCCCGGCTCACAGTAAAATTGCACTTGTTGGTGAATCCGGAGAAGGTAAGTCCACCCTTGCAAATCTCATTGTGCGCTTTTACGAAGCCAATGCTGGAACTATCACCATTGATGGCACGCCGATTACTGACGTAACCCAGGCAAGCTTGCGCAAGGGTATTGGTATAGTCTTCCAGGATCCATCGCTGTTTTCTGGAACTATCGAAGACAATATCGCCTATGGCCTCAATCGTCGTTACACCCAAGAGGAGCTGGAAGAAGCCGCTAAACTTGCGAATGCTGCAGACTTTATTGCCAAGCTCGAAAAAGGCTACAAAACTCAAGTGGGCGAGCGCGGCATCAAACTTTCTGGCGGACAGAAGCAGCGCATTATTATTGCTCGTGCCCTTTTGAAAAACCCGCCAATCCTGATTCTGGACGAAGCTACTAGCTCGCTTGATGCCAAAGCCGAATCGCAGGTGCAGCAAGCTCTGGAGCGTCTTATGAAAGGCCGCACCACCATCATCATTGCGCACCGCCTGAGTACAATCTCGCACGTAGACATGATTATTGGCCTGCGCGGCGGAAAAGTTGCTGAGCAAGGTAGCCCGGATGAGCTAGCGCATAAAAAGGGCGGTATTTATGCAGAGCTTCTAGAGCTCCAAACCGCTGGCGCCAAGGTAGCTAAGAAGAAGCTACAAAAATTTGATATTGCTGCCTAGCATAAGCGCTTTGAGATTGTCTGAAATTAGGTCTACAATACTACTAGACAATAACTAAGTGTAGGAGAATCCCATCATGGCAAAAGCCAAATCCAGCGACCTAATTTCAATGCTGGAACCTTATTTCACCAAGCAAGCACCATTCCAGATACCAAAAAAGTGGCGTGAAAACCTCGTTAATTGGATCCCGTGGATCAATTTAGTAATTGGAATTCTCCTCTTACCAGCAGTACTCGTAGTGATAGGTCTCGGCACCATTGTTGGCGTTGTAGCCCCAACTGTTGGCGTAAGCACAGGACTCTTCTATTGGTTTGGCATTATTCTCGCCGCCGCCACCATTGCGCTACTTTTTGTAACATTCCCAGGCTTGCGCGCTCGCAAGCTGGCAGCTTGGAAGCTTGTTTTTTGGGCAGACATCATCTACTTTTTCTACGGCATCGTGTCGGCTGTTTCCACCGGAGACCTCATGGGGATCGTAACGCAGTTTATCGGCACTGCGGTTGGACTTTATGTGCTCTTCCAGATTAAGAGCTACTACAAGTAGCGCCATACATCCGAACAATAAAACACCCCGCGACAAACAGGGTGTTTTATTGTAAAATAGCTCGGTTATGAAAAAAGTTCTCAAAACCAATCACGGTGATGTACAGCTACCCGCATTCTTTCCAGATGCGACTCGGGCCACAATCAAATCCGTGGATACCCAAGCTGTATTGGCTACCCACACGCCCGGCATGGTGATGAATACATACCACCTAGCCAATCTTGGGCTCGTAGACATCATTGCTAAACAGGGCGGACTACACGCATTTACCGGCTGGAATCGCCCTATTATTACCGACTCCGGTGGATTCCAAGCAATGAGCCTGGTACGCGAATTCAATACCGGCGGGCGTTTTACTGAAGACGGCGTGATTTTTCAGGATGCTGCTGGCAACAAATTGGAGCTGACCCCGGAGAGCTGCATCGACTATCAACTCAGGCTTGGTAGCGATATTATTATGATTTTAGATGACTGCACAAAGCCCGATATGCCGATGCCAGAGCAGCTAAAGAGTGTGGAGCGAACCATCCGCTGGGCAAAGCGAGCTCGTACCCACTTTGATAAAGCGACAAAAAACATGATGGCTAAACCACTTCTTTTTAGTATTGTGCAGGGTGGAGCAGACAGGGGGCTGCGCCGTACCTGTGCCGTCGAGCTTACTAAGCTCGGTTTTGATGGCTACGCTTTTGGTGGCTTTCCGATAAATGAAGCAGGCGAGTTGCAAGTTGAGACAATGCAAGCGGTAGTAGATGACACTCCAGCCGAGGCATTTAAATATGCTATGGGTGTTGGTACGCCAGGGCAAATTGTCAAAAGTGTGACGATGGGCTACGACCTGTTTGATGTGGTTATCCCGACGCGTGAGGCACGCCATCGTAAGCTGTTTGTGTGGAATGGTAAGTCTGAAGAGTTAGATCTTAACGGTGAATTTTACTCAAGCATTACTATGAAGAATCTTGCCCTACAGGAAGACCCGAACCCCATTGACCCTCACTGCGATTGTCATACCTGCCAGAACTACTCTCGAGCCTACGTACATGCGCTGTTCCGGGCAGACCAGTCTGTTGCCGGGCAACTAGCGTCGATTCATAATCTGCGCTTTTACTCAAAGCTGATGGAGCTGCTGGCACTAGGAAACTAGACATTTAAGAATCTGAATATGGTAATGATTGACTGGTAAGTACTTATGCTATAATATTATGTACAACAGTATGTAGTTGTTGCCACAATATATTAAAGAGAGATTGATCATACACATCATCTCTCTTTTTTGTTTACATAACCTGCAAGTTAGCTTAAGCCTCACAACGAAAAAACCGCCTTGGAAAGGCGGTATTTCGGTAACTCCAACACAGCATGCAATTGTTGCCACAATTAGTGCTGCAAAGTACTTTCAAGAAGCTACTCACCCTCAAAACTGGTTGCCCCAAGGGCTTACGTATCACCTTAGCACAAAATGGCCTATTCGTCAAACTGCTTAGGTTTTACCCTTCCCACTTCTGGGGTAAACGTAAATCAATCCCTTCTAGAGGCTCCTCGGGATTAGAATCAATACAATCGCGAAAATCTGCCTCGAGTTTTTTTGGATCAAAATCCGTGCCAATAAACACCATCTGAGTTTTCTTGGGTTCGTCATTTTGCCAGTTATCCCAAAACAGCTCCGAGCGCGTACCGACCAGTTGAAAGACGTACTTACGATCATGTCCCTTACTGCCGAGATCGACAAAACCCTTGGCTCGATATACCGTCTTAGGGATTTTAGAGTTCACGAACTCCTGAAATTTCATTGGATGCAGAGACTTATCGAGCGTAAGCGACACATGTTTAAACTGCTCATGGAAATGCTCATGATCATGCCCATCTTCATGCACGTGCTTTTCCGCTTTTACTTCATCCCACACGCGATCCGGGTCGGTGAGTAGGCGAATATCTACATCCGCACGTACTGCCTCAAAAATGCGAGCACGTGGATTTGTCATTTCGACAAGCTGACGAATTTCAGAGATACGGTTTTTTTCGACAGTATCGATCTTATTAATAATCACAAAATCGGTGAACTCAATTTGATCTGCGGCATTTTTATGCTTCTTGGCATTTTCGATCACATGCTCTGAGTCAATCAGCGTTACGATTGCGTCAAGACGCACACCAATACCGATCATGTCACGCAGATTCAGCGCCAAATCCCGCGGTTCGGCCAAGCCTGATGCCTCAATTACAATCAGATCAATGTCGCTCCCCACATAAGCAAACTGAGCAATTGCTTCTTGGACATCTAGAGTCTCCAAGGAGCAGCAAATGCAGCCGTTGGAGAGCTCAAGTTTAGTATCAGTTTTACCGGCAACTAGCTCAGAATCAATATTTATCGCACCAAAATCATTTACTACCACACCAATCTTTAAGCCATGCGGCTCAGCTAGCACATGGTTTACAAACGTTGTCTTACCACTGCCTAAAAAGCCAGTGACTGCCAATATGGGAATCTTTTTTGATGTCTTCTTCTCAACCATGTATTGTTCCTCTTATGCTACAATTAATCTGATAGTATCTCGTAATTATGCCTACCGCCAAACAGCCCAACAAACCCGCCCGACAATACGTTGATGAGCTCACGTATCGCTCCCTAGTGCGCCTCAGTACTGCTTTTGAAGTGCTCGGGCTTGTTATTGCACTCATGATACAGATATTTCTCCCATCAGCCCAGCTAGCTCCTCAATATTCTATCCCAGCTGTAGCATTGCTGGCGATAGGATTAGGTTACAACGCCTTTGTGTGGAAGGGCTGGCACAACAAGCGACCCCAACTAGCCCTACAAATCGCCGTACTTCCGCCGATTATTTCCATACAGATAGCGGCAGCAGCAACCGGAGGAGTGAATTCCGATTGGTATTACCTGTGGCTGATTGCCGTGGTATGCAGCGGCGTTGCTGGTACGGTCGGCGCTTATGTAGCAGCATTTTTAACCACAACCTTTTGGCTCTATAGCTGGCTTTTCACCTCAACGAGCATCAGCCTAGAAGAAAGCTTCTTTAAGCTTATCGCGACCCTCATAGGTATCGCAGCCGCCTTCTTTATTGGGCGAGGCGTGAATCGCATGATTAAAACCATGCGTGTTGCAGAAGGCCTCACGCGACAACTGGATGGTGCTGAGATGCGTACACAACTGATGATGAGCTCGATCGCAGATGTTGTGGTGGCAGTTGATACCGACCGTAAAGTGATTATCTTTAACGAAGCCGCTCAGGCCTCAACCGGATGGGATCAAAATAGTGCCATGGGCGTGGACTACAACCTCATCTTTAAGCTCAAAGACCAAAATGATGCCGAGCTTACCGAAGCCACCGATCCATTCCTACAGGTGCTCAAATCTGGGCAAGCACAATCAGTTGATAAGTACTACATGCTTAATAAAAATAATCAAAAAATTTCATTTTCTATCACCATCGCACCATCGCTTGACTCAAAAGGACAAACAAGCGGTGCTATAGCCATCTTCCATGATATTTCAGACCAAAAAGCAGTTGCTCGCGAACGCAACGAGTTTATTTCGACCGCCTCGCACGAAATGCGCACCCCAGTTGCCGCAATCGAGGGATATCTCTCTATGGCAATGAACCCAACCCTGGCTACGATTGATGAGCGTGCTAAAACCTTTATCGGTAAAGCTCACGACGCCAGCTTGCACCTAGGAAAGTTGTTCCGAGATCTATTGTCAGTCACAAAAATTGAAGATAACCGCATGATTATCAATCGCCGCCGCTTTAACATCACCGAACTGATGAACCAAGTTGTGGGTGAAATGGAAATGATTGCGAAAAATAAGAACATTAAAATCCTCACCCATTTCGACAGCGGTGGGCTTGGACGTCAGCTGGTAGTGGCACCAAGCTATGAGGTGAATGCCGACCCAGACCGCATACGAGAAGTTATTTCAAACCTCATCGACAACGCCATAAAATATTCTAAAGAGAGCACCACAATCGATGTTTCACTGAAGGCTGATAAGAAGTTCATTACTTTTTCAGTAACCGACATGGGTATTGGTATCACGCCAGAAGATCAAAAGCACTTGTTCCAAAAATTTTACCGAGTTAACAACTCCTTTACGCGCGATGTCGGTGGCACCGGCCTAGGTCTCTATATTGCTCGTAACCTCATCGAACAATTTGGTGGTAAAATCTGGGTCAATTCTCAAGAGGGGAAGGGAAGCACTTTTTCCTTCACTCTGCCGTTAGATGCCGATGTAGCAGCAGCCTAACTTGCGCCATCTGGCTACATTCATCTAGAATAAGCGTAAGAAATTAGCAGACAACTAGAGAGGGAAATCCATGACTAAAATTTTACTGGTCGAAGACGACGTTAACTTGCGAGATATTTACTTTGCTCGCTTCCAGGCAGAGGGCTACGACCTTGCGGTCGCTTCGAACGGAGAAGAGGCCCTAGCAACAGCTGTAAAGGAAAAGCCAAATCTGATTATTCTAGATGTCATGATGCCGCGAATTTCCGGCTTTGACGTGCTTGATATCCTGCGCTCAACACCAGAAACAGCCCACACCAAAGTAATTATGATGACAGCGCTATCCGAACAGGCCGACAAAGACCGCGGCAAAAGCCTTGGCGTTGACGAATATCTCGTAAAAAGTCAGGTGACCCTCGAAGACGTAGTTGCTACCGTAAAGAAGACACTTGGCGGAGAAAGTAGTGCAAAAGCCGCGCCAGCCGATAACGCCGCGCCAAAAGACGATACCAAGCCAGCTGCCGCCTAGCTTCGTTTTCAGATGACAATCTGGTAAAATAGGTGGCATGAAAATAACACGTACCCTCGTACGCGATCTAGCCACACACACCGATCAAACAGTTACTATCCAGGGCTGGCTTCACAAGCGCCGCCTGCTTGGTGGTTTAAATTTTATCGTGGTGCGCGATCGGTCAGGGATAGTCCAAATTTTGGTAGAAGAAAAAGCCGAGGTCGAAAAATTGCGCGGCCTACAGGTAGGGACAGTATTGCAAGTAACTGGACAGGTCTGGAAAGATGATCGAGCACCGGGCGGCGTGGAAATTCACGAGCCTACACTATCGGTTATCGTACCCGTTACTGAAGAGCCGATCATCGAAATCGATAAGCCAATTAGCCACAAACCAGAGCATTTAGAAACCCTTCTTGATACACGAGTAGTTGGCCTCCGTAACTTGCAAGAGCAAAAGATTTTTAAGATTCGTTCCGGCGTGAATACTATTTTGCGTAACTACCTCACCGCACAAGAGTACGTTGAGATTCAAACCCCTAAGCTGCTCGCCGAAGCCACAGAGGGGGGAGCTGAGGTGTTTAAATTAGACTATTTTGGAAAAGAAGCCACCCTGGCACAAAGTCCACAATTTTATAAGCAAATTATGGTAGGCGTTTTTGAGCGAGTTTTTGAGATTGGCCCGGTTTATCGCGCCGAACCATCCGCCACCACGCGCCACGTTTCAGAAGTCACCATGCTCGACATCGAGCTTGGCTACATCACAAACCACAATGATGTTCTCGAAGCTGTACAGGCCATGGCCTACAATGCACTCACCAAAGCGTACGACCAATTTGCTGATGAACTTCGTAGCTTAAATGCACCGGCGCTTACGCTCACAGAGACGTTTCCGCGCTACACCGTTGCCGAAGTACACGAACTCTACACCGAAGCCGGCAACGAGAGTACGGTTGGTGAAAAAGATCTACGCCCAGACGAAGAGCGCTTTATTTGCGACTACGCCAAAAAGCATGATGGCTCTGAGGCAGTGTTTGTTACCGAAATGCCAATCGAAACGCATAAGTTTTACCAGATGATTAACCCCGAAAACCCACAGACGGTTCTCTCGGCCGATCTCTTGTTCCGTGGTGTAGAAATTGCCACCTGCCCAATGCGAGAACACAATTACGATAAGCTTATCGCGCAAATGAAAGACAAGGGGCTCAACCCAAGTGACCCCGGCTTTACTCACTATTTAACTGCATTTAAATTTGGCCTACCGCCACACGGCGGTTGTGGCTTTGGCATTGATCGATTTGTTGAAAAAATTATTGGTCTGGCTAACGTTAAAGAAGCCATCCTCTTCCCGCGCGACATTAACCGTCTAACTCCGTAATACCATAACTCTTTTCGGTATACTATAACTATGACCACCGCCCAAAACTACACTGTGGCGCTACCTCACTTTGAGGGGCCACTCGAGTTGTTGCTCAACTTAATCGAACGGCGTGAGTTGGAGATTACCGAGCTTTCCATTAGTCAGGTCACTGGCGATTATCTCGCTACTATTACTGCGCTCGAAAAAGCCCACTCTGATGACCTACGTTGGTTTTTAGATATTGGCAGCAAGCTAGTGGCATATAAAACTCGAGCCATTCGAAAAGAGCAAAATGGCCCTGAAGAAGACGCACAGAGTCTTGCAGATCTAGCAGGCGAACTTGAACGCTACCAAATGTGGCGCTTGGCTGCACAAAAACTTCAGACCCTTTTTGGCAGCCCGTTGGCCGTACGCCCAACCCAGCCAACACCTGGCAAGACTAAGCCCAAGAATCTCAGCATAGCCTCTCTCACCACAGCCTGGCGCAGTATTACAGCCCAAAAGCCTCGCAAAATTGCCCCCGTGCACACAGTCTCTATTTCGCGAGCCGATATTAAACGCACTATGCAGGCACTACTTTCTCGTGTCACTACTCAGCAAAGCCTAGAACAAACCCTTAGCTCAAATAGCAGGCGTACTAAAACTCTCAGTCTTTTAGCACTACTAGAACTCGTAAAGCAAGACTTAATCGAACTTGTGTTTGACCAAGAGAAAACCTATGTCAAAGCAGCCTAACATCACACAACACATCGAAGCAGCCTTATTTGTAAGTAGCAGCCCAATTACCACAGCGGAACTTGCAAAAAAGCTCCATCTGCAAAAAGAGGATGTTCAGCTGGCACTTGGTGAGCTAGAAAAGACGCTACAAAATCGGGGAATTTGCCTCGTAAAAAGCAGCGGTGGCTACGAGCTAGCGGTAATACCGCCGCTACGAGACGCTATAGCGGCTTTCACAGGTGACAGCGCGCCAACACTTTCGCAATCAAGCTTAGAAGTTCTTACCATCATTGCCTACGAAGGACCATGTGCAAAATCAATCATCGATGACATCCGCGGCACGCCCAGCGACAACTCGCTGCGAGCCTTGCTGAGCCGCGACCTCGTAACTCAAATAAAACCACGAGGAGATGAAGAGAGCATGCGCTACGAGCTTACCAGTTTTGCTTGGCGCAGCCTTGGCATAACTGGTCGAGGTGCGTTACCGCCAAAACCACGTTCTAAGAATCGAGGCAGCTATGCGGCTGAATAAATGGCTGGTGCTCGCAGGAGCTGCCAGCTCTCGTCGCAAGGCCGATGAGCTGATCGCCGCTGGCAAAATACTCCGCAACGGGCACGTCGCCGAAGCCGGTGAGCAAGCTCTTACCAAAGACACCATCACACTTGATGGAGAAAGCCTGCGCATCACAGCAGAAGCCCCCCGCATCATTGCTTTTTATAAACCCCGAGATGTTATCTCTTCACACACTCGACAAGGCAAGCGCAACAAAATTGTGTTTGATTTTTTACCTCTTGGCTGGCACCGCGACATTATTGTTGGCCGCCTCGATCGCGATAGCGAGGGATTGATGCTCCTCACCAATGATGGAGCCCTCGCCCATGAGCTGATGCACCCATCGTTTGGTGTGCAGCGCGTCTATCAGGTTACCACCAAGCAGCCACTGACCGATAACGATATGAATTTGCTGGTAAGCGGCATTGAGCTTGAGGATGGCACAAGCCGCGCAATTAGCGCCACTCGCGACGGTGAGAGACGCGTGCGCATCACTCTTGAAGAAGGCCGCAACCGGCAAATTCGACGCAGCCTTGATGCGCTCGGACACACCGTAACACGTCTCGTACGCATTCAGCATGGCCCTTATGTGCTTGAAGGCCTACAACCGGGCGAATGGCGTGAAGTAAGTCAGAAGGAAGCATCATGAAAGAAATTTCTGCCGCGCTCATGTCTATCAGCATTGCTGCATTCGGACTACTGCCATTCACGCCAAGTCCAAGTTCAACCTCAGTCCAAACCGGCAATTACGCGCCCATCACCACCGAGCAAGCGCCATCGGACTACAGCGTTAATGCGCCGTCAGCTTACATCGAAGACGCCCGCACAAGGTCAGTACTATTTGAAAAATCAGCAAATGAAAAGCGGCCCATAGCCAGCCTCACTAAGCTCATGACGGTGTTCCTTATTTTGCGTGATAAAAACCTCGACGAGCTGGTAACTATTCCTAAAGATGTTTCGGCAGTCCAAGGTGGGGGGTCGGTAGTAATTAATCTAGTGCCGGGCGATAAAATGACTGCTCGTCAGCTTGTCCAAGCGGCTCTCATACCTTCCGCCAATGATGCTGCTATCTCACTCGCAGTTTGGCACAGTGGTTCAGTCAATGACTTCGTTGCAAAAATGAACGACACAGCCCGCAGCCTCGGCATGGAAAACACAAATTTTGAGAATCCGACTGGTCTAGACACCGTCGGGCACGTATCGACTGCTCATGATTTAACCCTGCTTACACATTATTTGCTTGAAGATGATTTTTTCCGACAAACAGTAAATACTGAGAGCGCCACGATTACGTCCGAAAAGGGCCGGAAGTATCCTCTTAATACCACCAACGAGCTGCTCCTCAATGCGCCGAGCGTGCGCGGCGTGAAGACTGGGTACACGCAGGCTGCTGGAGAATGCCTCGTAACCCTGTCCGAACGCGAGGGAAGAGAGGTGATCACAGTAGTGCTAGGAAGCAGTGACCGTTTCGGAGAATCAAGAAATATGATAAACTTGGCATTCGGTTTAAATTATGAATAAAACAGCCCATATACCTGTCATTGCACTCGTCGGCGTACCAAATGTTGGTAAGTCGAGCTTGGTGAACCGACTTTTAGGTAGTCGAGCCACGATTATCCACGATCAAAGTCATACTACCCGAGATATTACGCGACACATTGTTGAGTGGGAAGGGCGCACTGCATATCTTCAAGACACTCCTGGATTCGGCAACACCAAAGATGTTTTGACTCAAGCCGCACAGGAACAACTCGCAAGTTCACTCAAAACAGCTGATGTGATTCTCTTTGTCGTCGACAGCACTCAAGCCCACATCACTGAAGCCGAAAAGAAACTCGCACGTACCATCCGATCTCTAGATAGGCCAACTTTTTTACTCCTGAACAAATCAGATAAGATGCCGGTTAATACGAGTCACTTCCGGGCTCTTGGCGTTGAAGACGCGCTACCAGTTTCAGCTCATCATGGCGAGGGCATTGAGGAACTTAAAATCCTCGTAGCAAAAAATCTCCCTACTTCTACAGCTGGAGGACAAGTGGTGCCGCACTTAAAGATTGCCATACTTGGCCGTCCAAACGTAGGTAAGTCCAGCCTTATCAATAAACTAAGCGGCGAAGAAGCAGCTATTGTATCTGAAATTGCGGGTACCACCCGCGATCCAGTGAATATCACCATTACTCACGAGGGTAAGCAGCTACTCATTACAGACACAGCCGGACTACGCAAGCCAGGCAAAATCGGTCGTGATATAGAATATTTTTCATTAGCCCGCACCCGCCAAGTAGTGAATGGGGCAGATGTATGCGTGCTGATTGTCGATGCCACAGAAGCTGCCACCAGCCAAGACCAACGCATCGCAGGCATTATTCGCGAATCCGGTAAAGGCCTGGTGCTAGCTGTCAATAAGTCAGATGAACTCACAGGAGAAGACCGTCAGAGTATGCGCCTCGAGCGACGACTCCAGCGCGAGTTTGAATTTGTGTGGTGGGCGCCGTATGTACTCATTTCGGCACAAACCGGCAAGAACCTGGATAAGCTTATCGAACAAATCTGTGAGGTTGGCGAAAAAACTCAGCAAAAACTCCGCACCAAGGAGATAAATGATGCCCTGCAGGCCGCCATGAGCTCTAAGCCACCGGCCGCAACTGGTAATTTGCGCCCTAAACTCAACTACGCCACTCAAACTGGTAATTTGCCGCTCGAGATCACTATCTATGGCACACACCCTGATGCTATTCACTTTAGCTATCGACGCTATCTAGAAAACCAATTGCGAGAAAAGTTCGATTTGCATGGTGTGCCTATAAAGCTTATCTTTAAGAGTAAGTATGGCCACAAACTCGACAACGACTAAACCTCGACCAGCACTGATCGTTGGGCTCGGGAATCCAGGTAAAAAATATACGTATACACGCCATAATATTGGCTTTTTGGCGGTAGAAGCGCTTGCTAGACAGCATCATGCCAACTGGCACGACAAACCTGCCTGGTGCGCTGAGGTAGCAGAGCTCGCTCCGCAGGTATTTGCCGTCAAGCCCACCACCTATATGAACGAGTCGGGAAGGGCAGTGCGTGCGCTAGCCGATTACTACGATGTCCCGCAGAGTCACATCTGCCTGGTGTATGACGATCGAGATCTGCCATTTGGCAAATTGCGCTGGACAGCCGGATTTCGCACTGGAGCCAGCCATAATGGTGTAAGGTCGGTTGCGCATCTAGTTGGTAAAAGCTTTTCCAGACTTCGCTTTGGGGTAGGGAACGCAACAATGCAGCACATGCCACTCGATAAATTTGTCTTGCAAGAGTTCAACGCTTTCGAAAAATCTATACTCGACGAGCAAATTACACTCACGACGGCCGAGCTCACCACTCACTTTCACTTATAAAGCAGGCCATGCCACTCATGCTCGCTTTTTGTTCGTATTATTTGCTACACTGTTTTATAGATAAATGAAAAGACCACACCAGTAAAAAACCAATGTGGACTTTTCATTTACCCCTTCCATATCACCATAAAGGATTTTGCGGCCGTCACTAAATATTCTATACAGCCGTGACTATGGAAGAGAGCGATCTGCTAACGCGGTTGAACCTAAAGGAGGGTGAGTTTTAGGATATGGCCCCGCAATTAGCAGATCGCTCGCTTCCAGAACAAATGGTAAGTTGTTGTGGTACGGACGTATATTATCACGTTATGATAATATTGTCAATAGTATTTGTCAGAGGAATTTAATTTTACAGAATATATGTCAGATAACGCAAGCACTACTACTATGCAAGTAATTGAACTCTCAAGCAAGAATTATCCTGCAGAACTTAAGACTATCTATAATCCTCCTAAAGAGCTTCATATTTACGGAATGCTTCCGGCCCAACCAATGGTAGCGATTGTTGGCTCCAGAAAACCCACTCCATATGGAGAAATGGTAGGTTACCGCATTGCTTCAGACCTCGCCAAAGCTGGCGTGTGTATTGTGAGCGGTCTAGCCTACGGAATTGACGGCATCGTACATCAGGCAGCGCTCGAGGCCGGCGGTACAACAGTTGCAGTCCTTGGATCGGGCATCGACAAACTCTATCCTGCAGCCCATAAGCCTTTAGCCCGACAAATAGTACAGACAGGCGGAGCAATTATCACTGAATACCCAAACGGAACCCCGCCGCTCAAACATCATTTTCCAGCACGAAACCGTATCATTGCCGGACTATCAGCAGCTACCGTCGTGCCTGAAGCCGACGCAAAATCTGGCTCACTCATTACTGCCCAATTGGCGCTTGAAGAAAATCGCATAGTTTGCGCTGTGCCTGGCCCGATTACTAGCGCGCGATCGGCTGGCCCCAACAACCTCTTAAAAGCCGGAGCTGTAGCCACAACTTCTGCGGCCGATATCTGCTCGCTCCTCGGTATCGATACCGATACAAGCACGCAAAAACACCCATCCACTACAGAACTGAGTCAATATGCCAAAGATATCCTCACAGCCCTCCAATCTGGTGCCACTACTACCGAAGATTTAGCGACTTCTACTAAAATTACTGTTCCAGCCCTCCTAAGCACACTCACACTACTAGAAATACAAAACTACGTACGCTGTTCCGGTGGTAATTTATGGATGAGCACGACTGAGATTTGACAAGGTCGAGCTTCGCCCCGTACAATCGGCGAGCTACGTAGTACAAACGTAACTATTTTTTATGGCCAAATCTTCAAGCAAAAAAACCGTTCTTATAGTAGAAAGCCCTGCAAAAGGTAAGACTATCGAGTCCTACCTTGGCAAGGGCTATAAAGTCGTGGCTAGCTATGGCCATGTTCGCGACCTACCCAAATCTAAGCTTGGGATTGATGTAGAAAACGATTTTGAGCCACAATATATGGTCCCACGCGGTAGTGCCTCTCGCATTAAAACTCTCAAAAACGCCACCAAAGACGCAGACACAATCTTGCTCGCAACCGACCTTGACCGCGAAGGAGAGGCTATTGCTTGGCACTTAGCTGCTATTCTTGAGCCCACCGAAAAGCAAGAGATGAAGCGCATCACGTTCTCTGAAATTACCAAGCCCGCGCTAGAAGATGCAGTGGCAAACCCACGAGATATTAATCAAAACCTCGTCGACGCCCAACAGGCTAGGCGTGTACTCGACCGGCTGGTAGGCTATTCACTCTCTCCGGTACTCTGGAAAAAAGTCCGCTACGGACTCTCGGCAGGACGAGTACAGAGTGTGGCGCTTAAATTTATTACGGACCGCGAAAAAGAAATCGAAGCTTTTAAAACTGAAGAGTATTGGAGTATTGCAGCTCAACTCAAAGCTCAAAAAGGTGAATTCAGTGCCAACTTAATCAGCGTCGCCGGCGATAAGATTGCACTAGATAACGCAAAAGATACCGAAGCAATCGTCACTAGCCTTAAAGCCGATACCTACACCGTGTTAGACGTAGAAAAGAAGCCACTGCGCCGCACCCCACCAGCACCATTTACTACGAGTACCCTCCAACAAGACGCCTATCGTCGGCTTGGCTTTGGTGCGCGCCGAACAATGCGTGCCGCTCAAAGCCTCTATGAAGCTGGACTCATCTCCTATATGCGTACCGACTCTGTAACACTTTCAGAGCAAGCCCTAACAGCGATTTCAGCTTACATCACCGGCGAGCTCGGTAAAGAATACGGCCTCGCAAAGCCACGTATCCACAAAACCAAATCTCGGGGTGCACAAGAAGCCCACGAAGCTATCCGCCCAACCAACCCTGAACGCGCACCGCATACTATTCAGGATATCGGTGGCGATGAAGCGAAACTTTATAACTTAGTTTGGCAACGCACTCTGGCCTCACAGATGGCGGTGGCTGAATTTGAGCAAACTAAAATTAATGTTCAAGCTCAAAAAACCGATGCTTTGTTGCGCGCCAGTGGGCGAGTGCTGGTATTTGACGGCTTCACTAAGATATATCCGCCCCAAAGCAAGGATGAAGCGCCACTTTTACCAGACGTTGCCGCTAAAGAAAAGCTATCCCTTATTGATGTCAGTGGGGATCAACACTTTACTCAGCCGCCAGCTCGCTACAGTGAAGCCACTCTAGTGAAAAAACTCGAAGAGGCGGGTATTGGTCGTCCAAGTACCTATGCGCCGACGATTGCTACTATTATTTCGCGCGGCTACGTTTTAAACGAAGATAAGCGCCTGGTTCCTCAACCTGTTGGTATGGTTGTTTCTGATTTGCTCGCCGAAAACTTCGATTTTGTTACCGAGCCAGAATTCACTGCCGAGATGGAAGATACGCTTGACGAGGTTGCTGCCGGCAAACAAACCTGGAAGCCTGTTATTCGTGAATACTACGAACCAATGCATAAACTTATTGAAGAAAAAGAACAGTCAATAAAAAAGATCGAATTGCCAGTTATCGAAACAGATGAAAAATGCGAGCTCTGTGGCAAAACGATGGTGATTAAATCTGGTCGCTTCGGCCAATTTCTAGCTTGTTCTGGGTGGCCAGACTGTAAAAATGCCAAGCCAATCCTCAAAAAAACCGGCGTGGAATGCCCTCAATGCAAAGAAGGGGAAGTAGTAGAGCGTAAAACTAAAAAAGGACGTCGTTTCTGGGGCTGCTCTCGATATCCCGACTGTGACTACGCAACCTGGACTAAACCGAAAAATCCTGACGCCGAAGAGGCTAGTGACTAGCGCCTCTTAAGCACAAGCTTTTTGACGAATCTCCAAAAAAGTCCTCTAGTTTTATTGACCTATCTAACTTGCGATGATATAATATCTTCCAAGACCAATACTTATAGGTTTAAAGAGGGTGAGGAATATGTCTACTCAAGCTATGACGAAAACTACTACTATTGATGTTCGCCCTCTCGTTGAATCGTTGATCGACGAGAGTTTGCGTGTACTCAAAAAAGATCGCGATCGCGAAGTTGTGGCTAAGCGCCACGGACTCAAGACCTACCAACCTCACACTCTGGAGCAAATTGGTAGTGAGCTTGGCATTACCCGCGAACGTGTTCGCCAGATAGAAAAAGCCGCCTTCCAAAAAATTCGCGAGCAAGGACTCACCGAAAGTGAGCTCCATACTGCTATGCTCGATTCCATCCAAGAAACTGGCGGTATCATTCAGCTAGATCGTCTTTTGAGCGCGCTCGAACTTGATACTAACGAGCGCCCAAATGTCACTTACCTGGTGCGCATCATGCCGGACCTCGAACTGGTTGAGCAGAACGAAGAACTTTCGCCAGTCGTATCTCTAGCTGACCCATATAACCGCCAGACCGTTATTCAACTTCACGCTCAACTTCACGATGCCACAAAGACTCACGGCAAGCCTGTAAAATTTGATAAAATTGCTGGCGCCATCGATGGACCACATGCCCGTACTGCGCTTGAAGAACTGGCGATTGCCTCTAAGCTCGTAACCGACCTTGATGGCCATTGGGGCTTGGCAGTATGGCCAGAGGTAAATCCACGTAGTATTCGTGATAAGACCTATCTGGTACTCAAAAAAGCTGGTCGGCCAATGCACTTTACTGAAATTGCCGATAAGATCTCTAAGCTCGACGCTAACCCAAAGCAAGTAACAACTCAGGCTGTTCACAATGAACTCATTAAAGACGCTCGTTTTGTACTAATCGGCCGTGGTATTTATGCCCTCGCCGAATGGGGCTATCAGGCCGGAACGGTTTCTGATATTATCGAGCAAATTTTGCGCGAAGAAAGCCCGCTCACACGTGAAGAAATTATTAAGCGCGTACTTGCACGTCGTCAGGTAAAAGTTGCCACCATTGCACTCAATCTGCAAGAAAAGCCGCAGTTTGAACGCGTCGGTAAGGGACTCTACAAACTACAAGACGGCTATGTTGCTGAGCCACGTAAACGCCGTGGTCGACCACGTAACAACGCTACTGCGTAACACCATAAAACACCGAGAGAAAGAGCGTACTTCATATAAAGTGCGGTACAATAGAACCTAATCCATGGAAGCATTATTTTCAGTAATTGGCGCCGTTTTTTCAATAATCGGCATTGCATTGTTTCAGTACTGGGGCTGGACCCTTATTGCCGCATATCTGATTTGGCAAATCTGGCAAAACAAGCGCAAAGTGGCCTACGTAGAGACCACTGAACATACCATGCTCCAGATTATCGTTCCGAAAAACAACGATAAAAAAGAGCTCTCTGCCGAACAGCTATTTGCCAGTTTGCACGGGATTTTACGCCCCAAATCTGAAATCGAAAAAGAAGGCTCAATTCAGGAGCACATTAGTTTTGAAATCGTCTCCGAGCAAAACGTTATTAATTTTTATGTTTGGGTGCCGGTTCATCTTAAAGACTACGTCGAAAGCCAAGTCTATGCTCAGTACCCGACAGTCCAAATCTTAGCCGATGCCGAAGACTATGCCAAGCGCGATATTGGTGATCAACTGAGCGTTATTGGTGAAATCACAACCACCAAAGACTTTATCTTTCCGATCAAAACCTTCACTACGTTCGAGGTAGACCCTCTTGCTGGTATTACTACCGTCCTTGCCACTCTGAACCCAAATGAGCAAATCTGGGTTCAGTACCTTATGCGCCCGGTTGACGACTCCTGGCACGCTCGCAGCCTTTCCTATGTATCAGAGCTGAAAAACGGCAAAAAGAAAGGTCTCCTTGACGGTTGGGAACAGAAGCTTTTCTTACTTCCGCTGGAAGCAATTCTGTACTTTATCCAGGCCCTGGTTAATCCTCCACAACCTAAGGAAAAGAAGGACGAGCCAAAAAAAGAGCTGTCACCGGGACAAACGACTGTTGCTTCAGCTATCGAGACCAAAGCTGAAAAAATTGGCTACGAAGTTAAAATTCGCGTGGCCTACGTTGGCGACTCTGCCGACCTTGCCAAGCAGCGCATGCAGGCACTCTATGGTGGCTTTAAGCAGTTTAATACTATTAATCTTAATGGCTTAAACGGCGGGGGATACGACACTACTCCTGAAGGGCTTCAAGAGTACCGTGCGCGTTACTTTGAGGGTGGCGGCTTTATCTTAAATGTAGAAGAGCTTGCCAGCTTATATCACTTACCACACACCAGTGTAGAAACTCCAAATATCGCCTGGACCACTACAAAAGTAGGGGAGCCACCAACAAACCTCCCAACCCTTGCGAATACGCCTCAGGAGGCCCTCTCACTTATCGGAACTACGACGTTTAGGCAAACTAACGTAAAATTCGGCATCAAACGTGATGACCGCAAGCGCCACCTCTACATCATTGGTAAGTCTGGATCCGGAAAAAGCTTTGCGTTGCTCCTTTTAACCCTATCTGATATTTACCACAATCAAGGCTTTGCGATTGTCGACCCACACGGTGACTTTGCCCAGGATGCACTAAAATACATCCCGCCACACCGCCATCAAGATGTGGTGTACTTCAACCCATCCGACTTTGATAACCCGATTGCATTCAACCCAATGGAAAATGCCGATCCAAATATGCGCGCTTCGATTGCCTCAGAGATTATTGGCGTATTAAAGAAAATGTTTGCCGAGTCATGGGGACCTCGGCTTGAACACATTTTGCGTTTTACACTGCTAGCACTCCTAGAAACACCTGATGCCAACCTGATGGGTATTACTAGGATGCTCACAGATAAAAACTTCCGTAAGAAAGTTGTTGATCAGCTCACCGACGTCACCGTGAAATCCTTCTGGATGAATGAATTTGCAAGCTGGAATGATAAATTTGCTACCGAAGCCGTCGCGCCAATCCTCAATAAGGTAGGGGCTTTTACGG
Source organism: uncultured Candidatus Saccharibacteria bacterium (assembly GCA_964454845.1). Lineage (GTDB taxonomy): Bacteria > Patescibacteriota > Saccharimonadia > CAILAD01. The sequence continues at coordinate 58,685 of CAYVVS010000004.1, forward strand.
CCAACCCATTGGTACGAAACGTAATTGGGCAGAAGAAATCAAGCTTTGATATCCGCCAGATTAT
>CAYVVS010000005.1:0-46660 GCA_964454845.1 uncultured Candidatus Saccharibacteria bacterium
ATATGAGTCGGGCCGCCAAAAGTATGATTACACCATTAACGCGCAGCTGAGGGATCAGAATAATGGTGCTGAGTCCGAGCAAAAGCGTGAAACAGGCATTGAGAAAGAATAGGAAGCGAGATTTGATGCCGCGTGATCGCCAGGCAACTACAAACTGCACGGCGCCATCTATGGTAAATAATATTCCCAATATCAGTGCTACAAAGCCGATCGAGATATTCTCGTTGGTAAGAAAGATTAAGCCGGCTCCAATATCAATCAGGGAGTGGATCAAAATAAGAACAATCCCACGTAAGCTGTAACCCTTACTGCTTTTGCCGAGAAAGAGCTGCACGAGTTTTAGTCCACCGCTGGCGATAAGTCCAAAACTTAAGAGAATCTGCAAAGGATCAAAGAAGATAAATGGTGCTTCTACAATGAGTATGCCCGCGAGTATAAAAAGCGAGCCGATCACTGCAAGGCGAGTGCGATGTTGGCGGATAACTAAAAGTTCACTACTCAGGGCGGCGGTTGTAGATTTTTTGGTGGACATAATTGTTTATCAGTATACGAACACTTCTAGCTAAAATACAGCCCCAGATAGACGATTTTTTTTGGTGGGTGTAGTATGCACGTATGGTGCGTGCAAAAAACATAGTCTTCGAGCGCGCTCGCATTGCCGAGCAGCAGGCTCTGCGCTGGGGAATACTGTCGGCCTTGTTGGCTGCAGCGGTGGCACTGGCCTGGTATTTGGGTAAAGGTGCGCAACTTGTTCCGCTGACAGGTGATCTCTCAATTACACGTTTGGCGGTATATCTAGGTGCATTGGCAAGTTTTCTATTCTTTGCGTATTTCTACCGCGCTGGTGAACAGTGGCTACATAAAAATACTCAACAACCACTCCCTAAGCGTTGGATTTTTTGGCGCGACACGCTAACTTTGGCGTTCGCATATGCAATCGTGTCCATAGCGGCAATGGCTCTAGCGGCCTTTGTATTTTCAAAAGCCTTTATTGGCTTGGAGTTAGATCCGTATAGTTCGGCATTAGCTGTGGGTGTTGTAGTGGGTATGGTAGCGTATGTAAATATTAATTTGGCCTATACCGTCTCAGTTAATCGAATTTTGGCAGTATTGGGTATTGTGTTGGTCGGTGGAGTGCTGTTTGCGATGGTTACCAACGGTCAGGCAGATTGGTGGCAGGTGCATTTTAGCTACCTTGGTATGTCCCAGTCTAATGCCGCTCGAGCGTTCAATTTTACCCTCATCTTCTCTGGCTTGGTGATGCTAGCGCTTACCGAAAACTTGTTTAATACTCTCGCCCCCGCATTTGATGGCAAAAATTCTGGTATGCGTTTTAATGTTATAAAGGCAGCTTTTGTATTTATTGCTATCGCCCTGGCTTGCGTTGGTATTTTTCCGTATGAGGCCGATAGCATAAATGCCACCCTGCATAATCTTTCGGCGTACGGCATGGTGCTAGGTTTTCTTTTTCTGATTTCTACTTTGCGCTGGACATCTCCTAAACTCTCTCCGGAATTCTTTGTGCTTTCTTATATGATGGGTGGAGCATTAATAGTCTGTTACGCACTATTCGCGTTTGTAGGTTATTTTAATCTCACGGCTTTCGAACTCTTAAGCTTTGGAATTAGCTTTGCATGGCTTATGCTATACCTAAAGAATTTGTCGCAATTAATAGAAAAGAGGTAGGAAATGGCACAAAATTCTGTACAAAGAAATATGAGCACTTCATCATCTTCGGCGGAGTGGCAAAATGGCATGTCGCTTATTGTCGGGATTGTGATTATTTTGGTTGGTGTTGGGTTTCTTTCTGCAATTCTTGCAAAATCGGACATGGCTAACCTTATTCCTCGTCAGTCGGTGCCAATTTTGGTATTTCTTGGGGGAGTAATTATGACCGGTGCTGGTAAGGCGGCTCAAGGTTTGGGACTGATGGTCCTCGGATTGCTGTTTATTCTTCGCAATATGGGCGTGTTTGATACCAATACTTTTGATACGGCATGGTATGGAATTTTGGTACTCGTTGGTTTGCTGTTTGTTCTCATGGCTCAGGTTAAGCCAAAAGATAAAAAAGCCTAGGCGGCTTGTAAGATTTTTCACCGGTTTATGAAGTGCTTATGGTATAATAGTGCTCGTAGATTCGGGGGATTATGGCTTACGGACCAACGTTAAAAAACACATCAAACCGCACAACAAAGCTGAAATGGCTACTCGTAGCAGTGGTCGTATTGGCAGTTTTAGGGCTTGGCGGTTTCTTTGGTTATCGTTGGTATATGGACAGCAAGGCTCAGGACCCAGTATCTGAGCAGAATCAGCAGGAGAGCACTCAGGATGAAGAAGTTGGCGTACAAGATAATCTCACTCCTTCACCAAGTACAACCACTAGCCCTGTGAGTAGTATTCCAGACCAAGAACAACAGGCCTCGAACAGTACTGGCATAACAATTTCATCGCCGAGTGCAGGCTCTACCGTGAAAGCCGGCACTAAGTTAGAGGGCACAGCGCCAACTGCATACACAAAAGTTTCGTATCGTATTCAAAGTGATGAGCGCGGACTGGTTGGACAGGGCGAATTAAATGTCGTGAAGGGTAAATATTCGGGAACAATCGGATCTGGTGGTGCTAGCGGGAATGGCTACATTGAGGTGTTCGTTGTAAGCGCTAATGGTAACGAAGAGAAGCACACAAAAGTAACCGTAAAGTTGGGTGGCTAATATGACTTGGAGGGTGAAAACTATGAAGCGAACTTTTAGCACGCTTGTTGCAAGTATCGGTCTTTTTGCAGTAGTAGTGCTCTTTGCTGCACCGGCACACGCGGCCTATAACTCCAATAATATTATTGATGATGGTCGTTTTACGAACCATACAACAATGGACGAAGCCGCCATTCAGGCTTTTATGAATGCACGCAATAGTGGGCTTAAAAACTATGTAGATCCTTCAGTTAATCAATCGGCGGCAAAAATTATTCGTGATGCGGCTTGGGACTTTGGTATCAATCCTCAAGTCATTATGGCGACCCTGCAAAAAGAGCAGTCGCTGATGACCAATCCATCGCCATCGGCCTCTAATATTAATTTCGCCATGGGCTATGGCTGCCCAACTACTGGCAGCTGCTCGTACCCAGGGTTTTATCAGCAGGTGAGGAATGGGAGCTGGCAACTTCGTTTTAATATGCATCGAGCGGCCGGTAACAATGGTACCTGGACCGGTCCATCCGGTGCAGTGTGGGGTAACTCTTCAATTTCGTACGCCTGCCGTAATGCGACCAGCTACTACAGCACAGGATTATTTCCGGGGCGCAACGTAACGTTTTACGCTCATACCAACGGTCAAGCCTATGCCACAATCAATATTGCAAATGCTTCTACGGCGGCCATGTATTGTTATACCCCGCACGTCTATAACCCAAGCGGCGCTCCAGTGTACTACTCAGGTAGTTATAACTTTGTAGTTTTTTACGAACGTTGGTTTGGTCCAACAACTGGAGAAGCGTATAAATCTGAGTATGCCGGACAGTCCAGCTATAAAACCCTCTCGCCATCAGTAACTACGGCAGTTGGTCATATACGCTATAGAAATATAGGTAATGAAACGTGGTACGACGATATTGGTTTATCTTCCGCTCCGGCAGGCACTAAGCCAGTCCATCTAGCAACTTCGAACCCACTCAATCGCAGCAGTCCGGTGGGCTACCCATGGGGAGGTGATCGCAATCGACCGACCGGCGCCTTTGCGGCTGTCTATGAATCTGATGGTGTAACTCCTGCTGCGGATCAGCACAGGGCAGTTACAGGGCAAATTGTTCAATTTAATATTACTTTTGGTGCAGATAATACCGTTCCGGAAGGTGTCTATCGCGAGTTTTTCCAACCTATCGTTGAAGGTGGATCAACCATGAATACGCCAGGTACTTATCTTGATATAACGGTACAGCGACCTACGTATACCTCTCAGTTTTCAGGCCACTGTGCGTATCCAACAATGGTTGCCAATAATAGCTCTGCACCGTGTTTTATGAGATATAAAAATACTGGAAACGTCCCGTGGTACGATAGCTCCTCTGCGGCAGCAAATAATGCAAAACCAGTTGTTTTGTCTACTGCTAGATCGGTGAATCGCTACAGTCTACTTGGTACCTTATGGAACCGTGATCAGAACCGTGCCTCCACCCGCTTTGCAGCAGTGTATGAGGCGGATGGCACAACTCTTGCTTCTAATCAAGCAGTAGCGCAACCTGGTCAGATAGTGCAATTCAACTTTAATCTTTGGGCTGCCCAAGTGCTTCGGCCAGGTGTCTATCGTGAGTTCTTCCAACCCATCGTTGAAGGTGGTTCAACTATGAATGACCCCGGTACGTTTATAGACATAACTGTGCAGGCCCCGACATATGTATCTCAATTTGCTGGACAGTGCGCGTATCCAATAATGGTTGCCAATAATAGCTCTGCACCCTGCTTCTTGCGCTATAAGAACATAGGTAATGTTACTTGGTATGATGGGGTGACGGCTCCAGCTAATGGTGCACGTCCAGTAGTACTTGCTACTGCGCGATCAATTAATCGCTACAGTCTACTCGGAACTTTATGGAACCGTGATCAGAACCGTGCTTCTACCCGCTTTGCAGCAGTGTATGAGGCAGATGGGGCAACCCCTGCTTCCAATCAAGGCGTTGTGCAGCCAGGGCAAATCGTGCAGTATAACTTTAATCTGTGGGCAGCGGCTGTACTTAGCCCAGGTGTCTATCGCGAGTTTTTCCAGCCAATCGTAGAAGGTGGAACTACTATGAATGATCCAGGTACGTATATAAATATTACTGTCAATCGTCCATAAGTAGCTCAGATTAAAGTTTTCTTGATATAATTTAGAGCATGTCACAACTTTCTCAATCTTTTTGGAAAAATAAAAAAGTTCTCGTAACGGGCGGTTCTGGCTTTCTCGGCTCGGCACTTGTTCGCCAGTTAGATCGGTTAAATGCAGAATTCGTTACTCCATCGCACGCTGATTATGATCTGGTCAGTGGCGATGCGGTGCGTAAAATGTATGCGGATAATCCTGGAGTGGATATAGTTATTCATCTGGCTGCAAAAGTTGGCGGTATTGGTGCTAACCGCGAGCACCCAGGCTCATTTATGTACGATAACCTTATGATGGGCACGCAGTTAATGCATGAAGCGTATCTTGCGAAGATCCCTAAATTTGTAGCACTTGGTACGGTTTGTGCATATCCAAAGCATACCCCAGTGCCGTTTAAAGAAGATGACCTTTGGGATGGCTATCCTGAAGAAACGAATGCACCCTATGGTCTCGCTAAAAAGATGATGCTTGTTCAAAGTCAGGGCTATCGTGAAGAATATGGATTTAACTCAATCTTTCTTTTGCCTGTAAATCTTTATGGTCCCAATGATAATTTTGATCCGGCATCAAGCCATGTTATTCCGGCGCTCATCAAAAAGTGTGTAGATGCCGTAGAGAATAACGATAAAGAAATTGTGGTATGGGGAACTGGTAAGGCTTCTCGAGAGTTCTTATATGTAGATGATGCAGTTGAGGCTATATTGCTTGCTGCTGAGCGCTATAACAGTTCAGAGCCGGTCAATATTGGTTCCAGTTTTGAAATTACCATCAAAGACCTCATCGAAATTATCGTGAAAGAAACTGGTTTTACGGGAAAAATTACTTGGGACACCACTAAGCCAGATGGACAGCCTCGGCGCAAGCTCGATGTGTCCCGTGCTAAGAAAGAATTTGGCTTCGAATCGCAAACAAGTTTTGAAGAAGGCCTACGTAAAACCATCGCCTGGTATCGAGAAAATCGCGTCAACCTGTAGTATAATTATCTACTAGATGGAACACGTTGTAGTCATTCGTCCTAAGAAACGACTCGCAATCGACTGGAAGGAGCTCAAGGAATACCGCGAGCTCTTCTTCTACTTCGCTTGGCGTGATGTAAAGGTGCGCTACAAGCAAACCGCAATTGGTATTTTGTGGGCAATTTTGCAGCCATTTATTCAGATGGTGGTATTTACGCTGTTCTTCAATAAAGCTGTGGGTATAGAGACGGGCTCAGCCGTTCCTTATGCAATTTTTTCTTATACTGGCTTATTATTCTGGAACTATTTCTCGCAGGCTTTGCAGCGTTCGGCAAATAGCCTTGTAGATAATCAGGCTGTTGTAACAAAGGTGTATTTTCCGCGCATTATTCCACCAATTTCCTCCACGATTGTCTCGTTTATAGATTTTTTGTTTGCGTCGATTATTTTTATAGGCCTCATGATTTATTTTCAGTTTGTACCAACTCTCTTGGGTGTACTTCTAGTAATTCCAGCTATAATAGTGACCTTCCTAGCTGCTACTGGACCGGGCCTCTTCCTAGCTGCAGTTAACGTGAAATACCGTGACGTGAAGCAGGCATTGCCGTTTCTTATTCAACTAGGCCTGTTCCTTACGCCAGTTATCTATCCGGTTACAGCCATCCCCGAGCAGTACCAGTGGCTACTGTATTTAAACCCAATGACAGGCGTGATTAATGCAATGCGTGCAAGCCTACTTGGAGCTGGAGAAATTAACTGGGCCCTTACGGCGCTTTCGGTTGCGATGGCAGTTATTATGTTTATTGGTGGATTGTATTACTTCAAGGGTAGAGAAAAGGAATTTGCGGATATTATATGAGCAAGCCAGCTATAGAAATTAAGGACCTATCTAAGGCATATATGATTGGTCATGAGCGAGAAGCCATGGCTGGCACGATGACGTTTCGGGATTCGCTGGTAAATATTGCCCGTAAGCCTTATGAGCTTTTTACTGGCCATCAACTAAAAAAAGAAAAATTCTGGGCGCTAAAGGATGTCAATCTAGAAATACAACAGGGTGATGTAGTTGGCATTATTGGTCGCAACGGATCGGGGAAATCAACTCTTCTCAAAGTTTTGTCTCGCATAGTGGAACCAACCAAAGGTGAAGTGATAATGCGCGGCCGCGTCGCGAGCTTGCTTGAGGTAGGAACAGGTTTTCATCCTGAGCTTACTGGACGTGAGAATGTATATTTTAACGGTGCCATTCTTGGAATGACCCGTAAGGAGATACAGTCTAAATTTGATGAGATTGTAGCATTTTCAGAAGTTGAGAAATTTTTGGATACGCCTGTAAAATTTTATTCTTCTGGCATGTATGTGCGACTTGCGTTTGCAGTTGCGGCTCATCTTGATCCGGATATTCTCATCGTTGATGAAGTGCTAGCTGTAGGGGATGCGGCTTTCCAAAAGAAATGTTTGGGGAAGATGAAAGATGTGGCTGGGCAAGGGCGAACCGTATTATTTGTTAGCCATAGCATGGATTCAGTACGGAAGTTGTGTACAAAGGGGCTTTATATCAAGGCAGGAGAACAGCAAGGTACGATCGAGGATATAGATAAGGCTATAGGGAAATATACAAACGATATATCTACAGAGCTGAGTACCGAATGGGTTAAAAATGATGAGAATTTTTTCTCGAATGATTGGTATGATATTAATAGTATGAGAATTACTGACTCTAAGTTTAGTACTATTAAGAAAATACCTACAAAAGATAGTGAAGCATGGATTGAGATAGAGGGTACCTTCAATAAAATTAGTCCAGAATTGAAGCTGGGTTACACCCTTTATTCTGATGAAGGGACAATTCTCTATACTTCTGTGCAGACTGATATTGAAGAGAAAAAATGGCCAAAACTTAAGACTGGTACTTTTAAGCTTCGTTCAAGATTACCTTTTTCAATGCTGAAGACAGGAAAGTATATTTTAGAGATGAATTCAAGTATTCATAATAAAAAAATGCTCAGTGGCTTAGGGCTTGAAGCCCCTAGTATTAGCTTTGAGATTATTGGAGATGCCAGTAAATCCCCCCACTATGTATTGTCTCGCGAGGGGGTGATTGCACCTATAATAACGTGGGAGTATAAAAATGATTAATCGCCATTATATAAGAAGAAAAGCTAGTGCATTGCGTCATCATACCGAAAAGCATGAAGAAGGAATAATCCCGAAAAGCCTGATAGCTAGGTATCTGCCCCCAAATCCTGTAATACTGGAGGCGGGAGCACATGTGGGGACCGATACTTTGCAAATGTGCAGTATGTGGCCAGATGCGAGAATACATGCCTTTGAGCCTGTGTCAGACATATTCGCGCAGCTAGAAAAAAATACCAAGCATTTATCGATGGTCAACCGTTATAAGCTAGGGCTGGGCAATAAGACTGAACAGAGAAAAATATATGTTAGTAGCGGCGCCTCAGATGCGTCCAGTTCTCTGCTAAAGCCAAAAAAACATCTAGAGATAAACCCTAAGGTTAAGTTTCAGTCGATGGAGAACATTCAAGTAACAACGATTGCCGATTGGGCACGTAAGGAGGGGATTAATAAGGTTGACTTCATGTGGCTCGACCTACAGGGCATGGAGCTGCCGGTTCTGCAAAATACTGGTTCAATTTTACAGGGCGTGAAGATGATTCTCGCAGAAGTAAGTCTGATTGAGACTTATGAAGGTGTTTCAATGGCAGATGACCTTACGAGATTCCTCGAACAGGAGGGTTTTAGGGTCTTGGTTGAGGAGATGCCTTACCCGGATATGGGTGACATTTTATATGTACGGAAATAGTACATGTTGACTGTTGAATTTCATGACAAGCTTTTCGAAGGCTATAGTAGTGCAGCTCGAGGAGATTTGAAATGCAAACCCAAGCATATTTTTTTTGATCGAACAGCTAATCATAGCATTGCCTTATTTACTGATGAGAGTCTTGATGAGGTTAACTCATCAAAAGCGGTAATAAATTTAGCATGGCTAGTAGAGTCTCCTGATTTTAAAAAGAATATTTATAAAAAAATGAGGAAGAAAAAGGTCTACTCGAAGTTTGATCGGATATATACGTTCGACTCTGCGCTACTCGCAAAAGATCCAAGATTTGTGATGCTGCCTGTTGGTGGCAGTTGGATTGATGACAAAAACTGGCGAATATACAATAAATACCTCAACCTATCAATGATTGCATCACGAAAAAAACAGTTGAAAGGGCATAGGTTGCGCCATGAAATTATTGGAAAATTTGCCGATTACCTCGATGAGGTATATGGTAGTGGGTATTTAGCATTTGATAATAAGATAGATGTCATGAAGCCCTTTAGATATAGTATTGTTATCGAAAACGGCAGGCGTGATTACTATTTTACGGAGAAATTGATCGATTGTTTTGCGGTGGGCACTATACCTATTTATTGGGGCTGCCCCAGTATTGGGAAATTTTTCAATCCGGAGGGAATACTCCCTTTTAGGACTTTGCGTGACCTAAAAAAAATCTTAGCTAATATTTCAGAGGAAGACTATTTTTCCAGGATGGCAGCTGTTAAAGATAATCTAGCTCGTGCAAAGGATTATGTGATGCCAGAGGATAATATGTATGAACTTATGAAGAGAGATCAGCTGTTCTCAACCGAGTTAACATAGGGGGGTATATTTTGAAGCAATTAATAAATCTAATGCTTAGCAAGTTTGGCTACAATATAAAGCGTATACCTCAGGTTTCTGACAGGGATCTCCTAAACGGCACTTACCCAGGGGTTACATTTATAGGTCCATTAGATAATTACAATATTGGTGAAAAAGTTACTATTGGCTTAGGGAGTATACTTTTTGCTTGTGAAAATATAACAATTGGTGACAATTCGATGATTGCAGTAGGTGTAATCATTCACACGAGTACGCATGATTATGCAGCACATCCAATGTGGAAGTATCGTATTGATCGCCCTGTATATATTGGTGATTATTCATGGATTGGAGCGGGGGCAATAATACTGCCAGGGGTTAGAATTGGTAGAAATGCTGTAGTTGGGGCTGGCTCAGTTGTTACTGCGAATGTTCCAGAAGGAGCTATAGTTGCGGGAAATCCAGCGAGGATAATTAAGCATCGAAATAAGGCGGACTACCTCAAAAAGCCTGATATTATTGAGTTTGAGGAAGCAATTACAATAAAAGAGCCTTTCGGTGTTAACAAGATAAAAAGAAGGAGGTAAAGAGTTGAATATTTATAGGAAAATACGTGGAAAGATTCTGAAGCCAATCAGAACTGATATTCAATCCGAGAGGGTGAAGCCCTGGTTTGAGATAGGTGGCGATAGGACCCTGCGGCTTAACTATGACTTGAATGAAAAATCTATAGTTTTCGATCTTGGTGGCTATGAGGGACAATGGGCTAGCGATATTTATTCCAAGTATCGGCCAAAGATATATGTCTTTGAACCAATGCCTGAGTATGCAAAGAATATCAAAGAGCGATTTAAGAAGAATCCTGACATAAAAACGTTTATATTTGGGTTGTCTAATGAGGATAAGAAGATAAGTCTTACAGTCGATGGTGATGCTAGTTCGGGTATCAAAGAATCGGACAATGCCATAGAGGCAGAACTTAAGAAGGCAGCTACTTTTATAGATAATCTTGGAGTGAATAAGATTGATCTAATGAAAATAAATATTGAAGGTGGAGAATATGATCTACTAGATCACCTGATAGAAACAGGGTGGATTAAGAATATTGATAATATTCAGGTGCAGTTTCATGATTTTTTCGATGAAGCAGAGGGGAGAATGAAGAAAATTCAGGCCCAGCTGAAGAAAACTCATAAAATTACCTATCAATATCCATTTGTTTGGGAAAATTGGAAACTTAAGTAGTTGATATGATACGTGTAGTATTACAGGGGGGGCTAGGCAATCAGATGTTTCAGTATGCTGCCGCTCGAGCGCTCGCTGAGCGGAATAATACGAATGTAGTGTTGGACTTATCGTGGTTTGATCAGGATTTTGATCTCGGTTCTACATCTCGAGAGTATGAATTGTCTTGCTTTGTTTTAGATGCAATTACTCCTAAGTCCAAGAACACTATTCGCCAGAAGTTACAGGGACGATTCGCGAAAATTTACACTGAACCGCACTTTCATTGCGATCCAGCATTTACGGATCTTCCGAAAAATACTGTCATGAGTGGCTACTTTCAATCTGAGAAATATTTTCACGATATACGTGGAATTTTACTGCAGGATTTTTTATGGGCAAAAGAACCGAACGGTAAGAACAAGGATCTTTTAGGGCAAATCGAGGGAGACAGATTAAGTGTATCTGTGCATGTTCGCCGAGGTGATTATGTCTCAAATAAAAGTGCAGCAAAATTCCACGGACTTGCTGGGATTGACTACTACAAAGCTGCAGTAAAAATGGTAGCTGAACAATTGGAAAGCTTAAATTTATATGTGTTTTCCGATGACCCGGATTGGTGTAAGAAGAATTTAAAGTTTACGCAGCCAACGACATATATCTCACATAACAACGATGGCTCAGAGGATATGCGCCTAATGAAAGCCTGCAAGCATAACATTATTGCAAACTCGAGTTTTTCTTGGTGGGGAGCTTGGCTTAACGAAAATCCGAATAAGATTGTGATTGCACCAAAAAAGTGGTTTTCTCACCCTGAAAGCAATACGAAAGACATTATTCCAGAGTCATGGCAAAAACTGTAAAAAAAGCCTCTAAGAGTCAGTCTAAAAAACCACTCGTATCGGTGGTGATGAGTGTCTATAACGGTGAGAAATATCTACGTGAGGCGATGGATTCTATATTGAATCAAACTTATAAAAACCTCGAATTTATCATTATTGATGACGGGTCCACTGATGATACGCTCAAAATTATAAAAACCTACAAAGACCCACGTATTATCTTGATTACTCGTGAAAATAAGGGGTTGGTTGCTTCGCTCAATGAGGGAATCAAAAAGGCTAAGGGGAGCTACATAGCTAGGCAAGACGCCGATGACATAAGTGAAGTCGATAGGATTAATCGTCAAGTAGAATATATGAAGCAGAGACCTAATGTGGGTCTGGTTGGGTCTTCAATTAGGATAATCAATGAGCGAGGTGATTCTAGGGGTGTACATTATGTTTATAGTGAATCATTAGACGTTAAGAGAGAGTTAATGATTCGTAGTCCGTTTGCCCATGGTTCAATTATGCTGAATAAAAATAAACTAAATAGGCATGATATATATAATTCGGAATATTGGCCCGCCGAAGATTATGCGGTATGGAGCTCATTAATTTCAGATGGTGTGTGTGCGGGTAATATTCATGAGGCTCTATACAGGTATAGAGATAACACTGAAGGCATCTCAAGTAGTAATCCAGAGCTACAAAAAAACAAGTCTAATATAATACGCCAATCAAACTTGGGGAATTTCGAAAAGCTATGGAGTCCGGTAGATTGGTTCAAAACAGAGAAGAGTACCGCACTAAAAAAGAGAATGTTTACTGACATGAGTTATTTAATCAGGGAGCTTAGCTGTCGCGGTATGTGCAGGGAGGCTATAATAGTAGCGATGAATTGGCTATCAAGTTTTTTTACTAGGACTCCGTATACTGTATTAATAGAGCATGCCAGGAGATATATAGGCGGTGTGCTGCATGGCTGATATTAGGGCTACAATAGTAATTCCTACCTATAATCGAGACTTTGTATTATTAGATACTATTGAAAGCTGTCTGGCTCAACGCGTGAAGGTGAAGTTAATCATTGCTGACCAGTCTGACGAAGAAAATATACAGCTGAAGGATTGGATAGCAAAGCAGAGTCAACGAAATAGGATCTCATACTATTGGATCAAGCCCGCCTCGGTGACGGCCGCTAAAAATTTCGCATTGCAGAGAGTTGATACACCAATAGTTATCTTTATTGATGACGATGTAATTCTCTCAAAAGAATTTGTACGTGAACATCTTGCAATTTTGGATTCTAAAGAAGATGTTGCAGCCGTAGCTGGACGTGTCAAGCAAAAAGGATTCCCCACTCAGGGGCCCATATTACACTTTGATAAATATGCTGTTTCAAGGGGTATATTCAATTCTCGAACCGAAGGATATACTAATTCATTCCCGGGTGGAAACGTAGCTTTATGGACAGATATTGCAAGGTCTGTCGGAGGCTTTGATACGAGATTTTCCAAGGGTGCCTTTAGGGAGGAAAGTATATTTGCTTATAAGGTGCATAGAGCAGGTCACAAGATTTTTTATAGCCATAAGCCTTGGCTACTGCATCTCGCCGCCCCAAGAGGAGGAAACAGAATAGCAAAAAACCCCTATGATAGCTGGCATTTTTATAGAAACGAGTTATTCTTTACATTATATGTGGTTAGGTCGCAGAACTTGCTGAAAGCCCTAAAAATTAAATATAGAACATATTGCAGGGCATCTAGAAGGCGACTTCCGGCGCGAAGCATAATGTTTGGTGTCGGGTTGCTGGTTGCAGTAAAGCGCATGTTTTTCGATAGGCAGATATGTGCTGGCATAAGGTAATGTGCTTGTACTTAGTTGCTTGTTAATAGGGTTTATTACAGGAGTATATTGATGAAAATAGCAATTGACTTACGACCACTACAGAGTGGCCATCAACACAGAGGAATCGGTAAATATATTGCTAATGTAGTTCCTGCCTTGTTTAAAGTCGGTAAACAGCATGAATTTTATTGTTATCATTATGGTGATACGCCACCAAAACTTTCTTATGTGTCGCCATCTGTAAAATTTATAAGTCTCGGTAATTATGATCCAGGCTCATTCAGCTCTAAGCTTTATAGAAAATTGTTTATGCATCAACCTGGACTTAAAGAGTCGGTGGAGACAGATGTATTTTTTCAGCCAGATATTGGGTTTGGACTTAGTAAAAATACTCCTACAGTAGTTACGCTGTATGATCTTATACCGATTATTTATAGAGAAAAGTATTTTGTACCGAGGAAAAAGCCGAGTTTTTTGCGACCTTTTTGGAATATGCGCAATGAGCAGGTGTTTCAACAATTTATGCGTTTGAACGCTAGATTCGCATTAGTTGATCGTATAGTCAGTATTTCTCAAGCATCTATTGATGATTTACATAAGGTTTTTCCGAACACTACCCACGTACCCTATTTGGTAACGCCGTTAGCTGCACAGAAGCTTCCAGTGCCGAGCAAAAGGAAAATTAACAATAAGCCTTACATGCTGTATGTGGGTGGGACTGATTCTCGAAAAAACCTTATCAAATTAGTGGACATGTATGAAGGTGCACTTAATGGTGGAATTGATGTTGACTTGGTCTTGATTGGGTATGATTTTGAGCAACCTAAATTTTATGACACGGCTCGTTTGTTAAAGCACATAGACAAATCTCCAGTAAAGAAAAGAATTAGAGTAGTTGGGTATGCAGATGATGCAAAATTGGCTACCTATTACTCTCAGGCTCAAGCACTGTTATTTGCTTCGGAGTATGAGGGTTTTGGTATGCCGATTCTGGAGGCGATGCAAGCTGGTTGCCCAGTAATTTGCTTTAACAATTCATCTATTCCAGAAGTTGCTGGTAATGCGGCAATAATGGTAGATACGGAAGCCGCCTTTATTGATAGTATTGTACAGCTTGCCAAGTCTGAAAAGCTACGTAAAGAGCTTATTCAGAAGGGTAAGAAACAGGTTGCAGGCTTTACGTGGGAAAATGCTGCTGAGCTTACGCTTAAGGCTTTGGAGGGATCGGCAAAAGCAAAGAACTAAACTTAGCTTAGTTCTTTAACATCGGCATCAACCATCATCTTTACGAGTTCTTCAAAGCTCACTTTTGGTTCCCATTTAAGCTGTTTTTTAGCGTGGGCTGGGTCACCGATGAGGAGATCTACTTCGGCCGGTCTGAAGTATTTTTCGCTGACTTCTACATATTTTTCCCAATCGAGCCCTACGTGTTTAAAAGCGATTTGGCAGAATTCTTTTACGGAGTGGGTTTCGTTAGTGGCAACTACGTAGTCGTCTGGGCTATCTGCTTGGAGCATGAGCCACATAGCTTCTACGTAGTCTCCGGCAAAGCCCCAGTCTCGCTTGGCATCTAGGTTGCCAAGGAGGAGTTTATCTTGTTTGCCGGCTTTAATGGCTGCAACTGCACGAGTGATTTTGCGAGTTACAAATGTTTCGCCACGGCGTGGGCTTTCGTGATTGAACAAAATTCCGTTGCACGCAAACATATCGTAGCTTTCGCGGTAATTTTTTGTAATCCAGTAAGAGTATACTTTGGCAGCACCATACGGCGATCGTGGGTAGAAAGGAGTCTGCTCTGTTTGGGGGACTTCTAATACTTTGCCAAACATTTCGCTGGAGCTAGCTTGGTAAAATTTTGCGCTTGGTGCACAGGTTCGAATCGCTTCCATAAGGCGCAGGGTGCCGGTGCCAGTAACATCGGCGGTGTATTCAGGAACATCAAACGAAACCTTTACGTGACTTTGGGCAGCGAGGTTATATACCTCATTGGGTTGTACTGCTGAAATAATGTGATGCAGGGAACTGGAATCAGCGAGATCGCCATAGTGCATTTCAATTTGGTCGAAAATATGTTCAATGCGTCCAGTAGTAAAGGTGCTATTGCGGCGCATGATTCCATGAACTTCATAGTCTTTTTCAAGAAGTAATTCCGCTAAATATGAGCCGTCTTGCCCGGTAATTCCTGTAATGAGCGCTTTCTTTGCCACGAATCCTCCTTGGTTATCTGAACATTAGGTATAATACACAGTATATATGCGCGTGGCTATTTATCACAATCTACCCGATGGAGGCGCTATAAGGGCACTTCACGAACTAGTCAGGCACTCTTATGAAGAGGTTGAGTACGACCTGTATCAACTTGCGCCAATTGATCAGGCGTCTCGGTATAATTTTCAACCTTATGTAAAAAATCATAAAAGCTATGATTATATCTATAGCCCTTCAAAAATAGACATACTCATAGAAATAGTTACTCGGTTCGCAAGGCTACGTCGTATACAGAAAAACATTGCCCATGAGATTGATAGTAAAAATTATGATGCAGTATTTGTTCATCACTGCGCCATAGCGCAAACTCCATTTTTGTTGGAATATCTGAAAACAAAGAGTTTATATTTTATTCAGGAGCCTAGGCGCTTAAGTTTTGAGCAAGACTTTTATAAGAACTCAAAAGAAATGATTCCTAAAGTTCTCCGAGCGCCGTGGGTTCTCCGCCAGAAGATACTCAAGGATTTCGATATAGTAAATGCTAGTAAGTGTTCAGCTGCGCTCTGTAATTCGAAGTATGCTCAAGGAAATATTTCTAAGGCTTATAATATCAATGCCGAGGTGTGTTACTTGGGTATTGATAAAGAAAAATTTTTCTATACCAAGCAAGCTAAGAAAAATCAGATCGTTGTAGTGGGTACGTTGCATCCTGCCAAAGGGCAAGATTTGGCAATTAGGGCACTTGCAAAGACTGACGCTAAACATGTAACGAAATTGGTGCTTGTGTACGAAAATTATGATACTAGATACAAGCAAGAGTTAAATGAGCTTTCAGATAATCTAGGCGTTACAATCGAATTTAGACAAGGGGTTTCAGATGGACAGTTGGCACAAATTTATAGCGAGAGTATTGCTACTCTAGCTGTTGCCGCGAAAGAACCTTTTGGGTTTACCCCTATAGAGTCTGCTGCTTGTGGAACGCCAACGGTTGCAGTAAAACAAGGCGGATATCTAGAGACCGTGAATGATGGTATTAATGGTTTGCTTTGCAAAAGAGATGTAAGCAGTATTGCTCATGCAATTAAAAAAGTAGAGAAGACTAACTGGAGCCCAGGAGTGATGAGCAAGGAGGCTCGGGCAAAATGGAGCTGGCAGACTTCGGCTGAAAACTACTTAGATGCCCTAGAGGAGCTAGTTGATGGCTAAAGCTCGAGTAGCCGTTGTATTAGTTAATTGGAATGGGGTGGAGATAATTCCCGCTGCCCTAGATTCTTTAAGAAAGCAAACCTTTAAGAGCTTTGAGACTGTAGTTGTGGACAATAACTCTCAAGACGACTCTATTAAGTTTATAACTGAAAAATACCCTGAAGTGAAAGTGATTTCTGAGAAAAAAAATCATGGGTTTGCTAAGGCTGTTAATATTGCCGTAAAGAATATAAACACTGAGTATTTTGCATTATTAAACACAGACGCAGTTGCTGATAAAGATTGGCTGAAACAACTTGTAAGGTTCGCCGATACTGACGAGAGTCTAGCTGTCGTTACGGCGCTATCCGTATTGCCAGGTGGAAAGACTATTGATGCTTCGGGCGATAATATGAGCAGGTGGGGTGTTGCTTTTCCAAGAATGAGAGGTCAGAATGTCGCCGCAATACAGGCGCAGTCTAATGCAGAGATTTTTTCC
The DNA here is from genome assembly GCA_964454845.1 of uncultured Candidatus Saccharibacteria bacterium. Taxonomy (GTDB): domain Bacteria; phylum Patescibacteriota; class Saccharimonadia; order CAILAD01. The sequence continues at coordinate 17,251 of CAYVVS010000005.1, forward strand.
GGATCGGGTGGTTATTCTCTCTATCGAGTTGATGCATGGAGAGAGATTGGAGGTTTCGATAGTGCATTTTTTATGTATTACGAAGATGTAGATTACTGTTATCGTGCTCGTCTGTGTGGCTACAATATAGGGCTGTCTCCAGATGCATTAATTACGCACGGTTTGGGTGTATCTTCTAGTAAGAGGGGCAAGAATTTCTCACGTCGCTATGTTATACGTAATGCTCAATTTGTGTATTGGAAGAACACTCCTTCTAAAATAATCTATCGCACACTTATTAAATTTTGTTTTGTAAATATGTATATGCTCTTGGCAGCGATTAAGTCCCTGGCATTTAAGGAGTTAGCGATAGCGTATTGGGAATTTTTCAGAGCACTACCTCGTATCTATCGACAAAGACAACGTATTCAAGCCAAGTCGAATATTGCTTGGCCACAGGTTTATGCTGTGATGTCAGATGAGTGGCCTTTCAGGCGTGAGGAAAATTAATGAAGTTATCGGTTGTTTATGTTAACTACAATACAGAAGACCTGTTAATGGCCAGTTTGTCTAGCTTAAAGAAAAACTTGCAACTGGAGCTCAAAGACTATGAGGTTTTGGTTATTGATAATGCATCCAGGGATCTAGATAAAAAAAGAATTAAGAGGGCGTTTAAGGGCGCCAAGATTATTGAGCTTGAGGAAAACTTCGGTTTTGGTCAGGGCAACAATGAAGGTGTAAGGCATGCAAAAGGGAAATATATTTGGCTACTCAATACAGATACGGTTGTACCCGAGGGCAATGAGATGCATAAAATATTGGAATTTCTTGATTGTCATCCAGACTACGCCGCAGCTTTACCTTTACTGACGGATGAAGAGGGAGTAGTGCAGCCAGCTCAGACGGATGATTTTCCAACACTATATAAACTGATGTTCTTAAAGCCGTTGGGATTTTTGAGCAAGCTAGTAAAAGTGGAAAAGGATAACTCACAGTCACAAGAAAAGGATGTTGATGTTGCGGTTGCAGCGGCGCTCGTTATATCTAAGGATGTTTTTGAGCAAGTAGATGGCTTTGACGGACGTTACTTCATGTATTATGAAGATACAGATCTTTGCAAGGCAGTTGCAGTAGCTGGATACAAGATAAGGTTTTACACTTCTGCCCACATAATACACTTGTGGGGTAGAAGTATTTCTTCATCTTCAAGTAGAAAAAAATACTACTATGATTCGCAAAATAAATATTTTATAAAATGGCATGGAATTGTGGCCGCAGCTTTACTGCGAATATTTAGGATGCCGCTTTATATAAAGAATGTAATTTTAGCAGGAATACATGAGAAACAAGATACATAAAGTCTTAAAATATGTCCGAAGTAATCCCGAGCTAATCCTCTTACAAGCGATGGTGCTGTCGTTGCCGTTCGAGCGGATACCTTCTTTTGATATTGCTTTTATCACTGTCAGGCCAAGCTTGGTTATTGGGGGGATATTAATTTTGCGAGCACTCTGGCTGTTTGTAAACGCACGTAAGCCGAGAAGGTTACCGCTGGAGATCTTACTAATTGGGCTATTTTTATTCTGGATAACATTACTCATTCCTGCATCTTTAAATCAGGCTAGAGCCTTGCAGGTTGTTGTATATACGGGCTTTACCGTTAGCGTTGCCTTAAGTATTTTCTATTTATGGCAGAACATCGACTCCAATTCTAGGAGAAAAGTGATCCTGGCGTTATATGTAGCCGCTATAATCACTTCAATATTTGGTCTTTATCAATATTTTGGAGACTTTTTTGGGCTAAGCACTCCTTACACTGGGCTTGCAGAAAGGTATAGCTGGAAGGTATTTGGTTTCGCGAGAGTACAATCTACGGGCTTAGAGCCGCTGTATTTTGGCTCTTATCTGTTGATGCCCACACTTATCCTTATGAATGAAATTCTCTATAGAAGAAAAACACTCAAATTTAGTACAGCCGTACTCATTTTATTTGTAACAACGCTCGGGCTTACTCTCTCTAGAGGTGCAATTTATGGTTTGATTGGCGCAGTATTAGTCACTCTTTTCTTTGCGGCAATATATAGGAAAAAACTCGAGAGAGGCAGATTAAAAAAGATAGTTTTTGCAGTTTTTATGGGCTTTTTGTTTTCTTTGGTTTGCGTGCAGCTTTTCAATCGCACACCACCGACGCAAGGGCCCACTGAGGGGAAAAAAGCAGCAGGTGCTTATGTGCAGCAACTTACAAATTCGGGAGTTGAAGGCGCAGGAGATGATAGGAGTCGCTTCAGGAACAAGGCAATTAGTATGGCTACTTCTGATGTTAGTGTTTTGGTTTTTGGGATAGGCCCAGGGCAGTTTGGTCCATATATACAAGGAGCTAATGCTGAAGGAGGCTGGGCCATTGTGAATAATCTTCCTCTAGAAGTCCTTTTGGAGACCGGCTTAATTGGATCGCTTATTATTCTTGTGGCGATGATTTTAGTTGTTCGACAATCTTTACTTCTACTGAAAAAAGTCGAAGGTTATGAAGGCTATCTGATATTCGGGTTACTAGCCTACCTATTCTCGCAGCTAATTCAGGCACAGACTTTTTCTACTCTCTATATCCTTCATATTTGGTTTGCTATTGGTTTGCTTTTGGCTGTAAATCATGCAGTAAAAAATTCTCTAGGTAAAAACAGTAAAAAGCGTATGCAGTCCGAGAAGTATGCCCGTGTGGCCCGGCCTTAAAAAGATCTCAGCTTTACTCACACGTTATCCTGTGGTAACGATAACATTTTTGTGGATAATTGTATTAATCTTATTGCGTGCTTTTGTAGTTACGGCAATTAATCAGCCGGGCAATCCAGAGTATAACCCGGCATTGATATCGTCTATACAGGGGGCGGTCAAATGGGATGGCTACTATTACTTGCAAATAATACGCCAGGGCTACGATTTTTCTGGGCCAACTGCTGTTTTCTATCCAGTATTTCCGGTTATCGTCTGGCTGGTTGGTAAATTAGGACTAGGCTTAGTTGTTTCGGCCCAGATAGTGAATGTGTTGGCGTTAATTCTTGCGGCACAGGGCTTATACCTGTTAAGTCTGGTCGCTACAAAAAAACGTCGAATTGCGTTTCTCGCCGTACTTGTGTGGCTTGCTTTTCCTGCATCGCATTTCTTCATTGCATTTTATACAGAGGCATTATTTGCATGCCTAGTGGTCTGGTCATTATTTTTGCTTTTACGAAAGCAATATGTGTGGGCGGGCTTCTTGGCTGGTTTGGCAAGTGGGACAAGAGGAGTTGGGGTTGTGCTTGCAGTAGTAATACTTATACAATATCTTGCCGACAAAAGCTGGTCATGGAGGAAAATTGACTGGCAAATATTGGCAGTTCCACTTTCTCTTTCGGGCATCTTTGCCTATTGGCTCTGGATATATTCAGATACCAATGTGTTGCCTTGGTTTTTCTTTTCGGGACTCTATGCAAAATTTTGGCCATATATGCACTTCGAGCCCAACTTCATAAAAACGTTCTACGTCGAGATATTATCGATGGTTAGGCTGATTAATTCAACGAGCTGGCTGGATGCGTGGCTCAGTGAGTGGTTTACGAAGCTGCATTTCTTTATTGCGTGGTTAGTAATTGCATATAGCGCTTGGCTAGGCTGGGTAAAAAAGTTACCGCTGGCTCTCGTGCTGTACTCGGCACTGACGGCACTTATGCTGATTCTGACCGGTAACTTCGTCTCGCACTCTAGGTATATTTTGCCGGTTTTTCCGGTGTTCATCCTCATCGCAATGTGGCTCGATAAGCAGGCTGAGTGGGTGAGAACTCTATACTTTGTCGTGTCTGCCATAGCGCTCGGCGCTATGCTGACACTGTTTTCAAACGGCTATTGGGTTGGCTAAAAAGTTGACGCGTTAACTAATTGGCGCGTACCATAAAGAGTATGACAGTCGATCAACTTACGTGGAAACAATGGCGCTGGATTCTATTGTGGCTCGCGCAAATAGTTATGATCGCTGCAGTGTGGCTTTTTAGTAGTGGTAAGTTTATCGGTACTGGCTACGCGCCCACGTTGATTGCATTCGCCCGCCTTGCCGGTTTGCTCGCAGCATTTACGGTGCTCATACAGGTGGTGCTTGTCAGTAGGGTGACGTTTATTGAAAGAGACTTTGGCCTCGATAGACTCACGCGCATACACCGCTGGAATGGATTTGCAGCATTGGTGCTCGTGTTCATGCATGTTCCTACTCTTATTTTGGCATATTCTACCGTGTATGGTGTGCAGCCCCCTGAAGTCTTGCCGCTCTTTTTCCAAAACTTTGAAGATACATTTCAGGCATTTATTGCCGAAATTCTACTCGTTATTGTTGCTGTATCATCGTTAGTAATTGCTCGTAAAAAACTGCGTTATGAGTGGTGGTATGCAATTCATCTCTTAACGTATCTTGTAGTGCTGTTTTCATTTGGCCACCAAATCGATAATGGTCGGGAGCTCGCAAAAATTGAATGGTTTCGCATGTACTGGATTGCACTTTATGGATTGGTGTTTCTTTTGGTTGTGTATTATCGGTTTGCGCGTCAGTTGTTGCTCTACAGGCAGCAAGATTTTCGGGTTGCTCGCATTGTGGAAGAGGCGAGTGGCGTGCATAGCGTCTATATTCGCGGGAAAAATATTCGCAATTTTCACTACACCGCAGGGCAGTTTGGTAAGTTTCGTTTTCTAGCCAAGGGCTTTTGGCTACAAGAGCATCCTTTTAGCTTTTCTATCGAACCAAACAGCGATGAGTTACGTATTAGTGTAAAAACATTGGGTGACTTTACGGCAAATATTGCACAGATCCCAGAGAATACTCACGTAATTGTCGATGGACCTTACGGACGGTTTACTACCGAAAGAATCACTCAAAAAAGGGTGGTATATATTGCGGGTGGCATTGGCATAACTCCAATTCGCTCCATGCTTGGTGCCTTGGCCGAAGCTGGAAGTCAAAAGAAAGTTTGGCTGTTTTATAGCACCAAAGCCAGTAGCGAGCGGGTGTTTGAAAAAGAGCTCGCTCGAATTTCTCAGGACATGGATCTTACTCTGCGGAATGTTGTGCAAGAAGGCCCTAAAAAGAACGACATTGCTGGCATGATTTCTGCAGATGTACTGAAAAAAGAACTCAAGAATTTGAGCAGCACAGACTTTTACATTTGTGGCCCTCCAGGCATGATGCGCGCTATAAAAACTCAGCTGCTTGATGCTGGTGTGGAGTCAGTAAATATTCATACGGAAGAATTTAGTTTGGTGAAGTCATGAAGCAAGAATGTTTTTCCTACACCTCCGCATTACAGTTGAGAAAAATAATGTACCAAATGGATAAAATGGCTGAACGGGCGCTTGCCGAGCAGCATCAACTGACTCTTTCTCAGTTTTTTGTGCTCGCGAAAATACAGGGAGGCGATCCTTGCCAACGAGATCTAGCTGATAGCCTGGGCATAACGCCCGCGGCCGTGTCTCGACATATTGCAACGCTTACGGAGCTTGGCTATGTTGCAAAGACACAGGGTGAGACTGATCGACGCTTTGACTCTATACAGCTGACATCAGCAGGGCAAACTACCTTTCGAGATGCATCTAAGTCGATAGATAAGTTTTTTTCGGAGCAATCGCAGAATGTTACTCGCGATCAATACGCGCAGATCTCAGCGGCTTTAGCAGCACTTTCTTGTTGCTTTGATAGGGATGGGGCAGCTAGGATTGAGCAAAAGTCCAAGAAGACGTTACAGCCAGAAAAACTGATTGCAGGCTTAGTCGTATTGAGCACAATTCTTTCATTTGACGTGATACGATAGAGCGTGATGCATAAAAAGGCCACCCTCTACATAATCGGATTTGTAACGTTCTCATTGCTTCAGTATATGTGGCTGCAAGTGGCGGCTCGTGATATTTATAAGCGTGCACTCGAGCAATATGTATCAAGTGAATTTTCATTGCTGTGGTTTGTTCTTTTTGCGGTAATTTTTTCCTCCGCATTAACCTATATAGCCATAGCTCGTGAAAAAAAACGACCAGCCATGGGGCAGTCATTACTACGAGCGGGTGTATTTGGCGGTTTGGTGTTTGGCTTGATTAACTTGAAAAATTTACAGTTTTTACATGACTGGCAATTGGGAATTTCTGTGATTGACACGATTTGGGGAGCCATTGTGGCTACTGCAAGCGTAGCGCTGACACTTATTATTTTTGAAAAACTAGAGGAGACACGTAATGGAGCAAAACAACGACCCAGTTCTTGAGCACGCAAAACATAAGGGCAAGATTCATATTGAATCGAATGCAGAACTTACGGAAGCATCACTCGCGACATTTTATACACCGGGTGTGGCAGCGGTTTCTCGTGAGCTGGCAGAAAAACCAGAGCGTGCAAGAGAGCTGACAAGTGCGGCTGGTGCTGTGGCGGTAGTTAGTGACGGCTCCGCGGTGTTAGGCCTGGGTAATGTTGGGCCCCAGGCGGCTCTTCCGGTTATGGAAGGGAAAGCAATGCTGTTTCGCGAGTTGGGTGGAGTGAATGCTTGGCCGATTGTGCTTTCAACGCAGGATCCCGATGAAGTCGTGCAGGCAGTACGTGCGATTGCGCCGGGATTTGGTGGCATAAACTTGGAAGACATAGCTGCTCCAGGCTGTTTTGAGATTGAGCGACGCTTGCAAGCCGAGTTGGATATTCCGGTTGTGCACGACGATCAGCACGCTACGGCTATTGTAGTATTGGCAGGCGTCTATAATGCACTCAAGGTTGTTGGTAAGCAGCTGTCTGATGTAAGGGTTGTGGTAAACGGTGCAGGTGCAGCTGGCTCGGGAATTGCCAGGCTTATTCATGCGGCTGGTGTGCGTAAGCTAGTCGTGGTTGATTCTAAAGGGATTTTATCCCTTGATAGGGGTGATTTGCAGGGCGAAAAAGCCGAACTTGCCAAACTGAGTGGTGCCACGAGAAGCGGAGTCCTGACAGATGCGGTTCGGAGTGCGGACGTGCTTATCGGCGTTTCGGTAGCCGGAGCATTTACGCCCCAGATCATCCGAGAGATGAATCGTGACCCAATTGTTTTTGCGCTTGCTAATCCGGAGCCGGAAATTTTGCCTGAAGAAGCTAAGGCGGCGGGTGTGGCCGTTATGGCAACTGGCAGATCGGACTTTCCAAATCAGATAAATAACGTATTGGTGTTCCCTGGCTTGTTTAGAGGTCTGATGGATGCGCATAAGAATACTGTTGTGGTAGCTGATAAATTGCGAGTCGCTAGGGCGCTAGCTGGTCTCATCGATACGCCTCGGCCAGAACAGATAATTCCGGATGTGTTTGATAGTCGAGTGGCCTCTTGCGTTGCCGAGGCTATTACAGGTGATACAATAGAAGCATAAAAGGTATTTCTATGGCTCAATCGCCAAAAGTTGTTTCACCATCTCGAGCTAAAAAACCAATGTCAAAGGGGGCTAAGCTAGCAATTATTGGAGGCAGCATAGTCGTTTTACTATTTGTTGCTGTGGTTATTACGGGCATTATTTTTGCAGCTCCAGCTTTAAATTTCTTGCGCTCTAATGGCGTGCAAGTTGATGAGAAGGGTAGCTCAATTGAGGTCACCACCAATGACGGGCAAGGCACCTTTTCGAGTAAGGCGGAACTTCCTAAAAACTATCCGAGTGATATTCCGGTTTACCCCAACTCGGAAGTGATGTATTCAGTTGTAAAAGATGGGCAAGGTTCTAACGTGACGTTGAGATCTTCTGACGATCAGCAGCAAGTCGTCTCTTACTATGAGTCTCAGCTTGCCGAAAAGGGCTGGTCGAAAACTCGTGATCAAGCTACGTATTTTAATTCAGGCATCGGTTTTGCAGAAAAGCCTTCAAGAAATCTGGCGCTCATTGTAACGAATGAGCAAAGAGATGGCAAAACCTCAACCGTGATTGTGGTAACTGAGAAGGTTGGAGAGTAGCAAGGTGAATGAAAAATACCTTGTAACTCCGCAGACGTCGGAGCAGATACAGCAAGAAGCTGTGGAGCAGGATCCGCAGCACGCTTTGCAGGAAGCACGGGCTAGAAGTTTTGCCGTTGCTACACCTGTGGGCTTTGTCGCCTACATCTTTATGGCTATCGGCTACTTGGCAGCAGTTAATATACAGACTATCGCCAAAGTTTTGAGCGGTAATCAGAACACAGATTCTGCTCAGCTTGCACGGCAAATTGGTTCACAGCTTGCGGCGTATGGTGATCTGCAGATTGTATCTTGGGCGACAATTGTATTGTTTTGGGGAGCTGTTGGACTTGGAGTATATACGCTTTTTTGGCTGGCTATGGCGTTTTTTACTACTGCACGTAATGAATTAATTGTAGAAACTGCTTTTTCAAACAGAGGCCACTTTCAGGATCGTATTCGGGTACCGCTCATTAAATTATTACTATTAGTAGGTATGATTTTGACGCTTTTACTTACAGTAAAGTGGCTAGGACCATTTTGGGCCAACTTATTTGCTCGTGGAGTCTATTCGTTTGGCAGTCAGACAGCGGTTGGAGTTATAGAGATGTTAGCAGCAATAATCGGGGCGTTCCTAAATATTTATGTAATTCGCTCACTGATCGTGTACTTTAGGCATGCAGACGCAATATTTTAAAGTAATCTACTAAGCTCTAGGGCTACTGGCTAGTTATACTTGCGGATGAGTCCGATAACAACACCCTGAATTTTGAGGTCCATATCCGGAGTAATGTAGATTGGGTCCATGGTGTCGTTGGCAGGCTGCAGGCGGACACGTCCAGCTTCTTTATAGTAGCGCTTGAGGGTTGCTTCAGATCCATTGACTAAGGCTACGACAACTTCGCCATTCGAGGGTACATCTTTTTCTTGCACCACTACATAGTCACCATTATGGATGCCGTCATTAATCATAGATTGACCTTTAACTTGCAGTACATAACTATTACGTTTTCCAACCATGAAAGGTGGAACTTCGAGAGTGTCAGGGTGACCAGAAACGGTTTCGATAGGTGTACCGGCTGCAATCATACCAAGAATCGGGAGGCGCATACCGGAGTCAGTAATCGTGGCAGCTTCAACTTCGCCAACTGGAAGGAGGGAGCGGGCAGAGTTATTGCCTTTAGTAAGGAGGCCTTTAGCGACGAGTGAGTCGATGTGCTGGGCTACTGTAGCTACAGAATTGAGCTTGAGTCCATTGGCGATTTCTCGGTAGCTGGGCGAATAGCCATGCTGTTCTATAAACGAAGAAACGTAATCAAGTGTTCGCTTTTGTTTCTTGGTAAGTGGTTTGCGGATCATAATCCCTCCTTTATGAGTACTGCTTTACATCTATAATAACGAACAGGCTACGAACGTGTCAAGCCTTGTGTTTTAGCTATTTTCGGCGTTTAATGAAAAATATGAAACGTCTCGGAGCAATTCTTGGTATTGTCGCAATAATTACGATCATTATATTTACTATCGGCGTCGCCAAGGCGGCAAATTCGAGGGCTGAATTGGCTGCCGATCAAACTGTGAACGGCGTGTATGTGCGCGCAGCAGAGAATGTCTCGTTACGCGGGACCGTGAATGGTGACGTGATTATAGCTGGGAGCACAGTTGAAATTGACGGAACAGTAAATGGTAGCGTGTATGCTGCGGCTGAGCGGGTTATTGTGCGCGGGGTGGTTACTGGCAACATTCATGCGGCTGGATCTGAGGTGGAAGTTGCTGCACGTGAGGCCGGTAGTGTGTTTGCGGCCGCTGCAGATGTAAAATTTGGCGACGATTTGCGAGTGCAGAACCTTTTTGCGGCTGGCAGCGATGTTCGGACACGGGGAGAGGTTGCGCAGAACATGTATGTTGGTGGTTCGACCATACTTGTAGATAGTAAAGTCGGCGGAGATGTTGCGGTGGCTGGCGAAACAATTACTATTGCCGGCGGAGCGACGATTGGCGGGAATCTAACGTATACTTCGCAGTCTGAAGCGACAATAGAAAATGACCGCTCAATTGCCGGCTCGATTAAGCGCACAGACCCCGCAAGAGAAGTAACGCCAGCAGAACGTATTACAGCACAGTTGAGCGATATGGCGTATTGGCTGGCGGCAAACATTTTTATTGCCGCGATTGCGCTATTCTTTATGCCAAAAGTATTTTTGCCCGCTGAGGATCATTTTGTAAAAAAACCACTGAATAACTATTTTAAGGCTTTGGCGTTTGTAGTATTTACGCCGATTTTGCTCATACTAGTATTGTTCACGGTTATCGGAATCCCGTTAGTTTTTATCGGTGGGTTAGTCTATCTGCTCATACTAGTGTTGGCACCAACGGCCAGTGCCCACTTTGTTGGCAGTTATGCGCTCAATCAAATGGCAGCCAAAAAAGCTAACGTACGCCGGCGTAATTATATGACTGAGCTCGGGGCAGCTGCTCTCGGCTTTTTCTTACTGGCTGTAGTTGGGCTTGTGCCTGTTTTGGGCGGCTTCGCGACGGTTGCAGCCTTCTTCTTGGGAGTTGGTATTCTGTTAAGTAGAAACTTAGCGCCATTGGGGTATGGTTCCGTAGCAAAAACTCAGAAATAAAAAACGCCCTGCGTAGGGCGTTTTTTATAAGGTCGGCTCAGTCTATTTGCTGTTACTTTTAATTGCTTGCACGACCTTGCCATCATCTTTGAGATTTTCCCAGAACAACACTTGATCGGTATTGATGTACATTGTATCCTCTGGACCATGAAGCTCACCACCTAGCTTAGCGAGTGAGAGCTGTTGGTTATCTTGAGTCTTTTCTTCAGGCTGTACACCCTGTTGAACCTGCAGATAGTAGATGTCATTTAAAACAATATGCTCATCATTAACGGTGGAAATCTTTCCAAAGTAAACTTGGTTATTGTTCAAGAAGACCGCTTGGTATTGGCTGGTCTTTACATCTTTCATCCCACCAGATCGAGATTGGGAGAGCAGCGAAGCTCCGAGTAGAATTACGCCTACCAATACGATTACGGCAATGCCAATTGCAGCAAAGCCAAGTGCTCGGCGCTTGTTACGGCGCGGGTGAGTAGTTGGTTGTGATGGGTGCGCGGCTGGGCGCGGGGCTTGTGCAGCTGGGCGGCGTGGTGCCGGTGTTTCCATGTATCCTCCTTATTTATCCTTCAAGCACATTAGTCTCTATTGTAGGTGTTTTTCCTCTCAGCTTCAAACCAAGTCTCTACCTGAAAATCAGATACAAAGACAAAAAAGTCAGCGCTAAGGTGTTGACAGGTTAGCTAACCTGGCCTAACCTGGAAACATAACTAGTAATAAGGAGTGAAACAAGATATGGCATACCAGCACACTAATTCAAAAGGTCAAACTTACATCCTGCACCAGCGCGATGTAACCCTTAAGGGCGGCCGTCAGCAGCGCATCTACTTCTTCGCTCGCGAAGCTAAAGATGGTGCAATCGACGCTCTTCCAGAAGGCTACATGGTTGTTGAAAACACCCGCACTGGTCTTCCAATTCTTAAGAAAGAGAACAAAGAAGGCTAGAGCCAACTTACGTAAGTTACGTACACAGCCCGCCCTAGTGGCGGGTTTTGTGTTATGGTTGGTTACCAGTAAATGAAACTGATATAATCAAGGTATTCCATTTTAAACAATTACCTAAAGGAGAATAATTATGGATCCACAGAATCAGCCAGCACCAGCAGCACCAACTCCTGGTGTAGTAACTCAACCAGACCCAGCCGCAGCGCCAGCGCCAGAAGCCCCAGCAACTGACGCTCCAGCACCAGCTGCTCCAGAGGCTCCTGCAGCTCCAGAAATGCCACCAGCACCAGCCGAGCCAACTCCCGATCAGGCAGTTGAGGGAGCTCCAGCACCAGAAGCACCTGCAACCGATGCTCCAGTAGCACCCCCAGCCGACGGCGCCGTAGCCTAAGTTAGGCGCAGATAAAAAAACAGTCTCTACTCTAGGGGCTGTTTTTGTATAAAAAACCCACCAATCAAGGTGGGTGGGGTGAGGCATCAAACCTCGGAGTGACGCTCTGGCCAACAGAGCTTGTTCATGGCAGTGACCTCGATGCTGCGGACCTCATGGGGCTCGAGCCCCAGTTCAGTCGTGACATCCTCCATGCTGCGAGGTGCCCCACGGTCCAGGCCGAAGCGCAAGCGCAGCACTTCTCGTTCCTGATCTGTGAGAGGCACAAGGAGCTTCTTGATCTCTTGCGAGGTCAGCTCGGATCCCAGGCCCTGTGCAAAGGCCTCATCTTCTGCCGATGGTGCGGTATCATCATTCACTGCGGATGTCCTCTCTAGCTCGTGAAGCCGAGCTCTCGTGAATGTTTGCGTCGGGATTCGGAGATGGTGCTAAGGCGGCGGTAGAGACGCTGTCTCAGCTGCAACATCTCGAACTCATGGGTGAGTTGTGTCGTGCCCGTCGGTTCTTCTTGTAGGCAGCGAAATATGACTTCTCGTGGCAAATCTCTTTCTGGACACTCCAACAAGTAGCCAAGGAATAGGAAATTTCCATTCTGGGCAGCTCTGACGGCATCCTCTTGCGCAGTTCCGCTGAACGCGCGTTTCAAATCCCTGATGAAGGACTTGGGAAGGGGCTGCTTACTCGGGTCTGTGGTAGCGGATGTCATGAGGTTTCCTCCTCGTCGTTCCACCACTCAGTGGAGAGAATCCATCCAGTCAGAGCGGGCGCCATAAGCAGTGGGGCGATGATGAGAACAATGGCCGTCATCATGCCGCTATTCTCTCGAGGAAGAACCTCGTTGATGGAGTAGTCGCTCCACACGAATGCGATCATCGCGAGACAGATGGACGTTGCCGTGCAGCCAATCCATATGGCAGCAAGTGCAATTCCGGTACCGGTAGACATGTGTCTCGGGCAGCGAGGTATGGTACTTTCGCTCAAGTGACTTCCTAACTTTATAGAGGTGCAAATCTAGAAAATTATATACTTGTATAAACGATTTGTCAATAAAAAACACCCTGTGGGCGATGAGAAAAATGGTGGGCCCGGCTGGATTTGAACCAGCGGCCAATCGATTATGAGTCGACTGCTCTAACCACTGAGCTACGGGCCCGAAATGAACTTCTCTATTGTACCTGCTTTTTTCGTTAGCTGACAAAAGCATTATCCTCATGCTCGCGCTAACAGGCTTGCACCGTTAAAATATGCCCGTACCTTTTTATCGAACCAAAGAAGGAGCGGGTTGCAATGTTTGCACCTTCCAAGCCCTACATCGGCGTGACCGGTTTCATGAAGCCGAAAGAGATCGAAGCTCTTCAGGATCTGTTCGGACCAGATGACTCACATCAGCTGATGGTGGGAATTCTGGTGAGCCACAAGACGTGGAGTGGCCGACCCTCAAGCTATCCGCGCATGTTCCCGCCGCGCGAACAACTCGAAGAGTTGATTGCCGCCGTTGATGACGCGAGAGCTTTCGCGCTTATCCACTACAGCGCCGCCGGCCCGGTTGGCAATAGTTATGCCACGCCAGAAGAGTGGAGGGCAGACGAGGTTGTGTTTTTCGAAGATTGTCGCCAGATTATCGATGAAGAAATTGGTAGCTGGGATCCGGTCGTGCGGACGGGCTTTGGTGGCTTCCAGTTCAACTTCCCGTTTCCCATGCGGCCATCGCTGACTTGGCTGGAATCCAGGCGAAGGTCGTTGTGCGGTGGGCCCACTCGCTCAGTGCTGCAAGTGTGGCCACAGCTGCTCGAGCCGGTTCGTGAGATGGTCTGTCCGGAAATGGCCCCAGCAGAGTTCATCGACTTGGAGTATGGATCGCATAGTCAGCGATATAACGGCTTTCCATTTCAGACGGTGCTCTACGATGCTTCGGGAGGTTTTGGCATCGAGTTGCTTAGTCGAGGCTTGTTGCCAGCGCTGGAGCCGTATTTCGCCCTCTGCAATTCTTCGGCATGTCTGCGGCTCGCGATAGCGGGTGGTCTCTACGACGCAACCATCGACACGTATCGATTTGTGGTGGAGTCGTATGCCGCCCTCGAACACGCTTTGCCCGGGTTGAGTGTCGATGCTCAAGGTAAGCTGCGTAAACCCGACGGAACCATGGATCTTGATGCAGCCAAGCGCTACATCGAACACGCTCAGAAGCTCCTCTCGTTCTAGAGAGGGGCTCATTTTTTTTGTTCGTCTGCAGTATACTAGTAGGGTATGGCGTTAATAACTGTCAAAAACTTACGCAAAAAATACCAAGACTTCGAAGCAGTGCGGGGGGTGAGCTTCGAAGTAAAGAAAGGCGAAGTGTTTGGCATTTTGGGGCCAAACGGCGCTGGGAAAACTACTACCTTGGAGATGATGGAGGGCCTGCGTGATATTACTTCTGGTTCAATCACGATTGACGGTACAGATGTAGCCAAGCACCCGTATGAGGTGAAAGAAAAAATTGGTGTTCAGCTGCAAAGCTCAAGTTTTTTTGAAAAGCTCACGTTGGTGGAAATTCTACACTTATTCTCAAATCTTTATGCCCAAAATAAAGACCCCAAAGAGCTACTAGAAGAAGTTGATTTAACTGAAAAATCAAAATCTCAGGCCAAGGAACTCTCGGGTGGCCAGCGTCAGCGCTTTTCAATTGCCGCAGCTCTTGTGAATGACCCAATTGTATTATTTTTAGATGAGCCAACTACAGGCCTTGATCCGCAAGCACGTCGTAATCTTTGGGAGTTAGTCAAGCAAATTCAGGCTTCCGGCAAAACAGTGATTATTACCACGCACTACATGGACGAGGCTGAATATTTGTGTGATCGCATTGCCATTATGGACGAAGGTAAGATTGTCGCACTAGATACGCCGGCTAAGTTAATTAGCTCACTTTTGGAGCGTGGCTTTAAGCCGCATCGCAAAGTGGCGCCAGCTACGTTGGAAGACGTGTTTATTGATCTGACTGGCAAGGAATTGCGCGAATGAGTAAGTCTGCAAACCGTCAAGAATCTCGCGTTTCTTTAGTGAAGAGACGTCTCTTCGCACTTCATGCTTTGACGGTTGCTAGTATGAAGATGTACTTCCGTAATATTACGGGTGTGTTCTTTACGCTGTTTATTCCAGTAATTCTCATTTTTGTTTTTGGTTTTCTGTTTCAGAGTAACGATTTTAAGACCGACATCGTTATCACTAATTACAGCGATACAGAACTCTCTCGCCAGTTTGTTGACTCTCTAAAAGAAGTTGATGCCTTTGTCATAACAGATGCTCCGGAAAGCGAGGCGGCAGATAAATTAGGGCGTGGCCAAGCTGATTTGCAAGTAATTATTCCAAAGTCTTTTGGCGTACCGGATCCGGCAACCCGCAGCCTGACCCCGACTGCTGTGCAGACTTATTATAATGAAGCAAATCCACAGGCCGGACAAACCACCAATTTGATATTGAGTCAGATTGTAGCGGGCGTAAATTCTCAGGTCACCCAGGCTCCAACGGTTTTGAGCGTAAAGTCTGAGGGAGTAAAAACAAACAATCTCACTCAAATAGATTTCTTTTTGCCGGGCGTGATTGCAATGTCGATTATGCAGTTAGGGATTTTTGCAGTAGCCTTCGCTTTTGTAGCCTACAAAACTACCGGGCAACTACGACGCATTCAGGCAACCCCAACCCGACCAATGTACTTTGTGGTGGCGCAGGGTGTGAGTAGGCTGGTTATTTCTGTCGTGCAAGTATTGCTGCTCTTAGCGTTGGGTGTGTGGCTGTTTGACGCCAACATTATTGGTTCACTCTTGAGTTTTCTTTTTGTTGCGGCAGTAGGCTCGGCAGTATTTTTGGGTATCGGTTTTGCTATTGCTGGCTGGGCGCGTGATGAAAACCAAGCTACGCCGGTGGCTCAGTTGATTCAGTTTCCGATGCTCTTTCTCTCGGGCGTATTCTTTCCGCGGGAAGGCCTGCCGCAATGGCTAGAGAGCATCACAAACCTATTACCACTTACATTCTTAGTGGACGCACTGCGCAAAATTGCTACCGAAGGCGCAACATTATTTTCGCTACACACAGAATTGCTCGGTCTTTTGGTGTGGGGCGTGGTGGTATACATTATTGCAGCACTGGTATTTAGATGGGAGTAAAGCTTTGCCGCTGTGTTGCGGTGATGGTCGCTGTTTGCTGCGTGGCTCTTCCCTCGGCAGCTCGTGCTGAGTCAGTCCAGTCAATCTCAAATAATATCGTAATAACTACAGATGGAGTGGCTCAGTTTCGCGAAGAAATTAGCTATGCGTTTAGCGGGCAAAAACATGGCATTTTTCGCGACGTTCCCTATGTTGGGCAAATTGCCCAAGATAAATATCTCTACTATGATTTTGAGCTTGAGAGCGTGACGCGCGATGGTGCTTCAGAACCGGTGAGCCAATCTCAGTCTGGGGTGTATGAGCGACTAAAAATAGGTGATGCTAATAAGACGGTTAGTGGAACTCAAAACTATGTAATCGAATATAGCTTGAGCCCGGTCGTGCGTAAAGATCCAGCAGGTGATTACATTACCCTCAATATCCACGGGACGGGCTGGGAGGTTGGTGTGACGAGCGTGAAGGGCGACGTAGTATTGCCAATTGGTGCCAAGCTTTTGGACCAGAAGTGTTTTACGGGCAAGCAGGGTTCTAAGAAAACGAATTGTACCGTGCAGGCTTCTTCTGATGGGCAGAGCGTGCAGGTGAACTCCACGCAGCCCTTAGATGCTGGCGAGGGTTTAAGTTTGGATCTTGTGCTCGAGCCAGGGGTGTTTAGCGAGTCGGCGTACGCAGTAGTTAGCTCTACTAAACCTGCTAGTGGCGATGGTGGAGCGGTCTCGGGAATTTTTGGCCTTTTCCAATTTCTGACATTTATACCTTTCTTGATTGCTGGTGGAGTAGCGATTGTTTTTGTACGCCGTGCTATGGCTAGAAGCGCTCGACGTAAGCAAGAAACCATTGTTGTGCAGTACGAAGCACCTGCAAAACTCACACCAGGTCAAGTTGGGCTGATGTCTGACGAGGTTGCTGACAGTCGAGAGATTACTGCCATGCTTATAGACTTAGCGCGTCGTGGCCATATCACGATTAGTTATGAGCAGCAAAAGCAACTTATTGGTACTAAGGAGCGTTTCTTATTGACGCGTACTAATTCTCAAGACCAGCTCTCGGCCGCTGAACAAATACTCGTGCTCGGTGTATTTGCCGCCACCGAGGCTGTGTATGTGGATGATTTACAGCCGACTAGCATGTATAAAGTTGTGCAAAATGTTCGCTCACAGTTGCTTATCGACTTACAGGCAGCTGGGTTGTTTGCGGCTAAGCAGAAAGCCTTTTCGCCCGACAACCTTACCGAAAAGGGTTACGATGTTTGGGCTCAGGTTGAGGGGCTCAAGCTCTATTTGGATGTTGCAGAAAAAGACCGCATGAAGTTTGCCGAAGCGCCAGACAAAACACCAGAACGATTTACCAAGCTTTTGCCCTATGCGATTGCTTTGGGCGTTGAAAGGCAGTGGGCGAAGCAGTTTGAGGGGATTGATATTGAGCCAGCGACACGCGGGTGGTATCACGGTGTAAATGGCTCCAACCCAGCGCTTTTTGTTGGCTTAATGTCGAATTCTTTTGCGACCAGCGTGGCCTCACACTCTACACCTCCGTCCTCAAGTGGCGGTGCTGGTGGTGGATTTTCTGGCGGTGGCGCTGGCGGTGGCGGTGGCGGAAGCTGGTAGGAGTACTCAGCTCGTCAACAGATAGACATGCTACAATATTGGCATGAAGCCGTCGCTAAAAGATAAGATTTTTGACTACACTCGCTTGGCCTTTTGGGTAGGATTAATTGCTACCATCTATGTGATGGCAGCGCTCGTGAATTTAAGTGCCAGAAACACTCAAATCCGCGAGAAAGCGGATAAGGTGGAAGAAGAAATTGTAGTGCTCGAAAATGATGTCGATGCACTGAAAGCACAAATTGCCTACTATCAAAGCGATGCATACAAAGAGCGCTTTGCTCGCGAAAAACTTGGCTTGCAAACGCCTGGCGAGCAGGTGGTTGTTGTGGGACGTGGCGATGCCGAGAAGGGCGCAGAAACGAGTGACGAGAGTAGTCAGCAGGCGAGTCTTCCACAAAAGTCACATCTGGAAGAGTGGGGTGATTTTCTCTTTGGCGCACAGTAATTAAAGATTGACAAAACACCCACAAGTCTGTAAAATACTCATTACGTCGCGGGGTGGAGCAGCTGGCAGCTCGTCGGGCTCATAACCCGAAGGTCGCAGGTTCGAATCCTGCCCCCGCTACCAAGTATTTATCGCATAGAAGCCCTGGTGGCTTCTTTTTTGTGTCTCAAGTAATGCTCTGCTAGGATAATAAGAGCATGAGAGGTATTAATAAGTTTGTAGTTCAGCTTGGAATTACGGTTATAGTCGTTCCGGTACTGAGTTTTGTGTTTGTGGCGCGAGCAGACGCTGCAACGTTTACCGTTACTAACACAAATGATACGGGGGCGGGGTCATTGCGAGAGGCGATTAATGACGCCAACGGGAATGGTAATCCTGCCACTATGGATAGTATTGAGTTTACTATTTCTGGTTCTGGAGTGAAGACGATCGCTGTTGTTACGGCATTGCCTGTACTTACAGAAAAAGTGACGATTAACGGCTATACGCAACCGGGAGCAAGTGCTAATACTATGGCCGCACCTAATCCTCTGAATAGCACGATTCTTGTCGAAATAAATGGCGAGAATATATCTGGTGATGGAGAGAGTCCGGGTCTCGGTTCGGGACTTAATATCTCTGCTGCTGACTGTGTAATAAAGGGTCTCTCGATCTATAATTTTGGTGGCGTTACAGATGGACAGGCTGCCAACGGTGCTATTACCATATTGGCGACAAATGCAGTTATTCAGGGTAATTATTTAGGCATTAAAGCGGACGGCCTAACTAAAGGTGATGGGCGTGCTGACGCAGCGATCGGATTAATATCTACCAATGCATTGATAGGCGGAACAAATCCTGAGGATCGAAATATTCTATTCTCTAAGTCTAACTCGAACGCGACTGCGACTATTTTTACAGTTGGCTCAGGTTCTGAGATTTATGGAAATTATATAGGTATTGGGAAAGATGGGGTTACAGACTTAACGCCTGAAGCAGCTGATGCAAATGGACTAAACCCTCCATTCTCTTTCGGAGTTAATATGACAAATGATGGTGGCAATAGGGTTGGTGGCCCGAATATTAATCAGAGAAATGTTATTAGCGGAAATACTGCCAATGTAATTTTTAGCTCAGATAATAATATTGTGCAGGGTAATTATATTGGCACTGATTATACCGGAAATGTAAATATGTCTATTACGAATGGGGCGGGAGTAATAAATTCTGTAGGTGACCAGAATCAACTTGGCGGTGTAAATCCTGGCGAAGGGAATGTACTCAAGGGGCTTAAAGGTTTTGGCGTGAATATTAATGAGTTTAGCTTGCCGACAATTTCGTATGAGCTCTCTGGGCAGAGATTAAGTGTTTTGGGGAACAGCATCTCCGACATAGGAGTCTTCTCATTGAATGTTTTCGGTAACAGTAATTTGGGTATTGATATTGCTCGCCAAATTGACACGGGTGATCCTGCAGATTTTGTGCCTGATGTTTTTGAACAGTTTGGACCAGACGGGAACGACATTGGCGATAGCGATAGCGGCGCCAATGGAAGAATAAATTCCCCCCAGCTTAGTTCGGCAAAGCAAACTGCAAGCCAAATAGCAGTTACCTATAATTTAGATGCAGCAGATTCTCCTTCCAATACTTATCGCGTAGAGTTTTTCGCAAATGATGCATCGACTATCTTTGGAGCTGGCCCCGGCAAAGAGCTATTGGGGGCAGTTACTGTTAGTCCGGGTACAAATTTAACAGCCAATCTGACGGTGAGCGGAGATTATAGTAACAAGGCACTATCTGCGACTACAACTGCTATTGATGGGGCTTCATCAACCGGCTTCGGTGCAACGAGTGAGTTTGCGCAAAACGTGGAGATTGGCTCGGCGACTGATACAGATGCCGATGGCATTACGGATGCAGTGGAAGATGAGGCTCCAAACAATGGAGACGGAAATGAGGATGGCACTGCCGACAAACTGCAACCCACAGTAAGCTCTTTTGTTGATGTGAATGGCGATCACTACATTACTTTTTCAGTAACTGGCTGTCGTGAAAATAGTAACGTAGCCGTCTTGGAGTTTGCTACATTAAATGCACGAGACAATGGGTATGAGTATCCTTTTGGCTTGACGGACTTCACGCTTAACTGCTCGCGTGGAGATACGGCAAGTATTACTATGTATACATTTTCCGAAGAGGGCGTAAATGGATTTAAGCCACGTAAATTCCGCTCAGCGACAAATACGTTTGCTGCCATTGATGGCGCGACTTTGACCGAAGAGGTAGTGGGTGGCGAGAAAGCCATTAAGCTTACTTACAGTATTACGGACGGTGGCGACTTGGATGACGACGGGCAAGAAAATGGCCTCATTGTTGACCCTGTTGGGCTCGCAAATCCAACCTTGGCTGCTACAATTTTGCCCGAAACAGGTGTGCCTTATTGGTTTTTACCGATTCCACTCGCATTATTCTTTACGGCAATTTACGTTATCTACGACTGGCACCGTCATCGCAAGCCACTCGTTGAGCAGGATCCGAGTGTACGCTATACAATCTGGCATCACTTGCGAGTTGTAACTATTCCACTTTTTAAATATCGCATCAGCTTTGTGGTGAGCAAGCCAAGCTCGAGTAGTGGACAAACTCCGACTCAGTAGACCTAGCCAATCTGGCAAATATCTGGTATGATAATGCAGTTCGTTTTGTAGTATTTTATGGCTGCGTAGCTCAGTTGGTCAGAGCAATGGACTCATAAGCCAGAGGTCGGTGGTTCAAATCCACCCGCAGCCACCAAGAAGACACCAATGGAAACCCGACTCCTGGCTTTGCCAAGGAGCTATCGGGCAGATGATATTCAAGATGTAGACCCTGTGCAAGGGTCTATTTTCGTCTTCGCATAAACTAGCGAAGCAAGTCAAGCTGCCGATGATGATAATTCTAAGAAGTGATTTGGGTATTTCAACCCGGGAGCAACCGCAAACAGAAAGCTAACAGCAGTCCTATGCCCCGCTCCAATCTGTACTGTGCCATCCGGTGAGACCGACCCGAAGCTCCGTGCTTCAATCGTGATACAACGTATGCCCTCACCTCGATCTAGAACTTCGGAGATTACACACTCAATTGAAGCTTGCGTTTGCTGGCTATTCAGAACAACCATACGAGCTCCTGCAAGGTTCTCAAGAACGCATCGCATGCATCGATATTCGACATCCTTCAATGTTACCGGTCGCTCTAATGCACTCGTGCATGCACTCTCAAGTTCGCGAATGAGCTCGTCTTGAGTTGGGAGATCCCGGATAGGGTGGGTGAGAAATCGACCCTCATCTTGCGGCCGCTCGTCTACCGCGAACTTTTTGTAATGGGTGATGAACCGTTTGGCTAGCTTGCTTGTTGTGCCCATGTCACGATGATCGTGCGCTGCAAAGCTAGCAATGTCATTTAGGTAGCCACCCGCTTCGTTAGTGCTGCTGTAGAAACCTCGAAGCTTGATCATCAACAGAGCCAATGATCTACGCTCAAAACGGTTGGTCTCAAGCTTCCTAACTAACAGTTCTATATCCTCTCTATTGTTGTTGCGAATATCAATACTCATGACTTTAGTCTAGCACTGACAGAAATCAGGGAATACTGTGCCTCATTGTTGACGCTTATACGCTGTGCGCGCATACTTAAGCGCAAATGAGGAAGTTCCAAGACTGGTATGACGCCCTTGGAAGAGGTGCTCAAACTGCATTCATCTCGATCGCAGTTTTCTTAGGTCTCATCGGTCTTGCAGCTGCAGCTCCTGACACAGCAACTCCATCAACTACGCCGAGCCCTTCAGTAACTCAAGGGGCATCCAAGAGCCCAGAGCCTGAAGTTAAGAAGGTAGAAGAACGTCAGGCCGTTGCCTTTACGACTGAAACACGGGATGACGGCTCTCTGCCGAAGGGTGATACCAAGGTCTCGCAAGAGGGCAAAGACGGTGAGCGCACCATTGTCTATGAGGTGACCTATGTCGATGGCAAAGAGACTGCTCGAAAGCAAGTCTCTGACCAGGTCACGACTCAGCCGGTCAACAAGATCGTGCTTAATGGCACGTACGTGGCGCCGGTAGTTGCTGTACCGAAGCCAACCGCGAAGAAGTCTAACTGCGATCCGAACTACTCTGGCTGTGTTCCCATTGCAAGTGATGTCGACTGCGCGTCCGGATCAGGTAACGGGCCTGCGTATACCTCTGGACCGGTGAGAGTGATTGGGTCGGACATCTACGATCTAGACAGCGATGGCGACGGCTACGGTTGCGAATAGTCGCTAAGTGATTGTGCGGGTTTCTTCTGCTGGTACTTCGCTGATCGCTGGCTGTTGAATAGGTTGCGGCGAAGCAGCAAGAGATTTTACATACTTGGATTGTGCAAGTGCGAAGAACACATTAAGAATTCCTGGTAGTACCAGTACTAATATTAGGAAGATTCCATAGGCGGTACGCCAGCCGCTGCTTGCTAGCGATACAATTGGTAGGATTGAGAGAATCCAGATCGGTACTAACAATCCAATGCTAGCGACAATGTTCAGTTTTCTAGATGCTTGCACTGCTCTACGAAACATTCCACCAGAAACTGCAATGCACAGAGCTGGGACACCAATGACCAAGCTCGCCATAATGGAAAGCACATTGCCTAGGTCTTGAGAATTTCCACTACCCGTGTTTGTGATTAGGTAGACGACAACCACGACCACGAAAAGTAGGGCGTATCCGGATACTTCCTGGAATACTGCGATTCGTCGAAAGTTTCGATTGGTATCTGATGGTTGCGTGTCGGTAATCTCCTTTCGCTAATTTTACCATAAGGGTTAAGTGTGTGAGTCTGCCTGAAACCCCTTCGGCCGCATCTTCACGCCAGCCTCTCGTAGCCTCCGCCCAACAGTCGTAGCTGAATGATCCAGTCGGGCTGCTACTTCTGCAATCGTGAGCCCGGACTCGTAGAGGCGAGTTGCCTCGGCTGTAGTCTTCTCACTCCACCCTGAGTACTTCGGTACTCCAGCTCGTCGTAAGCAGGCCATCACCGTGGAGCGATGTACTCCATACTCTTCTGCCAGCTCACGAATGAGTGATCCCGTCTGGTAGCGCTCCACGATCTCCGCAGCCAGCTCCGGTAAGAGGTGAGTAACTCTCCTGGTGTGCTGCCGATCTGACTGTTTCTCAGACCCGATCCATCGGTTGTTCGTATGGATTCCGCTTACGGTTCGTTTCTCCAGATCGCGGTGTGACCGCGAAAGACGACTCAATACGTCCACCATAGCAATTATTTTAGAGCCCACGTTGTGAGGTTCTTTTTTTTTACGAACACGTATTTGCTCGTGCTTAGGACAGGTTCGTATTTTGTCGTCTAGGTTTTATATTTTTTTGCGACCATACTAGGTACAGAACTTTTCATAGGAGGGGATATGAAGATCAGGATACTTATGGCCACCGCAATTGTGATGGGGCTGATTTTAGTCGCGACTAAAGCTCAGGCTGCAGGCAATATGATAGTCAATAACTCGCTTGAGGCTGGTACGGCTACTGAAGCGAGCAATTTTAGTGCTGATAGTTGGGGGAATTTAAAAGCGGTTTTTACGCTGCCAACCACTGGAGCGCAAGATGGTGCTCGTTCTGGGTATGTTAAAGTGACAAATTATGTTTCTGGTGATGCGCGCTGGACACCGACGGCTGTTGATGTGCAGGCGGGTGCGACCTATACTTTCTCAAACTGGTACAAGTCTAACGTGCGCACCGAAATTGATGCGGAGGTTGAAATGCAGGATGGTTCTGTGCAATACGTTTGGCTGAAAGATGTGCCTGCTAGTAAAACTACATGGAAGCAGACGGGCGCAAAACTGACCATGCCGCAGGGAGCTAAAAGGGTTCGAGTGTATCACCTAATTGCGCGCAACGGCTGGTTGCAGACAGATAACTATGCGCTCAGTGCTGCAGTCTCTGGCTCGACGTCACCAGCACCAACTACGAGCCCAACGACTTCTGTGAGCCCCACGCCAACGGTATCTCCAACTCCTACAGTAAGCCCGACCCCAACTGTTTCTCCGACTCCGACTCCAAGCCCAACGCCACCACCAACTACACATGCGCCTTTTTCGCGCCCGCTGGTATCTATCGAGTTTGATGATGGCTGGACCACTGCATACCAATATGGCTTGCCGTTAGTGGAAAGCTTTGGCTGGAAGCCCACTCAGTACATTATTACCGACACCGCAAAAAACAATGCTAACTATGGCAATGGCACATACATGACGCCCACACAGATTCAAGACTGGAACCGTCGTGGTGATATTGGTAGCCATACGGTTTCTCACCCCAGCCTACCAAGCCTAAGCCTTACACAGATGACCAGTGAGCTAACCGCAAGTAAATCCTATTTGGATAGCTTACTAGGTGAACCCACTCGCTTATTGGCGACTCCGTATTGTGAATCGAACGCAAGTGTAGTCAGCGTTGCAAAAACTCTCTATCAAAGCTCGCGTAACTGCGAACCAATCGCTAACACGAAAACGAATTTTGATCGCTATAACTTAAACAGCTTTATTGTTCTGAATACCACCACGGATGCCGAGATTGTTGCTGCAATCAACGCTGCTAAAGCTACGAATGGTTGGTTGATTTTGGTTTGGCATGAGCTGGCTGGCGACAATAAAAATGCCTGGAGTGTGAGCCCAGCTACGTTGCAGCGTCAGTTGCAGCTGGTCAAAAATTCCGGTATTACCGTCACTACTACGCAATCGGCACTTAACGAATCGCTTGGTTTATAGCGGAGCTTCACACCTAGCCTAAAAAGCATATAATGGGTAGCATATGCGTTTTAGTAAGAAAAAAAGCGAAAAGAAGTTTCGAGGTGTTTCTTTAAAAGAAATTCGTTGGACTCGTCGTAAAAAGATCATCCTGCTTGTTCTCTCAATAGGATTGATTGGGCTTGGAGTGTATCTTGGCCTGCTACTCTTGGCGCCTAATGCCACTAAGCTACCGGTAAAAAGTGCTGTCGATTTAGATACTTCGGATGATGCAAATGATGCGCGTGATCGAATTCAAATAGAAAAAATTAATCTTGAAGTGCCTTTTTATACGGGAGCGGCAGACTCGTTAGAAAAAGGGGCCTGGCATCGTTATCCAGAGCGCGGAGATCCAGTGCGGGGTGGCAATTTTATTTTGTCCGCTCATCGTTTCCGTATTGCTCAAGATCCAATTTTAACCAAAGAGCGCTCACCGTTTTACAATCTTGATAAGCTTTCAGTCGGCGATTCGTTACGTATTTTCTACAAGGGCAACTGGTATGACTATTCAGTTACTAAGATATATGACGTAAAGCCAGACGCTGTAGAAATAGAGGCTCCTAGCGATGAAGCGAAGCTGACGCTGTATAGCTGTACGCTCTCCGGCTCAGCCGATGGTCGTATCGTGATAGAAGCCAAGAAAAAGTAGTTTTTCAAACACCTTATGCTTCGGGTATAATACTTACCAGTACTAGTGAGAGGGAGAAACTTTGGCAAAACGATTATGTAAATATATCGCTGGGCGGGCAGTAGCTGTTCTTGCAGCGATTTCTGTGTCTCTTATTTTTGTGCAGTCAGGGCACGCGGCTCCTCAGGCATTTACTGTGACCAACACGAATGATTCGGGCGCAGGTTCGTTGCGTCAGGCCATAAGTGATGCAAACGGAAATGCAAACGCGGGTGATATGGATGTTATTGAGTTTAATATTTCGGGCAGTGAAGTGCACACCATTGTTGTGAATTCAGATCTTCCTTTAATTACGGAAAAAGTTACGGTAGATGGCTACACTCAGCCGGGATCTAGCGCCAATACCTCGGCAAGCCCAAATCCACTCAACTCTGTGATTAAAATTGAGATATCGGGAGGCAGTGCTACACTTTTTCAGGGCATAATTGGACTCGTAGCCGATGGCTCAATACTTCGAGGTCTGGCAATTTATGATGGTGCTGCACCGGACGCTAATGTTGCGAAGGCTACAGTGGCTCTTATCGGTAACAGCACCACCTTACAGGGGTCCTACATAGGGGTGAGAGCTGATGGTACAACTCCTGGTGAATATGATAAGAACTGTGCCAGTGTGCTTGTTGTGGGCACAAGTGTCTTGGTAGGTGGTACAAATGATGACGATCGCAACCTTTTTCTTAGTAGATGTTCGGTTGGGCAAGGCGCAGGGGTTATAATTGTTGGCAGTGCTGAAGTATATGGAAACTATGTAGGTATAGCCAAAGACGGAGCGACTGATCTGACACCCGAAGCGGCAGATGCAAACGGGCTGAACGCTCCATTTTCGATGAGTATCAATATGGTAAATACTGGCGGGAGTACTATTGGCGGAGCAGCAAGCTCAAAGCGGAATGTCATATCTGGCAATACCGCCAACGTGATTATTTCGAGTCCAGCTAATGTGGTTCAGGGCAATATTATTGGCGCTCGCTATGACGGCACTGTAAGTGACGCCATTACAAATGGTATGGGTGTTACTGTGGTGGCTGGGTCTGATAGCATAATTGGCGGCACGAATAACGGTGAGGGAAATCTTATTGCTGGCGTGAAGGGCTCGGGGATTGAAATTAGCAGTATGGACATACCTCTCGCATCCTTTACGCTTACACCGAGTAGAATTGCTGCACTAGGTAACAGTATTAAGGCTATTAAGCCATTTGCCTTATTCGGCATTGGCAATACAAACTTGGGAATAGATATTTCCAAGTTTACAGATTCGGATGGCAATTTCGTTCCCGATCAGTTTGCTGAAAGGGGGCCAACGACTAACGATGTCTCTGATGTAGACAGCGGCCCCAATGGGACTATCAATACCCCTGTGCTAAAAACTGCCCAACAAATAGGAAGTCAACTAACGATCACCTATAATCTCGATGCTGATGATGCTGAAGAGCCGAATAATCAGTATCGTGTAGAGTTTTTTGCCAATGACGAAAGTTCGATATTTGGGTACGGTCCTGGCGAATCGTTTTTAGGTTCAGCAGTTGTGACTCCCGGCAACAATAAGACGGCAACATTGACTGTCTCAGGGGATCACACCAACAAGGCTCTGTCGGCCACCACTACGGCCGTAGATTCTACTACGAATTCTGGATTCGGCTCAACATCTGAATTTGCACGCAATATTAGCATTGGTTCGGAATCTGATTTTGACAGCGATGGTGCATCAGATGCAGTTGAGGATGCGGCACCTAATAGTGGCGATGCCAACAATGATGGTACGGCCGATCGACTACAGCCAACCGTCACAAGCTTTGAAATAGATTCGACCAGTGTGTACGAAACTCTTGTAACCCAAGGATGCTCTGAGAATGGGACTGTTGCCTCTGTTGACGTGTCAACGTTGAGCAGCAAGGATACCGGCAAAGTGTACCCATATGGCTTGGTGGATTTCACACTCAACTGTTCGCGAGGTGATACTGTGACGGTAACCAAGTATGTATTTGTAGATGATCAACCGACAAGCTATGTGTTGCGAAAATATAATCCTAACCGTGATTCATACACCGACGTTACGGGCTCTACAATAACCTCTCAAACTGTTGGTTCTTCCCAGGCATTAGTCTCGACATATGCTATTACCGACGGTGGGGAATTTGACGACGATGGTACAGCTAACGGAGTAATTGTTGATCCTGTTGGACTTGCTACTACTACTTCGCTTGCAGATACGGGTGAAAATGTTTGGCTCTATGGCGCGGGGGCACTTTCGATCTTAGCTGTGGGTGCGTATCTCGGTTTTCGTCGAGGCATGCAGGGCGCGCAATTTTAAACGTAAGGTGCGCTCGCAACGTAACTCATCTACAATAGGATCATATGCTCAAGCGCCTTGATGAAACACTCATACAGGAGCCACTCCTGCCAGAACGCGGTACCTACATCGTGGCGGTTTCTGGTGGACGAGACTCGGTCGTCTTGCTTGATTTACTGAATCGATTGCAAGAAAAATGGGGTTGGAAATTAATTGTCGCGCACCTGGATCATGCTCAGCGGACGAGCTCGTCTGAGGATGCGGCATTCGTGGGGAGCCTGGCCGATCGTTATGGCTACAAGTATTTGCTTGGAGTGCTTCCACGCAGTA
The DNA here is from genome assembly GCA_964454845.1 of uncultured Candidatus Saccharibacteria bacterium. Lineage (GTDB taxonomy): Bacteria > Patescibacteriota > Saccharimonadia > CAILAD01. The sequence goes on from CAYVVS010000005.1 coordinate 45,406, forward strand.
TGCAGTCGGAAGCCGAATTACGCCAAGCTCGTTACAACTGGCTTGAGGAGGTGAGGCAAGAGTCCGGCGCCGATAAGATTGTTACAGCTCATCATAAGAATGATCGTCTAGAAACAGCAATCTGGCACACTATTCGAGGGGCCGATAGGATTGGTCTTGCGAGTCTTGGCAGAGAACGCGATGTAGTGGTGCGTCCGCTGATTGGGTTTGGAAGGGGTGACATTATTACCTATGCAGCGCTACGCGACTTGCAATGGCGAGAAGATGAAACGAATAATGATCGTGCATTTACTCGAAATCTTATTCGTCACGAGCTCATGCATTTCGCGCCAACTCAAGATCCGCATTATCATAACAACTTGTCAGGTTGGGTGGATCATTTGGAGGATATTAACTCGCGCATCGACCGCAAGTTGGACCATTTGCTTTCGGAAATAAGCGATGAGATTAGCGGTGGCTATGAGCTAGATCGAGCCAAGTTTTTACGTCTTTCGCCACTTGTGCAATTGAATCTTTTGGCCCACTTGGCTCGAAAGCTTACATCTGGCAGAAGTATAACGCAAAGAAATCTGGATGCAGCATTGCGATGGTTTGCTAGCGCAGGCTCTGGCAGCTTTTCTGAGGCATTGCCTGGGTTGCTGCTGGCTCGCGAATATGATAGAGTGAAGTTCGTCTTGCGTTCGGCAACGCCAGAGAGTGTTGCGCCCGATGAGACACAGCAAATTTTCTTATCACGGCCGCTGCGTTTTGGTAAATTTCAATTGGAACTTCACTCCGCTGGTGTAGATGAGTCGACCCATTTGGCAACCCATCTACTCGAGCCTCGCACATATTATGTGCGCACTTGGCAGGCTGGTGATCGTATTGCACCAATTGGCATGCAGGGTACGAAGAAAATTCAGGACATTTTTGTTGACAGAAAAATCCCCCGAAGCGATCGGTTGACGTGGCCCATTATCGTTTCTGAAAAGAATGAAGTGGCGCTTGTTCCACGACTTGCGCAGAATCGCCACTTTGTTCCAAGTGGGGTGGATGCGCCAGCACATACGCTGGCTGTGAAAGTGGCATAGAAGAAGGTAGGTGAGCATGGTGAAAAAAATTCCACGTAATTTGATATACGTCATAGTAGGCGTACTTGTTTTAGTTGGGCTTCTTGTTCTCAATAATCAGACACAAGAAAAGCCGCAATCGGTTTCTTTGTCTCGTTTGCTTGAAGAAACCAAGAAAGACAATGTTGAATCCATTAAGGTAAATG
>CAYVVS010000006.1:0-34202 GCA_964454845.1 uncultured Candidatus Saccharibacteria bacterium
AGCCGTGGTAGAGCTGAGCCTTACCATCTTCTGGCAAACCAGCACGCTTAAGTTCCGACTTAATGGTTTCGATATCAACACCATCTAGAACTGGGCTGGCTACCTTATAACCGAGCGCCTGAGCCGCCCAACCAAGGTGAGTTTCCAAAATCTGTCCGATGTTCATACGAGCACCAATTCCGAGTGGGTTCAATACGATGTCAACTGGTGTACCGTCTTCGAGATATGGCATGTCTTCAACCGGCATTACCTTCGAGATAACACCCTTGTTACCGTGACGACCGGCCATCTTGTCTCCAACCGAAATCTTACGGAGCTGAGCTACAGCAACATAAATTTGCTGAGTTACGCCACTTGGAAGATCATCGCCGTTTTCTCCTGAGAGAATCTTGACGCCAACAATCTTACCGGAGCTACCGTTTGGCATGCGCAAGCTGGAGTCTTTCACTTCGCGGGCTTTTTCACCAAAGATGGCGCGCAAGAGCCGTTCTTCAGAGCTGAGTTCGGTTTCACCCTTCGGGCTGATCTTACCCACGAGGATATCACCGGCGGTTACTTCGGCACCAATACGGACGATACCGTCTTCGTTGAGATCCTTGAGCGCTTCGTCACCAACATTTGGGATATCACGAGTTACAAGCTCTGGTCCAAGCTTGGTGTCACGTACATCAATCTGGAAGGTTTCGATATGGATAGAGCTATAGCGATCATCCTGCACGAGACGTTCAGAAATGATGATGGCGTCTTCAAAGTTGTGTCCGTCAAAGCTCATGAAGGCTACGAGAACGTTTTGTCCGAGCGCCAGTTCACCGTCGATCGTAGACATACCGTCAGCCAGTACATCGCCCTTTTTAACCTTATCGCCAGCCGTTACAGCACAGCGCTGAGTCATTGCTTCACCTTGGTTTGAGCGGATAAACGTCATCAGTTCGTAGGTCTTCGACTTACCATCTTTGTATTTCACAGTAATTGTTTTAGCAGTAGCGCTGGTAACTTCACCGTCGCCTTCCGCCAAAATTACCTGACCAGAGTCTTCAGCCACACGGCGCTCAACACCAGTACCAACCACAGGAGCTTGCGGTCGCACCAAAGCGACTGCCTGCTTTTGCATGTTTGCACCCATCAAGGCACGACGAGCGTCATCATGTTCCATGAATGGAATGAGAGCCGCAGATACGCCAACGATTTGCTGTGAAGAAATATCAACGTAGTTTACATCATCAGCAGAAAGCTCGGCAGCTTCACCGCCTATGCCTCGAGCCGAGAAAACACTCTCTGCAAAGTAGCCATCTTCCTGCACCTTGGTGTTTGCCGGAGCAATTACCGCACGCTCTTCATCAAACGCGTCGAGATACACAACTTCCTTGGTAACACGAGCCTTCACCGGTACTGTTTCTACACCAGCCTTATCAAGTTTTTTAGCAACAGCATCGGTAATTTTTTCACCAGCTTTTACAAGTACAGTGCCCTTGCTGTCTTTCACCTGACGACGAGCAATTTCGCCTACAGCCTTAGTCGGAGCAGCTTCGTTTACTACCTTGAGGTATGGAGTTTCAATAAAGCCATACTCATTCACTTTGGCGTAACTTGCCATGGTAGAAACCAAACCAATATTCGGTCCTTCTGGAGTTTCAATCGGGCAAATACGGCCGTAGTGAGTACGGTGTACGTCACGCACTTCAAAGCCAGCACGTTCGCGGTTCAAACCACCAGGACCCATCGCATTCAAACGGCGTTTGTGGACGATTTCATCAAGTGGGTTGGTCTGCTGCAAGAACTGTGAAAGTTGGTGTGAAGCAAAGAATTCCTTCACGCTCGCAACAACTGGTCGAACATTAATCATGAGTGATGGAGTCACATTTTCTGGATCTGCAACCGACATACGGTCTTTTACAATGCGCTCCATACGAGCAATACCAATGCGGAAACGAGCCTGCATAAGCTCACCCACCATCTTCAGACGGCGGTTACCCAAGTGATCGATGTCTTCAGAAGGAGCTCCTTCGTTAGTCATGCGGATTACTTCTTTGAGGATTGCAACAAAGTCCTCAACGCGCAGCACGCGGTTTTCACGGGTATTTTTAACATTTACGCCAAGTCGCTTGTTCATCTTGTAGCGACCAACCTTCGAGAGGTCGTAACGCTTAAAATCAAAGAACATTGAGTCAATCAAGCTCTTAGAGTTCTCAACCGTCGCCAAATCACCAGGTCGAATACGCTTATAGACTTCCATCAACGCTTCAGCTGTGGAGCTTGATGGGTCCTTCGCAATAGTTTCAGAAATAAACCGCACTTCGCCGTTATCTACATCACTAAACAGCTCCAACAAATCGCTGTCCGAACCATACCCAAAGGCACGGAGCAAAGTAGTTACCGGAAGCTTACGCTTACGATCAATCTTTACGCTAATCACGCCATTGGCAGCCGTCTCAACCTCGAGCCATGCACCGCGTGAAGGGATAATCTTTGCTCCAAAATACCCAGAGTTTGAGTCATTAGTGAAGAATACACCAGCAGAACGCACGAGCTGAGAAACAACTACGCGCTCAACACCATTAATGATGAACGTACCGCGAGCGGTCATTATCGGGTAGTCACCCAAGAAAATTTCCTGCTTGCGGATTTCACCAGTTTCTTTAATAAGGAGCTCCATCTGAGCACGGAGGCTGGCTTCGTAGGTAGCGTTCTTCTCTTTTGCTTCAGCTTCAGTTAGCTTTGGCTGCTCGTAGTGATAATCCTTAAAAGAAAGTTCGTAGAGCTTTCCAGTAAAGTCTTCGATCGGGCTAATTTCTTCAAAAAGTTCGGCGAGACCCTCGCGAACAAACCAATCATAACTTGTGTGCTGAATCTCAACGAGATTAGGCAATGGCAAGATATCGGTGTGGTCCTTGAGGTACACGCGCTTTGCAGCAGCTTGTTTTGGCATACGTATCAGGCTCCTAAATTTAGTAAATTGTTGATGCTTATGTGGTGAGATAGGGTTAGCCCGGCTTTATGTAAGGCCGAGCTTCTATCTAAAAAATGTTTGTTTGGAGTTTAAGTTGTTGGATGAAATGGCGACGAGGGGTTTCTAAACACAAAAAACGCCTGCACACAAAAGTTGCAGCTTGATGTGATCAGCGTTTGAGTAAAAGTTTAAGCATCCTCTTGCTACCCATTGTAGGGGGTATTTTCCAGGTTTGTCAAGCGTATTTGGCAGAGATTCCGCGAAATCGCAAAACGAGGAATGCGCCAACAATAAACAGCATGGCTCCAACACCCGCAATCACCGCCAAAGCATTAAACGTATCGGCTAGTAAACCAGCCGCAAAAACCGGCACCAATGCTGCGATGTTGATCATCATATTGAGCGTGCCAAACACCTGCCCACGTAAGCGGTCGGTAGATGCGTACTGCAAAAGCGTCTGAGCTGACACCAAAATCATGGCATTAAATACACCAAGCGTGAAGGTCATCAATATACTCATTGCCTTCAGGAAAGCTCCCTGTGAACTAGCACCAACAATCGGCAAAGCAATCAGTATGGCCGAAGCGCAAAAGAGTGACACAAAGATAACCTTCACCTTATTGCGATGTTGCAGAAGTTTGGCTGCAAATACCGAACCAAGCACCAGCCCAATACCGGCTGGCATAACGAGCCAGTAACTCGATTGCTCAAGTCCCACCTGGAAGAATGACTCCGACAGCGCCGGAGCGAGCGCCGAAACGACTCCAACAATTGTCTGCGCTAGTGCAATTAGCACCATCGGAAACAGCAATACCTTAGAGCCAACAATCTCACCAAAGTGACCATGTAAGTCTCGAGCGATTGATCGACTGATCCCCTTGAGATCAAACTTACCTTCGTGCACGGCTGGAATACGCGGCAAGAGGAGCGAGAGCATCGTCGCCACAAGAAAAGCGATAGTCACAATAACGTACACCGCATGAATGCCAGACTTCGCAATAACCGGGCCGGCCAGCGAGTAGCCAATGATAAAACTGGCATTCAGCGTAAAGACAAACAGTGAGTTAGCCGCCACCAACTCTTTTTTAGTCACCAACTTAGGTAGTGCGGCCCCTTCTGCGGGTACGAAGAATTGTGAAAATATCGAGATGAGAAAAACTAAGACGTATACGGCTAAAATTTGTGTATCTACAAATATTAGGAGTGGCACCAACAATGCTCGAAAAGCATTCGTCCACACCAAAACAGTTTTGCGGTCACGATGATCAACATACGCGCCAGCTGGAACGGCTAGAAAAATCGCCGGCAAACCAATCGCCACGATGAGTAACGATACCGCACTATTCGCAAATGAGGTTTGGGAGGCAATATCGTAAATGCGAATCAACAGCGCATAATTGAGCAGCTGAGCCGCAATCTGACTCGTAAGTTGTGCGCCCCAAAGTTTGAGAAATTGTCGGTTCTTGAGAACCTTAGAATACATAGCGCGCTTCCATTACTTCTATTGTATGGGAGTTTACAGAAGAAGAGAAGCTTACTTGTCTTGTTTCGTAGGTGTTTTGGTAATTACTTTATCAACCAGCCCGTACGTTGCCGCCTCATCGGCGCTCATCCAGTAATCGCGGTCCGAGTCTGACGCAATTTTTTCAACCGACTGCCCCGAACGATCCGCCAGCAACTTATTCAGCTTTTCACGAATCTTGATGATTTCCTTGGCAGTAATCTCAATATCCGCAGCCGTACCTTCAAAGCCACCGCTGGGCTGGTGAATCATCACACGGCTATTCGGCAGCGCAAAACGCTTGCCCTTCGCACCCATTGCAAGGAGGAATGCCCCCATCGATGCGGCCATGCCCACGCAAATGGTCGATACATCTGGCTTGATGTGCTCCATGGTGTCAAAAATCGCCAAACCGGCCGAAACACTGCCGCCCGGAGAGTTAATGTAGAGCGTAATATCCTGGTTCGGATCTTCGCTTTGCAAGAAGAGTAACTGCGCGATGATAAGGTTTGCAACCGTGTCGTCCACACCCGTACCCAAAAAGATAATACGTTCTTTTAGGAGCCGTGAATAAATGTCATAGGCCCGCTCGCCCATCGCGGTCTTCTCAATTACTGTTGGTACCAAAAGTGAATTGTGCAACGTATCCATATACCCTCCTCGCTTGTTACTTCTTCTGCTTCGCCTGATCGCAGAGCCAGTCAACGGCTTTCTGCGTTACGATGCGGTTCGAAAGATCATTCTTAAACTCATCACGGTCCAGTTCTGCCAAAATCTTCGGGTCAGAGTAGTTCATGCGCATTTTCTCAAGACTATCAGTCACCTCATCAACGGTTGCGCTAAACTTCTGCTTTTCTATAATGTCTCGAACGATAAGCCCAATTGAGATACGACGGCGTGCCTCAACGTGCAATTCTTCGTGGAATTCTTTTGGATCCTTACCCTGCACTTTGAGCCAGTCTTCTAGCTTCATACCAGATGATTCCACCTGATGTTCATACTGATGCTCCAGCTCATGTGCCTGGTTGTCTTCTAGCATCTTAGAAACCGACAATTTAGTTTCTTTAATTACTTTTTCGAGCACTTCTGTCTCGTAGGTCTTGCGGTAGTCATCATCTTTACCGGTCTGGATGTTACTTTTTACATCATTTTTTAAGTCACCCAGCTTTTCAAACTTCATATCGAGGCTTTTGGCGAATGCGTCATCCAGCTTCGGCAAGGCAATCTCGCGCACTTCGTGAACCTTGGCGGTAAAGGTTACAACTTTACCGGCTAGATCGGCGGCATGATACTCTTCCGGAAAAGTAATATCAAACGTTTTCTCGTCGCCTTTTTTCATCCCGACCAACTCTTCTTCGTAACCAGGAATAAACTTACCGCTTCCCAGCTCTAAGAGATGATTCATTCCAGCGGCACCTTCAACCGGCTTGCCTTCACGCACGCCCTCAAAATCAAAACGGACTTCATCGCCCAATTTTGCTGCACGGTTCACGCTCTTGCGCTCGGCGGCCTGCCTGCGGAGTTCATCTAGCGCCGTCTTTACTTCGTCTTCGCTGGTCTGTGGCGGATCATACTTTACGCGTACCTTGGTGTAGTCATAATCAATAGTCGGCACAATCGCGATTTTTGCCACGTACTCCATTTCTTCAAACGGCACAAACTTAGTCACCTCAACCTTTGGCTCGGCCAATGGCTGAATATCATGCCCCTGAATTGCCTCGGTATAGGTAGCTGCCAAAACTTTTTCTACAACTTCTAGCTGAAGTTTAGCCTGATCAAGCTCGCGCTCCACCATCTCGTCTGGAGCTTTGCCTGGACGAAAACCAGCTACTTTTATGCCAGCCTTCAGCTTCTGCACAACGGCAGCTTTGGCGCTCTGCAGCTCTTCTTTAGTTACTACTACATTCAATTCAAGTTCAGCGGCTTCCCGCTTGGAAATAGTTGCTTTAGTCATAATGTTCAAATTTTACCAAACTGTGGATAAATAATCTAGCACTCTGCGGGGATGAGTGCTAGATTAAAACTTTGTGATGTTATATATAATTAAACCAAGTGCAGAAAAAATATTAAATACCAATAATATTAAAACGATTAAAGTCTGAGATGTAACCAGCTTTGAGTGCCATTTTTTACCTACAAGCTGCTTCTTCGGGTACTCTCCGCGGTTAATATGCTCAACAAACTGCCTGAATATATGTCCAGAAATCAAAACATAGCCTAGGCGCTCCAGTAAAATGCTAAATACAATTAGTGCAGAAGTTACCGAAAGTATAATATAGAGAGCTTCCTGGACTTGACTCTTTAAATCAACATTAAACGACAATAAAAGCAAGCCTGAAGTCACAGGTGTATAAATCGCCAAAATTGTGGACGAATAACTTAGCCTTCTTTCATCCCAATTCTTATTTAGCTTATCTAGATCTTCATAAATATTCTTCACGATAGTACTTTAACAGCAGAATTAATAAATTAATACAACTAAATTCAAAAGTTTTTTGACCAACCTATAGATGAAAGGACAGCGGGCTTCGCCCTTCTTCCTGCGGTGCTCGAAAAGAATAACAACAAGTTCTTATTCTTTCTCTGCGCTCCTCGTTCACCGAACCAAGGTTCGCCTCGCAAGCCAACCAAAGTAAAAACCGCCCTATCGGACGGTTCTTACTTTGGTGCGGATGAAAGGACTCGAACCTTCACGTCTTGCGACACTAGCTCCTAAGGCTAGCGTGTCTACCAGTTCCACCACATCCGCTCGTCGCAAGCGATTTCACTCTGTCTTGCTCCATGCGACGCTCCTCTCAAATTCAAATTACCAATTTGAATTTAGGAACTGCTACTTTTTTTGTAGTACGCAATTTGCGTTTCGCCATACTCGCGAGTTTTCACAAGTTTAGCAGGCCCTAGTATATCAGCTAACTCCTCTCGAGACGAGCATGAAATTACCAACACACCATCCTCTGCCAGCTTACTAGCAGCAAGCTCTGCAATACTAGCATCAAAACTCGCATACGGTGGGTCAAAAAAGATGATGTCGTAGCTCTCTTCTGTATGGTTTAGAAATAACTTCGCATCTTCCTGCGCAATCTTATATTCCGACTGCACGCCCAGCTCTACGGCGTTAGTTTGCAAACACTTAGCCGCGGCGTAGGCTTTTTCTACCGCCACAACGTGTTCAGCACCCCGGCTTAAAGCCTCAAAGCCCAAGGCACCACTGCCCGCATACACATCCAGCACCGTGAGTCCTGAAAGCTCCTCACCCAACACACTCATAATTGCCTGGCGCACCTTTTGCGAGATTGGCCGCGTACCTTCCCCGGGTTGGCGAATAACTTTATAGCGAAGCGTGCCGGCCGTAATGCGCGTGGAATAATCTGGCATAGCTCTTACCTCTTGCCAGCTAGCTGTCGAGCTGGCTTGCTGGCCCAAGCTTCTTCATAGGCAGCCAACCATGCCGCGGCTATCATCTGTGGAATTTTTGGCACCACAGTGGCACGTACTGATTTAGCTAGCTTCGTGGTCCAGCCGTGGGCGATAAAATCTTCGTACAAACCAAGCTTGGCGATTTTTAGCGACTCTTCTTTAATAGCCGACTCAATTCCCTTTTCTTTAATAAGATCTACGAGCGCCATATCAAACTTTACGCGCAGTGGCGAAAACATCGTGGCGGTGGAAATGCCAGACTCAAATGCGATGTGCGAACTCTTCCAACCCTTAGATCCCCAGGTTTTCCAGCGGCGAGTCATCTTAGAAGCTTCGGCGTATTCTTCGGCAATCAGCTTGTAACTAATGTGGTGCGCCGGAGTGAGCGAATCGGTTATGTAGTGCGCCATCCAGCCAGCGTGGAAGCCGGCTTCGATATAGTCTTCACGTTTCAAGCAGTCAACGAGGTTATTGAAATGGATCTGAATCCAGTTTGGCAGGTGGCCAATTTCGTTTACCGGATCCCAGAGATGATCCGAATTGTAGTTACCCTTAACCTTAAGCCCATCTGGCCCACCATAGCCTTCAAAATTTAAAATATCGCGGCGAAGCGGAAATCGGTCACGTCGAATCATCCGAGAAACCAGTCGATATGCTTCACGGTCGAGTTTTTGGTGTGTGCCAGCCCAGGTGATTTTTCCTTTGCTGGCAAATGATGTAAATCCTGAATTCATAGGTTTTAATCGAGCGACGTGACGGCTTTTAGGCTATTCACAACCGCTATGACTTGAGGATATTTTACAATTTTTTCTTGTTTTAGGAAAGAGTCTACGGCTGTTCTCGCTCGCTCCACCTCTTTTGGATCATGTAACGTAGCAAATCTAAAGTCGGCAGCGCCAGATTGACGCACGCCAAATCGCTGGCCAGCACCACGATTTGCGAGATCTATTTCCGCCAACCTAAAGCCGTCATTGGTACGTGCCAAGGCTGCAATTCGCTGACGTGAAGCACTATCTTGAGTGGTGAACAAATAACATTCGGAGGCAATGTCACTACGCCCCACTCGCCCACGCAGCTGATGCAACGTCGCTAGTCCAAACCGGTCGGCCGATTCCACAAGCATTACAGTGGCTCTATCAACATGCACACCAACCTCAATCACTGTGGTGGCTACCAAAATATCTAGCTCGCCGGCCGCAAACTGCGTCATCACCGCATCTTTTTCTTCAGGCTTCAGTTTGCCATGCAAGAGACCAATCCGTCGATGGCGAAACACGGTACGGGACAAACGCTGCATCTCCTGCTTCACGGCCCGCGAGCCGCTTGGGTCGGCCGCATCGATTGATGGGCAGACAATATAGGCCTGCTCGCCTTTTGTAATGCGCTTGTCTATTTCGGCGTATACCCGCACTCTATCATCTTCAGAGCAGACGTGGGTTTTAATCGGCACTCGCCCGGGTGGCATGTCTGTTAAGAGTGAGATGTCCAGATCGCCAAACGCCACTAGCCCAAGTGTGCGCGGAATTGGCGTTGCGGTCATAGTGAGTACATGCGGCAAACGACCGGCCTTATCTTTGAGGCTCAGCCGCTGGTTCACGCCAAACCGATGCTGTTCATCCACCACCACCAAACCGAGATTTGGAAACTGAATGTTTTTTGTAATCAATGCCTGAGTACCAATCACTACATCAACTTCGCCAGCCTGCACTGCAGTCACCAATTCAGCCCGATCCTTGGCCTTAAGATGGCTCGCTAAAAGCTCAACCCGAATTCCCCAAGGCTTCAAGAGCTCCCGAAAGCTTTTTACATGCTGCGTACCCAACACCACCGTTGGGACCATCACCGCCACCTGGAAGCCCGCACGGATTGCCATCAGAGCCGCAAACGCCGCCACCAAGGTTTTTCCAGAGCCAACATCACCCTCTAAAAGTCGACTCATTGCTACACCACGCTGCATGTCTTCAAATATCTGCCAGCTTACCTTACGCTGAGAATTCGTGAGCGCAAACGGCAATGACTGCACGAACTCTTTAGCTAACTCTTCTTTAAAAGGCACCTCGATACCCGGCTCTGTCTCCAGCTCCTCGCGCAACACCTGGCTAGTGAGCATATGAAAGAACAGCTCACCAAAAGCCATGCGTTTCTGAGCCTCTTGGAGCTGTTTTGCATCGGTCGGTTCATGCAGCTCTTTGACTGCAGCCGGTAGCGCAATAAGTTTTTGCGCTCGTAAAACTGACTCCGGAAGCGGATCAACCAATTCATCAGCCGCATCAATACATTGACGCACCAAATTACGCAAAACTTTAGAGGTAACTTTTGCAGTTTCCGGATAGATCGCTACAATCCGACCGGCTCGGTCGATGCTCGAAGGTCGCTCAAACTGTGGCTGCACCACGCTGAACACCCCAGCCTTAAACTTAAGCTCGCCAGTAAAAAAATATTCATCACCAATATTAAGCTGATCAGCCACATAGGGAGCGTGGAACCAGGTAAGCTTCAGTGAGCCGGTATCATCCACCACCACCGCCTCGGTGATTACCATGCGTCGATTACGAGCTGCCCGCCGCACCGCAACATCCTCAACCTTAGCGCGCACCGTGACTAAACCGGGACGAAGTTGTGCAATCGGTTTGAGTTGCGAAAAATCATCATACCGACGCGGGAAATAGTCCAAAAGATCCCGAACTGTCTCCAGGCCCATGCGCGCAAGCTCTCGCTCCATAACCTCGCCAACACCTTTTAAGATAGCGAGACGCGTTTCTAGCCGCACGCTCATACGTGAATGCGGACAAAGCGGCGCTTGCCAACCTGCACAATCATGCCGGATCGCAACACAACATCTTCAGTAGACTCAACTACAGCACCGTCTACCCGCACACCCCCCTGAGTAATTAAGCGTCGAACTTCAGACTTCGTCAGTCCAAATGCATTAGCCATCAGACCAACTGCATCCGCAAGCTCCTTATCGTCAGCTCGATAATCTGGAATGTCGGTTGGTGTCTCGCCGGCTCTAAACTGCTTGTTCCAGGCCTCTTCGGCAACTTCAGCAGCTTTTGCACCGTGATAACGCCCAACAATCTCGCGCGCTAAGCTTGCCTTAGTGTCACGGGGGTTGGCGCCGGCGGCCATGTCTTGCTCTACCGCTGCCACCACCTCCAAATCGACATCTGTCGCCAACTTAAAGTAATGCGGAATCAGTTCATCATTCAGCGCCATAACCTTGCCGTACATGTCTTTTGGCTCGTCAGTTATAAAAATACAATTCGGCTGCGTCTTACTCATCTTTTTGCCATCTGGACCGATCAATAGCTCTGTCACCATCACTGCCTGGGCAGGCTGGCCGGCGCGCTTTTGAAGTGTGCGCCCAGCCATCATATTAAAGAGCTGATCATTACCGCCGAGCTCCACGTCAGCATGCAACGCTACAGAATCATAGCCTTGCATCACCGGATACAAAAATTCTTGCAGACCAATCGGCTTACCATTTTCGTAGCGATTACGAAAGTTGTCACGCTCCAACATCTGCGCTACTTTAAACTCACTCGCCAACAGCAAAATATCGGCAAACTCGAGCTGCTTAAGCCACTCGGAGTTATAACGAATTTCAGCTTTTGAGAGGTCAACAATTTGGCCAATTTGCTTCAGATAGTTCTTCATATTGTGACGAACGTCTTCGCGGGTCAGTTGCTGGCGCTCCGACTGCTTGTCAGATGTGTCGCCAATCATGGCAGTATAGTCACCAATCAAAATAATGACGTGATGGCCCAGCTCCTGAAATTCACGCAATTTCCAGTACACCACTGCATGACCAAGATGGATTCGATCACCGGTTGGATCGATACCAAACTTTACCCGCAATGACTTCCTGCCATCAAGACGTTTGGCTAGATCATCCCGTACAATGACGTCTTCTATGCCACGAGTTAAGAGTTGCTCTTTTTTATCGGCTTGGGTCTTCATACACTGATTGTACCAGATATGAGGGCTTCGCAACAAAAGTACTTTTCAAAGCTAATTTTCAGCGAAAGTGGTATAATTAAACGTACTCATGGCGAAACGTCGCACAGTTAGATCTCCCCGGCGCGTAGTGCATCGCACACCGTCGAATCACCCGGAGGCCAGAAAGCTTCAATCCCCTGCAAACGCCAAGGGATGGGCTCGTTTACACCCAAAAAACATTTGGGCCGCTATCAGCTCCAAAAAAGGTCGCCGCATTATTGCCGCTACATTTGCCGGCTTGTTCTTAGTGGTTCTCGCGCTCTTTCTTTGGATCGCTAAAGACCTCCCAAGTCCAAATAAGATTAACTCCAAAATCTCTGCACAAACTACCAAGCTTTACGATCGAACTGGACAAAATGTACTCGTCGAAATTTACGGAGACAAAAACCGTTCAGTAATTGAGCTGGACCAAATACCAGTAGATTGCCGTAACGCTACTATTGCTCTAGAAGATAAAAACTTCTATAAGCAAGGAGCGTTTTCTGTGGCAGGTATTGGTCGTGCCCTCACTGGTATCGTATTTAAAGACCCGACAAAGGGTGGTGGCTCTACAATTACGCAACAATACGTAAAAAATGCCTTCCTTACGAGTGAGCGGACCCCGGCTCGTAAACTAAAAGAAATTATTTTGGCCGTTCAAATTGAGCTTCTCTATAAAAAGGATGACATCCTCAAGCTCTATCTCAATGAAATCCCCTATGGCTCAACTGCCTACGGAATACAGGCTGCTGCTAAAACTTACTACAGTAAGGATGCAAAAGACCTCACCCTCGCTGAATGCTCAACGCTCGCTTCATTACCACAGGCACCGAGTTACTATAACCGCAACAAAAATGCCCTAGCTGGTCGTCAAGAAACCGCACTGACCTACATGACAGAACAAGGCTACATCACTAAAGAGCAAGCTGATGCCGCACTCGCTGAAGGCGCAATTGCTAAGATGAAGGTTAATAACTTTGCCGCTAACATAACCGCCCCACACTTTGTGCAGTATGTACGCGATCAACTAGAAGAAAAATACGGCGTGAAGCGCGTTAACGAAGGCGGCCTAAAAGTTATCACCTCGCTTGATATCGATAAGCAAAAACTCGCCGAAGATTCGGTGAAAAATGGCATCACCAACGTTCGAAAATTCGGGGGTAGCAACGCGGCTCTCGTATCGGCCGATGCCGATTCAGGTGAAGTTCTTGCAATGGTTGGGAGCTATGACTACAACGATCCAGAAGTTGGTAACTTTAATGTAGCCGCTGCCAACCGCCAGCCAGGTTCATCCATTAAGCCGATTATTTATGCCTCAATGTTTAAGGGTAACTGGGGTCCTGGCTCAACAATGTATGATGTGCAAACCGACTTTGGCGGTGGCTATAAACCAAAGAACTACACTGGCCGATTCTATGGTGTGCAGTCGGTGCGTACATCACTCGCCAGCTCGCTCAACATTCCGGCTGTAAAAGCGCTGTACCTCGCCGGCATCCCCCAAACTATTCAGACCGCTAATGATATGGGGATTACTACTTACAGCAAAGAAGATGCTAGTCGTCTCGGGCTTTCCATGGCGCTAGGATCTGGCGAAGTTAAGCTCACTGAAATGGTAAATGCATTCACGGCTTTCCCTGCCGAAGGTGCTGTCCGCGACCAAGTGACCGTTCTAGAGGTAAGCGACTCATCCGGTAAAATTATCGAAAAAAATACTGTCGAATCCAATAAGCAGCGTCAGGTGCTCGACCCTCAGATTGCCTACGAGATCAACTCCATTCTTTCTGATAACCAAGCTCGCTGCTCAATTGGTGTTTTCTCATGCAACAACCCCCTCGTTATTCGTGGAAAAACTGTTGCTGCCAAAACCGGAACTACTAATGATTATAAAGATGCGTGGACAATGGGCTACACCCGGAAGACCGTCACGGGAGTCTGGGCAGGTAATAATGATAACGTACCGATGACTCAAGCTGCATCTATTGTTTCGGCCCCTATTTGGCAAGACTACATGACAAAAGCAACTGCCGCGGAGGGAGATATGCCTTTTGAGCAACCAGCTACATTAAAGAAGGTAGAACTCGATGCAGACACCGGCAAGCTACCAAACGATGGCACTAAACGTAAGCGTGCAGATATATTTGCCAGCTGGTATAAGCCCGTTGCCGCACCAGCTAGTTCGGCTGCAAAAATCAACAAGCTTGATGGCAAACTTGCAACCGAATGTACACCAATTGACGCCCAGCAAGATGTTACCGCCAACTCAATTTCTGCCGAAATTCCTCCAAATGACATTAGCTTCCCACGCTGGAATCCACCCGTTGCCGCACTAGCAGCTGGGCTCGGCTTAAGCTCTGGAACTGGCATCCCAACTGAAAAAAGCACCATGCACTCCTGCTCAGATGCTAAGCCAACCGTTTCAATTGATGTAAATCCATCGTCTGGCTCTGCATTCATTATCTCTACATCAGTCACGAGCGGAACATTCCCCGTAAACCAGCTAGTAATTCTCATTAACGACCAGCCATACACCACCCAAACAGTAAACGGAACCGGCAACTACCCAATCAGTATTACACCCGGCACTATTGGGCCTCTCAAAATCCAGGTGAAAGCGGTAGACACTGGTCTCTATAGCACAACATCGAATGCCGAAAATGTAGTCGGCACTTCTGGACCAAGTGCACAAAAAACCGATGCGAATACTGCAAGCCTAGCACGCTGGTTTGACGCCGCTCTCAATGACACGAGACGTAGAATTAGTTCACTATAATGCTTCTAGTCCGTACGAGCTTTAAATACATTTAAATAGGACTTGCCGACTATTTTTTGCGGGGTGTAGTTGCCGTAGAGGGTTTTCGAGTGGCTTTGGTTGGCTTAGCACCTCTACGAGGTGTAGCAAAAATCATCTTCCCAGCTACAGTCTGGAAGATGCGCGTTACTTCAGTTTCAACTTCCTGACCAATAATTTTATCTCCACCCTCAACAACGATCATCGTTCCGTCTTCTAGGTAGCCCACGCCTTGGCCTTTTTCTTTCCCGGCCTGTACTACGCGAACTACCAGGATCTCGCCTGGCAAGACGACCGCACGCAAAGCTTGCGAGAGTTCATTCATGTTTAACACTCGAACTGATTCGATAGTAGCCACGCGGTTCAAATTATAGTCGGTTGTTAAAATATCTGTCTTAAATTTCTTAGCCAGGTATACAAGCTTGTGATCTACTTCTTTCACTTTGGCCGGATTATCTTCAACAATATCAATCTCAACTGCATTATTTTCACGCAACTTGTTGAGCAGCTCCAACCCCCGTCTCCCTTTCGCTCTGCGCAGTGGGTCGTCAGAATCGGCAATATTTTGTAATTCCGCCAGTACAAACCGTGGTACCAAAAGCTTGCCCGGCACAAAACCGGTAGCGGCGATATCAGCAATACGTCCATCAATAATGGCTGAAGTATCAACTAAAATACGACTCTTTTGGGCTTCCTTTGTTGTAGTATTTACGGTCTTCTTCGTCCCATTCACTTCTGCAAGCCTGGGGAACAAAGCCCCGATCGCTTTATGTTGGTGATAAAAAACCTCCGCCATAGCGATTGCAGACATAAGAGTTATAGTGATCGGTAAGATCGTACTATACGGCTGCGGCAAGTTATCAATTGGGATGGATATTAGCAGCCCAGCTAAGGCTCCAAAAATAAATCCAACTGTTATTAAAATTAACTTCTGTAAGCTCAAACGCATAAGGCGCACGGCGATATAACACACAATAAGCACGGCGATTGCCACCACCGGAATAATCAGAGAGTATGGCATATAAGTTCCTAGTTATTTTTTCTTAGACGAGGCTTTAATGCGAGAGAGCGCGGCTGCAATATCTGCAAGCCCAACAACGCCACTACCTTTTAGGGCCGCTGGTGCCAAAATATGGTTAAAACCAAGCCGAGACGCTTCTTTGGCTCTCGCTTGCATCAGATTTACTGAGCGGATTTCTCCAGCCAGACCAACTTCGCCAAAACTCGCAAGCGAGCTTGGAATGACGGTGCCATAATACGCGCTAGCAATGGCAAGAATAAGTGCAAGGTCTACGGCGGGCTCAGTAATCTTTAGCCCTCCTATGATGCTAGCATAGATATCTTGGTCGGACAACGGAATGCCAGCACGCTTCGTCAGGACGGCAGCCAAAAGCCCAAGACGATTTTGATCAAGCCCGACAGCTGCACGCTTGGGATAACTTAGTACCGATGGAGAGACCAAGGCCTGAACCTCAACCATCAACGGGCGGGTACCTTCTAAGGCCACGAACACGGCGCTACCTGGCAAATCCCTGCGTTCGGCGAGCAGAATCTCGGAGGGGTTTGCCACTTCTTTAAAGCCAGACTCGCCCATTTCTAGTAAAGCAACGTCACTCGTGGCACCAAAACGATTTTTACTCGCCTTAACTACACGCAAAGTACCGTATTGATCGCCTTCCATGCTCAGCACCACATCAACCAAATGCTCTAGGAGTTTTGGCCCCGCAAGCGTCCCTTCTTTAGTAACATGACCGATTATTATGCAAGCGGTATGAGTAGTCTTAGCTGACTGCATGATCATATTTGCAACCAGGGTAATTTGACTGGGCGCGCCGGCGGCAGCACTGGAGTCGGTCGCCACTAGCGTCTGAATTGAATCTATAATTACCAATTGATATTCGCCCGTATCAATAAGTGCGGCGGCATCATCAACTGAAGTTGTGGCTAAAAGCTCAAGATCAACCGCACCGACACCCAGCCTATCCGCGCGCATTTTAATTTGCCGTGCAGACTCCTCACCAGATACATACAGCACCTTGCCCTTTGAGGCAATCACACTTGCAACTTGCAGTACTAAAGTTGACTTACCAACCCCTGGATCACCAGAAAGTAGCATGAGGGCACCAGGCACCACGCCACCGCCGAGCACGAGGTCGAGCTCCTTTACGCCACTACTAAATCGAGCCACCTGAAGATCTTCTACATCTGCAAGCTTGGTTGGCTTCGCGCCACTGCTCGAACGCTTCCTCCCGGCAGCACTTGCCGGCAATACTTCTTCGACAATGCTTTCCCATGTGCCACACTGCAGACAACGACCAGCCCACTTGGAGCTTTTCGCGCCACACTCTTGGCAAACAAATACTGAGGTCGCTTTAGCCATACACCTATTGTACTAGACTGCTCTCAATATTTGTACGGTTTTTTGTTCGCAATTATCCCACTTTTTGAGCGAGACGATTAGCAACATCAAGCTTAACTTCACCCTTCACGGCTTTTACCAACACCGTATCACCCTCAACGATTTGCTCGTTTAAGATTGCTTCCGCGAGCGGATCTTCGACCAAAGACTGGACAGCTCGGCGCATTGGACGCGCGCCATTATTTACATCGTAACCTTTTTCAATCAGCAGATCTTTGAGCGAAGCATGGAATTTTAGCGCCACATCTTTTTCACGCAAGCGACGTGCCAAATCTTGCAGCTGCAAATCAACTATCGAACGCACATCAACGCGCGAAAGCGCCTTAAAGATAACAATATGGTCTACGCGGTTCAGAAACTCCGGACGAAACGTGCGCTTGAGCTCTTGCTTAATTGTGCCCTGCATAGTTTCATGAAGTTTTTCTAGCTTCTTTTGCTCATCGGCAGTATCGGTCGCAAATCCAATCTTAGCCTCCTGATACAGCGCTTTTGCACCAACATTACTGGTCATAATAATGATTGTGTTGCGAAAATCTACCGCCCTCCCCTTTGCATCAGTTAATTGACCGTCCTCTAGTATCTGCAGAAGCATATTGAAGATATCTGGGTGTGCCTTTTCGATCTCATCAAACAGAATGAGACTATACGGCTTACGACGAACTTGTTCGGTCAATTGGCCGGCATCTTCGTAGCCAACGTAACCTGCCGGAGCCCCTACCAAACGCGATACATTGTGTCGCTCCATAAACTCCGACATATCAACTTTTATCATCGCATCTTTATCATGGAAAATCTCTTGCGCCAAAGCCCGAGCCAACTCGGTTTTACCAACTCCGGTGGGCCCGAGAAAAATGAACGAGCCAATCGGCCGATCGGCATGCGCAATACCAGTGCGGCTGCGTCGAATCGCCTTAGCAATTACCTCGACCGCTTCGTCTTGGCCGATAATATGCTTCTTAAGTGTCTCGTCTATCTTCTTGAGCTGCTCCGTTTCGATCTTCACGAGGCGCGTCAGTGGGATACCCGTAGTATGCGAGATAACACGAGCGATTTCTTCTTCTCCAATATTGATGATTTTCTTAGCAGTATCGCGCTTTTCTTGCGCTTCGATCCTTTCTTCAATCACACTCGCTTCAGCCTTTAAGCGCGCCGCATACTCAAAATCCTGACTATACACGGCGTCTTCAATTTGATCGTTTACTTCCCCTAAACGTGCCTGCAAATTCTTCATGCGCTTGGATGTACCACCCTTTTCAATGCGAGCCAATGAAGAAGCCTCATCAATGAGATCAATGGCCTTATCGGGTAAGAATCGATCAGAGATATAGCGCTTAGCGAGCTTAGCGGCAGCCTCGATAGCCTCTTCGGTAATAATCACTCCATGATGTTCTTCATATTTCGGCTTTAAGCCTTCCAAAACTTTCACAGTTTCTTCCACCGTAGCCTCGGGAACAATTACTGGCTGGAAACGACGTTCTAATGCCGCATCTTTTTCGATATGCTTACGGTACTCATCCAGCGTAGTGGCGCCAATAACCTGCACCATTCCGCGTGATAGAGCAGGCTTGAGGATATTAGCAGCGTCAATCGCGCCTTCAGCCGAGCCAGCCCCAACCACCGTATGCAGCTCATCTATGAAGAGAATAACGTCTTTGTTCTCAGTCACTTCTTCAATGAGTTTTTTAAGACGTTCTTCAAATTCGCCGCGGTACTTTGTGCCAGCTATTACGGTAGCCATATCGAGCATGATAATGCGCTTACCGGCGAGAACATCTGGCACTTCATCTTCTACAATCCGTGTTGCCAGACCCTCCACAATAGCTGTCTTACCAACTCCCGGTTCGCCAATAAGAACGGGGTTGTTTTTTTGGCGGCGGTTTAAGATTGATATCATGCGATCGAGCTGAGGCTTGCGTCCAACCATTGGGTCTAGCTCACCAGAACGAGCTTTTTCAGTAAGATCAATCCCAAAGTGATCGAGCGCAGGCGTGTCACTCTCCTGACCGCGGCGCTTACCTCGCTTTTCGCCATCGCCACCATACAGTGGAGTCTGAGCATTCAAATACTGCTCCAGCTCTACGCGAATCGTATTTGGATTAATAGAAATTTCTTTTAGGAGTACGTTTGCACGAGCGTTCTTTTGAGTAAGAATGGCATACAGCAAATGCTCCGTACCTGCATAAGGCTGCCCAAATTCTTGAGCAATTCGCATAGAAAGCGCAATGGTCTTCTTAGCCGTCTGTGAAAGCGACTGAAGTGTATGAGTAGACACTACACCATTTGGTGACAGTGTAAGCTCCAGCTTGTCGAGCGTCACACCAGACTGCGCGAGTATTTTTGAACCAATCGAACCCTGTGTTTTGAGAACCCCTAACAGCAGATGTTCGGTACCTACGTAAACCGAACCAATCCCGGCAGCAATCATGCTGGCATGCTCAAGAGCTCGCTTGGCATTCTCGGTAAAGCGATCAAATTGCGGTGGTAAATTTTGTTCCATATCAAGCCTCCTTTCCTAATATGGTGCAGCAGCTAAGGTGCAGGTTGAAGTTGAAGACTATTCCTCTTCGCTTACTTCGGTATCTTCGTCAGCATCGGCGGCAGGGGTAGAATCTTCCTCCGCAACAGGCTCGGCATTGGCCTCGGCAGCAGCAATAAGCTCATCTTCCAAGCCTACTGCTCGCTTTTTCTCGGTACTCTCAGCTACTTCTGCAGTTTCTTCAATGCCAGCGTCATCAGCTCCATCAATGTCGATATTCCAGTCTGTTAGCTTGGCAGCCAGACGTACGTTTTGCCCGGAACGCCCAATCGCAAGCGATAACTGATCTTCAGGAACACGTACAACTGCGCGTTTTTCAGCTTCATCGGTCTCAACGGCAATAATATTTTTTGCGGGAGAAAGCGCATTAGTAATGTAATGCTTAATATCCTCATCAAATGGAATGATATCAATCTTCTCTTCGCCAATATTAGCCATAACTGCCTGAACACGAGTTCCGCGGCCACCAACAAACGTACCAACTGGGTCAACCCCGTCTACATTGCTCTTAACGGCAATCTTCGTACGAGCACCAGCTTCGCGGGCAATATTTACAATTTCTACATTGCCAGCAGCAATTTCTGGCACTTCCATTTCAAAGAGGCGGCGAATGAGATTCGGGTGCGAGCGGCTCACGACAATCTGTGGCCCCTTAAGAGTGTTCTCAACGCGCACAACATATACTTTTAGCCGCTGGCCTGGGTAATAACGCTCGCCATGGATCTGCTCGGATGCAAACATAATGCCGGTGGTTCGTCCAAGATCTACAAAGACATTCCCGTGCTCAACGCGCTGTACGGAACCATTCATAATGGTGTCTTCTTTGTCCTGATACTCGTTATACACAACTTCACGTTCAGCCTCACGAATGCGCTGAATAATTACCTGCTTAGCAGTCTGAGCTGCAACGCGACCGAACTCTTTATTTACGTCTTCAATCTCTACTGTCTCGCCGGCTTTGGCAGAACTCTTCACAACCTGCGCATCGCCAACGGAAATTTCTAGATGTGGGTTTTCAACTTCTGCTACCACCTCCTTAGTAACAAAAATACGCGGATCGCCAGTTGACGGATCAACCTCTACCCGAACTTCCTGGTCCTTATCGCCAAAGTCTTTTTTGTAGGCAGCAATAAGCGCCATTTCAATCGTCTCCATGACGACATCTTTTGAAATGCCTTTTTCTTCACATATTTGTTCGATGGCTGAAATAAATTGATTTTGCTGCATAAAAGTTTTCCCTTGTCTTTATTCTACTAAGTCGTACTCGTGCTGTATGTAGTTTTACGGATTTTTCTCATATTTTGGTCTAAAAAAGCCGCTCGCTGTATTTGGTTTTCTACCAGCGACCGACTCTGACAACAGCATCGATGTATGATTACCAGTATACGCAACCAGAATTAGCACTGTCAAGTGCCAAGTGCTAATGCTAGCCATCCTCCACCGCATGAGGATAATACGCGCAGGTAAATTTTTCTCCCGTGACGACAACTACATCTATCCGGATGTTTTGATCAGCATCATCGTAGCCCCGCTGCACAAGCCACTGCATAATCCCCTGCTTCAGTCGCCACTTTTTCTTGGGCGAGATTGCAGCCTCACCACCACCAAAATCTGCATTGCGACGGTATTTTACTTCTACAGCTATAATATTCGAACCGTCGCGCATCACTAAATCCAGTTCATAAAAACGAGTACGTGCATTTTGATCTAGGCACTTCATGCCACGTCGCTCCAAATATTCTCGAGCTATCTGCTCTGCTTCAATACCAATCGCCGTTGTATTCAAGATAAAATTTTTCCTAAAAAGCTTTGACGATGAATTGGCGTCATGCCATGTTTCTTAAGCGCTGCGATATGTCGCGGAGTCCCGTAACCAACATGTGTTTCAAAACCATACTCGGGATACTGTAAAGCATATTCTCGCATCAGCTCATCACGCGCTTCTTTAGCAAGAATGGATGCTGCAGCAATCGAAGCACACACCATATCGCCCTTAATGACTGTGCGGGCCGGTGTTATATCACGTAAAAAATTATGCTTCCCATCTAACAATACTAAATCTGGTCGACTATCAGCTTTGGCCAAAAGGCGTCGAGCAGCTTCCTGTAAGCTTGCCGTCACCCCATACTTATCAATAAAATCTGGCCCCACATGTTCCACGCAAAACAATTCGGCCGAAGCGCGAATAGCGATTGCCTTTTCGGCGCGCTGTTTTGCGGAGAGGAGCTTAGAATCTACCACCGGCTCTGCAAAGCCTTCCGGCAAAATTACTAAGCCCACGCTTATCGGCCCAGCCAGGGGCCCTCGCCCCACCTCATCCATACCGGCAACAACCGCAAACCCCTCGAGGCGTGCTGCCTCCTCCATTTCATGCGTTGCCCACGTCCTTGCCATACATCTATAATACTACGAACAAAATACGAATGTCCAGAATATTTTTCAAAAAAATTCCCGCCTTCGTTACGAAGACGGGTAGTGGATTACGGGAGAGCAATCCATTCGGCGACAATGCGCTCAATGGTAGATGATGATCGATGCCAGTAATCAGCTGCGACTTGCACAGCCGTAGCGCCACAGGCGAGAAAGTCTGCCACGTCTTGGCCAGACGAAATTCCACCAACACCCACCACAGGGATTGGTGAATCGAACGACTTGAGCGCCTCCACCCACTGATAGACCTGTCCGAGCGCAATCGGCAGATAGGCTGGTCCCGAGAAGCCACCGAGGACTGTCGAAAGATACGGCTTACCGCCCTGCATCACAATCGCGTTCGGGAACGTGTTGGCCGTTACGATGTAGAGCCTATGACGATACCCGAGCATCGGATTCCGGGTGTAGTCAGCAATCATCTTGGCAGCTGCCTTGAGCTCCTCTGGATTCGAGTAAGGCGACATCTTCAAGCCGAACCAGAAGGGCCAAAGAGATAGGGCCGATGCAATCTGCCGAATCATACCGTTACGATCGAAACTCGCAATCGTCTTCTGCGTGCCATCCCCCCACACATTCGGACAACCGAGATTCAGTTCGACAGCATCAACTTCCCACTCTACAGCGAGCTCGATCAGATGTCGCAAACTCTCGTCGAAGTCGCCCAAAGGAGCAATCGAGAGAATGATCTTCTTACTACGTGCGCGCGCCAGCTCAAGAAGCTGCAGGAACTCGGACTCATGATCCCAGTAATACTGCAAGCCCGGCTCCGGTAGTCCCATGGCGTTGACCATGTAGCCCCGCTCGTTGTCATAATGCGAACGCGGTTCCGGGTTGCCCACCCGTCCATCGAGCGATCCAGTCAGGGAACCGATCACAATGGCGCTGGCGGATGAATTCA
The DNA here is from genome assembly GCA_964454845.1 of uncultured Candidatus Saccharibacteria bacterium. Classification (GTDB taxonomy): domain Bacteria; phylum Patescibacteriota; class Saccharimonadia; order CAILAD01. The sequence goes on from CAYVVS010000006.1 coordinate 22,915, forward strand.
CGGCCGCTTCGAGGTCTGCGAGCGTCTTCACCATCCCAGGAGCGATCGTCACCGGATGCTCGAGCTGCATACCGCACAAATCGATGGTCATCATTCACTTCTTTCATTCGAGGTACTTTTGAACCGCCTCATTATTCCACTGTAAACCGCTATCGACAAGCATAAAAAGAACCGGCTTGGGATAAACCCAAACCGGCAGTAACAGGCGTCAGTCTTCGTAGACCTCGCCAAACCACTCCATACCTTCGACGCGCCAATCCAGCACCTCGCCGGCCTTCCATGGGACGAGCACCTGCTCCGGATTGCCCAGGTCAGCGCGATCGTGGCGACCAATCGGCCACACCTCTGGCACCTGCCAGCGCTCCCGCTTAAGCGTCATCGTCGGCCGCTGCTCGAGGCTCGGACCAACCCCATAGAAATTGGCACCATTGGTGCACATGAAGGCCACGAAGTTTTCGATTGCCTCTGCCAAGCTGGAGCTCCGTGAGGTGAAATGCTCCCAAAGCACCGAGATTGCCACCGGACTCGACAGGACACCGAACTTGCGGGACAACTTGTTGGCCAAAGCATGCGGAGCAGAATCAGAACCAAAGAAGATCTTGGGGTGGTAGTTCGCCTCCAAAATGATTCGAGCTAGGTATTCACGATCGCTCGGCGTCTTGGCTACCGGCATACACAGGCAGTGCGGGTCTCGCATTGCCATCTCGTGCGTAAGAAATGGATGATGAGCGGTGATGGTCGCCGCCACATTGTCCGGCATCCCTAGAACGGTCTGCAACATACGGCGATCTGAGACATGCTCCACCACAATCTTCAGTGCCGGGAAGCTCTGCACCAACCATTCCAGATGCGGAATGAAGTCATACTCGCGCAAGAGATCATCTGGCTGCACATCTGGAGTCACCTCACCGTGCACACACAGCACCATCCCCAACTCCTGCATGGTTTCGAGCACACCATCGTCGAGGTCGTGCGGTGTAAACAGCAAGCTAGAGGAGTTGGTCGTACCCGAATGTGGGTAGTACTTGGCCATCCGGACGCCGGCTTCGTAGGCCAGGCGAACCGTGGTTGGCGTTGTCCGAATCGTCAGATACAGCACGAAATGTGTACCAGCTCGCCGCAGCGTTCTCTCACACCCCAAGGCCCACTCGGCATGCTCCAGAATGAGTTCATCCGTTGTCAGGGGTGGCAGGAGGTTCGGCATCAGCAAGTTGTTGTAGAACTGGATACCACTGAACGGCGCCACCGTCTTGAATAGCTCGCCGTCACGGAGGTGGGCATGCCAGTCGTCGGGCATCGGAAGAGTAACTTCGATCAACATGAGTGTTTCTTTCTGTTGTAGGTACTTCGAACTTGCCTATTTTGCTACTTTTTGACTCAATTTTCAAGCATAAGAAAAACGCCCTTTTCGGGCGCTTCTCTAAAGAGTTCTATTTTCTTAGGCTTCTTTGGCCTGCTGCTTGTCATCTTCGGTTTCTGCTTTATCGATACCCTCTTGAGTTTCGGCAGCTGCGAGTTCCTGCTCATCATCGCCGTCGGTCTTCGCGTCGTCCGCTGCCGCCTGCTTGTTCTCTTCCTTTGCAATATCTTCAGTAGACTCTACAACTGCATCTTCAGAAGCGTTTGCTTCGGCTTCTGCAGCTTTTGCCTCGGCCTCAGCTTTTGCTAGCTCGGCAGCAGTACGATGATCTACATCATTAGCGGCCGTCTTATCAAAATCCTGCTCGGTAAGACGAGCTTTCTTGCCGCGAAGTCCACGCATGTAAGAAAGGAAGGCACGGCGCACTTTAGCGCGGCGAACAACTTCAATTTTTTCTACGTTTGGTGAGTGAACAAACCAGCTTTTTTCTACACCGACACCAGAAGCAATCTTGCGAACAGTGAGATAAGCATTGCCATCATTTGGCTTGCGGTAACGAATAACCAGCCCTTCAAAAATCTGAGTACGGGTCTTATTTCCTTCACGAATAATCTGGTGAACACGTACAGTGTCACCTGGTTGAATTTGCGCAATCTTGGCTTTAAGCTGCGGCTTTTGGAGTACATTTGCTTGCATAACTTGAGTATTCTATCAGGTTTTCTCGAGGAAAGCAAGCGTAGTGGTGACAAGTTTTTATTTGACAATAGGCATGTTCTGTTGCACAATCTAGGCGACCTTGTACCTACTCACCAATCAGGAGAATCGTGTCCATGTCCATGTTCAGGTTCGAGCCCGAGTCCGACTTCTTCGGCCACATCGTCACGCACGAGACCAGAAACCAGCCAGATCAGCTGCCTCGCGTGCTACACGTCGCACACTGCCAAGCATGTGATGAAGAGATCAAGCTGCACGGAGACACACCAGCCGACATCGAGCAAGCCTTCATCAACGCTCTCTTCGCCCACCACATCCAGGTGCTGGCCGGCGAGCTCGAGCGCACTGAGCAGGCCGCTCACAACCCAGAAGGCAGTGAACTACTCGGAGGTGACTGATGGCCGCACAGGAATTTCGATTTCGCTACAACGGCGGAGTCCACGGCCACATCGTGCACTTCTCAACATCCAATGGCGGCCCCAGAAAAGGTATCTTCCGTCGCTACGTAACGCCACCATCTGCTACGGTCAGATGTAGCTGTGACGCAATCATCACGCTTGCTCGCCGCGATATTGTTGGCAGAGTGAGTTATTGGCAAGAGACCATGGCTTTTTATCACTATCTCGATGTATTGGCAGTTGCCCAAATCGAGGGAGTTGAGGCCGTCATGTGTCCTCCGCACACTCCGGAAGACTCAACCGAGCTGCTGAACGAGAATCCGCCCGAGCTAGTTCCTCATCCTGATGATTACTTTGGATGGCGAAATCCGGCTCTACCACTGCCCGACTCACTTCGTTGAGCTGCGAACCAAGGAGCAAGTATGAATGCCCCCGCCACTGAACACAGACTTGTTCGGAGAATTGAAGGAGAGCCCGGAAGGCCACCGGTTACAGTCCGTTGTCTTGGCTGTAACGCCTCAACACCACTTCTCGGACCCAAGATTCGAAAAGAACTTGTCTGGTACCAGGCCGTACATGATCTGGAAGTCGCCCAAGGCTGACGGCTCCGCTACCAACTCTTTGGTAGCGGTTTTTTATTAAAAACCCACCACGTTTTGTGGTGGGAAATTGTCATACGACGAGCATGCTCAGGTTGCCGCGCACAACGCCAATCAACTCTTGTGTCGCGACATCGAGATCGTCGTTGACGATGATGTGGGGGTTCGGCCAAGTGCCCAGAATCTCCGGGATCTCCCACTGGGCGCGGGCCAGCTTCTGCTCCACCCTCTCCTCCGGGTCACCCCGCTCGGCAAGGCGCTTCCGCAAATTACCGAGCATGTCATCAACCAAGGCGCCAGAGCCAGCAACCGAGGCCCAGTGATGCGTACCTTCGCCATCGAAGCCAGCTCGTGAATCCGCCAGATCCACGATGACGCTTCCACGCCGTGTGGTGAATGGCGGCACGATGCCGAGCAACGTAACCCCCGGAAAGTCCGGAATCAGTCGCGACTTGGCATAGAGCTGCATGGCACCGTTCACGTCGAGCTCGCGGATCTCAATGCAAGGAACACCTAGATCCACATACGAGCCGTAATAGCCGCCTGTGGCATTCTGCGAGTGCTCAACAATGCGACCAGCAGTCCGTTCGAGCATGAACTCCTCGAACGACAAGTAGACGTACTTGGAGTTACCCTCGTCGTCGTAATCGTCGTCTCGTGGATCTCTCGTTGTCGCCTTGCGACCCACGGTCAGCTGCGGGAACTCCTGAAGAATCCGCGCCAACAAGGTATCCTTGCCGACGCCTTCAGGCCCAGAGATACAGAAGATATGCGAAGCCATGAGCTTCCCCTCGTGAGTAGGTACGAATATGTGTATGGATTTTACGGAGTTAGCACGTGTAAAGCAACCTACTCTACGGCAATGGCATCTTCAGACAAGATATCAGCGAGAGTTTTCTTCAGTTTTTCAGAAACTGCAACTTTAAATGGAAGGCGAATTTTTTGACCAGTCGAGGAAAGCATAAGTATCGCTTCAGTCTCGCCGGGCACAGACTGCAGGGTGGATTTCAGTCGTAAGAGGGCTGTCTGATCTTTTAAGTCTGTCATGGTAATTGTTACGCGTTCAGCAGATTGTGTCGCAGCTGGGTCGACATCCGGAACAGTTTTTTCTCCAGTGGCTATATAGTGCTTGAGTACACTCGCGTCCAAAAGCTTGGCCTTATCTGCCATAACTTTTACATCTTCGGTAGTTTTACCGTCACGATCTTTGGCGTTTACCTTACCTTGAATAATGACCAGAGTATCCTCAACCCATAGTTCGGGCGTGGCCTCGTAAGCTCGAGGAAATACAATCACTTCTGTATCACCGGCGATAGTTTCCAGACCCACAAAAGCCATGGCATCACCTTTTTTGGTAACAATTTTGCGAACGGTAGTGACAACGCCGCCAACAACAACCTTCTCACCGTCCATCTCGGGCTTCAGCCCAGACGCTGGCGTGGTTTTTTCAGACAGCCAAGCATCAACTTCACGCAACGGATGACTAGAAATATAAAGCCCCAATAATTCCTTCTCCCACAACAGGAACTCTCGCTCACCGATAATTTCGCTCGGCGCATCAAGTGGCAGGGACGGCACTTCTTCTGTTACGCCAAGACTTCCAAAAATATCAATCTGGCCAGAGAGCGCGTTTTTCTGCACCTTCGACATATAAATAACAATCTTATCAAGATTTGAATAGAGCGTTGCGCGATCGCCAATCGAATCGAATGCTCCAACTTTCATAAGTGCCTCGATGGCTTTTTTGTTTATTTCGCGGGCATCAACGCGACGCACAAAATCTTCGATCGAATTAAACGGGCCACCTTCATCACGAGCCGCCAAGATGGCGTTCACAGGACCAATGCCAACATTTTTAATGGCTGCAAGCCCAAAACGAATAACATCTTCGCCATTCTCGCCACCGGCCTTCACTACCGCAAACTCTGAGAAACTTTCATTAATATCCGGAGGCAATACTGGGAGGCCCATCTTACGACACTCAGCAACTTCGATGGCGACACGGTCGAGATTTCCATGATCGGAAGTGAGCAAGGCTGCCATAAAGGCCGCTGGATAATGTGCTTTGAGATATGCAGTTTGCACAGCAATAAGCGCGTAACACGCGGCGTGGCTCTTATTGAAACAATACGCCGCAAAGTCTTCAATGCCCGCCCAAAGCTTTTCGACAAAATCACGATCGGCATTGGAATATTTAATGGCACCTTCAACAAAATCTTGCTTCATCTTGGCAATTACTTCCGGGATCTTCTTACCAATACCCTTACGTAAGGTATCAGCCTGACCGCCAGTAAAACCACACAGGTCTTTAGAAATCTGCATAACCTGCTCTTGGTACACGATAATACCGTATGTTTCCTTGAGGGCTGCCTCCATTTTTTCGTGATCGTACACCACGCGCTCCGGGTGATGTTTGCGGCCAATAAAATCATCAATCCACTGCATTGGACCCGGTCGATACAATGCAACCATAGCAATAATGTCTTCAAAGCGGTCCGGTTTAAGCTCACGAATATAACGTTTCATACCGGCAGATTCTAGCTGGAAGACACCCGTAGTATCACCGCGCGCGAGAAGCTCATATGTAGCCTTGTCATCAATCGGAATCTCGGTTACGTCAATCGCCTTACCGTACACACGCTTAATAATACGTAAGGCATTCTTAATAATCGTGAGGTTGGAAAGCCCCAAAAAGTCGAACTTTAAGAGGCCTAGATCTTCCATAGTAGTACCAATATACTGGGTCGAAACCCCACCCTTAGAAGCACGTGTGAGCGGTACGTATTCTACGAGTGGTTCTGGCGCAATCACCACACCAGCTGCGTGCGTACCAGCATTGCGAATTGTCCCCTCTAGCTGCATTGCAATATCAATCAGGCGCTTGGTGCGCGGGTTGCCCTCGTATTCTTTCTTAAGGTCCGGATCATCAACAATCGATTTTTTTAACGGGATGTGCCGCCCTTGAATTGGAGCCGGGATGAGCTTCGCAACAGTATCAACCTCACCATATGGCATTGCTAGCACACGACCAGTATCGCGCACGGCGTTGCGAGCAGCCATCACGCCAAAAGTAATAATTTGCGCCACTTTTTCTTGTCCGTATTTCTCGGTAGCATAGGCGATCACTTCTTCACGACGGTCGTCAGCAAAATCCATATCAATATCAGGCATCGAAATTCTGTCTGGATTTAAGAAGCGCTCAAATAGCAAGTCGTATTTAATCGGATCAAGATCGGTAATATTGGTTACATATGCCACGATTGAACCAGCGGCCGAACCACGCCCAGGCCCACAGACAATACCGTTATTTTTCGACCAGTTTAAGAGGTCGGCCACAATTAAGAAATAACCATCGTAGCCCATGCGCGCAATAACTTCGAGCTCATACTCGATACGATCCGCAACTTTTTTGGGCAACTTTTCTTTGGCGGATTTTTCCCCATAGTGCGAGAGATCTTCCTTAGGGATATTCCCATAGCGCCACATTGCTCCTTGGTAGACCAACTCGCGCAAATATTCACGCTCGGTACGACCTTCGGGAACTTCAAATTTTGGAATTAATATTTTCCCAAGTTCGATTTCCAAATTGCAACGCTCAGCAATTTTGACAGTATTTTCTAGAGCTTCAAGATCATCCGGAAATCGCTCAGCAATCGAAGCTCCAGAGTGGATTGAAAGATCTTGATCAAGCTTAAAGCGATTAGGATCTTCAATAGTAGAGCCAGTCTGTACACACAACAAAATATCATGCGCGTAATGTTGCTCTTCTTTTGAATAGTGAGCATCACCAGTAATCACCAGGCCCAAACCAAGTTCTTTTGAGAGCTTGCGCAAACCTGCATTCACTTTATCTTGCGGTTCCCAACCAATATGCGGCTGCATTTCCAAATAATAATTATCTTTACCAAAAGTTTTGGAGTACCATTCGGCCGTTTTTTTTGCTTCTGCGTAATTATCCCCCAAAAGATGCGCCCCAACCTCACCGCCGATGCACCCAGTGAGCGCAATAATACCTTCGTGATACTTTTCAATCAGATCGCGATCGATGCGCGGCTTGTAATAAAAGCCCTCTAAGTTAGCGATTGTAGAAAGCTTGACCAGATTCTTGTAGCCAATCTCGTTTGTCGCCAAAAGAGTTAAGTGGTAAGGTGTACGATCTTCTCGTGTTGATTTATCGGTGTGCTTGCGCGGCGATACGTACGCCTCCATACCAATGATCGGCTTGATATCACGCTTCTTGCACTCTTTATAAAAATCAATCGCACCAGAAAGCGTGCCATGATCAGTGATTGCCACCGCCGTTTGCCCAAGCTCTTGCACCCAATCGAGCATGTCCGGAACTTTCTGTAAGCCATCTAAGAGTGAGTAATGCGTGTGGTTATGCAAATGAACAAACGGAACATGTTTGTCCGCCACAGCTGTTGCCTGCCCCTGTTTCTCACCCACTTCGGTTGCCATATTGCCTCCTATTATAGGCCATGTTGGGAGCTAGGTTAAGCTTGAAAAATAGTAGAAAAAGTTGTAATATAACATTCTTGTACCTCTCACACAGGAGTTAGTAATGCCCAACGAAACAACCCTCACTGCTGCTGCAGCGGAGACCGCCTACCACGCACTCGAGCAATGGCTCAAACAGCGCGGTATCGACAGCTGGATGGATGACCTCTCGGTCGTCTTCCTGGATGCGAACGGTATCCAGCTCTACTGCCGGCGCAACCCCGGTGGATCTCGTCACGGCATTGCTGACGCCGATGAACAGGCCCGTGTCGCCATGCATGCACCGTGTGCATATGGCGCGACCCTCAAAGACAGCCGAGAGCGCCCGATGGGCTCGGTTGGCATCAATACCCACCGTGGCCCGGCTGAAGCGCTGGTGATGTGTGCACATCTGGCCATCTTCACGCTCGATCCCACGCTCCGAGACGACGCATTGAGGCTCGTCATGGAGGAGTTCTTCATCACCGCCAAGATCAATCCGCCGATCATCCCTGATCCGCGCATGATGGCTCTGGGCGTCTCTTCTCAGGCTGGCCTGGCTTCCGTCATGCGAGGCGCAGCTCTCCAAGACGCACTGCCGGGAGGTATGTACGGCGTCCCGCTGCTGGGAGAACCCACTCTGCCGCGACCGGCCACAGGCATCGACCTCATCACGGGTGTGCCAGGCTTCGGTGGCGGCCTACACGGCTAACGCCCTCGCGGATACCTTCACGGGTATCCGTATTTTTAGTTAAAATTTACTTCTGTTGTGGAGCTGCTGACTGAGTTGTTGCGCTCTCTTGCACTTCGCGCACAAAATCACCGATGTACGGAATACCACCCAGCGCAGAAACAAGCCAACCAAGCAAAACAATCACTAAAGCAACACCCAAAGTCAGACCAATGCCGCGATAAACGCCAGCCCTAAAATTTAGCCACGCAAAACGCCAACGATCATTTAAAAGATTAACAAACTCTTCGGCGCCGACTAAATTAGCTGCTCGCTCAGCTGCGTCGAGTTCTTGCGCCTTCGTGGCGACTACTTTTTTACTTTGCTGACTTGCCACGAGTTGAAGTTGCCTTCTTTGCAGTAGACTTAGGGGTCGATTTCTTAGCAGTAGGTTTTTTTGCCGCTGGCTTCTTTACCGAACTTGCTACTTTGTCAGCCGATTTCTTCACATCTTTAGAAAGCTTCGTAGCTTCTCGCTTAGTGGAAGTCCCAATTTTTTTACCAAGAGCCTCTAGCTCTTCTGCTACAGCCTTAGCCTCTACCATGAGCTTCTTGGCTTCATCGAGCAAATCATCCTTAATATCTCCGCTAGCACTCGAGAGCTTAAGAGCAATTGTATTCATTTGCTCTTTAAGCTTTTCTGCGCGACGCATGAGCTCTTTGGTTTCCTTCACGGAATCATCTTTAACTCGTACGCTGGCTTCTTTTACCTTATCTAAACCGACTGTAAGTTGGTCTTTAGCCTCGTGAAAACCCTTGCCGATATCTTCACGAGTTTCCTTACCGCTTTTTGGTGCAAACAACAAGGCACCAATACCCGCAACAGCTGCACCAATTCCAAGACCCTTTAGAAATCCACCTTTTTTCGACATGATTATCTCCTTCTTCGCTTTTTACCCGATGTTGCCTGTAGGATTTGTGCAAAAATGGCACTCATGGTCATCGGGTTAATTATTTTTTCTTTAACTTCATGCACAATATCGGCTGCGGTTTTCGTGCCATCCTGCGCAATCTCAGCGATCCGCTGAATCGTCTTCATGAGCTTTCGAGCCGCAAAAAATACCGCTATCATAATCGCCAAGAGCATCAATACGGCAACCGACAATACAATAATAAGAATAAACAGTGTTGTTTCCATTAGGCTAAGCCCCTTTCTTTGCCCTTATTGTACCAGCTTTGACAACATTCAAGCGAGACTTCACTATTCTCTGCCTAGAAGCCCTCATTTTAGAGGCTCGCTCCAAAAGCGTAAACGAGTTGCGATCAATAACACTATTTGGCACCACAAAAATCTGGCCCATATCATCCTTTAGGCGCGCTTTACGTGTGTCCATATCAATAATCACGCCCTCAATTTTTTGGTCTAGCGGACCAACCCGCACACGATCACCGATTCTAAAATGCTTGTCGCGAGCTAAATTTAACCCCGAAATCGTGTCGCCTACAGTGGCCGAAAAACCCTGCGAAAAAGCCAAGGCAAGTACTGCAAATGCGCCGGACATCGCAAGCGCAACATTTGATAATCCGGCTAGACTCAGAAGCGCAATTGTTAGCAGCATCCACAAGACCAAATCCAGTAACTTCACACTCACTTTAATCATCCCCTTAGGGAGCTTGGCCAAACCAAGCGCATGTGTTAGCACCCGAGACAATACTTTAATGGCGATAAAGCCAATAATGAACAGCAAAATTGCTTTTGGAATACTTGGGGCCGTACCGCCAACCCACTTAGTAACAGGCTCCAAAAGAGCATTGGTTGAAGCAGCAATATCCTGTTGAGTGGCGGCGATATACGTCATATGACTACTATACCGGTTATGTTCCTAGACGAAAAGCAATACGCCATTCTCGTTATGTTTTACATGCTTAAAGTGATGGGATATAATTCGCTGCAACGCACCTTTCGCGCCCTTTATGGGCCACTTGGTTCTTCCTGAGTCACGACGGCTTACATCGGAAACGGTTTAGCCCGATCCAATACCGTTAATAGACCTTGGGTTTGGGAGAGTAAGGGCCGCATGCCTACGCTCGCTAGTACCATGGGGTTACTCGTAGCGTCTGCAGCGCAACGTGTGACACTCGTCGGCTGATGCGCACAGTCGCGCCCAAAATACTCAGGAGGACCACCTCGCGCAGCCCACGCTGCCTATTTCAGCCCCCAGCTGACAGCCCCGCCTCGGAATCCCACAGATCCGAGGCGGGGCACCGTTTTTTTTAACTCAATTTTTCTCGGACTAACTTATTTACAAGCTGAGGATTAGCCTGACCCTTGGTTTCTTTCATAACTTGGCCAACAAAAAATCCAAGTGCTTTCGCTTGCCCAGCCCTATAATCAGCTACCGCCTGTGGATTGGCAGTTACTATCTTTTCGATAATTTCAGCCAATGCGCCCTCATCAGAAATCTGCTCAATACCAAGCCGCTGCATAATTTCCGCTGGGCTATCTCTACTTATACATATCTCGGCAAAAATTTGCTTGGCTTGACTCGAAGAAATGTCGCCAGCTAATTCGAGCGTAATAAGATCTGCCAACTGCTGCGGGGTGAAAGGCACGATAATTGTCGTGGCCGCAAACGAGTCCGTATCGTCGGCATGAGTCTGCTGCTTAATCCACGCTTGATATTCACCAACCAGCCAATTCACTAGCTTACGCTCACCTTTTTCGCCAACGAGCTTACGAGTTTCAGCGAAAAACTGCGAGGTATTTTTTTGCTTAATTAATACATCCTGCTCATCTATACTCAGCCCGAGCTCAACTAACTCGCGTCGGATCATTATTGGCAACGGAATCGTTTTTACATGCGCCTCTTTCTCAAGCATAGCTTCGGTCACGACAATTGGCGGGATATCTGGCTCAGGGAAGTAGCGATAATCATGCGCTTCTTCTTTTGAGCGCTGCGAAAACGTCTTGCCTTTGGCATCATCAAATCCGCGGGTTTCCTGCTCAATTACGCCACCTTTTTCCAATATTTCAATTTGCCGACCAATTTCGTACGTCAAAGCGCGTTCGG
>CAYVVS010000007.1:0-31189 GCA_964454845.1 uncultured Candidatus Saccharibacteria bacterium
TGCCTCAGCTTGAGGTGGTATTTGATGCCGTCGACACCGAGTTGCCATGGAACACTCAACTGTTGCTTAACCTATCTGCTACCATGCGCTCTCAAGGTATACTCATTGGCATTGTTGCAGTCGCAGCAGTCTTTTTCTTCCTAAGAGTCGCTAAAAAGAACCAAAAACTTCGTCGTGGCCTGCACCGTCTATATCTCAAGATTCCGGTCTTTGGTATGGTTATCCGCAAGATAAATATTGCCCGGTTTGCGCGAACCTTTGGAGCTCTCCTAGGCGCAGGCATCCCCGTTTTAGACGCACTCAAAGTAGTCAGCGACTCTCTTTCAAATATCATTATGCAAGATGAACTTAAGGCTGCATCTACGGCCGTCCGAAATGGTGGCAGCATCGCGAAATCATTAAAGTCGAGCAAAGTCTTTCCGGTGATTGTGCCAGAGATGATCGCGATTGGTGAAGAAACTGGTGAACTCGAAAAAATCCTTACGAAGCTTGCAGATTTTTACGACAAAGAAGTGCAATCATTGGTCGCAAATCTCTCGGCCATCATCGAGCCGATGATGCTGATTGTGATGGGTAGCTTGGTTGGTTTTATTATCGTCAGCGTAATTGGTCCGCTGTATCAGTTGACGAGCGGCTTCTAACCTGTTGGGAGCGAGTTGACCGCTAAACATAAGCGCAATATAATTTAACCATCATTATCGAATTAATAATCGGAGGATAATCCTTACGTCATGCAATTAGCAATCCGCAAGCAAAAGGGCTTCACACTGCTCGAACTGCTCATCGTTATCGTGATCATTGGTATTTTGATCGCACTGGTTCTCCCGAACCTCATTAACGGACCAATTCGCGCTCGTGACGTCCGTCGAAAAGAAGACTTAAACGCCATTTCGAGTGGTCTCGAGCAATACTACAATGATAACCAAGCTTACCCAGCCGCCATGGCCGACCTTACTGCTGGAAGCTACCTCAAGGAAGTACCAAAGGATCCACGCAGTAACGCAGATTATACCTACACTGCTTTGCCAGCCACCGGACCTCCTTACACCAGCTTTACCCTTACTGCTACTCTTGAAAACAAGAATGACAAGGACGTAAAGTCTGGCACCACAGACACCTACGAAGTAGTGAACAAGCAATAAGCTTTTTCTTCTCACGTACTAAAAGCCACTCACCGAGTGGCTTTTAGGTTACTGCTTATGCTTGTACAATAGAGGTACAACATAAGCTTATTACACACATGTATCTCCCCGTCATCTACAAAAACCGGGCCGTCTTTGGCCTCGATATTGGCCAGCACGCTGCCAAGTTTTTGGAGTTAAAACAAACCGGACACAGCTACCGACTTATTGGTATGGGTTCGGCCCCACTGCAACCCGACACCATCATTGAGGGAGTCATTGCCGAACCGGAGCATCTAGCCGAAATGATTAGAGCTGGACTCAAATCCCCTTCAGTCGGCCATATCCGCGCTAAGGCAGTTGCGGTTGGCTTGCCACAAGCCCATTTATTTACCCGGTCAATTACACTGCCGGCCATGAAGCGAGAGAAAATTGCCGAGGCAGTGCAATGGGAATCTCAGCAGTATATCCCCATGCCGATGAGCGATCTTTATATGGACTTTGAAATTATTGAAGAAAAAAAAGATGCTACCGGCGCTGTGAAAGAATATGAGATTTTTCTGGTTGCTGCTCCGCGCGCAATTATTGATAGCTACATGAAACTTTTAGAATTTCTCAAACTTACGCCACATAGTTTCGAAACGACTTTAGCTGCCAACATTCGCGCTCTACATCCAGCCAGCGAGCTCAATAAAACCGTGCTTGTTCTAGATGTCGGCTCTACCGCAACAGATATGGCTATCGTTACTGATACTATTAAAGTGTCGACTACCACTCCTTTTGGTGGCGATCAAGTAACCAAAATTTTAGCAACGCGCCTAAAGGTTTCAGAAGAACATGCGAATGAGATAAAAGCTAAGTTTGGCGTGGCTGAGTCGGGACTTAAGGAAAAAGTTGATGCCGCATTAAGCTCGGCAATTACTCAACTCACCACCGAAATTCAAAAGCTCGTAAAATATCATCAAGAACGCACAGCCGACGAGCATCATCGGCAAGTTGAGCAACTCTTACTCACCGGTGGTGCATCACATATGCCAGGCTTTGCTGAGTTATTGGCGCAAAAAACTCAGCTACCTGTAGATATCACATCCGCATGGGATCACCATAAAGTAAAACTCGCCTCACCATTACCTCAAGATGTTACATCTGGTTTTACTACGGCCTTTGGCCTGGCTCTGCGAGGGTTTATTTCATGATTAACTTACTCCCGCCAGAGATTAAAGAGCAGCGACGCTATTCTCAATACAATCGAACACTACTGAATGCAATCATCGGTGTGACTATTTTGATTATTGTTACAGCCGGAGCATTTTATGCAACCTGGCTTATATTAAACAAAGAAGAGGATCGGCTTGCGCAAGACATCAATCAAGAGGGTGTTAAATCGAAATCGTACGGGGAAATCGAGGATCAAGCCAAAGCCCTAGCCGACCGACTCGCCACCATAGAAAAAATTCAGACAAATCGCACCCGGTACCCGGTACTACTCGAAGCCCTTGCAGAGGCAACCCCGCCTGATGCTTACGTAACCAGCTTTGCTGTGGATGCTGCCGGTAAAACTATGACCCTCACAGCCTATGCCACAACCGATCAAGCAGCCGCTAGCTTTAAAAATGCACTCGAAGCCTCTCCAAGATTTAGCTCAGCCGCCATACAGGTGCTTGAGCCAGCCACAGATCCATACTCTGGCAAAGCTACAAACCGCGTAACTTTTGTAGTTGGCCTCGAACCGGGAGCCCTCAAATGAAAGCTAAGCTGTTCTTCTTTTTCTTATGTGCAGTTTTGGCAATCCTAACTGTCGTTGGAGCAAGCGGCTTTGCTTGGGGACGCAACCAGCTAATCACACAAAAAGAAGCAGTCAATGAGAAAAAACTAGAGCTCGACAATAACCAAAAGCGAATTGATCAACTCATCCAACTTTCCAGGCGCTACGAGACTGCGAAATCTCGTGCCGATGAGATTGATCGTGCCCTCCCTCGCACTTCGCAGCAAGCCGAAATACTGCTCGAACTTAAATCTGCTGCTGCAGAAACCGGCGTAATAATTGCTAGCGTGCAATTTACCGGTGCCGCAACGCCAACCAAGGCCGAGACAAATCAGGCCACCGCTCAGCAAGATCTTTACGTTCTGCCCATGTCACTGCGTGCAGCTGGTAGTTATCCGCAAATTATTGCTTTCCTAAATCGACTCGACACACTAAGTCGTTACAACTCTGTCACATCACTTACTGCAAATAAGACTCAAACCAACCCCAACACGCTGGATGTAAGCATGTCGCTTGTGGCGTACCTAAAACCATAGGAGATAATGATGAACTTAAGTATGAAGCTCGATATAAATACCGTAAAAACCCTCAGTAAAAAGCTTGGGAAATCAATTGGCATTGTACTTGTATTGCTCGTCGGTGGCTTTGTTATCTATACAGGGTACTTTCTCACCAACCTGCTCTACACCACTGGTGACACCACAGCGCTAGAGAAAAAACAGGCCGAATCGAGTGCCGCTAAACAGGTGCGATTTAACGAAAAAACGCTTCAATCACTCGATGCTCTCACACCAGCCGGAACTACACCCAACACCCAAGATGTCGGTAAAGAAGATCCGTTTGCACCAAACTAAACTTAGGCTTTTTTCTTCGGTAACGTAAAGTTGTTATCGCCATCCATATCCGGTTCTGCTGGCGTTTTGCGAACAAGCCCATCTCCCTCAACGGGCTTGGTTTCGGCAAATTTTTCGTACGTTTCAACAATAATTGCCTTAACTGCATACGGATTTGGCACGTAGTCAAAATGAAATAGCTCTTTCTCGCCTGCAGTCTGTACGATTACTGTGCCATACTGAAAGATAGTTTGCATCGGTCCTTTCACTTGCACTGAAATGTCTTGCACGCGGCTAAGACGCAGCGTTGCGATAGTACGTTGAAATAACCCAACTTGATCCATATCAACAATATTCTCATCCGTAATAAAGAGCCTATTCTGCCACCATACATAAATTGATGCAGTAGCCATAAAACAAGCCAACAGTATTCCGCCCAGGCCAATTGGAATAAGAGGAATTGGCATGGCAGTAGTCGTATAGCCTGCAAAGTCCGTCGCAGGTATACCAGGATCGCCGGCAGCACCATAATAAATTGCCACGAGACCCAAAACAAACAAGAGTACCGCCACACTCACATACGGCAAGACCGCCATAACGTGCTTATGAATTACCCTCTGAACAACTTCACTTTCGTCTTGTCCAGGATAACGTCGGTCTTTTGCTTCCATAGCTGTATTTTACGCTATTTTTCTAGCTCCAAGGTAGTTTGTGGCGCAGAACTTTCCGATGGCGGAATGAGACCAAGATGTCGATAACCTTTCTCGCTCACCGTTCGGCCACGCGAGGTACGACGTAAAAGTCCCTGCTGAATAAGGTAGGGCTCCACAACATCTTCGATCGTCTGACGCTCCTCAGAGAGTGCGGCTGCTAGCGCCTCTACTCCCGCTGGCCCACCGTTATAATGCTCAATAAGTGTATTCAAAACTCGACGATCTGCACTATCTAGCCCCAACTCATCCACTTCCAGTAAAGAGAAAGCCGCGGTGAGTACATCACTATCAACCACTCCATTATTGTGTACTTCGGCATAATCACGAATTCGCCTGATAAGTCGATTGGCAATACGTGGTGTCAGCCTTGAGCGCGCCGCAAGTTCTTTCAGCGCCTTGTCATCAACTTGAATTTTCATAAGTCGCGAAGTTCTTGCCAAAATCCCCGATATTTCTTCTGGAGTATAAAATTCTAGACGCTGTACAATGCCAAATCGATCGCGCAATGGCCCAGACAATGCACCAAACCGTGTGGTAGCTCCAATAATCGTAATCGGTGCCAACTCTAAGCGTAGCGATTGAGCCGAGGGTCCTTTGCCCAGCATAATATCAATCACATAATCTTCCATAGCCGGATACAAAATCTCCTCTACCGTGCGGCTCAAGCGATGAATTTCGTCAATAAATAGCACATCACCCGCACTAAGATTTGTCAGCAAGCTCGCCAAATCACCAGCACGCTCGATTGCCGGACCAGAGGTTATCTTCAGTTGACCGCCCAGCTCGTTGGCTACAATATGGGCCAGCGTAGTCTTACCAAGCCCCGGTGGGCCATACAGAAGCACATGATCAAGCGCATCACCACGTTTTTTTGCGGCCGCAATCGCCAACGTGAGCGCGTCAATCGCCTGACGCTGTCCAATGTATTCGTTAAAGCTTCCCGGGCGTATCTTTTCCTCAAACTGAGTCTCATCTGGAGTGGCCTCAGGTCGTACCAAGTCGTCTTGCCGCTCGATCATCAACCAATCTCCCGTAGTGCCTGGCGCACGCGCTCAGATGTGTCCAACGTAGCATCAACACTCTTTAAGGCAGCCTGAGCCTGATCAGCGCGATAACCCAATTGCACGAGCGCCTGCATGGCTGGGTCGGATGTTTTTACACTGGCAGCCACATCACCAGACACTAGCTTGCCGCGCAGCTCTAAGATGATCCTCTGCGCAGTCTTTCGCCCCACTCCACTTACCTGACTAAGGCGCGCAATTTCTTCAGCATCGATAATTGTCGTAAGCGTTTCCGCGTCGTACGTAGACACAATTGCATGCGCCATTTTTGCGCCTACACCGTTAACACTAATCAGCTTTCGGTACAGCTGCCGCTCAGCTTCAACTCGAAAGCCATACAGATCGTAGCTATCTTCACGAATATTTTCGGCAATAAAAAATGCTACCTTCTCACCAAGCTCCACCGAAGCAATATCACGAACGGGCACAATTAACTCGTAGCCGACCCCATGGACGTCTAAAACTATTCGATCGTAATCACGGGTGGCCACCGCCCCCTCCAAGCGTGCTATCATGTCTGCATTATCTCACATTCTCGTGCAAAAGGTCTTGCTCACGGACCTTTTACGGGCGTAGTATGCAAATAAGCATGTACCTTACACGGAAAGCGGGAGGGCAAATGGCCATCGACGATGTTGAGGCTACCGGTGTTGTCGAAGATACCGACAGCGATGCAACCTGGCAGATGTTCGCCAACTGCCTAGGGGCCGATCCAGATCTGTTCTTCCCCGAGCGTGGTGCATCCACCAAGGAAGCGAAGTCCGTCTGCCAGGGGTGCGTCGTCCGCGAAGACTGCCTGGAATACGCCCTTGCTCAAGGTGAGAAGTTCGGCATCTGGGGTGGCCTCTCTGAGCGTGAGCGTCGTCGCATCCGCCGCCAGCGTGCTTTGACACGAGCCTACCAGCAATCGCGTCAGATCTGACCCGACATCACCTACTTTCACGCCGCGTTCTCTAAGAGCGCGGCATATTTATGTGAGCAGAATGTGTTAATGCAATGGCCAGTGCATCGGCAGCATCATCCGGTTTTGGAATAGTATTCAGCTTTAACCGTGTTTTTACCATTTCTTGCACCTGCTTTTTTGTAGCTTTACCGTAGCCAGTAATCCCCTGTTTTACTTGCAAGGGTGTATATTCTGCGATCGGCACACCACCCTGCTGCAATACCAAAAGCGCCACACCACGAGCTTCACCCACCGTCATTGCTGTAGTTACATTCGTCGAAAAAAATAATTTCTCAACTGCTACCTGTTGCGGTTGATGTTTTTTTACGAGCTCGGTTAAATCTTCATACAAGATTGCCAGCCGCTCGGCGTGCGTTAAATCCTTATGCGTTGTAACAACCCCACAATCCACCAGCGTACACACACCTTTTTCGATCGCAATCACCCCAAAGCCAGTGGTGGCAATGCCTGGATCAATACCGAGAATAATCATATAGGTAGTATACTTGAGTTATGTCTGAACGCCAGGAGCCACAAGTAAAAAAACTTGTTTTAGAAAGCTATCTAGCGATGGCAAAAAATAGTTTGGGTGCTAAAGTGTGGCAAAACTATTTTGCCGAAGTTGACGGAGAAAAACTCGACATCATGTATGGCGGCTCCAACGCTTGCGCTTGGTTTGTGTCCGGCGTATTGGTAATGCACAAGCTCATCGGCTCAAGTCATGCCACCGTTGCTTCTACCGTTGAAGATTTAGAAAAATCACAATGGCACAAAATTACTGAACCAAAACCAGGAGCTATCATTGTATATGCACCACTTACATTTCAAGATGGCTCCACCCATGAGCATGCTGCAATCTACATTGGTGACGAACGCGCAATTTCTACTAGCTACCAAAAAGCCGTCCCTATTGAACATGACTGGCGCTACCGCGATCATGAAACTCGCGAAGTTACCGCGATATATTACCCGACCGTTTGGCCAACCTAAATAAAATCCCCGTCCAATGTAGGACGGGGGTGTTGCCTATTCAGGCGAGATTTTGGAAATCTGCCAACGACTGAGCGGCAAGTACCCACCACGGTGGTCGCCATCTGGCGCCGTGATCTCCAAAAGGATTTCTGCTTCTGGATGCGCTCGACGATCCGGATTGATGATCTTGCCGCGAACCTCCTTCAGATTACGAGCACCGTCCTGATACCGCACGGTACGAACTTCGCCAAACGGAATCCTTGGATCGAGATCCAGCGTCGTGAAGCCCCCTTCGTAATCAGGATTTCGCTCCTGGAATGCCGCACCATGTGCCAAATTGGTCACAATCGGTCGTGAAGCCAACTCATCAGGCAGCTCCCCGACTGCAAAGCTTGGAATGTCCAGCTGCACACCTGCCGTGAAACGAGGAACGCCAAGCGTCTCAGCGGTTGTGGCTCGCGAGCGATTAACAATGCACGCAATACCAACCACGTCACCGCCGGCTGCCCTCACCACGTTCGCAGTCTTGACGGCTGAACCGCCAGTCGTGATGACGTCTTCCAGCACCAAGACACGATGCCCATCCACAGCCTCGGCAAAACCAGCACGGTCCAGCACGAAATCGTCACGGTCCTTGTCTGCCCAGACGGTCTTGAGCGTCCAGTACTGCGAGTGGAAAGCGAAAGCCGAAACCAGATAGACTCCGCCAACCGCCGGCGCAATCACCACTTCTGGCTTCTCCTCGGTTGAACAACCTTCGAACCACCGCATGCACCAATGCCCAAGAACTGGCTTGAGACTGGCGGGACGTACGAAGAGACGATCACAGTCCACGTACGTGTCACCATGACGACCCGACTTGTAAACGAAGTGCTCGCCTGTGATAACGGCCTTCGCCAGCGTAAGCTCATGCCTGATAGCATGCTCATGACGCGGGATAGCAGCTTCAGCTGTGCTCATTGGATGATTCCCTTCTCTCGGAAAAATTCGTCTGGGATTACGCCCTCGCCGAGCAGCTCAGCCCACAGGCATCCCAACGTATCGCCAGGATCCAATTCGAGCGCACGAACGCCGTCGAGAACATCTCCACTCAACACGCCAGAGCATGTTTCGATGAGCTTGTCGACCGATGGCAGTCTCTGCAAGCTTTTGCTTACATCGTCAGGGGACACATTTACTCCAGGTAGTAGGTACAGTAACCGTGCTATTTTACAACTTTTGAGTCAATTTTTCAATAAAAAAGCCCCCTCGCGAACGAGGAGGCAGAACGACTACGTGTCGCTGCTCGGCGGCGACATGAAGCCCTGTTGCCTTACCGTCATCCCTGCGATGATCTCATCGGCGATAGCTATCACCGCTGCCTCGGATGAGCCGTTGATGTTCGGTGCATCTTCCGGAGGCTCGGTGACGGGACGTCCTACCACCAAGTAGTCAGCACCCGCCGCGACAGCCTCCATTGGTGTCATCATGCGCACTTGATCATTCGCAGGAGCCCACTCAGGACGAACGCCGGGATTCACGTAGATCAAACCCGACGGTCGCTTGTGCGCCACTAAGCGAAGCTCGGGCGGCGCGCAGACTAGAGCCTTGGCTCCCCCTCGGTCAGCGATGAGCTGCATCGTAGACACCTGCTGATCTATCGGGGATGCATACAACGTCCTGTATTCACTGGAAGTTGGGTCGATGGTTGTCAGCACCGTGACACAGCAGACTCGCTCGCTTCCAGCTTCTTCGACCACGGCACGCACCCCACGCTCGGTTGCAGCAGCGTGCATGGTGATGAGCCAAGGATCGAAATTCCGCACGATCCCCTTCACACCCTTTGCGAGAGTATTTGGGATGTCATGGAGCTTGGCATCGAACATGAGTCGCTTGCCGGACTCGGTGACCATCTCGCATGCAACATCCCAGCGAAAACCGAAGCCGGCCTCGTAACCGATTTTGAAACCACCGACGAGCGGCGACAACCGGTTGATAAGGTCAGCAGCCCTCAAGATCGAACTGGTATCAATCGGAACGATGATTCGTTCACGGGCTTCTGACATTGTGAGCGTCACGACGCTCCCCTTTCTTTCTAGGTACTGCAGGTGATTATAAAATCAGTGCGAGATAACAACAAGCTTAAGCAGTCGCGTTACACAATAAAAAACCCTGCCCTAACTAAGGACAGAGCTACTGTGGCCAAGCCACAGCGAATGATGTTGAGCGTGGGATGATGTATTCCCCCAGTCAGCCACGCGATGCGGGTAGCGCCCAGAAGCATCTGAGTACAATCCAAATGGATCGAAGAGATGCGGCGTGCGATTACGTGGAGCTCGCGGTCCAAAGACCATAAAATGCAAGTGAGGCGACGTATAGTACGGGTACTCAACGCCCCGAAAATCAGGCTTGCCGTCGGCATCAAAACGAGCTCGATCGTAACACCTTCCACCCCAGCCACAGCCGGTCATGCCAGTCCAACCTATGACCTGACCTCGCCTCACGAAACGTGTAACCGCAGAAGTGCGCAGCTGCCTTACGGGTAACCGCAGATTTGGCGAGAAGCTGAGATCACCAGTGGGCTTCTTGTCTTCATCTTCGACCTGTACCGGCCGGTGATACGGGATCTCGGCTGCAACACCATCTAAGTGTGCATACTGCGTGTAGCGCCCTCGCTCATGCCAGATTTGCACCACGTAGCTACCAAAGAAGATTGGTAGCTCGTCGGTTTCACTCGCCCCAGCCGGGAGTTGCAAGTCGGCGTTGCGTGGATTTCCCTGCTGGGCGGCCTCTAGGCTGAGCAGACGCGGGCTACCATCGTTCATACGTAGCTGCAACTCTCCATACGAGCACAAAGCATAGCCATCAGCCGCCGCCAGTATCGGTGTGCCGCGCGGTACATCAAAGTCTATTGCTCCATGTCGTTCAACACCATGCACACTCTGCTCCTGCTTCGTATAGTTGAAGCCAGTAGCAATCACTGGCTCTACACCCGTCTGAAATACAGGGCTGAGAAATGGATCCGGGATTCGCGTCTGTCGATCTGTCATCCCATTTATCATAGCACTCAAGAGCTTCACTTTACTCCTTAAGGTACAGAGAGTTTCAAGCAGCTATTGTAGAAGATTTTAAGCTATTTAAATAGCTTAAGCGGTCGCGCGATCTAGCACGTCGTCGGGAATATCAAAGTTTGCGACCACGCTAGAAACGTCATCTAGATCGTCAAGAAAACCAATCAGTTTCATAATACTGCGAGCTTTGCCCTCGTCCTCTACACGCACGGTTTGGTTGGGAACCAGCTCTACATCAGCCGAGTCAACATTCCCTTCGCCCAAGGCTTCCTTGACGGCCTCAAGGTCTTTTGGCGCCGTGTAGACCACAAGTTGATCGCCAGAGTCATCAATATCCGCCGCACCAGCCTCAATCGCCACGAGACTCATCTCGTCTTTATCAGCACTAGCCTTGCACAAAATTAGGCCTTTTTTGTCGAACATATAAGCAACAGAACCGGTCGAGCCAAGATTGCCGCCATACTTTGAAAACGTGCTTTTTACGTCCGATGCCGTGCGATTGCGATTATCGGTGAGAGCCTCCACCATTACCGCCACCCCAGCTGCCCCGTAACCTTCGTACACCAACTCTTCCAATGCTGCGCCCCCAGCCGTGCCGGCACCGCGCGCAATTGATCGGTCAATATTAGCCGATGGCATATTCGCCTGTTTTGCCTTCTGAATAGCCAAACGCAAACGAAAGTTTGTCTCCGCGTCTGCACCATCGCGAGCGGCAAGTGCAATTTCGTTACCAAGCTTGGTGAAAATTTTTCCACGCTTGGCGTCGGCAGCACCTTTTTTGTGCTTAATGCTATGCCATTTACTGTGTCCACTCATATAGGTGGATTATACCTGTTGAAGAGGTTTTTTTGAAGCCCGTCGAGCGCCAAGCAGCATAAATACACCCAGCCCAGCAAAGCTTGCCCACATCGCGAAGGTGCTCATTGCAATGCTCATACTTGCATTTGGGATGCGAGCAAGCACTTGAATAGTTCGCAAAATGAACATGAGAAACCAGTTTGCCGCAAATGCAATACTCACAGAGAATGGCAGCGCGAGTACACTAAACGCGGCCACAAGAAAACTTACGAACATGGCAACTGGAATAAATGGCAGAATCACCACATTTGCCAGCGGTGCCACCAAAGAAAAATTACCAAATACATGTGCAATGAGAGGAGCCGTCACAAGATGTGCAGCCAAAGAAACCGCAAAGAGCTCCCAGAGCAGCTGAAACCTCCCGGGATTTTTCGGCATAAAAATCGGCGCCAAAAATACCACACCAGCGAGAGCTAGAACTGAAAGCTGCCAAGAAAGATCCGTGTATAAGAATGCCGGATTCCAAGCGGTCATTGCAAAAATTGTGGCGCCTAAAGCTACTCCAACTGAAAGCTTTCTGTTTTGAGTTCCCACAATCAGCACCAAGGCAGTCATGACTGCGGCCCGCATAACCGAAGATGTTGCGCCGGTCATAAGAACGTAAAAACCAACCAACGCTAATATTGGAACAATTGTCTTTACCCGCAGCCGGCCACGCAAAAATGTGAGCACCAGAGCCATAATAATTGTAAGATTAAAACCGGAAACCGCCACAATATGCGTCAACCCAGTCTGCTGGGTTGCCCGCCGCACGTCATCCGGAAGCTGGCTGGATCCACCAAATAATAATCCACTCGCAAAACTTGCAGCCGTTGGTGAAAG
Source organism: uncultured Candidatus Saccharibacteria bacterium (assembly GCA_964454845.1). GTDB lineage: Bacteria > Patescibacteriota > Saccharimonadia > CAILAD01. The sequence goes on from CAYVVS010000007.1 coordinate 12,139, forward strand.
TGATCGTTCGAGACCTTGTTGCATAGTACGTTTAATCCTGATTGGCAACGACGGAATGGTGTTAACAGTAGCAACATCCGCATACCACACTTGCGCGTTCGCCCTTCCTAATGCCCGACCAAGCTTACCTTGAACTCGTACAGTTTGCCCTTCAAAAATACCACTAGAGAGCGTTTTTACTTTAACTAACCCTGATATTTTCTGGCCATCCAGACGCACATCCTGAATGTAGAATTCGTACAGCTTATCGTCATTCCAAAACGGTGTTCCCTGCACTACACCAACCAGTTCGTGCTTTTGACCAATATAGCTACGAGCATCCGTTTTACCTGGCGCTACAAACGTCATCTGCCCGCGCAGCAAGCCGGCACATAGAAAGATTACACCAAGAGCAATGTAGCCAACCCAACTTTTCACAAAATACAAAATTGCAACCAAACTTAATGTCAGCCACACCCACAAAAGCTGTGAAAAGCGAGTTGCAAATTGAGTAGCAAGACCTAGGCCTAAAAGCCACGCTAAAACACAGACCCATATCTGCTTTGTTCGTTTCATATTTGGCTATCGTACTCCTACGCCATGAAGTGAGCCAAGCTTGGAGCGGTTTTAGAGTTCGCCGTTAGTAGCCTGCAGGAGGCGAGGAATGGCTTCTAGAGGATTCATACCAACATCCACTCCGCCAAAAAACTTCAGCACCAACCAGGCCATCAAGAAAAGCCAGGCTAAAATTACAAGTATTGCGAGCGGCCAAAACAGCCAGGCCGGAATACGGCGGTATGGATGCATATCCATTTCATTTTAGCATGACTGGTATAGTTTGTTTTCTGCAGATTGACTTTTGGGCCGTTTTCAGGTTAAATAAGTGAGTTATTCACCCCAAATTAACAAGCCAAGCACTTGATGCGAACTCTTATGCATTATAATAAGTGAGCAATGCAAAGCTGCTTGTTAACTTGAAAAGGAAGAAGATACATAGCGAAGCTTGCCGCAGGCAGCGAAATCGAAGTAACTTCTGACGTGGGCCCATAGCTCAGTTGGTTAGAGCGACAGCCTTTTAAGCTGTGCGTCCTGGGTTCGAATCCCAGTGGGCCCTCCATATAAAGATCCTCGCTTCGTGTGGGGATTTTTATTTACGCGCCGATTTTGTCGCGGCGGCGCTTACCCTTGGTGCGCTCAACAATAAAATCGATCATCACGCCAGCGATGTCTTTGCCAGTCTGAGCTTCAATGCCCTCCAAGCTTGGTGAGCTATTTACTTCAAGTACCAACGGGCCACGCTTAGAACGGATAAGGTCTACACCGGCAATCGACATGCCGAGCGTAGAAGCAGCTTTAAGTGCAACATTTTGCTCTTTCTTGGATAACTCAACTGGTGCCGACTCACCACCACGGTGCAAATTGGAGCGGAATTCGCCCTCCTGACCTTTGCGCATCATCGCACCAACAATTTTGTCGCCAACTACAATTACACGGATATCTGCACCATCAGCCTCTTCAATAAATTCTTGCAAAATAAAATTAGCATTAATCGAGTTAAAGGCTTCGATTACCGACTTAGCAGCCTTTTTGGTTTCCGCGAGCACCACACCTTTGCCTTGCGTGCTTTCCAGAAGCTTCACAACTACTGGCGCACCGCCAACTAGCTCTAGAAGTTCGGCAGCATCCGAAGTTTGTGAAGCAAACACGGTTTTAGGAATCCCTACGCCAGCCCGAGCTAAAAGCTGCATGGAACGCAACTTATCGCGTGAGCGCACCAAGGCCAGCGAGCTGGTTGCGGTATAAGCCCGCATCATTTCAAACTGTCGCAAAACTGCCGCACCATAGTTGGTGTAGCGTGCAGCAATACGAGGAATTACTGCTTCCACTTCATCCACCGAACGATTCTCCCAATGCACGGAAGGGTTACGGCTTTCGATCGCCATATAGGCCTTGGTATAATCTACCACCACCGGTGTATGGCCTTTCTTTTTTGAGGCTTCAACAAGGCGTTTGGTCGAATAATTGTTTCGGCCAGCTGATAGAATTGCGATTTTCATGATTTTGTAATCTCCCCTCGGGATAATTCAACATTAACTAAGAAATTGCCGCGAAGCAGTTTCCGTCCCAACAGCATTGGGACTTTCTGACTTTGACGATTGGTCAGAGTAAACTGCGTCTGATAATCTCTACCCTGAATACGTACCATTGTACGTACCTTGTAGCGTTTCTGCCATACGCCATTACTACTCTTCACCTCAACGGTCTCGTAGTTCCGACTCACACAATCAATATATTCTTCGGAGTGATTACGGCCGTCGATGAAATGTGGCACGCGGAAATGTAACTCCTCGCCACCCTTCACGCGTACCGTGCGGATATCTTCGGCATGCAAGGCGCCACTATACGCTCCTGTATCGGTTTTTGCAGCAACATCTATAATGCCAAACTCAGGCAGCCCCACAACTTCGATGCGACCAATCGTCTTTTTTGGCAACTTTGAAGAGCTCGGCTTGCGATATCGCCGCTGAACCGTCCGGCGCAAATATTCAACAAAACCCGGAATATTGTGATCGATAAATGCACCGGTTACAATTTGCGAACCCTGATTAACTTCCAGCACAGCAGCCCGGCCAGAGTTTTTATCAACAATTACATCAACACCCGAAACAGATAAATCCATGGCCTCTGCGGCCCGAACGGCTAAATCGAGAATCTTCTCGGGAGTTTTTTTCTTTTCTATAAGTTGCGCCTGGCCACCAGCAGATGTGTTATTAAGATGAGATTTGCCAGAACCTGTGCGAAAAATAATCATGCCAGTCTCGCCGCCGTACACCTGCACGCGCCAATCTCCATCGTTTGGGGCAAAATCCTGAATTATCCAATCGATATGCGTACCCTCTACCAACGACTTAGCTTGGCGGCGGGTTTTTGCGAGATAATTGTCTTTACCCTTTTGCCCAATTGTAGATTTAATCACAGCAGGATATGTAACAATTTCCGAGGCAAGCACTTCTTGAATATGCTTGTGTGATGCGTAGATCGTACGCAACGTCGGGACGCGCGATGCCCACAATTTCATCGTGGTCACCAGCTTGTTGGCAGCTCCTTTTTGTTCCACTGCCGCATCTATAAATGGCACACCCTTAGCTCGCAGATAAATCGCGAGTGCTGCAGCAACATCTGGCATACCCTCCCAGCCCTTAAAGTACACAAAGTCGTAATCCGCTGGATCTTTTTTACTCGTCCAATCGAATACCTGCGCTTTACGCTTATCTACTACAAACACCAAATCTTCCAGTGCCATTACCTCGCCTTCGGCAAAACTAAAGTCAGCATATTTCTTTAGACGACGTACAAAACCTGCACCCCGAGTTGAGCCAGGTGCCGCGGCTTTTTGAAAAATAAAAAGTACGCGTGGCTGTGAGAGGGCTGGCTTAGTCATGTTTTTTCACCCCGGCTTTTACGCTCATAAACTCAAGCATGGCCTGCATTTTGCGCTCCGGCTCGGCGCCAAGCTGAATGGCTGGCGCTTCGTTTACCTCAAGTACCACATGCTCACCGGTGTCTTTATTAATGAGTAGATCAAGCCCACAAAACTGCTCTCGCCCTACAAGCTCAGCGGCCCGAATGCTGTCATTTTTTTGGGTTTCGGTGAGTACATTCGCGTCGTAAAAATCGGCATTTGCATCTTGAGAGGTGTTATTTAGGTGAGTGGTTTCATCCTGGCGAGCACGCTTAATGACAAGCTTTATTTCCCCACCAAGTATGAGTACCCGATAATCAAAATCGTTAGGAATAAATGGCTGTGCGATGAACGTATCGCCCTTGTGCTCATCAAGGATACCCACCAACTCAGTATATGAATGGATTAAGAAATTATTATTGCCACCAAAGGCCTGGATGCTTTTTATAACAAATGGAAACGCGAAAGGTGGGCGTTTTTTAAAGAGTTTTTTAAATTCGCGCGCAGAAGTTGTAATTCCGTCGGGCAACGGAAGATTTTGATCGGCTAGTAGCGCTTGCTGACCAAGCTTAGACAATGGCGTAAAGCGACTTACTTCTTGGGTAAAATACTCGACGCCGTGACGCTCAAGATACTTAGCGGCCGCCAACGATTGCTGCTGAGCTTTATGGAATAGCTCAAAATACACCAGGTCAAATTCACGCAGATCCATGCCGGTCATCGACTCAACAATGCGCATACCGCCATCTTCGAAATATATCTGGAGATCCTTGAGAGAGCCCTGATAAAATTCCATGCCAAAATCTCCCGCGCGTTCCGCCATGGGATCAAACAGGAGTTTATAGTAGTCGGTTTTGTGCTTCCGAAAACTAAAAAGTACGAGAACTTTTTTCTTGGATTGGCTCTTCATCATCGTTTTTCGAATTAGATGATGATTATACTATATTTTATGCTTCTTGTCCAGATGTAGCGAGGATATTTTCCCTTACATACGGCTCAACTATTGCGGAAGGCAGACGCTCGGGGATAAGCAACTCTTCCTTTTCTATCCAGCCGAGCCGATAGAGCGTAGCAATCGACTGCAAACTCGATTTACCAATATAGAGCATCCAGCGCTGGTCTTCAGGGAGCGCATCGGCTATAACCTTTTGCTCAGCATATTCCAAAGCACCACTGCGGGCGACATACGGAGTGCCATGCGTAAGCTCTCCTCCACTGTTATACAAGCGCAACGTACCCCCCACTGCGCCTTTCACGGCCTTTTCATAATCTCCTTCTGGATCATCTCTCCTGCGCACTTTTAAGAACTCATGTGCACACTCAACCATGGTGCCACCTTCTAGGCGCTTCTCTAGCGCTGCTAAATAAGTAAAATTCACTCGACGATCCTTGCCGAACAACGCATCAAGGGAAGCTGTCTCGGTCGCAACTCCGCCCGCTTCAAGCCAGCCCGAAGAACGAGCGGCACCTAGGGTTGAGAAAAGCTCGAGGCCTAAAAGTTCAGCATTGTGGTTTTGTAAAACATGGGTAATTTCATGATCCAATACCGGCAAAGCGCCAGCTGGCCTGGCTTGCCCCAGAGCTCGATCAAACTTTTGAGGGATCATGACACAGCGCTTTTTACTGTTAATAGCAAGTGTTTTTCGGCTTTTTTTTGGGTCGATTACCGCGCGCCATTTCCCATCGGCAGCAGGTTCGTCAGACTCGGGATCGTAATCTTGCTGCTCACTCAGCAAGCCATATTCAGCGAGTGTCATCTCCACCATCTGCTTTAGCTCCTCGGCAGAAACTTTTCTCTGCTTAAGCACCTCTGCATCAACGTCGGCATATGCATAATCTGGCCGGGTCTCACCTTGTTGAAATTCATAGGTTTCACGCAATTGACGCAATGCATCAGGAATATGCCCCTTATCTCCCTCGCGATCTATTCCATTCAAAAACTTATCTAGCCTATCTAGAAACCGCGCAAAACTTTCGCGATCCACAAAACCGGCTTCAACCGACTCTTCGCGATCGGTACGACGTCGAAGTGCTGGCAATGCAACTTTCATTCGCTCTTTTTGAGTTTCAGATAAAATATACCCCTCGCGATCTTGCCTAATTAAAGTGAGTGCCTCACGATATACCGCAGCTGTAAGTAAATTCACCCGTTCAACATGCATTGTAAGTAATTCTTTTTTCAGTTCCGCATTTTTGCCACCAATGCTGCCGCCAACCTGCTTTTGCACATCACGATAGTAGCCACGTATATCGCGTAGCGCCTCAGCTTTTTCTAAAAACAATTCCGGATCACGCAAGCCTCGCTCATAGGAGGGATCCGTTTCAGAATTATAGCTACCGGTTTCATCCAATTGACGCAAATTTGTCTCAATTTTTTTGCGGGCAAACAGCTTGGAATCTGATAGTACTTCAAGCTTTGGCCGACGCTCAGAATCAATCATTCGTCGTGCCATCTCGGCTCGCACATAACTTGCCCGTTGCTCCTCTGGCACATCATGGCCTTCCGGAAAATGCTCAGCAAAAACTTCCGGCTGCACAAAAAATTCAACGCAATATTTTTCTTCTCGTATCGTCATGTCATATATATCACGCATAGACTTCTCGGGCTTACGAATATTCTCTGGTGACAGCACCCCAAAAGGCACTTCGCCGTTGGCTAGTGCATGCTCAAAAGACGCAACTTCAAACCGATCTTCTTCGCTCAATTCGCGCTCGGGCGGACGAGAAAGCGCTTCTATTGCTCCTCTAAATTCTTCGCCTTCAGGATTAAGCCGCTCAGGGAATACACGTATCCCCTCACTCATTTTTTCTTACCTTTTTTGCCTTTTTTATCGTCATCTTCCTTCGTTTTTCGCTTCCAGACAGTAATCAAAATAAGCCATACCGTCATCGCCGTAAGTAACCACAAACGATTCTCGGCTGCCAGTGCGATTAAGTTATATTCATTCAAAACCTTCGTGGCAATTTCTTCCTGCAAATAGCTCTGCGTATAACCAATGAGTGTTGCCGCCGTGAGGAAAGCCAAAAGAAAACTACGCAAGCCGAAGCGACCGCCTACGGAAGCAGTCTTGCCGAGAGACAAACCAACCGTCACAACCAACAGCACTATAAGCTGAACTGTAGCCGCATCAATTGGCCCGCTAATCGAAGCGTCGAGCTGCTTGGCTAAAAAACCACCTAGCTGATCGGCTACAAAAAATCCGGCTAGCAATGCTGTTGCGATACGCTTTAGGCGACCCTCACCAAATAAAAATGCCAAGATAAAGAAACCACCGACTACGGCAAAGACATAGATGTTTCCATCAACAGTGAGTGGCCCAAACTGCATATGCTTGAATTATACACCCCTGTTTAAGGGAAATGCGCCTTTGACATAAGAAAAATAGGGGTCTACAATGCCTTCAAATCGTACCTTCCAAGATTGGATTGTTATGAACCCCACACCTCGACTCTGCGTTGAGCTCAATGGCTGCATCGCCAATAACCTGACATTCATGGGCATGCCAGACTTTGGGCCACTAACAAGTCGCACTCCGCCTATCATCGGCGCCTTCGAAGCATTGGCCTGGCTCAACGGACCGTTTGCCTACGCCGGCGAGGTACACCTCACTATCGCATGCGAGGATGCAGAGTTCCACGAGCGCGCCATGCAGTGGCTCATTGCCGAGCGTTTTAGTCTCAGGACGGGCGTAATGCACGACCACATTCATGAGTACACCACTCTAGACGAGCTCGCAAAGCTGGCGACCGGCCTGCATCCCACTATGGTTGTGGGTGCACAGGTGCAGCCGCTCACCAGGTTCTTGTTGGCTCGCCAGCAGCTCCTACTAGACCCCCGCGATTGCGAGCAGCACGAATACCACGCCGTACGCCAGACTCGCATAGGTATGGCGATCCAACGCATCGTTGACTGGGATGAAGCTATGCAGCTTTGTCTGCGTGAAATCACCAACTCCTCCCCGACCTAGTGCCGGGGATTTTTAACCTCCATTCAATACTTGTAAATTTAATCTGTTGAAGGTATGATACAGTGCACATTCCCGAGATTATCAACATACTTCTCGTAAGCCCCCTAGAAATGCGGAGCCAAACCATGAATGATCACCTTACAATGCAGCGGCAATTCCGTCTTGGCATCACCGTCGCGCCCGAGCCAAAGTTCTCCGACTGCTATGCGCAGACGCTCACCATCCAGCTCATCAGCGGGCCACCACTGGAACCATTGGATGTCGATCTATTTGAAAGCCGAATCATGGCAAAACTCGCTGAGCTGCCTAGCTCGGCAATCGACCCCATGCCGACCTTCATGGGCTACAAACTGCAATCTTTCGAGATTGTCTATATCGGTCCCCTAGGTGACCGTGATACAGTCCAGAGCGCGATAATCGCACTTTTCCTCGAAACTTTCAGCTCCGAGGTACGCGTCTAAGACGCTACCCCCAACATCAAGTTGGGGTCTTTTTTTATTTAAAGAAGCCTTTTTTCTCTGAGAGTTTTTGAAATTCTTCTAACGCTTGCTTCTGCTTGTGACTGAGCTTCTGAGGAATCTCGATACTCACTTCGACCAAATGATCACCGTGTCGATGGGTGCCCGGAATTGGCATACCTTTACCAGAAAGTTTCAGAATTTTTCCAGGCTGCGTGCCGGCCGGAACCTTAATAGTTATCTCACCTTCGAGTGTTTTAATATCAGCTTCTGTACCAAGTGCAGCATCTATCATGTCAATTGTAATTCGCGAAACAAGGCTCGCTCCATGCCGCTCAAAACCTTTTGGTTCGCGTACATGCACATCTACATACAAATCGCCTCGTGCACCACCCTGCCCATATTCACCTTTACCGGCCATGCGAATAGACTGTCCATTATCAATACCCGCGGGGATTTTAACTTTCACTGATTCATTTTTACGTTCACCAGTAGTGCGATCCATAACACGCAAATTTAACTCACGCGTAGTACCTTTTACTGCCTCATCAAAATCAATTGCCAATGCCACCTGAACGTCGCGCGGCCTGTTGCGCATACCGCCAAAAATCTCTGAAAAGATATCACCAAAACCACCAGCCCCAGAAAAATCAAACTGAACTCCATCAAAACCACCGCCAAAAGGATTGCCTCCAGCATAGGGATTACCCCCCGGCCCGCCAGCGTTCGCAGCACCAGCTGAGTGCCCAAATTGATCATAAGCGGCTCGTTTTTGATCGTCCGACAGAACCTCGTAGGCTTCACCAGCTTCTTTAAATTTCTGCTCATCTCCACCTTCGCGGTCTGGATGATATTTAAGAGCAGCCTTCTTAAACGCCTTTTTTATCTCGTCTTGGCTAGCGCCCTTGGAGACCCCGAGTACTTCATAGTAATCACGTTTACCGCTCATACCGTATCCTCAGATTTTTTAGGCTTTTTGGTAGTTTTTCGAACTGGCTTTTCTGGTGTTTTAGGCTCTACTTTCTGTTGTGCTGGAGTTTGCATCATTGGCAGCATGCTCGCCAAACGAGATCCGGTAAATACTGACGGCGCAGATGGCTGCTTCTTATGATGATGTTCGGCGTGCGTTTTCTTTGGCTCAGCTGGTTTTTCTTTTTTTGGGGCTGGCGCGAGTACAGCGGCCGCATGCTTAGAAGTAATGGTGTGGCGCTTATCGGCAGTACGCGCCAAAGCGGCATTACTCACACCACGAAAACCAATATAAACCAACTCCGCACCGCGGCGCTTTGACTCTAAAACTGCCGGCATCAAATCACCATCAGACGAAAGTAAAACTAAACGAACATTGTCACCAGATGCTCGAATCATATCGGTAGCAATTGTTACATCAACACCTTTTTCCACGAGCACCGGCTCACGATGGCCACACTCTACGCACGGCTTGCCATCACGTACCAATAAATGCCCTGCTTCCACGTACTCTACGTGCTGTGATTCTAGCACTTTGCGCCAAGCTTCTGCGTCGGTTGCATACCGCTCCGTGCGTTCCTTCAGCTCTGGCGTTTTATCAATAATGTGAATTTTTGAGGCGTAGTAACGTATGCTCGCCGTGCGCACACCGGGATCTTGTAATACGTTTTCAAAAAGCTTACGGATATTTACACGTGATAATTCATCGCGATAGCGAATGAGTTTGCGCGATGCGAGAGAATCACGCAACTGATAGACGAAGTTTTCGCCGTCAATAAAAAAGATTGTTTTCATGATTTTTTCTTGTCCTTTGATTTGTCGTTGAGTCCAATATAGCCTGCCACACCAGCGCCAATAAATGCGATTACGGCCACATCGTAGGGATGATAACGGAGGTACTCAGAGGGCCCAACGCAGGTTACAAAGCCTTTGCTCTCATCGCGATTTGGCCACCACTGCCAGACAAAATAGACATCGTCCCAACTATTCTGATATGTCGATATCTCATCGCCACTGGCGCACTCCTGCGACAGCTGCTCGCTCACGGTGATGGTAGCAAAGTACCCCGCCGTGATGAGCAGGCCTATCGCAATAGTGAGTGCAGCAAGTGATTTCAAAAGCTATTTTTTCTCGTCGACGATCTCGCCTTCTACAGCGTCGTCAGACTTATCATCCGCTTTTTTAGCATCTTTGTCAGCCTCTGTAGTCTCACCAGCAGCTTCTTCCTGCTTATACATCGCTTCACCAACTTTAGTCAGCTTATCGGAAAGATCAGAAGTAAGTTTCTTCAACTCTTCAGCATCGGCATCAGATTCGCCAAGCTTATCTTTGAGGGCCTTCACGGCTTCCTCAACGGTCTTCTTGGTATCATCGTCCACTTTACCTTCTGCGTCTTTCAAAGCCTTTTCTGCAGTGTACACCATGGTATCAGCCTGGTTGCGGGCCTCTACGGATTCTTTCTTCTTCTTATCTTCTTCGGCATGCGCTTCAGCATCAGCTTGCATCTTCTTAATTTCATCATCAGAAAGATTTGCCGAGTTCTGTATCGTGATGTTCTGCTCTTTATTCGTAGCCTTATCTTTAGCACTTACCGACACAATGCCGTTGGCATCAATCGAATAAGTTACCTCAATTTGTGGCACGCCACGAGGGGCTGGTGGGATACCGTCTAAAATAAAGCGGCCAAGCACTTTGTTGTCGGTAGCCATCTCACGCTCACCCTGCAGCACCACAACCTCTACAGAAGGCTGATTATCACTGGCAGTTGAGAATACTTGAGTTTTGCTGGTCGGGATCGTGGTGTTGCGCTCAATCAGTCGAGTCATCACGCCACCCATGGTTTCGATACCAAGCGAAAGTGGTGTTACGTCGAGGAGCAGCACATCTTTTACATCACCACCAAGCACGCCGCCCTGAATTGCAGCACCAATCGCTACAACTTCGTCTGGGTTCACGCCCTGAAGCAGCTTCTTACCAAAGAATTCTTCAACTTTCTTCTGTACGAGTGGCATGCGGGTCATACCGCCAACCATAATAATCTCGTTGATGTCTTCTTTCTTGAGGCCAGCATCTTTGAGGGCAGCTTCGCATGGCTTAAGTGAGTTTTCCACCAACTCACCCACTAGTTCTTCAAGCTTTGCGCGGGTAAGCGTGAGGTTCATGTGCTTAGGGCCAGACGCATCGGCGGTGATGAATGGGATGTTGATTTCCGATTCCTGCGTGGTAGAAAGTTCAATCTTGGCTTTTTCGGCAGCTTCTTTCAGTCTCTGCATAGCAGCCTTATCGGCCTTGAGATCAATCCCCTGATCCTTGTTAAACTCATCGACCAACCAGTTGATAATAGTGTTATCAAAGTCGTCACCACCAAGGTGGGTATCGCCGTTGGTCGATTTTACTTCAAACACACCGTCGCCAAGCTCAAGCACGGAAACATCAAACGTACCACCACCAAGGTCGTACACGACAATCTTTTCTTCTTTTTTCTTATCGAGCCCGTATGCCAATGCTGCAGCGGTTGGCTCATTAATGATGCGCTTTACTTCCAGACCAGCGATTTTACCAGCGTCTTTGGTTGCCTGACGCTGGGCGTCGTTAAAGTAAGCTGGAACGGTAATCACCGCTTCGGTGACCGGCTGACCTAAATACTTTTCGGCATCGGCCTTAAGTTTTGCCAAAATCATCGCCGAAACTTCTTCTGGGGTGTAATCCTTGTCACCCATGGTAACCTTGACGTGTCCGTCAGCCTTCACGATCTTGTACGGCATCAACTCCATGTCGCGCTTAATTTCTGGGTCATCAATGGTGCGTCCAATCAAACGCTTTACAGAAAAGATGGTGTTATCTGGGTTCATCACTGCCTGACGCTTCGCAACCTGCCCAACAAGTCGCTCACCGTTTTTATTCACAGCCACAATTGATGGCGTGGTACGCGCACCTTCAATATTTGTAATCACAGTTGGGTCACTGGCTTCCATAACAGCCATTGCCGAGTTTGTTGTTCCTAGATCAATTCCGATAATCTTGCTCATTACTTTTCTCCTTCTTTCATTACAGTTTCATCAGTTACTTGAGTGGACTGCTCGTCGGGTGGACTCTTTGCGTCTTCGGTGTAATTCTCTTGTCCTGAGCTCACCCGCACTGTGGCTGGCCGGACCACTTTACCGCCAATCATATAGCCAGGCAGAGTTGTCTCGGTAATTATCCCCTCGGGCTTTTCCGTTTCTACATATTCGATGGCTTCATGCTCGGTTGGGTCGAACTGTTGGCCGGTTGGGTCAAACTTTTTCACGCCCATTTCATCCAAAATCTGTTCAAGTTGCGTGCCAACGTAGCTCATCCCCTGCGCCCAAGCATCATTCTGTAGATGTTCGGGCAAATGTGTGGCTGCGCGATCAAAATTATCTAGTGCCGGGAGTAAATCAGATAGCACCGAAAGCTTAGCAGAGCTCATAAGTTCAGCCCGCTCGGCTGCCACACGCTTTTTGTAATTTTCAAAGTCGGCCTGCACACGCTGCAAATCTGCAGTTAGCTCGGCTACCAGATCTTTTTTCTCCGCCTTTTTAGGTGACTGTTTTGGTAATTTAGACATTGAGTACTTCCTCCAATTTCTTTCCTGTCAGCGCCACAAGGCTGGTTACTTTTGGATAATCCTGACGCGTTGGCCCCACAACTCCAACATAGCTGCTGGCCGAATATGGGCTTTCAAACTTGGCTACCACCATCGCCATACCACTCGTGCGTGCAAACGGGTTTTCTTGGCCAATAAACACACCGAGATCATCCTGAAAGCCGGTTGCCAAGAGCCACTCTGAGAGCGCGTCGAGATAACGCGCGGCGGCGGCGGCCCGGAGCTGCAAGGCGAATTCTGGCTGCGAGAAAAGTTGATGCAGACCATGGTAATACACCGTATCCGAAAGCGTCGCGAAGGCCATATTACCGGTCATATCCGATAATGTTTCAGTGGCGATTTTGATGGCGCGGTCAGCTCGATCTTTCAAGGAAGCTACACGTTTTTCCATAGTCTGGACAGTACGCTGTTTTGGCTCGAGTACAGCCAGGTTATTTACGTAATAGCGATAACCCTTGTCGGTAGGTACGCGTCCAGCCGAAATATGCGGCTGATAAATATAGTCGGCACGCTCGAGAGCGGCCATTTCGGCACGGATCGTGGCCGAACTGACATCAAACACCTCACACAACGCATGAGAACTCACCGGCTCAGCGGTCGCTGAGTACTGATGAACAATTTCCATAAGAATTGCGGCTTGGCGTTCTGTCATAGTAGTAAATTGGGTCGGACAGATTGGATTTCTCTAAAATACGCACCTCAACGCTGTTGTCAGAGGGTAGCTTTGTGGTGAATTTTGCAAGAGCAATCTGTCCGCTGCTGCACCCACATTAGCACTAGCAACTTTAGAGTGCTAGTACTTCAATAGTAGTGCTTTTAGCACTCTCATGTCAAGAGTGCTAATTCTACTTTTTTAGAGCCCTTCTACTGCTTTTGTATGGTTTTAACAATTTTAAGCGCCTGATCAAACCCGGCTGAAGTAAAGGCTTCACGAGCTCTTCCTGGATTACTCGTCGCATTGGAGGGCAGTAAGTTAATTACTACGTATACTGAACTAGTCCCAACACCCGACAAAGCTGCTTCTCGAATCTCCTGACCAACCTCAAAGTTTCCACTTGCTACAACAACATCTGTAACATTAGCTTCTGCCGCGCCAGTATTACGCACATACACTAAATTGGCAGCCTTACCACTATTGAGAGTAATAGGAGATACTTCAACTACAGTGCTTGATGGAAGCAAAGAGTTGGCTGACAACGTGACCGAATATACGTCTTGATTTCTCGCCCCAGGCTGTCGAATAATTGCGATCCGACCAGCGCTGGACGCATTGAGCTCTTGCACCTGCCAGTCGGGTGGACGAGTCAATACGGTGGCTGTTGGACTGTATACATATTGCACCCAATCTTTATATGTATCTTGAGTTTCTTGAGCTTTGACGTCGCCACTAGGCGATGTTGTTATGGCTGGCGACTGATTAGTTTTATCAGAAGCTGACGGTCGCAAGAAGAAGTATAGAGCCCCACCGATAACAACGATACAGACCAACAAGATACCAAACACAACAATTCTTGAATTATCTTTTACCATATAAAACTACCGCCCTCTCTTCTTGGCATTTCGTTTGCTAGTACTTAATAACAGGTATAACAAGAGACCGGCTGGACCAAAAAAGAATGTTAATAAATACGGCAAAATCATAACGCGATGGCGAATTTTGTGTTTTTTCGCGTCTTGCTTCATCCATACGGCCGCCACGAGGTCGAATGCCACCAGATGAGTCCAGCCCAGCGCCATCACCCAGGGGTCGGAGAACAACTCGGCCAGACCAAGAAAAGAGTAGTCTTCAAATGGAACGGTTGGCAGAACAAATATCAGCAGGAGTACATACACCACCGCTAAAAGCGCCGGGATCACCATGCTATCTACAAGTTTTCTGGTAATTCGGGCATACGGTGCGACTAAGATAAGCATCCAACCCAAAAGAGCAAGGATATTCACGAGGATAAAAATCGTCTCGGCACTCATACTGCTCATGCTACCATAGTCTGGTTTTGTTGACGAATTCCGACAAAAAATGCTTGCCAAAACAACCTGAAGCTGATATTATACCCAATTCCCCTAAAATATCATGAATGTAGCAACATACGAACAACGAGCAACCCTATCTGCCCACCGTAAGCATCAACGCGTGGTCAGTTCCCCTATGGCACGAAAATTGAGTGCCTACAAACCCCACGCCAAACACCTGCAAGCCGCACTCATGATTCTATTCTATTTTGCTGCCTTCGCATTTTTCTTTCAGACAAGCCAGGCCGAGTTTGAAGAAAAATCTATGGGTTACCTCAACACCAATCAGCAAACTAAAAAAACCAGCTCAAACACCCAAGCTACCAATGCACCAAAGAGCAAAACCGAAGTCACTGCTAAAACCCTGTTTGAAGCCCCTGTTCCAAACCCAGGGCAGACTGAAGAGCAGAAAGCCAACGCCGGCCTTCCTCCATATAATACCGAGGATGAATCTGCTCCATCCATCGCTCAACAATTCACCTCCAGCGGATATGCCTATGGCCACTGCACATATTATGTTGCTAAACGCCGTCCCATCCCGCAAAACTGGGGTAACGCCCGTGATTGGCTTACTCGCGCAAAAGCTGCCGGCTTTGTTACTGGTGTAAATGCTAGACCTGGTGCAATTGCCCAAACTACCACTGGTCGCTGGGGACATGTGGCATACGTCGAAAAAGTCGAAGCTGGCCGAGTTTACGTATCAGAATACAATTACGTTGGCTGGAATAAACTCAGCTACCGTTGGGCGGATGAGTCCGACTTTAAATATATTTACTAGTTGTTCGCAGTCAAACTTGTAGGTGGCTCTGTGGGAATTTGACCGGCTGCGGCTTGATCAATTGTCGTCAGATAGCTTGCCTTAAAGCTATCAAATGCCGTCATTGCCTTATCAGTATTTTCCCGTACGTAACCATAGTACATAAGTCCAATCGCGAGCAGGAGTACAACTCTCCATCGCATAGGTAATCTCGCTTTCGCGCCCTACTATGCGAGCTTGAGCATTTTTAAGTCAAGGTTAAGCGCTTTATCCGCGCTTGATCAAATCCATAAATACGCTGGAAGGAATAGATACTTTGCCAATCTGTTTCATGCGAGCCTTACCTTTTTTCTGCTTTTGTAATAGTTTTTTCTTTCGACTCACGTCCCCACCATATAATTTTGCTGTAACATCCTTACGAAGTGCCTTAATTGTTTCCCGAGCAATGAACTTTGAACCAATCGCCGCCTGCACCGCAACCTCGAAGTTCTGTCGAGGGATTAAATCTTTCAATTTTTCGCACAAAGCGCGTCCATAATTATCGGCTTTGGAACGGGCTACAATTGCACCCAACGAGTCAACTCGTTCTCCGGCCAGCAAGATATCCACGCGCACCAAATCACCAACTTCGTATCTATCCCAGTCATATGTGAGTGAAGCAAAACCTGAGGACTGACTTTTTAGAGCATCATAAAAATCGGTGATAATTTCCGCTAATGGTGCCTCAAAACCCACTACCGCCCGTGTTTGATCAAGATATTCGAGCTTAGTTTGCTTACCACGAGCTTCAACAATTAGTCCGAGAACAGCGCCAATATAATCAGATGGTGTAACAATTTCACCCTTCACCCATGGCTCAGCGATCGTGGCGATTTGAGATTGATCCGGCAAAGCACTTGCCTGCTCAACCATCTCAGTCTCACCATTGGTGCACTCCACCTCGTAGCTCACACTCGGGCTCGTAACGATTAAATCTAGATCAAACTCTCGCTCTAAACGTTCCTTGATAATTTCCAAGTGTAACAACCCTAAAAAGCCAATACGCACACCAAAACCCAACGCTGCCGAAGTTTCTGGCGCGTATGATAACGAAGCATCATTGAGCGCAAGTTTTTCGAGCGAATCTTTCAGTTTAGGATATTCTTCCTGGCTAGTAGGATAAAAGCTCGCAAAAATAAGTGGTTGAACTTTTTTATAGCCCGGTAATGGCGACTCAGCTGGACGAGCTGTAAGTGTCACTGTATCGCCAACGCGGGCGAATTGGACCGATTTAATATTAGTCGTAATAAAACCGATCTGACCAGGTTCTAATGTATCATCTTCAGCTCGAGCCGGTGCAAGATGACCAACTTCGAGCGCCAATGATTCACTCCCAGATTGCATTAAGGTAATCTCAGCGTTCTTTGGTATTGTCCCGCTCACTAACCGTACATATAAAATAACCCCACGATAACCATCAAAGACCGAATCAAATATCAGCCCACGCGTAGCCCCCTCATCGATTGCCGGCGCTGGCACCTCTGCAATAATTCTATCTAAAAGCTCAGGTACGCCTTCGCCAGTTTTTGCGGAAATTTTTCCGATACTCGCTGGGTCAACGCCAAGCAGATTGCCAATTTCTTGCGCTACCCGCTCGGGTTCAGCCGCTGGAAGATCTATTTTATTCATTACAGGAATAATCGTGAGTCCAGCTTCAATTGCCATATACACATTAGCTAAAGTTTGTGCCTGAATTCCCTGACTGGCATCAACCACCAAAATCGCCCCCTCCACGGCTTCGAGCGAGCGACTCACTTCATAACTAAAGTCTACGTGTCCAGGAGTGTCGATAAGGTTAAGCTCGTGCTCCTTCCACTGCATACGTGCCGGCTGAAGCTTAATCGTAATTCCTTTTTCACGCTCCAGTTCCATTGTATCCAAAAGCTGCGCCTTCATATCACGCGCCGAAACTGCACCGGTGATTTCTAAAAGACGATCGGCTAATGTAGATTTACCATGATCAATATGGGCAATAATACAAAAATTTCGAATGTTGGCTGTCAAAAGTCTCCCCTAAGCTCCGATGTGTTTTCTGAGTCGCTTGCGATAACGCGATTTCACAAGACGCAATACCATATCGGCTTCTTTTACTCGTAAGAGTTTAGCACCAATGAAGTATACAATGCCACCTACAGTACAGATAAGGGCAAATTTTGGCCCCAAGGTGCGGAAACCGACATCGCCACGCAACAGCGGAAACAACGATACAATCATCATATACATAACCGAGGCCATGGCCAGTGTCGCCACGCCAATGCGAATGCCAGCCCGGGCAATACTTTTGCCTCCGTATGGACCAATCTTACGGCGCAGTAAGAACATAAGAATGAGTAGCTCGATGGTAGTCACCAGAGATAAAGCCATCGCCAACCCTGGAGTACCAAACATCTTGGCGAAGAAATAACTCAGAGGAATATTCATAAAAAGAGTAAAAATACTCGTAAAAAGTGGTGTCCGTGTATCTTCCAGTGCATAGAAGATTCTAGCTACCACAAAGAACAAGCTTTGTGCCACAATCACTCCAGCGAACCAACCGAGCGTATCGGCTGTGGTTTGGTCACCAAAACCGAGAAGCAATCGCACAATGTAGCCTCGCAGCACCACCGTGATAGCCATGGATGGAATCACAAGGAACAGCACCAACGAAAGAGTGCGCACAATCTCATGGGGTAACTTGTGTTTGTCTTTAGATTTAGAAGCACGGATAAGTGTTGGGAACACCGCCGTAGCAATGGCTCCACCAAATAATCCAAGGGGTACGTTTTTTAAGTTGTTCGCAAAATAGTAGCTCGAGAGTGAACCGGATGCCAACTGCGATCCAATAGCTGTCTCCACAATCGTATTAATTTGTTCAATACCCAGATCGAGCGAGCGTGGCACCATCAATTTCAGCACTCGAATTACAGATGAGTTCCAGAATTTAATACTCAAACTATACCGAAAGCCCAACCCAACCAGGCCGAGCGACTGCATCAACGCTTGAAGCGCAGTACCAGCCACAACACCCCAGGCGACACCATAAATTGGCTGTGCAAAGAGCGGCTCCAAAAATAAGATACCAAAAATAATTCCTATGTTATAAAACACACTCGCAAGTGCAAAAAGCACAAAACGCTGAAAGCCTTGCTGAATGGCGCCAAAGATTGCCGAAATTGCAAAAAACAGTGGCGTGATTAGCAGAATACGTGTCAGATTCACCGTTAACTGCATGCGTTCAGCATCAAACCCTGGAGCAATAATCTTAACCAACGGCTCAGCAAATATGAATGAAAATATACCGAAGAATGCTGTTACAAGCACTAAAAGATTTAAGAGTGTACTGGCGACCTCCCAGGCTTCATCTATTTTCTTACGCTCTAAGAAACCAACAAACACTGGTATAAATGCTACTGCAAAAGCACCCGAGACCAAGAGCGTGAAGAGTAGATCAGGAATGCGAAAAGCCGCAGCATAGGCATCTGCCTGCGGGGAAAGTCCAAAGTTTGAAGCCAAGAGTCGATCGCGAACAAGCCCGAGCAAACGACTCAATAAATAAGAAAGCGATATTAAAAGCGCCGCCATCGAAATGGATCGTTTTTTATTAATTCGGGTAAGGATTGTTCGGACTGAGCGCTTCATCATATTTTTTGCGGATAAGACTCACGAAAAGAAATTGGCTCCGAGCCTTCGCATGTCTAGCCTGTAAACATCTGCGAGCCACCGGGAGCCAACCTCACTTTTCTTGAAAAGCCTAAAACTCTGGTTTCTATTTTACCGGTTTTTTAGCTTTTGCGGGAGACT
>CAYVVS010000008.1:0-30083 GCA_964454845.1 uncultured Candidatus Saccharibacteria bacterium
GGGTCACCAAGCAAAGAGTCCAGTGCAAGCTGGGCTTTTTGCTTGGTGGGTTTAGTGAAACGATGGACCGTGATAGTACTTAATGACTATTGCGGTCTTTTTTTGTTTTCTTAAGAAATACCAAGAGAATGAAGCCACCTATGGCGATAATTACTAATATCCATGCAGAAGCTATTGGGAAATTGCTTGCTAAGTTTATTGCTTCATTTGGGGTATCTGGAGTGTCCGCAGCAGCCGAAGTGCTCGATTGGGCGATGAGCGCAATCGACAGAGTGGCGGTGCTGGCTGTGGTACCGCCGAGCTGGAGCCTTAGATCATTTTTACCATCGTCGTTTACATCATGCTCAATGGTGCTGCCCTTATTGATGCGGATATCTGTTGGTGTCGATGCGATAGTTGCGATGATGTAGTTGTCGGTGATCTCTTTTATCGTAATGCTGTGGCGCTCGCCATTATGTTCGAAGTAGATAATTTGACCAACTTCTAGGCTGAGCGTTTTGCCTGAGCCATTGAGAAATTCGCTAAAGTCGTTCAGAAGAATTGATTGCAGGGGGGTACTGGTATTTTGCTGTCTAACATTTGCGCTGCTGGTTTGGGTAGTGTTGGCTTGACTAGAACTGCGGCTTGCGACACTGGAAGGTTGATCGTTGCTTGTAGAAGGAGCTGGAGTCTCGCTAGAGGGGCTCTTGGTTGTAATTTCTAGGCGTGACCAGTTGCCAACGCCATAATCATTCGTGAATCGAAATTCTAGGTAATAATTACTGTCAGGTTCAAGTCCAGTAACCGTTGCTTGAGCTAGATTTATGTTGGCGAGCGTAAGATCCGTATAGCTGGAGCCGCCAACTTTTTTGAAGCGCGCCTCCCATGTGTCGCTACCCCAAGCGCCAGTAGGAGCAACTTCGCAGCTACCAGTAATACTCGAGCTGGTGCTTTGCGGTTGTTCGCAGAGTACATAAGGCGCGTATACGGCCGTAAAGTTCCAGCCAGTGCTATTTGTGATGCCTTCAATTTGGTTTCCGGCATTATCACGGAATGCACCGCTAGAAACTTGAACGTAATAATCGTTTTCAACCTCTAGATCCGAACTCGGGTTAATAGTGGCAGTTGCGCCATTGACGGTAACTTGTCCACTCAAAACGTTAATGGTTTCGACCACCGAGTCATCAGATTGCTTATAGATGGTGATTGAGCCTGTGTTTTTTGCGATGTCTTCAGTGAAGGTAATGCTGAGATTTTGCGCGATTGGCACATCGCCACTTCCATCGCTTGGGCTGAGTGTACTGATGGTTGGTGTGGTGGTATCTATAACTGTAGTGAGCGTCTCGCTGAAGGCTGAAATGTTTTGGAGGTTATCTCTGGCGCGCACCCTAAAGTACCAAGTCCCAGGAGCAAGTGTTTGATACACGTTATAGGTTGTAGCGTTGACCGAGGTGGTGGTAAGTGAATCAAAGCTTGGGCTCTGTGACCATTGAATATCGTAAGGGAGAGAATAGAAGCCTACGCCTGTTTCCACCGAATCAGTCCAAGTCAGTGGAGGAGTGGTGTCGTTGGTTGTGATGTAGCCGGATAATTCTGGAACAGTGGGGGCGGTCGTATCAACACCGAATGCCACCGAACCACTGTTAGCTGAAGTGTAGCTCGATTCGGCAGCATTATTGTCGATCGCTTTAACGCGCCAGTAATATTGCCCGTCAGCCAGAGTCTGTCCGGCTGTGCCAGTGGTATAGGTGCCTGATCCGGCAGATTGACCGACGGTAAAGCTCATCGCTCCGGGCGTTGTGAGGGCAGAAGTGTAAGTTACAACAGGGCTTGCGAAATTCGATGAGTCGTCGATTTGTAGAGTATATTGCACGGTATCGCTGCTGTTGGTGTCGGCAGTTGTAAAAGATAGACTTGGGGTGGTATCGGTGGACCAAGTGCCATCTACAAGTTCTGTGGAGCCTAAACTTGCAACCGAGGGTGTGGCGTTACTGTTGAAGACTTGCCAATTGAGGTACGGGTAGCCATCGTTGAGTACACCGTTTGTGTCTATGTTCCAGTAGTCATTATTTGCAACATCATTGTTTGGGTTGCCGACAAAATCCCATGGACTCGTGAGCCCAGCAGTGCCGGTGGTTGTGAAGGTTGCCACCGATTTCATCTGAACAGTGCTTTTACCGGTGCCCCGGCCGCCTGAAAAGACCCCGCCGGTTGTCTGACCAGAAGTTTGCGTGTCCCAAAAATTATTTACACAGCTTGAGCAGGTATGGTCATAGTAGATGAAACCTCCATTGGTTTGGCCGTCTACCAGGCCTGTAGAGTATGAGTTGGAAACTGTTCCCAGGTAAATATAGCGCATAAACGAGCCGCCGGTGCCGGCAACGGAAGGGTAGACATCTCCACGTGCATAAGAGTTGGTTATAATGCCGGCGCAGTTGTGACTTTGGGAGGCAAAACCACCAAGGTCTATATCCCCATAGACGTCGCCTGTTGCAAATGAAGTGTTAATCGTCCCATAGCAAGTGGTGCCGACAAAGCCGCCCATATAGTCGTTCGTGAGCCCGCCGGCCGAATCTCCCAAAATATTACCCGTGGCGTATGAGTTGGAAATAGTGCCATAAACTCTACTGCCAGCAAAACCACCTCCGTATGAGTTACTACGAATATTGCCGGTAGCGCCAGAGCTGGTGATTGTGCTGGTAGATGGACTTGATGCATTAATTGAACCAATAAGTCCCCCTACGTTATTGTTGCCGGTTACGTTGATGGAAGATGTTGCATTGGTGATGTTGCTGTTGTCAGAATAACCGACAAGTCCTCCTACATTATTGAGCGTTGAGGTAATTGTGCCGCTCGAATTTACATTTGTAACCGTGGTGGTTGTTCCAATCCTGCCGGCCAGGGCGCCGACATTGCTTTGGGTGGAGTTAATACTTACGTTTGTGAGAGAGAGATCTTCGATTATCGCTCCATTAGTGAAGCCAAATAAGCCCTGATATGTGGCCGCGTTGCCTGAACCAATATAGAGGCCACTGATGGTCTTGCCGTTACCATCGAATTTACCGTAAAAATTATTGCTGCCATTACCAATGGGGGTCCAGCCATTGCCGGTGTTGTAAGGCGCTACATTGAGATCTATATCACTATTGAGCTTGAAGTATTTGCCAGAATGACTACTGCCTAGGTACGAAGTGAGGCTGGCGAGATCTGCCGCCGAATCAATCAAAAATGGATTTCCGGCCGAGCCATCGCCACTCAGAAAGGCTTCGGCGTGGAATGGACTGCGGAAAAAAGACGAGATAAGCAATAGGGCAACAAGACCCAGCCAGAGAGGAAGGTGATTTTTGGGAGTTCGCAGTCTTCGTCGCAATTTTGTGACTCTCTGCGATGTGTGTATTTCATGACGACGATAAATGCCGTCAAGTTGTTTGTTCTTGATTTGCAAAAAAACACCTCGAATTAGCTAAATTTTACCATAAGCATAATAAGAAGTGTAAGTTTTACAACAGGAAATAATGTATGGTAGGGCAATTTTCTGCGCGTAGTAGGGAGGCTGTCTTGCTGCCAAAGGTAGGTAAATGTTGCGTCTTTATGGTTAATATGGTATATTACTAGTGTAATAGGTCAGCGGCCCAACCAAAAAGGGCGCCCATTGCGGTTATTACAAGGTTTCTTTCGAACCTTGATAGCCGCTGTTTTATTTTCTGACCATTCCTCAACACACAAAGGAGAATGAAATGGCCACAACAATCCCCATGTTGGTCCGGTGGTTTAACATTGGTGTAGAGCAGGGTGCCACCCACATGATCGTGGTGTGCGATACCTTTGACTGGGAAGACTTTCCGGTCTACGTTATGCCCGCTGAAGATGCCGTCGAGAAGTTCGCTGAGCTTCACGAGCGCAACATGCAGAAGGTGATTGAGGTGTACAACTTGGGTCTGGATTGTGACGACCAGATGGCTGAGCGGCGTGCCTTCCACTTCTAGCATGGTAAGGGGGAGGGCTTCGTGCTCTCCCCTTTTTTCCGTGCTCTAAGTAATATTTCAGTTTGGCGTTTTACTCTTGAGGGTGTTAAGCGGAGTATGAATATGAATAAAAAGAAGATGCTGGCTGCGGCTATTGCCTCACTTGGAATTGCTTCGGTGGTTGGAGTTGGCACGGTTGCTGCACAAGAGGCCGGCGGTACGAGTTTAGCGGAGAAGATCGCCACACAGTTTAACCTCAATAAAGATGAAGTACAGAAGGTGATTGATAGCGATCATACAGAGCGTCATGCTGAGATGCAAAAACGTGCCGAAGAGCGTCTGCAGGAAGCAGTTGATGCTGGCAAGCTGACATCTGAGCAAAAGGATAAGATCGTTGCCAAGATGAAAGAGCTCGAGTCGAGTCGAGAAGCTAAACGGGAAGAGATGAAGAATAAGACCGAAGAGGAACGTCGCGCAGCTATGAAGGCAGAGCGTGATGATCTCAAGAAATGGGCTGAGGAAAATAATATCCCGACCGAATACTTGATGTTTGGCGGTCGTGGACACGGCGGCCCGGGAATGGGTGGTATGCGTGGCGATGGACCGCCATCAGACGCACCAGCCGAAAATTAACTAGCGTAAATAGCGTCCTACCGTACAAGCCGGCCTACCCTCCAGGTCGGCTTGTTTTTAAGTTTTTTCTCAGAAACAAGGTAGAATATGAAGAGTATGAAAATCCTTGTTGTTGAAGATGAAGAAAAGATTGCTCGAGCTCTCCAGCGCGGCTTAGAGCAAGAGCGATTTTCGGTCGAGATTGCCTTGGATGGTGCGGCCGGACTGGCTGCCGCTGAGGCCGATGAATATGATGTGATCGTGCTTGATCGCATGCTCCCAGAGATGGATGGCATGGAGGTGTGTCGCACTCTGCGTGAGGCCGGTAATAAGACTCCAATCTTGATGCTGACTGCCAAGGATCAGGTGCGTGACCGTGTTGCCGGATTAAACGCTGGAGCAGATGATTATCTCGTAAAGCCATTTGCCTTTGAGGAACTTTTGGCGCGGCTGCATGCTTTGTTGCGTCGCCCAAGTCAAGCCGCTGATGTCGTGTTAAAGGTTGCAGATCTCGAGCTAGATCCAACATCTTTTACTGCAAAGCGGGCTGGCCGACTTATTAAGCTTTCGGCAAAAGAATTTGCACTACTGGAGTACTTGATGCGCAACGAAGGGCAAGTGCTCTCAAAAGAGAAAATTATTGATCACGTATGGGAATATGATGCTGACGTATTGCCGAATAATGTAGAGGTGTTTATCGGTTATTTGCGCCGGAAAGTTGACCAGCCGTTTTCGGGTCCAAGCTTAATCCATACTGCACGTGGTTTCGGGTACTCTGTGGGGGCAGATGGTGTATGACGCAACCAGCTGAAAAAACTCCAGTTAGCTGGACACCGGCGCTTAAGTTAACTGCCTGGTACTTAGGATTTATTCTGTTGTTGAGCCTGACATTTAGCGTGTTTGTGTATCGCGTTTCGCTTTCTGAGCTGGAGCGTGGTTTACGAAGGCCAACTGCCAGCGGCCCGATGCTGTATTTTGATAGTGAAAATAGTTATGACTCTTTTCGGCTTGAACGCCTTAAGCAGGGAGAGGCCAATATCCGCGCAAACCTGTTTGTGTTTAATATAATTATTCTTGCGGCCGGGGGCGGTTTAAGCTATTTCTTTGCTCGCCGAACCATTCGACCAATTGAAGAAGCGCTGGAGGCTCAAACACGTTTTACGGCTGATGCGTCGCATGAGTTACGTACCCCGCTGGCAGTTATGCAAACCGAAACTGAAGTTGCATTGCGTGATAAAAGACTTTCAGCCACCGATGCGCGCCAAGTACTCTCTAGTAATTTAGAAGAGGTAACACGTGTACGTAGCTTGGTGGATGGCCTACTGAGATTGGCGCGAAATGGCGGCGCCATCGAGAAGCCGGTAAAAGTGGAGCTAGCGAGCTTGGCAGGCGAAGCCATGGAGCGGGTAGAAAAATCGGCAAGAGCGAAAAAGATTAGTATAGAAACGGAATTAAAAAAAGTATCGGCGCGAGGTGATCAAGAGAACCTAGTTGAGCTGATAGTAATCTTGCTCGATAACGCGATTAAGTACAGCGCTAGTGGTAAAACCATTTGGCTCAAAACGTATACTGAGGGTAAGCATGCAGTGATTATGGTCGCTGATGAAGGTGAGGGAATAAAAGCTAGTCAGCTGGAGCATATATTTGAGCGATTTTATCGTGCAGACGTAAGTCGTAGCAAACAAAAAGTTGAAGGTTTTGGTATTGGACTATCTATCGCCAAGCAGATTGCCCAGGCGCACAGTGGTGTAATTGAAGCGCATAGTGAGCTTGGTGTTGGCTCAACATTCTTGGTGAAAATCCCAAAACTACATTGAGCTAAAAAGTTAGAGGGAGTATTGTGGTCTTATAAACATAAGGACTATATCGTGGCAAAAAAAGTTACTCCCCAATCGCTCAAAAAATGGAATCTCACCATGGCCGCCCTGCATGGAGCGCAAGCGCTTCTTATGGTAGTAATTGCTAAATGGGATGTTGTTTACCCGATAAATGTGAGTTTCTTAAAATTTGATCTGGCCTCTAAGACTCTCAAGCCAGCTGTTGAACAGGTTGGCGATGTGGCGTTGGTGCTGCCGATTATCATCTTTCTTGCGCTGAGCTCACTCTTTCATTTACTCATCGCAACAGTTGGGAATAAAAAGTATAACGCTGATTTGGTACGTGGCATAAACCGCTTCCGCTGGGTGGAATACTCATTTTCTGCCAGCACGATGATTGTAGCCATTGCGCTCCTTACCGGCATTTATGATGCAGCTTCACTGCTTATGATGTTCTCGCTGGTTGCAATCATGAATCTCTTGGGCCTGGTCATGGAGGTGCATAATCAAACTACGAAAAAGACAAGTTGGCTTTCGTACTGGCTTGGTTGTTTGGCAGGCCTGATCCCGTGGTTGGTGATTGCCATTTACTTTACTGCTGCCGAAGCTTTTGGTCCGGCAGAAGCCCAAATTCCAAGCTTTGTGTACGGGATTTATGTTTCGATTTTCTTCTTCTTTAACTGTTTTGCGATCAACATGGTGTTGCAGTACAAAAAGATTGGCCCTTGGAAAGACTACCTCTATGGCGAGAAAGTGTATGTGGTGCTTTCGTTAGTTGCTAAGTCTGCGTTGGCCTGGCAGATTTTTGCCGGCACATTGCGCCCATAAAAAAGAACCCGCTCTTCCTTTTTAGGGGAAGAGCGGGTGGTGTCATCATCAGCTTCGATCCCAGCCTGAACTGAAGTTGTTGCCGGAGCAGGACTCGGGCAGCGTGACGGTTTCGCCGTCCTTGAGTCCTCGACTGAATTTGGGCTGATCTGCAGTGACCATCGTGATGATGTCTTCAAGGGACACTGAGCGGTCGTTAGAACCGTCGACGTTGCTCAGGATCATGTACGTGAGGCTGTCACCTGGGTAAACCCTGACGTTTTGCTCGCCCAAGCAAGATGTGCCGGAACGCGCGCTGAGGATCAGCAAGATGACGGCGATGATGGCCACGATCACGATCGCTATGCCGTAAGGGCGAAACGGTTCTCCGTATTCGTGCTCTCGTTGTGAGGACTCATGCCTGTGAGTGCGCTTGGGTTGTGGCGACATGCCAACTCCTTTGGGAGGGGTGCGATAACTGTATTATTATAACAAAAAATACTAGAAAGTCAATATAAGGGAATTATGACACATTCCTGTACAATATAAGCATGAGCAGAATCAATGCCAGTCAATATAAAAAGACTAAGATCATTGCCACCATTGGCCCAGCAAGCGAAGAGAAGATCGAAGCTTTACTCAAATCTGGCGTAAATGGTGTGCGCTTAAATTTTTCGCATAATCGTCATAGCTGGCACGCTGATGTAATGCGCCGTGTGCGCGAAACGGCCCATAAACTTAAGCGGTCTGTTGCAATCATTCAAGATTTACAGGGGCCAAAAATCCGCATTGCCACCGTGCCTGAAATGCTTAGCGTCGCAGCCGGCGACACGTTAGAGTTCGCCCTCGAGGGTTCGCATAAGCCCGGACAAATTCCAATTCAGTACGATTTTACAAATGAAGTTAAAAAAGGCGAGCGACTTTTATTGCGGGATGGGCAAGTAACAACTGAAATTACTTCGGTTCGGTCTGGGGTGGTGAAAGTGCGCGTCTTGAGCGGTGGTAAGTTTGGTTCGCAGCACGGCATTAATTTGCCGGATACGCTCATTGAGGGCTCAAAACTGACCAAAAAAGATTTAGATGACGTGAAGTTTGGTCTCAAGCAAGACATAGACTACATTGCACTTTCATTTATCCATACGGCTGAAGATGTTGAGCGTCTCCGGGCGATTATCAAAAAATCCAAACGTAACGTGCGGATCATCTCAAAGATTGAGACTGCGCCAGCGGTAGAAAATTTGCACGAAATCATTGAAGCCTCGGATGCAGTGATGATTGCACGGGGTGATTTAGCGACCGAGACGAGTCCAGAACTTGTTCCGATTGTAGGGCGAAAGATTATCCGAATTTGTCGCGAAAAAAAGCGCCCGGTAATTATGGCGACGCAAATGCTGGAGTCGATGACAACAAACTTACAGCCAACACGGGCCGAAGTGAACGATGTAGCAACTGCTGTGTCACTTGGAGTGGATGCGGTGATGCTCTCTGGTGAGACGGCTACTGGCGCTTTTCCGGTCGAGACGGTACAGATGATGAAGCGAATTATTTTATCAACGGAAGCATTTCTTGCGGAAACTCAGCAGCTCGGCACGGCTCACAAGCTTACAGCTGCTCACACCGCTCAGGATGCAGTGAGTCTGGCAGCAATTACACTTGCTAATCATGTTGGAGCCAAGCTGATATTGGCCGAAACACTTACAGGCTCGACAGCATTGTCTATTTCTTCCATGCGGCCGAACGCCTCAATTATTATGGCGAGCCCTGATGAGAGGGTTTGCAATCAGATTTCAATAGTGTGGGGTGGTAAATCGTTTCAGGTTCCAAAAGGAAGGCTTATCCATGCTGAAGTGTTGGCCGAATTTCGCAAACGGGGCGCATTAGACGCCGGCGATGTAGTGGTCTCGGCGTTTGGGACCCACGTAGGTGTGGCTGGCAAAACCGATACGGTAAGGCTTTTGGTATCGTAAATGGCAACGAAAAAACCGGTAAAGCGCACGACAGCAAATAAGCCGCGGCAGGTAAGAAAAGCTCGTACGAGTGGACAGTATGTTGCCAATGTTCCGCCGCCGCCAAAGCGCCTACCAAAATATACACGTTGGTGGCAGGCAGTCTTCTTCACACCGTTTTTACTTATTGAATTTTGGTTGGCATGGTCGTTTTCTCTCGAGCTCTTAGCAAACTGCGGGTATGAACAGGCCTACATACTTCCCTTATGGTGCGAGCCAAATGGGAAAATTTACGTGGCCTTGCAGCTTTCGGTAGTGCTGAGTTTATTGGCGCTTGGTCTCTATGCAATGCGACTTGCTTACCGGCAAGGGGTGCGTTGGCGCTTTTTGGTGATCTACACAATGGTTATTTTGTTTGGTCAGTACATGCTCTCTCGCTTGCTGGCGATTGCTCTTTTTTAGTGCTCACAAAATGCTACAATAGAACATAACCGTTATGATGAAAAAAACTTACATTGTTGGCAATTGGAAAATGTATTGCTCGCCAGCTGAAGCAAGTCTTTTGGTTAACCGTCTAAAAAAAGAGGTTGGTCGCGTGCCAGCAGATGTGCAGGTAGTTTTATGCCCACCGACAGTAGATCTTACGACGGTGCGACACGAGCTCTCGGAGCACGATAAATTCTCGTTGGGGGTGCAGAATGCGTATCCGATGGACGAAGGGGCTTTTACCGGCGAAGTGAGCGTGGCGATGGTGGCAGATTTGGTGCAGTATGTGCTCTGTGGGCATTCCGAAAGACGGCATACTTTTCATGAGCGAGATGGTTTAATTGCCCAGAAAGTTGCGGCTACCAGGCGACACGGTATCACGCCAATTTTGTGTGTGGGTGAAACACGCCACGAGCGGGAATCGGGTCATGCTAAGCAGGTTGTGGCCGACCAGCTAGAAACTGGACTTTCATTACTTACTCCTGAGGAAATGGGTGATGTCATCATCGCTTACGAGCCAGTTTGGGCTATTGGAAGCGGTGAAAGTGCCAAGCCGGAAGACGCACGCGAAATGTTTGAGTATATTCGCAAAAGCCTAGCAGCTATTCATGGCTCTGCCTTAGCGAATGCAGTTCCGTTGCTCTATGGCGGAAGCGTAAATGCCGGCAATGCTGCGAGCTACCTAAAATTGCCCGATTGCCAGGGATTGCTGGTGGGTGGCGCGAGCACGAACTACAAAAGCTTTGCCACAATTATTGAGAAAGCCGCAGCATAAAGCTCAACCTTGTCTTTTCCTGCTCTCATGGTAACCTAAATAACGTAACTAGCTTGGAGAAAGTATGTCTTTAAAGAATGTTGGAATTGGTGAAAAAGCCCCTGAAGTTGTCAATGTTGTTATTGAAATCCCACGTGGCCAACTGAAAAATAAGTATGAAGTCGATAAGGATACTGGCGCAGTTTTTTTGGATCGCGTAAATAACGTAGCTTTTGGTTATCCGTATGACTATGGCTATGTACCGCAAACTTTGTGTGATGACGGCGATCCATTAGACGCCTTGGTGCTGATTGACGAGCCGCTCTATCCAGGCGTGGTTGTTCCTTGTCGTGCAATTGGCATGGTGCGCATGGTCGATGATGGCGAAGGTGACGAGAAGCTTATTTGTGTTGCCGCTAAAGACGCAACTAAGGACTATCTCACAGAAGTTGATCAGCTCGGCGATGATTTTAAGAAATATGTTGAGCATTTTTACACTCACTACAAAGACTGGAAGAACGACTGGTCTGGTGTTGATGTGCATTTTGACGGCTGGACTGATGCCGCTGGTGCTCGCGAACACATCGCAAAAACTCGAAGCAAGTAAGTTATTCGGCTAGCTTCATCGAAGTGGTGTTGATCGCCTTGAGATACTCGTCATGAATAGCAATGGTGTCGGCACCCAAAAGCCCACGCTGGAAGTCTGCAACTGTAGCGTTAATCTGTGCGGTGGTTTCTTGATCGCTGCGCTCGCGTAGCTCGTTAATAGTTGCCCAGGCCGTGTCGCGCACGTTGTGCTGGCTGTAAATTATGAGCTGCTTACCTTCATAGGTTCCGGCGAGCATAGTAATGATCTCGGGGGTGTAGGCGCTGGTAGTGCGATTGGTCACATAGCTAAAGCCACGGAAACGATTTTCAGACACCGAGACTGGTGTAAGATGCTGACGGCCTCCTGTTTCTGAGCCCAGCCGAGGATTCGGTATGGTTGGTGCAAGTGAGCTGACATTTTCTGGCGTTATGTTGGTCAGATCGTTAAACCATTTTTGTTTTTGAGCTACGGTCATAGGTACTACATTTTTATCGACTTTAAGCCACTCGGAAATATCCATAATGGCGATGTAGTTACCAGAAACAATGCTAGTATTCGAGCTGGAGAGTGGTGAGAATTTGGAGGTAAGAGCCTGTGTGAGAGTACTATTTTCCCATGGGTAAGCTTTACTTGGGGAGTTAGTAAAAGCGGCGTCCCAGGCGGTCGGAACCGTAATTGCAAGATTGTAGGGTACATTAAAGCTGGCGGCATTGCGCACAAACACTCGCTCGGGACCGAAATCTGAAGTTGCATTTGGATCAATGGAGGGCTTTGGAGTAATTACAAGGTTGTTTTCAGTGGTTTCTTTCTTAGTATTTTTCGCGATAGTCAGAATGATAACGGGTACTATAACGATCAGGAGAATCGCCATGATAGCAATAATTGCTATTTTGATGAGTTTTCGCTTTTGTCGCTCGGCAGGAGTGAGCTCTGGGTCGTTACCCTTTTTCGCAAATTCTTTTTCGCCGGTCGGAACTGGCATAGTGTCGTTTGGGGGTGTTGGTTCCATAATGCTCTTAAGTATACAGTTTTTGAGTGAGCAGCACACATAAGGCATAAGAGTTTTCGTACCACTTTCGGCTTATGCTTTCTTCGGGTAAAATAGAGAATATGCACGCACTCTTGCAAGATCTAAATGAGGCCCAACGTGATGGCGTTTTGGCGGTAGATGGGCCGGTGCTCATGCTTGCCGGAGCTGGTTCCGGTAAGACGAAAACTCTCACTCACCGCATTGCCTATTTGGTTGAAGAGAAAAAGATTCATCCTTCGCATATTTTGGCAGTTACATTTACTAATAAAGCGGCAACTGAAATGCGTCAAAGGCTCAACGGTCTTTTGGGCCGAGACAGTGATGATAAAAGTTACATGCCATTTTTGGGTACCTTTCACGCGATCGCAGTACGGATTTTGCGACGCGAAGCCATGCATCTGGGTTATCCGCAGAGCTTTGTTATTTATGATGAAGCTGATGCCCAAGCGGTAGTGAAGTTAGTTTGCAAAGATCTTGGAATTCAGGAGAAAGTGTTTACACCGCAATCCATTCGCTCCTCAATTTCTTCAGCTAAAAATGAATTGATGTTGCCGGGTGAATACGCCAAGCTGGCGCAGGGCAGAGTGCAAGAAACGGCTGCTCGAGTGTATCCGGAATATCAGAAACGTTTGCGCGAAAATGGTGCCATGGATTTTGATGACATCATTATGCTGACGGCGCGATTGTTTGACGAAAGTCCTGAAGTTCTTGAACGTTATCAAAAACAATTCGCCTATATATTGGTTGATGAGTATCAGGATACGAATCACGCGCAATATAAACTTATCCAGCTTCTGGCGCAGGCTCACAATAATATTTGTGTGGTTGGCGATGATTGGCAGTCGATTTACTCTTGGCGCGGTGCTAACTACGAAAACATCTTAAATTTCGAGTCCGACTATCCTACTGCAAAAGTGATTAAGCTTGAGCAAAACTATCGTTCGACACAGCACATTTTGGATGCCGCCCATTCAGTTATCACCAAAAATACTGTGCGCACCGATAAGCAGCTCTTTACCCAGCTGGGCGAAGGCGAGAAGATTATTATTCAACAGGTTGCAGATGAGCAGGCTGAGGGGCAATTTGTAATCCAGACTATCGATCGACTGGTGGCCGAACAGGGCTATAAACATTCGGATTGCGCTGTGCTGTATCGCACCAATGCCCAATCGCGTAGTCTGGAAGAATCATTTTTGCGCTACAATATGCCGTATCAAATTGTTGGCGGCCTACGCTTTTACGAACGTAAAGAAATTAAAGATACCTTGGCCTACATGCGGTTTGTGGCCAATCCACAAGATACCGTGAGCTGGCGCCGGATTGTGAATATACCTGCGCGTGGGCTAGGTGATAAGTCGCTGGCGGTAATGAGTGATTATGCTGCACTGCACGATTTAGATGTTCTTACAGCTTGTGCGAGTGCAACCGAAGTGCCGGGTCTGACGCCAAAAGCTAAGGCGTCTTTTGAGGATTTCGCAACTCTCATTCACGATTTTCGTGAAGCATCGGAGCGGCTGCCGGTGGCTGAGCTAGCTGAGCTCGTTTTGAAGAAAACAGGCTATTTGGATGCCCTCAATGATGGCTCTTTGACGGCTGGAGATAGGATTGAAAACGTGCAGGAGTTTTTAGGTGTGGCTCGTGGCTTTGGTACGACAGCTCTAGAAGAGTTTTTGTCAGAAATTTCGCTGGTGACAGATCTTGATAACTGGGAGGCGAGTACCGATGCGGTAACTCTCATGACGCTCCATGCTGCCAAAGGTTTGGAGTTTCGGGTGGTGTTTATGATTGGTATGGAAGAAGGGATTTTTCCTCATTCACGCACATTGTTTGAGCCGGCTGAGCTTGAGGAGGAGCGTCGGCTTTGTTATGTGGGGATGACTCGAGCGCGCGAGCGACTGTACCTCACGCATGCGACCATGCGCTTGTTGTATGGATCGACGCAGCGCAATGCAATTTCACGCTTTGTCATGGAAATCCCGCCGGAGTTTTGTGAGTCGGGCTTGATTGTTGGGCCGCACAAGCTAGGTGTTGGTGCGCTCAAGTTTAGTGATAGTGTGCAAGGTTCTGGCTATCGAAGCGATCCGTTTCCAGATGAGTTTGAGCATGTGATAGAGCTCGAAATTGGCGATACCGTTGAGCATGCGATGTTTGGTAAAGGGAAAGTTTTAGGTATAGAGGAAGACGACGTGCAGGTGTCGTTTGACCGTGTGGGGATTAAGCGACTGAACCTCAATTTCGCGCCACTGAAGAAACTCTAACCCTTGAGAATTTAGACTACATCTGGGAGAATGTTTGAGTTCAAAAAAATGACTCAAATTGGGTTTGTTTGGATGGAAGGAACCTTCACTCATGAAGATCGTTGTGGTTGGATCCGATGCGCGGGCACACGCCTTGGCGCACACGTTTGACCGGCAGGGGCATACGCCGCTTGTGACGCAGGGGAATGCCGGCATTCCGTGGAGCACCGACGTACCTCCACTCGAGCTCGATGCGGATCTCTTCGTGATCAGTCCCGAGCAACCGTTGGTTGACGGTTTGGCTGACGAGCTGCGGGCACAAGGCAAGCTGGTCTTCGGGCCTGGCGCAGATGGTGCGCAGCTCGAAGGTTCGAAGGCCTGGATGAAGCATCTACTTAGCAAAGCTGGCGTGCCGACAGCCAAGTCCTCTGTTGCCAGTACGCATGAAGAGGTCAGGATCAATGTCCAGTATTTCTTTGACCGGAGGATGAGTACTGGTCTTGGCTGCGTGATTAAGACAGACGGCCTAGCAGCCGGCAAGGGCGTGGGTGTCTTCAAGAACGTTGAAGAATTCGGAGTGTATACCGCTAAGTCGGATGCCATCCAAGACGGTACCGCGAAACTGGATGGGTCATTTGGCAATGCTGGTAGGCAGGTGGTTATCGAAGAGCTGCTGCCGGGCTATGAGGTGTCAATTTTTGCCGTATGTAACGGTGAAGACTATGTGTTGCTTCCTGGCGCCGTGGACTACAAGCGCTTGCTAGATGGCGACGACGGTCCGAATACCGGCGGGATGGGCTCGTATTCTCCTGCCGGCAATGAGCACATGCATGAAGAGTGGGCGGAAGTCTGCATTCGTCCGGTGCTTGAAGAGCTGAAGCGTCGCGGTATTGATTACCGTGGCGTGCTCTATGCCGGCCTGATGATTACTCCCGAGGGCCCAAAGGTCCTGGAGTTCAACGTGCGCTTTGGAGACCCAGAGATCCAGTCTGTGCTGGCTCGTTCGACTTCTGATTTCGCGGAGTTGTTGCGCCAAGCTGCGGCTGGCGAGGACATGACGCAGCCAGAGTTCAGTACAGACCATGCCGTCACGGTTGTGGTTGCCGCAGAGGGGTATCCGGAGAATCCGGTCAAGGGGCAGCCAATCCAGGTTTTTGGATATGACAGCTGGCGAGCTTCGAATCGTGTGACGCCGTTCTACGCCGGAGTTGCACAGGGTTCAACAGGTAAGTTGATCGTCAATGGCGGCCGCGTGCTCTGTGTGACTGCAATCGAGCCTTCACGGCAGTGGGCGCACGAATCAGCCACCAAGGCTGCCCACGGCTTTACCTGGCCGGGAGCGCAGATGCGCAACGACATTGGCCGGGAGCGCACGCTCTAGGCACTTGAGCTTGAAGGGTTTTGACCTTTCAAGCTCGTTTTTTATTTAGTTTTTTGCAGCTTTTTTGCGTTCGCCAGCTTTGAGGAAGCGCTTACGCATGCGGAGTGATTCTGGCGTTACTTCAAGTAGTTCGTCGTTTTCTATAAAGTCTAGAGCTTCTTCTAAAGAGAGTTCGGTAAATGGTGTAAGTTGAGTGGTCATATCCGTTGAGCTAGCACGTACGTTGGTGAGCTTCTTTTCCTTGCAGACATTAATTTCCATATCGTCAGAACGGCGATTGAGACCAATGATCATGCCTTCATACACTTTGGTACCCGGCCCGATAAACGCCGTACCACGTTCTTCGACAGTTTTAAGTGAGTAGATCACAGCGTTCCCAGTTTCGGCTGAGATAAGTACGCCATTACGTAGTTTTGCGAGTGGGGTGCCAACGGGTTCGTAGCCGATGAGTAGGCTGTTCATAATTACGGTGCCTTTGGTAGCGGTGAGCAGTAAGTTACGTAAGCCCAAGAGTGCTCGTGTCGGCAAGTGAAAGACCAGCTGAGTAACCCCTTTGGTAGTCGGCTGCATGTCTTTGAGCTCGGCACGCCGGCGGCCAAGCTCGGCGTTCACCGCACCGGTAAATTCTTCTGGTACTTCTATCATCAACTCTTCAATCGGCTCGAGTTTTTTGCCATCTTCTTCTTTATATACAACAGTTGGACGACCAACTTCTAGCTCAAATCCCTCACGGCGTAGGGTTTCGATGAGTACCGAAAGATGGAGCTCGCCACGGCCAGAAACGAGGAATGTGGTGCCTTGTTCTTCGACTCGTAAGCTCACATTAGTTTCGAGTTCTTTCTGCAAGCGAGCGGCAATTTGGCGAGAGGTAGTGAATTTTCCTTCTTTGCCAGCAAAAGGCGAGGTGTTTGGGCTAATTGCAATCTGCAAAGTTGGAGCCTCGATTTCCATGACTGGAAGTGCTTCGGGGGCATCAGCATCACCCAGAGTTTCACCAATGTGAGCATCGGCAATACCTGTGAGCTGAGCAATTTCACCAGCGCTAGCCTGTGTCACTTCAACACGCTCAAGTCCTCGAGAGACAAAAATTTTGTCGACTTTAGTCTTGTGCTCACTGCCATCGGTGGCGATGCGAACAATTGCATCACCGGCCTTCACAGAACCGCGCTGAATGCGGCCAATTGCGTATTTACCCTGATAGGAGTCCCAAGCGAGGGAGGTTACGAGCATTTGGAATGGTTTTTCGGCTTCCACGCGAGGGGCGGGGATATGGTCTACGATAGCTTTAAAAACCGGCGTGAGGTCGGCTGATTCGGTGACATCTGCCGGCATGCTCGTCCAAGCTTTGCCTTCGCGGCCAATTGCGTAATAAGTAGGGTAGTCGAGTTGGTCGTCTGAGGTTGCGAGGTCTAAAAAGAGGTGGCCAATTTCGTCTTCAACTTCGGCTACACGCTGGTCGCGCTTATCAATTTTATTAATTACCACAATTGGGGTAAGGCCAAGCTTGAGTGCACGAGTAAGTACAAACTTGGTTTGCGGCATTGGTCCTTCTTGCGCATCAACTACCAAGATAACGCCATCTGCCATCGAGAGAGTGCGCTCAACTTCGCCAGAAAAGTCAGCGTGACCAGGGGTGTCAATTATGTTTATTTTTGTACCCTCGTACTCAACGGCAGTTGTCTTGGCGGTAATGGTGATGCCTCGTTCACGCTCAAGATCGCCAGAGTCTAATATTGTTGTTTGACTCATCTCTGCCTGGTGGTCGGCAAAAGTTTTAGATTGCTTTAAAAGGCCATCTACAAGAGTAGTTTTACCATGGTCTACGTGGGCCACAATGGCGATATTGCGAATATGTTGAGCGTCGTGCATAAGTTTCTCTAAGTTAGTTAGTGTGGCGACAAAAAAAGAGCCTCTAAGGGCTGGCTTGTTCTTGAGTGATATTATGCCACAGATAGCTAAAAAAGTCTAATATTTATTGTTTTCATGATTATTCCGGGAGTATGATGAGCCTAAGCATCTTAAAGTTAGGTGCAGCACCAAGACAAAGGAGATACGAATGGCACTCATCAGGGCAACTTGCAGCGATTGTGGTGACGTTGAGCTTCGATCTCGAGACGTTCTGGTTCGGACGTGCGAAGATCTGAGTCAGTCAACCTACGTATTCCGGTGCCCTGTGTGCCGGATGGTCGAAGTGCGTCCGGCTGATCCTCATGTAGCCGATGTCCTGTTGGCAGCTGGCTGCAGAGAAGAAACATGGTGTTTGCCGACAGAGCTAGGCGACCCACGTCGAACGGATGCCATGCGGGTCACGCACGATGATTTGCTGGATTTTCATTGGTTCCTTGCAGACGCCACCGCCACTCAGATCATTGAGGCTGCGCGTCCAGTGAGTGCCGAAGATCAGGCAAGGTTCTTGGCAGAGCTACGAGCAGCAGATGGTGCTACCATCGCGCGCGAGCTGAATACCTGATAAGCTAGCCCATCTCACTATAAAGGGCATGTACTTGCGAACATGCAAGCCTGCCCTCTTTTCTTGCGCCTGTATTAAACCGCTTAAGATTGACGTTTATACCTATAAAACGTATAATTTGCCTCAGTAAAACAAACTGTTTTGTACAAAATAGTGAGATGAGGTAACAGAGTATACGTACTCAAACTACTGGCGTGGCTCTTGGGTGGCGTCAAAAAATTCAATTAGTAAGGCAGGGTATCATCACAAAACGAAATCGTTTTGTGACTAGGCGTATCCAGCCACTTGTGAATCACCCGCGTGCTTTGCGAGCTAGAGTTCAAGCTGAAATTGGTTTGCTTCATCTGGAACGGGCAGGAATTCAGCGTTCAGCTGCAGCTATTGCAGTAGTAGTTACGGTGTTGACTCTCGGCTTGGCTCTCACTGCTCAAACTCGCCACAGTTTTAGGGTATTCGCAGATGAAAAGCGGGTAGTACAGATATATGTTGACGGTGAGCAACGTAATGTTGTTTCGAGCGGGTCGACTGTAAAAGATATCTTGGCAGAAAATGGTATTGAGGTGCGTAACGGTGATGTGGTTGAGCCGGAGCTAGATACGGTTGTCGATCAGCCAAATTATAACGTGAATGTATATCGAGCCGCGCCGGCGGTAGTTGTGGATAGTGGTAAGTTTACGCAGGTGGTAACGGGGTATCGTTCGGCTCGAAAAATTGCTGCAGCAGCTGGTGTGACATTGTACCCCGAAGACAAAGCGCAAATTGAGCAGGTGCAAGATTTTCAGCCTAGCCGCACATTAGGCTACAAAGTCATCGTTGATCGAGCTGTGCCGGTACAGCTTGTGGTGGCGGGTGAGCTCTACAATATTCGTACGCAAGCGACTACCGTCGGGGAGCTCTTAAAAGAAAAGAATGTTGAGTATAGCGCCGAAGACTTGCAGGGGATGACAGCGGAAACTGAATTGACCCCTGGTACACGAGTGGTGCTCTCTAAGATCGTCCAGGAAACACAAGTGGTACTTGAGGATATCTCTCCGAATACTCAGACAATTTATGACGCCAATATGGAGGCAGGTAAGACTGAGACCCGGCGAGCGGGTGTAGCTGGGCGCAAACAGGTGACGTACTTAGTGGAGAAAACTGCTGGTCAGCCAGATAAGCGAAGCGTGTTAGATGAAAAAGTATTGGTTGCTTCAATTGATGCGGTCGTGGTGCGGGGAACTAAAATTGTAGCTCGTGGCGGGCAACCAACTTCGGAGCAGTGGGCGAAGTTGCGCTTTTGCGAGGCGGGTGGAAATTATGCCAATAAGCGTAACCCACTCTACCGTGGAGCGTATCAGTTTAATTACAGTACCTGGAACAACTATGGTGGCTACTATGATCCGGCCGATGCACCTCCAGAAGTGCAGGATGCCGCCGCTTTTGCGTTGTATGCACGTCGTGGCGCCCAACCATGGCCAGTTTGCGGACGTTACTTGCGCTAAAGTATGGATCAATCTCAGCTAAAGTTATTGCTAGCTAAATTTGATGTTACTCCAAACAAAGGTTTGGGGCAGCATTTTTTGCATGATGAGTCGGTAATCGCAGATATGCTCGAAGCTGCACATGTGAATTCTGCCGACACCATACTTGAAGTGGGGCCTGGTCTTGGTGTACTCACGAGTGCTTTGGTGCAGCGGGCAGGGCAGGTAGTTGTTTACGAGCTGGACGAAAAACTTGCTGGACTCATTGAATCGCAGCAGGCTGAAAATTTGACGGTGGTACGTGGTGACGCATTAGAATTACCACTCCCCCCGCGGGGAACTCCCCTGCCCTATAAAGTTGTGGCGAACATCCCCTACTCCATTACTGGCGCCCTGATTCGTCGACTTATCACTTCCCCATCCGGTCCAAGTTCAATTACGCTACTCGTGCAAAAAGAAGTGGCAGAGCGGATGTGTGCTAAGCCGGGCCAAATGAGTGTGCTTTCGATAGCTGTGCAGCTGCATGGCGCAGCAAAGATTGTTCGATTGGTGCCACCTGAGTGTTTTTGGCCGGCTCCAAAGGTCGATTCCGCAGTTGTGCATGTGGATTTATCTAGCGGCCCTACTCTTGATGTGCAGGAGCGTGATTTTATGCGTTTGGTGAAATTTGGTTTTGCCCAAAAGCGCAAACAGCTCAAGAATACTCTGGCAGCGGGTTTGCGTGTACAGCCAGTAGAAATCGAATCCTATCTTTTGCAGGCTGGTCTTTCGGTAACTTCTCGTGCGCAAGAGCTGTCGCTAGACCAGTGGAAACAGCTGTACGATCTCATCCAGAAATAAGCCACTTTCCAGATAGCGCCTATGCTATTATGGGTGTATGTTTAAGCGATTTCGCTGGGTTTCCTTACTACTTATTTTCCTCATCGCATTCGGAGTACTTGCTTTTGCTCGCCATACGCAAGCTGCAGCCGATTTTACCTATAACATCGCACTTAATTACAAGCTTCAGGAATCTGGGACAACCACAGTAGTTGCGAACTATAAGGTAATCTATAATCGCCCCGATAAGATACTCGATCTTATACGTATCGCTGCACCGACCAATGATGTAGAAAATTTACGCGCCACGTATGCCAGTGGTGGAGAAATTCCAACTAAGCTCGAGCAAAAATCGAGTGAGGGGCTGGGATATAACTACGACTACAAAGAAATTACGATAGATTTTGACGCGCAGAATGCGCGTGGTTCCGCATTAGAGTTTAGCGTGAGCTACGACACGGATGAGCTGATGGATGTAAAGGGCTCTTCGCGTACTTTGTACGTACCTTCGCTGTCGCAGATTGGAAGCGATGAGAATTACACCGTGAGTGTTTCGGCGCCGCAGGATTTTGGTAAGCTGTTTTCTACGGGTGTATTGCCGGAGCTCAATGGTGCCGATGGAAATCTGGTTCGTTACACATTCCCTAAGACGGCGGACCTCAAGCGCTCGGTTTCGTTGATTTTTGGCGAGTCAACAATTTATGAGGCTAACTTCGCTTTTCCACTCGATAATACTACTGGGCAAACTAAGCGATTTACGGTTACGTTACCACCAGATACTAGCTCGCAAAAAATCTTTATTAAGAGCCTCTCTCCAGAACCTATCGCTACTCGTCTAGATGGCGATGGTAACGTCCTGGCCGATTATGATGTACCGGCTAGAACAAAAGTTGTGGTTAATACCGATGTAGCAGCTCAGGTAAAATATTTAGAATATGATTTGTCGACGAGTGGATCGATGCAGGATATTCCAGCTGAAATTACCAAGAAATATACCGGCCAAACTCAATACTGGCAGAGTACCAGTCCACAGTTGCAGGTTAAGGCCGCTCAGGCAGTGGCAGGAACCGACAAGGTTATAGATAAAGTACGAAATCTCTATAAGCTGACGGTCGATACGCTGAGTTATAACAATGAAAAGATTAAGTACAACATTCGTCAGGGCAGCGATAAGGCTTTGGCAAATCCAGATAATGCTGTGTGTCTCGAGTATTCCGATTTGCTTGTCGCATTGCTGCGCAGTCAAAACATCCCAGCCCGCATGCCGGTTGGGTATGCCTATGCCGGCAACCTTAAGCAATCAAAGACAGTGTCCGACTCGCTCCACAGTTGGGTGGAGGTATACGTGCCAGGCATTGGTTGGATGAATCTTGATCCAACCTGGGGCGAAAAGTTTGATAACTTTGGTAAAAGTGATTTGGACCATTTTGCTTTTGCCGTATGGGGGGCTGAAGATGCGAACCCAACTGCAGTGATGGTCGGTGAGCAGGACATGAATTATCAATACGAGAATACTACTATCAGCTATTCGGATGCCTTCCCAAGTGCAAATCGTGAAGGGCAGGCGGATGTGAGTAGTTATGTTATTTTTCCTGGCATCACGATTTCGCGCTATTCCGTGACGGCCCCAGAAAATGTGGCTGGCGATAATTATGCCGCACAAATTAAGCATGGCGACACAACTCAGAACGTAACTTTAGGTTCCTTAGCTCCGCGCCAGCAATTTACCCAAAACGTGGCAGTAGTTGGCGGAAGCTACGCAAAAACTGCCGAGCTGTTGTTTGTGCAAAAAACCGATGGCAGCGATACGGTTCTGGCGGTCGCGACTGGCTCAGCTCAGTGGTGGCCATTCATTGTAATTTGTGTGGTTATATCTGGAATTATCGGGTTAATTCTGGTAGAATTGCGACTTAGCAAGCAGCGCGGAGCGAAAGAGCCCGATAAGTCGTTTGACGATAAGCCCGTGGCAGAAAAAAACTCCCAAGACTACATGCCTGCCGAGTCTGAGCCAAAGAAAGTAGAGCATCATGACCAGCCAAAAAAATAAGTATTATCTTACAACCTCTATTCCGTATGCCAATGCTAAGCCGCACCTTGGCCATGCTATGGAATTTATCCAGGCTGATGCATTAGCACGCTGGCATCGTCAGCTTGGTAATGAAGTATATTTTCAGATTGGTACCGATGAGCATGGGCAAAAGTTGTTTGAGGCTGCTGAGAAGGTTGGCGCAGAGCCATTGAGTTTTGTAAATGAGATGAGTGAAAGTTTTGTGCAGCTAGCCCGCGATCTGAACGTAGACTACGACGCATTCGTACGTACTACTGATGAGCACCATAAAAAAGGTGCTCAGGCTCTCTGGCGCGCGTGTGAGAAAGACATTTACAAAGGTACGTATACGGGGCTGTATTGTGTTGCCTGCGAGTTGTTTTATACTTCCAAAGATGCGATTGAAGGTATGTGTCCCGTACATCCAAATCGTGCGCTTGAAGAGTTGGCGATTGAGAGTTATTTCTTAAAGCTTGCTTCTTATCAAGATGAACTCATTAGTTTGATTGAAAATGATGAATATAGAGTTTTTCCGGATCTGCGCAAAAATGAAATTTTAAGTTTTTTGCGCAACAATAAACTTGAAGATCTCTCGATCTCACGACCAAAGAGTCAGTTGGCGTGGGGTGTGGAGGTACCAGGGGATGACACTCATGTGATGTATGTCTGGTTTGATGCGCTTGCCAATTATATTACTGGAGTTGGATATCCGGACGAACCAGAGTTTAAAAAGTGGTGGCCG
The DNA here is from genome assembly GCA_964454845.1 of uncultured Candidatus Saccharibacteria bacterium. GTDB lineage: Bacteria > Patescibacteriota > Saccharimonadia > CAILAD01. Next base: position 23,142 of record CAYVVS010000008.1, read on the forward strand.
GCGGATTTACATATTGTTGGCAAGGATATAAATCGTTTTCATTCTGTGTATTGGCCAATCATGCTAATGAGTGCCGGAGTTGTTCTGCCGAAAGCTTTGTACGTACATGGTTTTATTAACGCGCCGGGTGGTGTGAAGATGAGCAAAAGTTTAGGGAACGCTGTAGGGCCTGACGAAATATTAGAGCAGTATGGCGCGGACGCATTAAGATATTACTTGCTTCGCTATATTCCGCACGATTCTGATGGAGAGTTTGGGGTAGAGCGTTTTCATGCAGTTTATACTTCAGACCTCGTAAATAACTTAGGAAATCTCGTGCAACGCGTCGCCAGTATGACCGTTAAATATTGCGATGGTAAGTTTGAGTCAATTACAGAGGTACGCCAGCCCAAACTTACCGAGCTAGGGAATGCCGGCTTTGATGATGAGCTTCAGGCAATCTGGAAACAGCTCGATTCACTTAACGAAGCAATCGATAAAAGCGAACCCTGGAAACTTGCAAAGACAGATCTTATGGCTACTTCCAAGCTGTTAAATGATTGGATTCACCAGATTATTCAGTTATCTGTCGCCCTCACTGCATTTATGCCGTCTACTGCTGAGAAAATTCATAATATATTTTCGGATGGGCGAGTGGATATGCGTGGTGGCATGCTGTTTCCGCGTATTGAAAAGGAAGATTAGCGCATGATTGATACTCACGCCCATCTTCATTTTAAGGATGCGTTTACGGATGCTGGTGAGGCACTTACTCGGGCCCACGAAGCTGGCGTGGATACGATCATTAATGTTGGCGTAACGCCCGAAGACAGTCGTCAGGCCCTAGTGTTTGCGCAAAATCCTGACTACGCTTCACAAAAAACTGGCGTAAAGTTATATGCTACTGCTGGTCTTCATCCGCACGAAGCAAAAGCTGGTGATGCCGCTCTCGACGCGATCGCTGACCTAGCAGAAGACGTTATTGCTATCGGTGAATGTGGGCTCGACTACTATCGCAATCTTGCGACCAAACAAGAGCAAGATCGTGCACTCCGGGCTCAGATCGAGATTGCACTCGAGCATAATTTGCCACTTATATTTCATGTACGCGATGCGTGGGAGGATTTTTTTACAGTACTACGAGATTACCCTAAGCTGCGAGGGGTGATTCATAGCTTTACTGGGCATCAAGCAGAAGTTGAGAGAGCAATGAGTCATGACGGAGAACTCTTTTTTGGATTAAACGGCATCATGACCTTTACCAAGGACGAGGCTCAGCTTCAGGCTGCTCGCAGTATTCCCGCTGATCGAATAGTACTAGAAACGGACTGTCCGTATTTGGCGCCGGTTCCGCATCGTGGTAAGCGTAATGAGCCAGCGTATGTTCCGGCAATTGCTGAGTTTTTGGCATTACTGAGGGGCGTTGAAATAGATGTGTTGGCGCACGATACTACTCGTAATGCAGAAAGTTTGTTTGGGCTGTAAGTATGAAACGATATTATTTTGATTACGCCGCCGCGACTCCATTGGATGTTGAAGTGGCGCAAGAAATGGAGGCAGCTCGTAGCGCCTATGCTAACCCAGCTAGCCTCTATGCTGAAGGGCGTGAGGCACGCAATCTGCTCGATGCTGCACGCAAACGAATTGCTGTAGTGCTCGGTGCGCAAGCTCGTGAGATTGTTTTTACAAGCGGTGCAACAGAGTCGGATAACTTGGCAATTTTAGGTGCGCTCACGGCTTGCGGAGAGCCACAAGCTCGAGTAATTACGCTTTCAACTGAACATGCTGCGGTACGGGCCTGCACACAAGTTGCTCGAGCTAGCGGCTATGATGTGCAGGAAGTGGCAGTTGCAGAAACTGGCATGGTGGATGTCGATAATATTGCGCGGCTTATTACTGATGAGACTGTTTTGATATCTATTGCGATTACCACAAGCGAAGTTGGCACCGTGCAGCCGATTGCCGAAATTGGACAGCTCGTGAAAGAGGTCCGCGTTAATCGTGAGAAGCGAAGCATAGCAACACCAATTATTTTCCATACTGATGCGTCGGCAGCTCTTGGCTTTCTGCCACTACCAGTAGACCGTTTAGGTGTAGATCTTATGACTCTCTCGAGCGCTAAGGCCTATGGTCCGGTGGGTATTGGGGCTTTGTATGTGCGGCGCGGTACCCCGCTAACTCCAATGATTATTGGTGGTCGTCAAGAGACAAGTTTACGCTCTGGAACGCCAGCGGTCGATTTGACTGTCGGCTTTGCAGCTGCAGCAGAAAAAGCCGAAGCTATGCGAAAAGATGAAGTTCGCCGCTTACAGGGGTTGCGGGATGATCTTTGGCGAGGCCTCAAAGATATAGTAGGGATTAAGCTGAACGGCCACGCTAAAAAGCATTTGGCTGGTCTTATAAATATCTCTTTTGCTGGCTTTGATGGTGAAGATTTAGTGCTGGCGCTCGATGCTGCCGGGTTTGCGGTTGCAACCGGGGCGGCTTGTGCGGAATCTTCTGATGAACCAAGCCATGTGCTGATAGCCTTGGGTAGAACACGTGCTGAAGCACAGGGAAGCCTGCGTATTTCTCTCGGTCGCTCAACTACAGCTGAAGACGTACAGGCCTTGGTGGGCGCAATTCGCCAAATCGTCGTACAATAAGCCTATGCTTTTTCATAGTAAAAAAGAAAAAAAGCGACGCAGTCGAACCAGAAAGTTTTTTGGTTTTGTAGTTGGCCTATTTATTCTTACTGGCCTGTTTGTTGCCGCGGTATTTGGGTCGGCAATTTATCTCTCACCACAAGACTCAACTAGTCCGGCAGATGCTATTGTGGTTGTTTCTGGCGGGCAAACACAAACACGAGCTAAGCAGGGGGTTGAACTCTATCAAAAAGACTTGGCGCCTAAAATTATTTTCTCTGGAGCAGCACTAGATGATGGACCTTCTAACGCCAGAGAGATGGCTGCGTTGGCACGACGTTCCGGTGTCCCGGATAGTGCAATTATTATAGATGAAGACGCCAAAACTACATATCAAAACGCTGTTAACTCCAAGCGGATCCTGGAAGAGAATGATGCAAAATCAATCATTTTAGTGACTTCTCCTTATCATCAGCGTCGTGCATTCATTACTTTTCAAAAAATATTGGGAGATGAGTACACTATCGAAAATAGCTCAAGTTACGATAATGCTTGGAGCAAATCAGCCTGGTGGGCCACGCCTTTTGGGGTCTGGATTACCGCTTCTGAGCTAGCTAAAGTGGGGTATATTTATGCAACCGGGAACTATCAATAAGGCTTGACGAGGCTGAATTACGAGCGTATTATCTGCTCAGTTCGAGTGAGCAGTGCTGGTTCGAATCTGAACCTCCAAAATCGTGTGTGTCGTCTTAACGTCAAATTCCATGCAGCGTGAAGTGATACACACCCGACCTTCGGGTCGGTGAGGGAGGCCTCTTTACAGGGGGGGGCGAGAGGTCTCCCAACAACTTCCTGTGCCTTGCATGGGAACCTACAGAAACTGGCGCCACTGGCGAACCTATTCTGTAGTTGCCGCATCCCCAGCTGCGGCGGGCCGGGTGGTCTCGAGAGAGATCACCCGGCCATACTTTTTTAATGAAAATCCCGCCATCGTGTGATGGCGGGTTGGTTGCTAACAGGAACGCGTGAGCAGACTCCCCATGCCCCCACCGCGGGGGCCGAGATGGACCCCCGCTGATGACACGAGAGCTTCTTCCGACAGACCTTCGACTGGGATCTCCAGATATGCCGCGATGGCATGTCGGGGATCCTTGCGAGCCAGAACGATGATCTCTTCCTGCTCCGGGGTGAAGGTATGCACAACCTTCATGCTGCTTGGTGACAGCTTGTCCTTGGGGTTGTAGTGCCAGACTTGAAGTGATCCACGCTTGGTCTTGCACTTGTACGCGCCGTCGAAGCCCTCAGCGACGAAGAGCCGTTGATCGACAGCGTTGGGATGTTGCACCCAGGGGGCTTGGGATGTCATATGAGATGAGACTCCATGGATAGGGGTACGGTTAGCTTGTAAATAGTAAAATATTTCGTTAAGATAGTCAACTATGAAGAATGCACAAAAAACTGTTTATGTTGGGCTCTCTGGTGGGGTCGATTCTAGCGTTGCCGCTGTTTTGCTCGTAGAGCAGGGCTATAAAGTTGTGGGTGCGTATATGAAGAACTGGACTCAAGATATTGCTGGTAACCCATGTCCATGGGAAGACGATTTGCGTTCGGCAAAGAGCGTGGCAGCCCATTTAGGTATTGAACTCAAGGTATTTGATTTACAGCATCAGTACAAAGAGCAGGTGGTGGACGTAATGGTACAGGCCTATGCCGCTGGGCTCACGCCAAATCCTGATGTACTGTGCAATGAAGAGATCAAGTTTTCATTATTCTATAATCTGTGTCGTGATGAGGGTGCAGATTTTGTTGCTACCGGTCACTATGCACGTATGGAGAATGGCCGGCTTATGCAGGCCGTTGATAGCAAGAAAGATCAGACATACTTCTTATATCGCATGCCAGTTAAGTCTGCACAACATGTGCTCTTCCCGTTAGGTGAGTACAAAAAGCCCCGGGTGCGCGAACTGGCGACGGAACGAAATTTACCGACGGCTACTCGCCAGGAAAGTATGGGCTTGTGCTTTGTTGGTAAAATTCCGCTCAAAGATTTTTTGGGTGAGTTTATGGAGCTCACTCCGGGCCCAATTATGAGTGAATCTGGCCAAGAAATTGGGCAACACGACGGAGCTGCATTGTATACAGTCGGCCAGCGACACGGGCTTGGGGTTGGCGGCGGTACTCCTTATTATGTGTTGGCAAAAGATCTTAAGACTAATACGGTTACGGTTACAACCAATCCAAGTCAGCTGCAGCGTGACTACTACAATGTAGGCGACGCTACATGGTGGCAGCAGCCAAAAGTTGATGCGATATATCAAGTGCGAATTCGTCACCTCGGTGAATTGTTGGAGTGCAAGCTTGAGCCACAAGCAGATGGTGTGTGGCGCATACAGCTGGTTCATGGGGTTCATCGCGGTGTTGCGGCTGGTCAGCATGCGGTTGTCTATAACGGCGAAACTGTTTTAGGCGGTGGCGTAATCCAATAAAAAACCACACGCTGAGGTGTGGTGTGGTGCTTAGTTGCAGGGTGGGATCCTAAGTACAACTGCGAGGCCGTCGCTAGAAATTGTTGCTCTCATGACCGACTCGACGGCATAGTAGACAAGTAGGCTGGGGCAGATGTTCTGTGTCATACAGAACTGTACGATCGCCTCGACCTCGCTTGGGGTAAACCATGTAGTCAGGCCATAGGTGTCATCGGTGTCGTCATGGCCAAAGTGGTCGCGTAGATCTTGATAGCGGTCAGAATCAAAGGTACTCATAGCACTTCCTTACCTAGGGAGTGGATGCAGATATTCTGACGCTCATGTATTGAAAAATCAAGTAGCTGTACTACGAGAAAGCCCTTATGCTACACTGCTTAGTGAAATAAGGAATCATATTTTTTATGGCAACTGGTGACGATAAAACTCAATCTACTGGACCAAGCATTGCTGATGGCTCGATGGCGTACATGCCAAAACCAGATGGCGACGAAAAGCCTGAAGGCGAAGACGAAATTCGTCTCGACCATAATAAGAAAGAAGAAACGAAGACCATGGCTGACATTGCCGAGGAATTGGGTGGCGATAAAATCACTAACACACCCCAAGCTGACGGGGTAAAGGTGGCGGTTAATGGTAAGCAAAAAAAAGCTCAGGCAAAAAAGAGTGAGCCTGTAAAGTCCGAGCCAGTACCAGAGGTTATTGAGCCAGATGTTATTGATGATGGCAATATTCCGCCAGCATTCGAAGCGGAACGTCAACGTGGCGACAAGGGCGGTGGCAAGGGATTTCTGATTTTTCTTATGATTATTGCGCTGCTTGCAGCTGGTATCTTTGGTTATCTTTGGTGGACCGAAAAGCAGCAGGTCGCAGATTTGCAGACTGAGGTATCTAAACTCACCGAGGCTAATAAGGGGTTGTCTGGCGACACGAGCTCGTCCACAACTTCAGCCAGTGCCACAAGGACCATTCCAGAGCTTGGGCTTACCTACGCGTTTGGCGATGATGTGGCTACAGTCACCTATCGTTTTCGGGAGACTACCGACGTGAATAAGCAGGCCCACAAAGTTATTACGTTTTCATCTACAAAAGTAGTAGAGGCGGAGCGCAAAGTAAGTAGCACGGCACCAAAATGTACGGCTGAATTTAGTCCGCTCGGGGCACTTACGAGTTATGCAGCAGGCGACACCTATAAAGGTGGGAAGATTGAAGACGTTGAAGTAGATAACGAGACAGTCTTGAAGCTAGGCGATAGCTATTATGTATACGAGGCGGGTCAGTCGGCATGTTCGGCAGATGCTAGCGTGCAAGAAGTTGTTACGGCCGAGAAAGCTGCAGTACAGGCGTTTGTAAAATCATTAAAGGAGCAACAATAGTATGGACGAAAAAATTCCAGAGCCATTATCAAAACCGGTAGAGCCAACTAAGCCAGGCGCGAATATTCCGCCGGCTCCAGCAGCCCCAAACGCTACGGTCAGCTCTACTCCAATGGGGATGCCTGCTTCTAATGTGGGTAAGTCTGGCGGAGGCAAGAAAGTCTTGGTCGTGCTTTTGGTGCTTATTTTGATGGCTAGCACAGCTGCGTTTGGCTATCTTTGGTGGCAGGCGCGCTCGGCTCAAGCTCAGGTAGCGCAGGCACAGACAGACAAAGAAGCTGCTGACAAAAAAGCCACAGAAGCTGAAGCGAAGGTAAAAGAACTTGAAGAGGCTCAAACTACAGAAACTGAGGCTGCAAAGCAGACAGACACGGAGCTTATCACGACTGCTGCCCAGAATTATGCGAATGCAATGGTTGATGGAGCGAATGATACGCTGGCTAAACCAGAGTTGAACGCAAAAAATAAAAGCTTTGCGAC
>CAYVVS010000009.1:0-26350 GCA_964454845.1 uncultured Candidatus Saccharibacteria bacterium
TAAATAACAGATTGAGGGACCTAGGTCGGTCACCTTAGGTGCTGCACTTGGCTGGGACGGAGGGATTCGAACCCCCGAATGCCGGTACCAAAAACCGGTGCCTTACCACTTGGCGACGTCCCAATATTTTCTTACAAGAACGACATATATTGTACAACAAATCTGTTGCCTTCTCAACAGATAGAAAAAGCCTCGGAGATATTTCACTCCGAGGCTTGCGTGTCACTCAGACACGTCTTGCGCCTCAAGCACCGACTTCTTGTTGAGCCAGAGGATGAGGCCGATGCCACCAATGGTAGCGGCTGTTGAGCCGTAGGCCCACACATCGGTGTTGAGACGTGTGGCAGCCACCATCAGCGTGAGAACGGCCGCCACGATGAGCCAGGCGTGACGCATCTTGGCAGCACGACGCACCAGCTTCCAGCTACCAGCAATCAGTGGCTTGAACGCGGCAGCAACCTCGCTGGGCGCACCCTTGCCGGACTTGTAGCACTTGATGCCGAACCACAGCGCAAAGGCAATGAGCATGCCGCTCAGCACCAACTTGATGGTTGCAACCCGATCTGGATAGGCAACCCAAGCTAGCACTGCGCCTACTGCTGCGCCCAAGTTGTGGCCAAACATCTCGAACTGCCAGCCCGCACCGAACCTGTCGGCCAAGAGAGCAGACGAGAGGCTTGCGGCACCCAGCGTTGCAAGCACCAACATGCCACCAGGACGTCGCCACTTACCATACTGGAAGAGGTAAGCAACGCCGACAGCTGCGAACAGCGCTACGATGAGTAGGCTGACTTCGCCGCCAAAATGCATGGGCTGATAGTCGAACTGGAATTCCTTCATGTTGTTTCCTCCGTTTGAGAGTGCTGAATCGATGAAGTTTGCAAAGTCATACCCCGCGGTTTGCGGAGCCGCTGTTGCTGGTGGTTCCGCAACTGGCTGCGGTACCACCGGAGCGACGGCCGAACACTGACGAACGAGCTCCTCGTAGATCGGGAAAGCGCCCGGACGAGGATCGAGCCGGCGCGGTCCCCCGCCACCGTCTTGCGTCATCATGGTAAGCTCGCGCACACCAGGAATATTCATGACGTAGGGTGATCCGTCCCAGGGACCCTCGCCAGGACGAGCCTGAGAGGCGTAGAGCGAATTGCGACCGTTATAGCCGTAATACACCTGCTTTACCAACACTGGGTCTGGACTTACGGTGAGCTGCTCACGAGTCTTACCCTTGAGCACTTGCACGGCCAACCGACCCTGATGGATGAAGTCCTCATCACTCACGGCGGCGCCGTTGGTGAAAGGAAAACTTGCTCCCCCGTTCATTACGAGCGAGTACAGCTGGAAGATGCCCTGCCCGTTCTTTGGGTTATCACGACCAAAGTGCTCGCGGTAGTGAATCGGGGCAATCAAGACCGGATCCACGCCCTCAAGCGCAGCGATCTGGGTGTAGAGTGGCCAAAAGTTACGAAAACCTTCAGCCATATCTGCAGAGATCACCCCAGCCGGGGCAACATTGCAAGGTGCGTCAGATGGTTCGACGGCCTGTGCTGTCTGACCGAACATCAGAACGATGGTTACGGCCAAGCAGCCAAAGACTGCTAGTCGAATACTTTTCAAGGTAGAGCTCACCCAGATCACCTCCCTTTTGGATAGTTTCTGGATTTGGGTAAACCGTACTACGTTACACTATTTATATATATTTGTCAATACTTTTTTCGCAATCATTTCAACACTATTGACATAAGCAATATTTTAGTGTAACGTAGTACGGTTTGCTCGCAGACCACTCGCACCCTACCAACAGGAGAAGTGTCATGAATCGAGCAATCATCTGGATTGCAGTCATCGTTGCGTTGGTGTATTTCACACAGCAGCCCGAGGCAACCGAAGAAGGCTCTGCCCAGCCCCAAACCACGGTGGCGGAGGATACCTTCACTCCACTTACCAGCATGCTGCCACCCCAGGATGAGCCAACACGCGTGCTAGTCATCGGCGACTCGCTCACCGTTGGCATCTCGCCGTTTTGGCCATCCAACGGCGACAAGCTGCGTGTCGACATCGATGCCGCAAATGGCCGCCCGCTGCATAACGCCAATGCCATCGTCAAGCAGAACGTCGAGCGCACCGATGCCTATGTTATGGCTCTGGGCACCAACGACTGCATGGGTAACCCCGGCGAGGATGAGATTCGCAACCTAATCATCGCCTCCCTGAACACCAGCGAGGCCAAGCCGGTGATACTGCTCACACTTGGTGAGAATGGTGTCATCCGCGACTGCGCCAAGCGCTTCAACGCTGTTGCCAAGCGCCTAGCCGCCTCCATCCCCAGTCTCGAATTGGGCGACTGGCAGGCAATCATCCTCAACCACCCCGAGTGGTATGGAGAAACGGGTGACGGCATTCATCTCACCCTCGATGGGTACAAGGCTCGCGCCGAGTGGCTCAACTCACTTGTCGTAGCCTAACCCAAAAGCCCCGAGGAAATCTCGGGGCTTTTTCTTTTTATGGGAGTTAGGCTATTCGAGCCAGCACCAGATGAGCAGACAGGCACCTTTAGCAGAAGTGGTTGCCGAGGCAGATATATTACCGGCGTTATCACGAGCTTTTATCTCGTAGGTGTAGAGCACATTTGCTACGACCGTATTATCAACCACAATCGGAGAAACACTAGTCCAATTCTTGCCATCGTTTCGGGTTATAAGGTAGTCTTTTACGCCACTTCCACCAGAATCGGTGCTAGCCTTCCACTTAATCTCAAGGTTATACGCAACTCGCGTCGGATCAATTACCAAACCTCTTGTAATACCAGTCGGTGCGGATGGCGCAACCTTATCACTTGTTGCAGTAGTTGAAGTAGTAGGTGCAGGTGACGTCTTTGAGCCAGGTGTGGCTGCACTAGAAGTGCTTGGATTTGAGGTTGGAGCCGGGCTGCTTGTGTTAGTAGGGCTTACAGTCTGAGTTGGCGTTACGGTCTGGGTAACAGTTGTTGTTGGCGAAGGACTAGATGTGCTTGCGGCAGTATATTGTGCGCTTGACCAAGGGCAGAAATACTTCGATTTCGTACCGTCCTTACAAGTTCCAATCGGAGGATCAACCACATACATATTAGTTGCAGTCATAAGCCCATCTAGTAGATTATCTTTCTCATTTGGGCCCAAGCCAAGATCGGTCCACTTTTTAGCATTATCTGGATTAATACCACCAGCCATCTGAAGCCCCATCTGATTGCCATTTGTGTCAGCCACCAGCAAACCATAATCTCTCATTGCTACAGCAATAATTCGGGCAGTCTTTGCACGGCGCGGATTACTCACGAGGTCTGGGCGGCTCTGAATCCATTGATCAATTTGAGCGTAGGTCATATTGAGTCCAAAGCGCATACCTTCCGGAATAGTTTTATCTATTGTATAGATTTTCTTGTAGGCATCTGCCATAACGGGTGGCGCAGGAGCATTTGCCCACTCAAATTTAGAGGCTGGCATAACTGCCGTAGCACAAGTTTTACCTTCTTGATTCCAGTCGCCTTGCTGAGCCTTTGTGCAGACTGGACCATACGCCGTATTTGGTATTGAGATACCGAGCGCGTGCCGAATTTCGCCTGCCTCTACTTCTTCCGGAAGAGTTAATGTGGCTAGATAAGGAATTCCTACACCGCGATCACCAATAGCGCCTTCAAACGTTCGATAATCAATATAGTTTCCCTGCTGATCGCGACCCACCTGTGTTTCGTAGGTACAAATACGCCCCTGCTCCCAAGCAACATAGCAGCCGATTGGTGGAATCTTTCTATACGGAAATCTTGGCTCGCTCGCCCAGTAGCCAGACAGTGTATATACCCTGCCCTGTGTGGGGCCGGGTCGATCATCTAAGATAACCATTTCATTGTCTCCACCCTGTCCTGTTTGCCAACTTGGGTTCCATGGGATCTTTGCATTAGGAGTAAAAGTCTGGTCTCCAGCCTTATCCAGATTACTGTAGTACGAAACAGTTGCTATTTGAGTTTCTGTAGTAGCCTTACTGGCATAGTAAACTTCCCTGGTGAACAAGCTGCCATAAGGATTAATATTGCTAGTATCAGGATAGCCTGGAAAAGCACCCAGCTTACCGTGAGCTGAAGTTGCTGTACCATCATTTACAACACCCCATTTATACAGTCTGTTTGCATAATCGGCTGACTGAGGATGTTTTGGTAATCCACAAATTGGCTGGTTCCACACCGCTTTACCAAAAGGCACTTGATAAGAATAATTGCTCACCGTAGCTCCACAAGAAGCTGTGCCTGTAGTGGCCGCCCTAGAGGACAGCACTACCCAAATACCAATTACCGCAACAGCAATAACTATTGCTAGCCCCCAGGGAGACTTTAAAAAGCCAGAAACACGTGGCAGCAGCCCACTACTCGTTGGTGTATTAGACTTAGATCGTGTCGACTTTTTCTTTTTGTTCACTGGGGTGACTTTCTTTTTAGGCATAGGAGTCCTTATATTTGCTATCTATACAGTAGCGTAACCGTTTTTGTAAAAAAGCACAACCTTTTTATATGAGACTCCATCTCTTGACAATATCTTAAATTGAGCGTAACGTAGTCTGGTTTACCCAAAAGGCGGGTGAGCCATAAGGAAACGGTCAGCTTTGTCGGAAGTTCTGGCAAAGTGAGCAAGTTAGGAGGCTCTTATGACCAAACGAACCCTTATGCTCCTTGTGGGAGGGATTGGGCTCTGCCTGGTGGTAGCGCTCGGCCCATCCACTCAGGCGGGGGCAACTGCCCGGGACTACATTGCCATCAAGCAGGCGGCACAGAATCTCGAGCAGGGGCTGCAGTCGGCACCTACGACTGCCGTTCGATTCTCTGCCTCACCTCAGATTGTTGCCCTCTTGGCAGCAAGCGACCCCAGCGGTACCTTCGTGGACTGCGGGATTGTGACCTGCACAGTGTATTTCAGCTGGAGTCGTACAAACTGGCTGAATGACCTGTTCAACGGACCTATGAAGCCAAGCAAGCAGATTGCTGCAAGCCTGGCGGGAGGCGCTTTGTGTGCCTTCATCAGCGGTCCGGTAGGCGCACTGTGCGCGGGAGCTGTGCTTCTGCGCTACACCACAATTGCCGATCATCTCGATCACACCGTGAAGGTCGGCAAGTGCTCGGCGTGGAAGTTCAACAAGCCCGTTTTCCTACCGTTGATTCCTCCGGCTGTGACCATCGTTGGTCTCAATAGCTGGAGCAGCTTCAACGGCCGAGTGTGCAAGTGAGGCGCGCCATGAAGACACAGGTGTTTCATCCTGCTCTACTCACAGTGCTTGGCATTGTGCTTATCGTTTGCTGTGTGGCGGTCAACGTCGTGCTGCAGAATGGTGAGCGTTACAATGCGCAGTACCTGCTGGTGGGCATTCCAGGAGTCATGCTGATCGTCTGGAACGGTCCAAAATGGCTCCGAGCGCGTCGAAATCCAGGTAACTGAGGCGGCGCAAATCATCGGGGTGGGTCGATTCCTTCGGCCCACCCTATCTTTTTCATTCATTCCCAGATATAATCACCTGCACATTGCACCTATTTCTGGAAACGAGCATAGTTATGGCCTTCATCTGGTTCATCATCGGTTTTGTTGCCGGTAGATTCGGCAAGTTCATCCTCGTCCTCGCCGCCCTACTCATCGTCATTGGCCTCGTCGCTGAACTCTTCAATTAACCCGCAAGCAACTTACACGCATTCACCTGCTAAAATCCCCTTTGTTGCTAACCCGCACCTAAGCCCTAGATTATCTGGGGCTTTTAAAATAGCTGCCAAACTATCTGGCCTTCAGGAGTATCCTCCACGCCTACGCCCAGATCATTGAGTTGAACTCGTAACTCATCGCTATATTTATAATTTTTATCTTTACGTGCGCCCTCACGCTTCGACAGAATCTCCTCAACCCCTTCGATGGCTCGCACACGCTCCAACAGTTCGAGAATGCGCAAACCAAGCACTTCATCAGCGTGCAATAAGAATGCGTATACGTCTTCGCCACGAGTAGCGGTATTTTCAATGGCAGCCAAGATAGCCATGGCTTGTGGCGTATTCATGTCATCAGCCAGAGCCGTGTCAAAATCCTTCACCAACTTCGTAACTTGCTCATCAGTACCTGGCTGTGGATTATTTACAAGCTTACTTGCCCACTCACGCAAATTTACAAGCCGAGCATGTGCTGCAGAAAGACCAGCCTGAGAAAAATCCATTTGCGAGCGATAGTGTGCTGAGAGCATCATAAGTCGTAAGGCTAGAGAGTCAGCAATATCATCAAGCTTTACAAAATTTCCAGCACTTTTCGCCATCTTTGACTTATCAATCGTCAGATGCTCGTTATGGACCCAATAACGAGCCAGCGTTCCGCCGCACTGCGCAATCTCGTTTTCATGATGAGGGAATTTGAGATCCACTCCGCCAGTATGAATGTCAAATTCAGGACCGAGCAAATCTGTGCTCATCGCCGAACATTCTATGTGCCATCCAGGCCGACCTGGATATTTTTCTCCATTCAACTCAAAGTCCCAGCTTGGCTCACCGGGTTTATGGGCCTTCCAAAGCGCAAAGTCTCCGGCGCCCTGCTTTTGGTCTTGATCATCAATGCGAGTCTGGGCAATTTCGGCAATATGCGCGAGCTGGCCGTAATTACCGCCTTTTTTCGTGTAAGCTTCAAGTGAAAAATACACGCTTCCGTCAGCTACATAGGCAATTTCTTGCTCATATAAGTCCGTAATCAGGGCCTGCATTTTTTTGATGTAATCGGTGGCGTGCGGAAAAGCCATAACGTCATCAACTTCTACGCCAACTTTTTCGAGATCTTGGAGAAATTTAGACTCATATTCTTGTGCCAGCTTTTTTAGACTCTCGGCCGGTTCTTCGCCGGGATATTTTTCTTGCGACCTAGCAATCATTTTGTCATCGATATCAGTAATATTCATCACCCAACGCAAATCATAGCCACCAACGTATTTGAGAATGCGCTGCAACGTATCGGCCATAATAAAAGCCCTAAGATTACCAACGTGCACTCGATCGTACACGGTTGGCCCACACGAATACATCGTCACCATCTCTTCATCGAGTGGTACAAACTGCTCTTTTTTGTGGGTCAGTGAGTTATATAGATTAATTTGCTTCATGTTGAATCCCTTTATCAAATACAACCGCGCGCAATACTTCTGCAGTCCGCCGACAGTCATCTAGGGCATTATGGGCTGTGCGTGCCGACTGCCCGAATAGCTTAAATGTGTCTTCACTGCGCACTACTTGGCTATAGCCGTGCTGGCACACATACTGGTAAGCCAGACTCCATGCGTCAAGATGATGATAATCATACATACTATCACGTCGATCGATCGATTGCATAAGTACGTCTAGCCAGGCCCGGTCAAACGATATAATCCAGCTCGCTAGATACACTTCGGTGCCAAACTGTTTTACAAATTTTTTGGCAACTTCTTGACCCTGAGGAGCATTCGCAACTCGCTCACGCGTAATATCGGTATGCTCTAATACCCATGGGTCTAGACTATTTGGATCAGCCCGAATGTCAGAGAGAAAGCTATCTTGTTCGACAAGTGTCTCTGGATGCAATAATACGGCCCCTAGCTGAGTCGGTGCTCCGGGATCGCTCACATCTCCGTGCTCATTTCTCACAAAGCCCGTTGATTCAAAATCAAATAAGAGTACGGGTTTAGAATAGCCAGCAAACTGACTCATGCGGCTATTTCCGTACGACCGGCTAACGCTCGACCTAGTGTCACCTGATCGGCATACTCAACATCAGCCCCAACCGGTAGGCCGTGTGCCAAGCGAGTTACTTTAATGCCGTGCGGCGTAAGAAGACGAGCTACATAGAGCGCTGTTGTCTCTCCTTCTACTGTGGCATTTGTTGCTAAAATTACTTCGCGCGGACTTACTGCTTGCACGCGGCTTACAAGCGAATCCAGCTTTAATTGCGTCGGACCAATTCCATCGATGGGCGACAAGACACCATGTAGCACATGATACCGCCCCCTGTACGTCCCAATTTTTTCAATCGCAACAATATCCAGTGGCTGAGCTACCACTACAATACTCTCATCATCGCGCGCATTATCTAAGCACAAATCACATAGTTCTGCAGTGGCGTAACTATGACATTGTGCGCAAAAACCCAATCCATCACGCACACCCTCAAGCGCTGCAGCAAGACGCGTTGGGTCACCATGTCTAACCAAATACATCGTTAAACGCTCGGCCGTTTTCGGACCGATCGAAGGTAATTTTGCAAACTCGTCAACAAGTGTAATGATTTGCTGTGGCAGTATTCGAGCCATTCCCCTCCAGTTCGCAGGCTACATACCAGGCAGGTTTAGACCGCCAAGCTTGCCTTTCATTTTTTCGGCAACTTCGCGCTGCAAAGCACTGTTTGCCTGATTTACTGCTGATTCAATAAGCTTCTCTAGACGACCAGTATCCGAGACGTCAAACTTTTCAGTATCAAGCTTTACGCTAGTTACTTTTTGTTCGCCGTTCATAACGATTACAACCGCGCCGTTTCCAGCATCAGCCTCTACTTCAACCTTCTTAAGTTCTTTCTGAATTTTGCGCAACTCGTTGGCTGCCTTAATTTGATCTAGCATATGCTTGGTGTGCCCCTTTCTTATCCTTGAAAAGTAATAGTACTATTGTACCGCGATAACGGCGTTACTGCACCTGGTACAGGCGCACTTCGGATGAATTTGTCTCGAAGCGATCAAGTTCGGTCCAGTTTTTGGGAATTTCTGTCCAATATGACTTGTCACCTGGCTTACCGACCAACCAGACTCGACCACTTGCTGGCTTGATTTCTCCCCATGTATCAAAATAAATCTCATCCGCCCGGTCGTACAGCAAAGCCGACTCTCCATAGCCGTTTGGTCGACCTCCAGTTGTGTTGAGCCGCAGCAGTGCATAGGCATCAGGATAGTCTGCAGCAAGCGGTTGTGGCACTTGGCGATTTCGAGTATCGATACACTGCGGGCAGTAGTAACTAAAATCAAAATATGTATACAATTCGGCCGATACGATTGCATCGCCAGCCTGCCGTTTCTCTGTAACGTACGCACCAACCCGGGACATAGAATGGCTAGCTTGACGCCCCACATTCACAACCCCTACAACACAAACCGCGACCAACAAGCCTAACACCGAGTAGCCCGCAAAGCGCTGCTTTTTGATCAGTTCATAGACCGCAATCCCCATCAAAACTACAAGCCCATTGGCTGCAAAAACCAGATATCTATCCTGATACACGGGCTTTACAATAGAAACTGCAATCGTCAGCAGGATTGGTAAGAACGTATAAAAATACAACATCTTAATTTGTGGATTGCGATGCCGTAAGCGCCACGCCACATATGAAAGTCCAGCAAAAATAGCTAATGGAATGAGCCAGTAAAGTAGCTGCGGCAATTGTCCACCATCGGTAAAAGTAAGATTCTGCCAAATACTATTTGTAAACGTCCGTTCCGTTGTTTTTGGAATCCAGCTAATGCCTTGCCCACGGCTAAACTGGCCGTAAAAACTCGGTAGCCACGGTGACCACAATAGCAATATGCCAACGTTAGTCAGTATCCAGCGCCAAGAAAGCCAAAAACTTTTACCAAACCGCCAACGCCATGGCATTTCTAAGGTCATAACATATAACCAATGTGCAGCCACCACAAGAGCCGTGAAATAATGCGTATACAGCCCAGCAGCCATAAGTACTGCGTAGGCAATCAACCAGCGATTATTGTTCCTCTTTTCGAGGTAGCGTAATAACACATACGTCGCGCTTATGGTAAATAAGCCCAAGAGGCCGTACATGCGAGCCTCCTGACTGTAGCGAATGAGAAACGGAGCTAAGGCTAGTAACAGCAGCACGATGCTCGCAGCCTGACGTGAGAAATAGCGCTTCACGAGTAAATAGCACACATAAATTGTCGCTAATCCGGCTACGGCGCTCATTGAACGAGCAGCAAGCTCTGAACGACCAAAAATCTGCGTCCAGCTATGCAGCAACTCATAAAAAAGCGGAGGGTGTACATCACGCCCCGAGCCAGCCCAAATTTCTGCAGGATTTCGAGAAATGAGCATCATCGTAAAGCCTTCGTCGTGCCATATACTCGCTTTCGTGATAGTGGCAAAGCGCACAAGAGTTGCCAGGATCATAATCGCAGGCACAACGATTCTTTCCTGGGTGAGCTTCTGCCAGGGTGTAGCTGAAGTCTTTTGAGGCTTAGTCTTTGTACGCGGCATAACGAAAGCTCACTTTGTTGTATCTACCAATCATGAGTCCCCATTTAATCTTCAAAAGATCACCGAAGGTCTGTATGGCTACCTTCATCGCGCCATTGCCAGAAATTTTACTTCCTTCAACCACATCGCGCCAATCTGGTACATCGATGAGCTCGATCGGATAACCGAGTTTACGAGCGATGGCCAAAACTTCCATATCAAAACCCCAGCCAACAATGCGCTGACGGCCAAAAACTTCTTGAGCTGCACTGCGTTCGAAGGCCTTAAATCCACACTGAGTATCCTTAATGCCCGGAACAATAAGCGTCTGAGTAAGCCAGTTCCCAAACGTTGAGATGAACTTGCGAACGCCCGTATGCGACTCACCTAGATTACGTACACAAATAGCAATCTTGCCCTTGTTTTCTATTAAATCGTATATCTCATCAAGATATTTGAGCGGAGTTGCCAAGTCGGCATCCATAAACATTACATAATCAGTAGTAGCCGCCAGCATTCCGTCACGTACCTGCTTGCCCTTACCTACCTTTGGTCCTGTTTGCAAAAACTGGTAGTGACTAAAACGTTTGCCAGCAGCATCGGCAACGGCCTTGGTTTTATCTGTACTATGTGCGTCCACTACCATGACAAGAGCGTTGTAGTGATGCTTTTTTAAATAGTCAGCCAGTGCATCTAGCGTTTTTCCAATACGAGTTTCTTCGTTGAGTGTCGGAATCAAAATTGTGAGGCGCGGATCTTTACCTGCCATTATCGATTCACCTCGTAGGTGTAGTACAAAGTACGATCAGGAAACTCGGGCGACCTAGATTGGTTAAGCTTGCCTTGCGGATACTTAACTTTTAGTACATCCAATACAGCTTGGGTGTGCTGATTGTTTTGGACGATATATACCGTAGCTTGGTCTGTCAGGGGAATAGAATCTACCTCTTCCCACTCCAAACGCTCCCACCCCGAACCACGTCGAAGTCCAAAGTCGGCGTCACTTTTCTGCATCATATAATCTTTTTTATCACGGGTCAGATAATCGATGGTGCGAATTGAATAGCCATCTACCACCATATACACCTTAGTGGTATCAGCACTCGCCAACTTACTATTGAAGTAATCCCCAATCGCAACATTATCGTCGGCATATGCCTCATACGTACCGGGCGCTCCCGCCCAAGCTCTAAAGTATGCAAAGTAACCCTGAACAAGCGTAGCAGACATCAGGAGTAGGATAAGCGCTAAGCCGATATTTCGAGCGAAACTATTTATTGGGAAAATTGCATACCAACGCCCAATAAAGTACGACAGCCCAATCGCAGCCAGTATCATCACAGCTGGCGCCGTTCCGATAGACCGCAGACCATGCGGCAAGCCCTCTGCAGTGAGAGCTGCCGGCAACATCATTGCTCCAGCAATAAACAGCAATGAAAAATATCGTGCATGGCGGAGAGAATAGAGAGCCACTAGAACCCCCAGGATAAACATAATACCTACAAATGTATTCAAATATGGTTCGCCCGGAACATTGTGGCGCGCGTTATCATCGCCAGTAAAATTGTATTGCAAAAGCGTCTTTTGTGTACTGTCTAGAAGTGTTTGAACTGGCTTGCCCTTATTGAGGTCTTTATTCAGAAAACTAGTACCACCGGCCCGAGCCCCGGCATCAGGATTTTTGACAGTGTAAAAAATGAGTGGCGACAATACAAGCAAAAACGAGATAACTGCAGCCGCAATGTTTTTGCCCTGACCCTTAAACCACTGTCTGCGAAAAAGAGCTATGTAGATCAGGAGCCCCACCACCGCTGCGAGCATGAGTTGATAGGCTGTATACGTATATGATCCGAGCCCCAAGAAAGCGCCTGCCCCGATGTAATACCCCATCTTTCGGGTTTTAATTGCACGCCCGCCCAGATAAGCAACCATGGCCACCATAAGTGGCGTCATGCTAGCGCGAAAACCATCTCTGGAAATAATGACCGCCCAAGGATTTACCGCCAAAAAGAAGGCTGCAATAAGTCCAACCCTCTGGCCAAACCAATCTTTACCCCAATAATATACGGCAATAATCGCGAGTGTACCCATGAGAGCCGGCGCCATACGTAATGCCAAAACGGTATTGCCAAGAGCTTTTACGAAAGCCGCTTGCAAGAAAAAGAACAATGATTCACGCGGTCCATTCGTGGCATACAGAGCCCGTATGTCACCAGAAAAGATTCTAAAAACATCCTGGCCGTTGGCTGCTTCATCTGGATGTAGGCCTGGCGGTAAGCTACTAAGCATATAGAACCTAAAGAAAACACCAATCAGCACAATGGCCGATAAGACCAGCCAAACACCATATTTTTTTGTAAAATTCTGAAAGCTTTTTTGTCGCTTAGCTGCCTTGGCGCTCACTTTGTATCCCCTGTTTTAAATACTATTTTCTTATACATTACATAGTTCCAGACCAGGCTTGCAGCGGTGGCAACCAGCTTTACGCCATTAGTTTCTACAAACTGAGCGTCAATTCCTGCGGTGCCTATAATGTTTAGCCAGTTCGCCAGTGAAAGCCCAAGCTCCACTGGATAGCGCCAGATATTTTCGAAGAAGTAAATGACAACACCCTGAATAACAATAAGACCAAACGCAGTAATCGGGAAGAACTCTAGGGCCTGACGACCGATATCTTTCTTTTCACCCCCCTTAAACACGAAATGGCGATTAGCAAAAAAGCTAAATGTCATTGCCACCATTACAGCCGGAATATTAGCGATTTCGTCTGACCACCCGGTGGCCCGACTGACCATGTTTAGAATAATAAAATCAATGAGCGTATTGATGATACCAACAAGACCAAAGCGCCCAACTTGAGCTACTTCACGCTTGGTGTTCTTGGCCACCGGTTTTTGTTCTTTCAAAAGATTTTCCTTATTTCGACTATCAGTATACTTGAGAAAACTCAGCTTATGCAATGCGCTTATGCTTACTTATTCGAGTGTGCCACCTTCGCGCTTGCGATCTAGCGATCGGAACAACATCAGCTCTGGACTGAAAAAGAGCTCAACATCCCCAGTCGGGCCATTTCGATGCTTGCGAATTAGCACATCAGAGATGTTGCGCCGTTCACTTTCTTTATTGTAGTAATCCTCGCGATAGATAAACATCACCACATCAGCATCCTGCTCAATAGAGCCCGACTCACGTAAGTCGGACAGCTGAGGGATTTGCGGATGGCGCTGCTCAACTGCACGTGATAACTGTGAGAGAGCTATCACTGGTACATCAAGTTCACGCGCCAGCCCCTTTAGCGAACGAGAGATCTCTGAAATCTCATTCACACGGTTTCCGTCACTAGAAGCCCGCCCACTCATGAGCTGAAGATAATCAATGATAATAAGCCCCAAACCGTGTTCAGTCTGCAAGCGGCGTGCCTTCGTACGCATTTCAAGCGCATTTGCCATTGCTGAATCATCAATATATATAGGGGCTTCGGCCATCACGCCCATGGCGCGGTTAAGTTTCTCAAAATCTTTATCTTCTAGGTTTCCAGTGCGCAGCTTCCACGAGTCTATGCCAGACTCCGATGCCAATAAGCGATCAATTAGCTGCTCTTTACTCATTTCCAGAGAGAAAATACCAACCGGAATGCCCTCTTTAATCGCCACGTGCG
The DNA here is from genome assembly GCA_964454845.1 of uncultured Candidatus Saccharibacteria bacterium. GTDB lineage: Bacteria > Patescibacteriota > Saccharimonadia > CAILAD01. The sequence goes on from CAYVVS010000009.1 coordinate 13,902, forward strand.
CAGCAATATTCATCACAAAACTCGTCTTTCCCATACTTGGACGAGCCGCCAGGATAATAAGATCTGAACGCTGCAATCCGGCAAGCAATCGGTCCATCTCCTTAAAACCAGTGGGTACACCGCGCAGCTGCTGCTTATCTTTATGAAGCGCATCAAGTCGATCAAAGCTATCAGCTAAAACATCTTTAATGGAAATAAAATTTTGCTTGAGATGCTTTTGGCTGACGGAAAACAATGCTTGCTCAGCTTCATCCAATAGGCCTTCGAGTTCACGACTTTCGTCATGCGCCAAACCCGAAATGGCATGCCCGGCAACGTCTAATCGTCGCAGCGTTGCCTTTCCGGCTACAATCCGCGCATACTCTGCTGCGTGGGCAGTCGTTGCCTCCGACCCAGCCAGCTCTGTGAGGTACGTCATACCACCGATATTCTCGAGCTCTTTTGCAGACTTCAACTCTTCAGAAAGCGTCACTAAATCGATAGGACGGCGCTTTTCGTAAAGCTTTACTACCATTTCGTAAATGATGCCATTTCGACGGTCGTAAAAATCGTCTGCAGCTACGATATCGGCAACCTTGATGAGCGAGTCGGCATCTAAAAGGATTGTGCCCAGCAGTGACCGCTCAGCCTGCATACTGTGAGGCGGCGAAAGTTTAGAGAGCTGTTCTTCAGTAGGTGGAGGTGGTGGTGTATCTTTTCTAGCCATATTCTATTCCTGCACCACTTCCCCACCCAAAATTTCCAATGCGCTCGCCACCAGCTCTTCCTCGGGTTGAGCCGCAACTTGAGCTGGTTCTTCTGCGGCATGCACAACCGTCATTTCAACTTGGCGGTTTGCTACTTTAGAAAAAACTGCTTCTATAAATTGCTGATTTTTCGGCTCTTCAATGCGCTCCTTATGAAAACGGAAACGACAACGCACAACGAGTTTATCTCCCTGCAAAACCGGGTCACCAGAACGCAAGACTGCGTAAAGAGAATTATTTTTTGATTTAATCAATGACAATGCTTTAGCGGTAACTTTATCGGCACCCAAAACTTCTCCAGGGATCTCTGCTGTAGCTGGAGCAGTCGCAAGTTTTGGCGCCGTCATAGCAACCGGCCGCGCAGCTACTATGGCTTGAGCGGGAGATGCGGCATTCATCGCCGCAGCTGACAGGCGCCAGATAGCCAACTCAACCGGCAAAGTAGGCAGCGGAGTAGTCTTTAATTCACGGGTAGCCTGCGAAAACGACTCGAGTACGCGCGCCAATTGCACTTGAGTCAGCCCGTCTTTCGTATCGCCACGCAAAAACTGTTGGCGAGCAACAATCAGTACATGTTCAGTAACCAATGTTGGTTCCGCACCCAGTGTCCATAATCTTGTAGCCAGCGCCAAGGCTTCATCGGTCTTACCTTGGCCAGCCAAAAGGATAAGTTGTCGAACCGCATCTTCATCACCAATTCCAGCTATTTCAGCCACCAGCTGTCGCGTTACATGACTGTGAGCACTACCCAACTGATCGAGCAAACTCAGAGCATCTCGAAAGCCTCCCCCCGATAGTTCGGCGATTAATGCTAGAGCATCTTCATCAACCTTCATCGACTCGGCCTCTGCAACAGACTGCAAATGTGTAAGCATGCCAGTAGGCTGGACTGGGCGAAAATCATAACGCTGGGTGCGGCTTATTACTGTATCTGGCAACTTGTGCACCTCAGTAGTTGCCAAGATAAACACCACATGAGCCGGTGGCTCCTCGAGTGTTTTTAAGAGTGCGTTAAAAGCCTCGCGAGTAAGCATATGAGCCTCGTCAATAATAAATACTTTGTATTTAAGTCGAGTTGGAGCGATTGCGATTTTTTCACGCAACGCACGAATCTCATCAATGCCACGATTTGATGCTGCATCAATCTCAATAATATCGAGCTGGGTTTCAAGACCGACCTCTGCGGGCAACTCATTCACACGACGTGCCAAGATACGAGCTACACTCGTCTTACCGGTACCACGTGGTCCTGTAAACAAGTAAGCGTGACTCAATTTCTGCTGCGCCAAAGACGCCTCTAAAAGACGCGTAATATGCTCCTGCCCAACTACATCAGGCAAATCAGCCGGTCGATATTCACGATAGAGCGCAGAACGACTCAAGTCCCCTCCTAATTAACTTCTCACCAATTATCTTACATTATACTGCCTGCCGGCATGAATTAGGACCATACCACCCGAGTTTTCTCATAAAGTGAAGTCCACTTCCCCTTAAAGAAGAAGTGGACAGCGCCGATACGTGCTTGCATCAGCAAAGAATGGATTGATTGTTATGTGGGTTTGGCTTGGTACCCCTGCCAAAATACAACACTTGCCGGGCGCAGCAAATGAGGGGAGACGCAATAGAGAATCACGCTGGTTTGTACCCGTCCACTCCATCTACCTCAGCCGGGCGCAGCTAAAGTTCAGGTTTGTACCCATCCTGGTTTTTACGAAAGCGGGCGCACTTTCAACTCATTCCATCAAGCGACCGCAATTGCAGTCTCAACTTTCTGGATACGAAATCTATATTATATAAGTTATATTCTTATATGTCAACTATCCGATAACTGCTTCAATAGCCGCCCATGAAGCAGGCCGATCAGCAGGAATCACTACGGTGACTTCATCGCTCGGCTGAGCCTTAAAGTAAGTTACACTCGCAAACAAAACATGATACAATTTTCCGCCGGCTTCTACCATATAGGTGCCGTCCTGCAATGTCACGGTCCCAATAAGTTTCTTGCGCTCAATTGGGCCAATCTGCTTATAAATAAAACTGCCATCTTCGGAAATTGTCAGTTTAAGGATATCTCCTTCCACCAACTTGGACTTAGAAGCATAGTTTGCTGGCACCGGATACGTCTTTTCATTCGGACCAATCATATTTTGCCCGTCGAATACACCTTCAATCACCTTACCACCAACATGCGACTCCGTATCGACCGGAGCAGGTCGCGCTGGCGCGGCAGGCGCCTCCGGTAGTTCCTCGGGCTTAATGCCCATAGATTCAAGCTGCTCATGAATTCGTTTCATGTTTTCTTCCGCAGCTTTTAATTGGCCAGCTAGCTGTAGTAGCTTTGCATCATTTTGATTGTTCGTTGACATATATTACTCACTTTTTTGATTATTTTATATTACCCACAGATTCAGGTGGAGTATACCACTTGACGAAATGCAAATGCAAACATATTTACACGTAAATGCTTTGACTATACATTCTTTTTATGTTAAAATATAATTTCCTGTACCTTCCATTGCTACTCGCTACTCACCCCCCCAGGAGTACCATGAACCGTTGGCAGCTTGCCATCATGTGGATCATTACCTTCATGCTTACCCCGCTGATTCTGGTAATCATCTTCGCCTGTGCACTACTGATCATCCTTATCAACGGTTACGCGCCATTCTTTCGACAAGAGCGCATCGGCAGGTATGGTCAGCCATTCATCTGTTACAAGCTGCAGACGATGCGGCCACTGCGCGAAGGTGAGGAATACCTCAACCCCGAAGACAACGCCCGCCGCTCCAACTGGCTCGGTAACTTCCTGCGCAACCACGGTTTGGACGAACTCCCCCAGATCTTCAACATCTTCCTAGGAGAGATGGCGCTATTTGGTCCTCGACCACTCATGCAACAGAACATCGACTTGATTCGCGCAAAGAACAACGCGTGCGTCGGCCTGGTGGACTGCTGGCTCGAACATCGCAGCCCATTTCTCCCTGGGATTACGGGGTGGCATCAAGTCAACTCCAGTGGCCCAGACATCATGCTTCTCGACCTGGCCTACGTTGGCGGATTGTCCTGGAGCAAATTCTGGACAATTGTCTGGCGTTCTGCCCTGGTAATCCCAGCGAGCAAAAAGCAGCTTCACGGCCATACGGCCACTTCCTCAGTCTTCTCGTAAGACTGAGGTTTTTTCTTACCAAAAAAACCACCCCATCAGGGGTGGTTTTTGAGCTTTTTAGCAACATCTGTTGCCAGGAACTTATTGGAGTTCGATTGTTGCGCCAGCAGCTTCGAGCTTAGTCTTAGCTTCTTCAGCCTCTTCCTTTGGTGCGTTTTCCTTCACCATAGTAGGAGCGCCATCAACTACAGCCTTTGATTCTGCAAGGCCAAGTCCGGTAATTTCACGAACAGCCTTAATAACGTCAATCTTCTTTTCACCAGCAGACTGGAGGAAAATATTGTACTGACTCTTCTCTTCGGCAGCTTCAGCAGCATCACCGGCAGGAGCAGCAACACCAGCTACTGCAACTGGAGCAGCAGCAGATACGCCGTAGTGGTCTTCGAGGGTAGTTACGAACTCGGAAAGATCGAGTACGCTCATTTTATCGAGTTCAGCAACAAGTTTTGCAAACTTTTCTGGAACTTCCTTTTTTTCTTCTTTTTCAGCAGCTGCTTCTACAGCTTCATTCTTGGTCTCTTCGGCCATGATTTTCTCCTTAATTTAGAAGTGCTTAAGCAGCAGCTTCTTTCTTTTCTTTAATAGCATTAAGTGCATATACCAGTCCTGACAAATTACCATTCAACACTCGGACCATGCCCGAAAGTGGAGCGGCAACTGTTCCAACCACCTGAGCAAGCAGTTGTTCGCGACTTGGAAGCTGTGCGAGTGCCATAACGGCTTCGCGGGTGAGAACTTCACCAGCTTCGTCAATTCCACCAACAATCTCGAGGGCAGTATTTGCTTTTGCAAAGTCTGCCATGAGCTTAGCTGCTTCTACCTCGTCAGTACCAAACGCGATTGCCATTGGCCCAGAAAACACATCAAGTTGCGTGATTTCTTTGGCGCTTTTCTCGGCGGCTTTTTTAACCAGCGTATTTTTGGCAACCGTCAGCTTAATGCCGTTTTCACGCAAGGTGTTACGGAGTTCGCTGATTGCTGGCACATCAAGGCCACGGTAGTCGGCCAGAACGGCAAGCTTAGCACTATCGAGGTTCTCAACCAACTTTTGTAGGTCTTGTTCCTTTTGTGCACGAGTCTTTGCCATGCTGACTCCTTTAATTTTTAATGAAAAATCTTCTTTGCGCGAGCCAAGAAGACATGAAGTGGGACTTATCTAAAATGTAGATTCATCGTCGCCTCGGGAGCAAATTAAGGTCTGACTAAAGCCAATCCAGCGCCTGTCTTCGGTTCGTACCAAGTTATAGTAACAGATTTGAGTGTATTGGTCAATAAAAATGCCCCACCCCGAAGGGTGGAGCGAAATGCTCAGAGCTCGCCGAGCTTCATCGCAGTGGCGCGCTCACCGGCCAAACGGGTGAGCTCATCAGTCTCGCCCGTCGTGTTGACGAAGCGCATACCCCGGGCCAGCTCCGGGTAAACCCCGGAGAGCAAGCGATACATGTCGTTGGCGATGGCGCGGTAACCAGCATGACCGGCCGGCTGCGTGCGAAGCTCGATCAAGTGATAGAGCTCTCGCAAGTTTACACCGAAGCTGTAACGCATGCGGTGCCCCAGCAGAGTTGCGTACTGCGCCTCCACGAAGAAACCGGCAGCGAGCAGCTGGCCGTACAGATCTGCTGACCGTTCGAAAGCCTGTCGATACTTCTCGTACACAAGCGAGCTAACCTCGACGATCGCGGGCGGAACGCTGTAGCCGTACTGGGCCGTCAGGGGCTGCCAGTCCCATGCATCCACCATGCGATGACGCTGCAGGTCGCGGTAGCTGGCGTACTCGTCGAGAATCTCCCACCAGAAGTGGGCTCGCTCGAACGCCCGGCCCGGCTTGTGGCGCCGGTTCATGCGCTCCCCGATGGCTGCCGCAATGAGCAGCCGACGATCTACGTCCGTCATCTTGGCGGCGTGGGCACGCAGCGCCTCCATGCCGTAGCCCTCGGCGTGCGGGAACATCATCCAGGCGAGCAGCTCATGCTCATCCTTGGGCTCATAGTCGAGAAGTGTCACGCTGGCACCAGCCTCCGAGAACATCGCAGACTGGTGATCGATCGGACCACCCTCGAGCAGATCTCGAGTCAGCGCGCGGAGCTCGTTTCGAGTGCTGCGCCGATAGGCTGAAGTTGCAAGGCCTCGATCGGTGAGATCCACGCGCTCGAGGAAAGGCGCCAAGTACGGCTGCTTACGCGCTTCGAGCGTCAAGGCATCTGCCAAGTCCTGAGCCTCAGCAAGCTCGTAAGACCTGAGCGACATGATGAGGTTCTCGAGTGACTGCGCATTGCCCGTGAACGCCACTGTAGAGCGGGTCGCCACTGGCAACATGGATCGAGCCACATCGCAGGCCTGCGCCTTGATGGTCGCCTTCCAGGCACCCTCGGGAGTGTCACCGCGCTGATCGGCACGTGTCTCCATGAAGTGATCGTACATGGAGCGCACGATGTCGGAGTAGAGCGCGAAGATCGCATCCATCTCGCGACGATAGATCACTTGCAACCGAGGCGGCAGGTTCTCAGGCACGTAGTACTGCCAATTGCCGTCGGCGTCACGCTCATCGAAGAAGATGTAGCGAGTCGACTGCTCCAGGTAAGCCATGCCGATGCGCGGCCATTCGACCATTTTCGTCATCAGGTTGCTGATGCGGCTGGTCACGAACTGAACCGGCACCAGCTGTTGCACAGAGTCATCGCCATAGCCAGACACAACACGGCGAATCAGATCCTCGGTACGAGCCAGGCCGTCTGCCGAGAACTCACCCAGCCAGATGCCTCGCGGATCGGCTTGAGCTCGAGAAACACGGGCCATCGCAGCACCAACGAGCTCAGGCGGCTGATCGCCTGTGAAGAAGTAGACAGATCCATCCACATTCGTCACGATCTTCTCGAGTAGGGCTCGTTCCTTTGCACTGTATGCCATTGTATTGCTCGCTTCTTCTAGAGGTACTAGGTCTCCGGCATTGTATCATGACTCATCAAATACAAGCACAAGAAAAATCCCCCAGTCCTATGACTGAGGGAAGCGCCTCACGGGCACTCTTCTTGAATGGCGATGATTGTGCGCTGCAGAAGCTCTTCTGGAGTACATTCCGCATTGACATGCGCCATGCGGTACTCACCGGCTACAAGCTGATCGATTTGCTCGAAGCCTCTGCGCACACGGTGACGAAAGCGTTCATCAGCACCCTCAAATCGATCTGGCGCCTTGCCAGTCTCGCCAAGTCGACGAAGTGCCACTTCATCAGAGAGATGCAATACGACATACAGGTTTGCACGACGAACGACGACTCGAATCTGATCCTGAAGCTCCTTCACGAACTTCATGGCACCTTCATCACGAGCAAAGCCCTGATAGATGATCGACGAGAGCTCACCACGGTCGGAAATCACCCATTTGCCCTCGTCGAGAGCTGGCTGAACGTGGCGTGTGCGCGTATCTACCCTTGCGGCGCTCATCAGAAGCACTTCTTCGAAAGTCGAAATATCCATCTCTCCCATGAGCAAAATCTGTCGTAGAGCTAAAGAAAGATCGCCGGTGCCTGGCTCGCGAAACTGCTCGACCTCAATTGCAAACTCACTTTGAATCCACTTCACGAGATTACTAACCAGCGTGGTCTTACCCGCACCATCAGACCCTTCCACAATGACAAATCGTGGAGCCCCCAACCAGAAAGCTGGGTCGAACTTAAGTTCAGTCATGATCTTCTCCTCGGATAACACAATCGAGCTGCAAGCGTGGCAGCATGTCTTCGGGTTTCCAGAGCTGCTGAAGTTCATTCAGGTCCGTAGAAAGCTGGTAGTGTCCCTCACTACCGTAGCTTCGCGCCGTAAGGCCAGCAGCAAAGAAGATGATCTGTCCAACTCGTTCACCAACGACGAGGGGGACAACCGCGTTGTTCTTGTTGCGGATTTCCATGGTCCAACGATTGATGTAGCCGATGTCTCCCCAGCCAGCATCATCGCAGGTCGAGATGTTCACACGACCAATCGAAGAACGAGCGTGCATCATCGTGACCACATCACGCCGCGACCCGATGAACTCCTGGGTGTGCCCCAAGATGCACTCACCAGGGCGAAGGACGATGATCAAAGCGTCAGCGGGAATTTCTTTCCAGAGACGTCCCTGGCGATACTTATCACACCATTCTTGGTTCGTCATCGCACGCAGGGGACCCTGATAGTAGCGCGCAACATCTTCCGGGTCCCACGGGTTGAAGTCGCTCTCAAAAGGCATCGCCTCACAGAGATAATACCACTCGCCCAGACGAATATCGTAGCTGGCTGTGTTCAGGTTGCGATAACCAGCCGAATGAAGTCGGCTGCGATCGAATGGATCGATAGCAATGTCTTCTCTCTCCAGAGCCTCGAGAATCTCCTGATCAGACAGCACGCCGCGAGGTCGTCGCATGATCTCGTCACGCAAAGCAGTCTCGTGTGCCTCATACGATCTCGAGTACGACTTCGACCTCGACAGCTCATCCCATAGCTCCGCCAACGTCATGAGCTTGAGTGGCTTGTCCTGCGACATGGTGTCGCCTTTCTGTTTAGAGGTACAAGTATCCCCACTAGTTTACCGGGCTGACCAAAGTATTACCAAGCATAAGAAAAACACCCACGTTATGCAGGTGTTTTTCTATTATATTCAGAAGTGAGGGATTACTTCTTAGCGAGTTCTGCCGTATCAAGTTTAATACCAGGAGTCATAGTGGCAGATACGGAAATACTTTTTACGTATGTACCCTTCACGCCACCTGGACGATTGGCCTGCACGCAGTTTAGAACAGACTTAAGGTTAGCCAAAAGATCTTCGTCTTTGAAAGACAGCTTACCAACTGCAGCGTGAACAATCCCATTGGCGTCGTTTTTAATTTCGAGACGACCTTTTTTAATTTCACCAACAGCGTTAGCTGGATCAGCCGAAACAGTACCGCTCTTTGGCGAAGGCATCAACCCCTTTGGGCCGAGCGCCTTAGCATGGCGACCGAGTTGCGGCATCATGTCTGGAGTTGCAACCAATACGTCAAACTCAAACGTACCCTTGCTAATAGCAGCGAGCAAATCTTCAGAATTTGTCAGCTCAGCACCAGCTTCCTTGGCGGCTGCAGCTTTCTTCTCGTCGCTCGTAAGTACCGCAACACGAACGGCCTTACCGGTTCCGGCTGGCAGTACAGTTGAAGCGCGCAACATCTGATCGGCTTGACGTGGATCAATATCGAGACGCACATGCACCTCTAGAGTTGGATCAAACTTAGCCTGACTAATCTCTTTAACGAGTGCCACTGCTTCTTCTGCAGTGTAGAGCTTCTCAAAATCAATTGCTTCACGCATAGCCTTCTGCTTCTTAGAATATTTCTTTACGCGTGGCTTTTGTTTTGGCTTTGGAGCATCTTCTTTTTCAGCTGCCTCAGCTTTACGAGCTTCTTTTTCAGCTTCTTCTTCGGCTTCTTTTACCGCTTTAGCGCTGCGCTTACCAGCCTTTGCAGCGCTCTTTTTCTCTACAGCCTCTTCGGCGGCGGCTTCATCTTCTACAATCTCTTCGATTACTTCCTCAACGATTACCTGTTCTTCGGGGGTAATTTCTGGGGTTTCTTCAGTTTTCTTTGCCATAATGTTTCTCCTTGTGGTGCCAGCGGCCGATAATTTTTCGGCCTCCCACGGTTAGATTATTCTGCTTCTACCTCAACGCCCATCGAGCGAGCGGTTCCAGCAATAACTTTTTTTGCAGCTTCAATATCGTTTGCGTTTAAGTCATCCATTTTCTTCTCAGCAATTTCAGTGAGTTGAGCCTGAGTAAGCTTGCCAACTTTTTCCTTGTTAGGAACGCCACTTGCCTTTTGCAAGCCAAGCGCCTGCTTGATGAGAACTTTAGCTGGGGTACCCTTTACGACAAAATCGAAGGTCTTATCTTCGTAAATGTAAATTTTAGTTGGACACTGAGCACCCTTCATATCTTTTGTCTTTTCATTAAATGCATTAATGAAATCCATCATATTCACACCGTGCTGACCCAACGATGAGCCAACCGGAGGGGCCGGTGATGCTCCACCTGCCGGGATAACCATCTTGAGGCTTGCGCTGATTTTCTTCTTGTCTGCCATTATCTTACTCCTTTACGTGGTGCGAACGACTACTAAGAGTCTCCCACAGGTTACTTATACGCGTTTTACTTGCAAGCTATCGAGCTCAACTGGCGTTTCACGACCAAACATTGAGACCAATACCTTAATTTTTCCTTTTGATTCGTCGATTTCGGCAATCTGACCATCAAAACCCTTGAATGGACCATCGGTAATATTCACGAGTTCGCCAACAGTGTAGTCGATGTTGAACTTTGGCTCTTCCACACCCATGCGCTTCTGGATAACCTTAATTTCATCTTCGCTCATTGGACTTGGCGTGGTACCTGTACCAACAAAACCAGTGACGTTTGGCGTATTGCGCACGATGTACCAAGAATCTTCGGTAACTACCATATTTACCAAAATGTAACCAGGGAAAATTTTGCGCTCAACAATGCGACGCTTACCATTCTTGATTTCAATCTGGTTTTCTTTTGGCACAATCACATCAAACACCTTATCCTTCAGGCCAAGTGTGTCAATGCGGTGCTTAAGGTTTTGCGCAACCTGATCTTCATACCCAGAGTAGGTATGAATTACGTACCAATGTGATCCTGGAGGCGTGTTTTTCATGTAATAAATCCTTATTATCGACTGATGAGGCGCTCAAGTCCGAGTCGGAAGATGTAGTCGAAAAATGCTAGATACAGCGCCACAGCTGCCGTAAATCCAAGCACCACAACCGTAAGAATGGTTGCCTGCTTGCGAGTCGGCCAGATGACGCGCTTAAGCTCGTCAATCGAGCTCTTGATGTAGCGAGTAATTTTCTTCATACTATCAACTTTTCAAAACTTGCTTGCAACTTAAAAAAGCCGCCGGGGCTTTGCCTTACTACTCTACCTATTTTATCCATATAAGTCAATCCCTTACGCATAAAAACAGCTGCTAAAAATATCACTTAATAAGCTCCACCGCAGAAGACGGCAAAGATTGTACGTTGCGCTCATACAGCCCCACAAACCACGGCTTACCAACAAAGAATATAATCGACATTACAATCGTAAATAGGCCCAGCAAGATTACCACTTCACCGATCACTCGCTTGCGCGTTTTCTGATGCTGAGCATCACTCATCATCTGGGAGACTTGCTTTGGATAGGCTCGTCGAGCCAGCCAGTGATAGGCTCGGGGCCAATAGCTTACCGACCAGATAGTAAAGAGAGAGAGAACAAACAACACTAAGCTGGCGGCAAACACGAATAACAGAATCCTGCCAGTTGTGGTGGTAATTTGCAGTAACCCGTATACCACCGTTGCCCAGCTGACCCCCGCCACCAGAGCGGCCGTGATTCCTGCCATAAAAAGCCAGAAAAAACCTAGGCCTAAGGCGCGTATCCAGTTGCGGAAGATAAGTCCGAATGAACGAACAATAATAAAGCTGGCCGGACGGTTTGTGAGCGCTAACATTACTCGAGTAATTGGCCGATGTGTCGCGACAAGCCAACTCAGCATGAGAGCTACCATAAGACCAAGGTTAAAAATCAGGCTCCAGCTAGCATCTAAGTCGGTCCGGCCACCATATGCATAGCTAATCACCAGGCCAGAAGCCACAAGCGCGGCGGCAACAAACAGAAAATCAAAAATAGCTATGCCAACAAAACGCCATATTTTTCCCGCTGCCTGTAGCCACAAATGCCTAGCGCTCGTGGCACGATGATCAATTTTACGGGCCGAGATACCGTATGCCACAATCAGGCATAAGTGACGCACAAACCATAAAACTGCTAAAAATGCTGCAGTGCCAAAAACCACCCAAAATGCCGTAGCCGGGTTAGTTGCCTGCAGTTGGCGCACCGTAGAACCATACAGCTCCGCGATTGGCCTTTGTTGTAACTCCGCCAGCGCAAACACTAGCGCCGGCAACAACACGTAGAGCCACGTAACCGGAGAGAGCAAGACAATACCAAGACTTGCCAGTATACCTTTTTTGGTGCGACCTTCCGAAAGCGACGGTGCGATCACACCCCTCCACAACCCCTGCTTTTTCTGGATTTCTATCTGGTGCGGAACCGGAAGTGCCGGATGCGTAACACCATGGGGGTGCAATACACGAGCAGCAGTCAACTTAGGGTCAGGATGCATAACGGCTTGCTGATGACCGGTTACTCTGACGGCTTTTGGCAGTGGTCTATCACCCACGCGGGCAGCACGCCGCGATGAAGGAACAGGCCTCACAGCCACCTCTACGCGCCGTGCAACTGCTGACCCAAGTTTATCTCCAGTATTGAGCGAATAACGAACACCATCAACTGTCACCATGCGTTTGGCACGGGGACTCTGCGAACTTGAAGATGAATTCTGACTCGGCATAAATTTATGATTGGCCGGTGTACACCCGCCACACAACCTGAAGTTTGCTCAAGCGGTTAAGGCGAACACGACCGATACTCACATTATACTGCTTTTGCTTCACTCGTTCGAGGATACCGTG
>CAYVVS010000010.1:0-23634 GCA_964454845.1 uncultured Candidatus Saccharibacteria bacterium
AAAAGAAGATGATGGTACTAAACACGAATGGCACATATTGTGAGCCAGGAAATGCAGGAGGTGTAAAATTCAGCCAATGCTGTATCATTTCAGAATATACGAGTACAGGCATTGTCAGTATTAGCGACAGCCAGAACTTATCTTTGAACATGGCTACTGAATGGCCGGCATGCTTATCGTGGTCGTGGTGTTCAGTATGATCATGTGTGTGGTGCGAGTGATCCATAGCCTTTTAGTAGCCCCAGTCCTTCTGCCACTGCTTCATTTGGGTTATTTCATTACTTTGAGCTTCAACAATTGCTTTAGTTAGTTGTTTTATTTCATCGTGCTTCGCATTTGTCTGTCCTGGGTAGGCCATATTTATAGCCGACTGATGATGCTCGATCATTGAAGAAATAAACGCTTTGTCAAATGCATCGCCAGTGAGGCTTTTAAGTTCTTCTGTCATCTGACCCATATCTGCCATCATTCCCATCGCTGAATGATCCATCATCATTTCACCGCTACTGCTTGGATAACCCCACTCCTTTTGCCATGTTTCCATGTCAGTAATTTCTTTAGACTGAGCTGCAATGATGGCGTCAGCCATATCTTTAAGCTCTTGATGCTTCGCGTTGGCTTGAGCAAGCTTTGCCATATCAACCGCACCTTTATGGTGTTCGATCATATTAGCAATAAACATCCGGTCGTAGTCATCGCCTGTAAGTTCACTGTACATTTTATAGTCGGCTGAGTTTTTGTCGACAAGACCGTTGGAGCTGTCTTGGGATGAATTGTTGTTGCTCATCATCCCACCGTTCATCTTGCCATCGTTATTACTTGTAACTGCAAATAATACCATACCGGCAATCGCCACTATTGCAACGATAGCTAGGATTAATATATTGTTCTTGTTCTTCTTCATAGTTTCTCCAGGTTTATGTTAATACTGTCTAAGTCAACCAGACGTATCCTAAACTCGAAAGACGCTATATAAAATGTAAATTGGTATCTTTGGGGGTGGTTTTATCTCTGCCGTATATAAACGCTGTGAGGCAGTTTTTTCATCAGTCTGAACAGATAGGTTTTGTATATAGAAGGGTATTATTGACTGCTCATCATCGTTATTTTCCTCATCACTGTCAACGAGATATTCTTTCTTATCAACAATCGCACTGCGACAGAGCGTAGCGCATGAGGCTGTGTCAGACGATTCCACGTGCTTCATGCCATGCATTTCATGCGACATCGGCTTCATTGCAGATGCATGTCCGACAAAACTAATTAGGCTAAGGAGAATAACAGCAAGCAAAACGAATGAATTTTTTATAGCTGTTATCATTTTCAAGATTATTTACCTCTTACCCTTGTTATCTCGTAAAGAGATAGTAGCTCGGTCATAGCTTTTTCCTGTTCAGCTTCAAAATCGGAACCAAGACTTTCCTTAATATGTGTTCTTATATGGTTCTCAAGCACTAGCTTGTTTAATGAGCTAATTGACTTTTGGATAGCAAGGCTTTGCGTGAGTATGTCCATACAATAGTCTTCGTTTTCGATCATCTTTTGAACGCCACGCATCTGACCTTCAAGTATTTTGGTTCGATGTAATGCTCGTTGCTTTAGTTCAGGTATCATAACCTCATTATAGTACCCCTAGGGGGTATGTCAAGTGAATTATAACCATCTGCTAATACCTGTAAATCGAAGCATCTGATTCGCAAGTACAGGCGAGTTTGTTCGTCGCATGACCTCCTTACTATAGCTTTGTGAAAGGATATTAAGACTTCCTTCCCAGAGTATAGATCTGTCTATGATTGCTAGCTTTCGGTGTCTCATATCATTGTAGAATTTAACTTTTACACCTGCTTCGCGTAGTTTCTTGACTGATTGCCACGCTTGAATTTGTAGTTCGCGCTCATGATGCCTCGGATTTCGTGTGTTTATGCGAATACTAACACCACGTCGAGCTAGCCTTCTAAAGGCTGGTAGGAGGCTTTCTGTGCGCTTGCAGGCTATAAATGGACTCTCGATAATCACCTCACGTTTTGCGTGTCGTAGATCTCTTACGAATGATTTATAGAAAGTTCCTTCTGTGTGTAATGCTGACTGTAATAGTTCTGGGGCAACTGACTTTGAGAGGAATAAACGCTTAAACATTATTCTGTTCCTCAGCGCTATTTTTTGATGGTATTTTTACATCACTTTTGCCGGACTCCACCCCTATTAAAGTTCTATAATCGTACCGTAGCTCCTGCCATACATATACCATCCTTCAAGATAGATAGAGTGGTATACTAAACTATTTTTTATTTAAGACTATTGATCAAAACAAATATTATATAATGATAGTGACCACCTAAATTATCTACTGAGCTGAGTTTGGCTTACCTGGACAAGAGTTTGGGTTCTTATAGCATTCTGTATCTGTACCCCACATGTTACCACTGATAGTTCGGTTTTTAGCGCCAGCGTCAAAGGCATAAATACTACCTTCAATACTGAATTTTGGATATTTAGACTGTGCGGTGTAAACATTATCAACTATCTGAATAGACTGAATACCTGGTGTACCTCCATAAAAACGCATTGGATAATAGCTACTACCAGAGATTTGATTGTGCTTTATTATATATGACTTATCTGGATTTGAATCCTCATCAGCATACACCACCACTGAACCAGTTCCATTAAAGGCCGGTGAGCTACTATTATCTCGACAGCCTGGTCCAGGACCATTTGAGAAACCGCCCGTCGTACAGGCTTCGTAGCGATTACCAATGATAGTATTTTCTTCAATATTTACCGTGCCATTATTGCCGGTAAAATAGATGTTTGCAGCATGACCTTCATACCTAGTGGCTGAATGAAATGGCTTATCATCGTAATCATAAATATAATTTCGTAATAAACTAATGACAGACCCTGCATCAAGGCTACCACCGCTATCGATATTATGTGAACCACCTCTAACTTGCGAATATTGAATATTATACTGTGCATAATAAGCTCGAACATTATATTCAAAACGATTACCATCATCTATTATGCAGTGATCAAAAGTAATATTTTTTGGCTTAACTGACTTATCGCTGGGATTTCCTAAAAACAAGAAGCCATTTTCCGAGGTTGCCGTACCAGTATAGACTATCTTACAATTTTTAAAGGTTATATCACTTGCTGTAACGTAGATACCTCGAGGATTCGTAGCATTTATCTGAATACCATCAAAAGTTTTTCCATTATCCGCTGGAGTGAAGTCGCGCTGAGGCATTGATGTAAATACAGTTCCAGCTGCAGGTCCTGTATTTTCAAGGGTAGCCGGCCACGTCCAAGCACCTGCTGGAGAAACGGTTGCTGTGGTGATTGGCGGTGGTGGTGTACTAGGCGTAGTTTTGTAGCCAGATTGACTATCTTTTGTGCCAACCGGCTGGCTGGCTGGCTGAGGCGATGCGGCCTGCGACATCATAATTACTGTTGTGCCAATCACTGCAAACAAAATAGCAAATAACGATAATTGTTTATAATTATATTTTTGCTTCTTCTTTAGTTTTGCCTTCATTTGTAAGCCCTCTAGATTAAATATATTTACAGCATACACCCCCCTGTATAAATTACAAAGTTATTATGTTAGGACGCTTGGTAGGTACAATAAAGCATACAATCATCGTTAAGTACTAGTTTCTGTCTTGATATATCCTTACCAAAAAGAAAAGTGTCATACCTTAACTAATATATAATAGATAAATCATTATAATTCACAATTTTTCCCTACGATTGAATGCATAAGCTGTATAATACGCAGTATGAGTAATGACGA
The DNA here is from genome assembly GCA_964454845.1 of uncultured Candidatus Saccharibacteria bacterium. Lineage (GTDB taxonomy): Bacteria > Patescibacteriota > Saccharimonadia > CAILAD01. The sequence goes on from CAYVVS010000010.1 coordinate 3,797, forward strand.
ACCGAATCATCAGTCATACGAACAGGCTGTCGAAACCAAAGTTGTCACCCCACTGGTATTCTTGATTGTAGGCATCATTATTGTAGAGTTCTTATTGGGAAAGACTTTTTCTCATAATGTATGGCTGGTAGCTGGGGTACTGGTTGGTAGCCTTATCTTTGCCCTCAGTCATCACATTAAATCACTTCAGTTTGGCAGACGGCATGCTATCTACCTCACGCTCTACCACCTAGTTTTAGCATCCGTATTAATATTTATTGTTCCAATCCAATCGTATTATCTGCTTATTTGGGCAATCCTAGCTTACTTGAGCGAATTCTACTACCAAGCAAAAGGGATTACCATCAGTCTGATTGGACTGTTTATTACTATCGCCCTGGGAACTTGGTATCAGTTTAAACCAATTACGATTAATGAGCTGTGGCAGGCTGGAGTATGGTTTGTGGTGCTTTCTATCATTATTCTTATGCTCAGCCGTGTCATGCTCGGCAATCGAGCAAAACGACTGGAGCTATCAGAGAAGATCATCCACGCCGAATACGAACATGAACGCATGATTAACCTGATAAACAGTATGAGTGAAGCAGTGCTCGCTATGGATGAAAAAGGCACCATTAATATCTACAACGCTGCAGCCATGGATCTCCTAGACACCAATGTAGAACTGGCTGGAAAGAATATTAATGAAATTGTGCATCTCTATGACGCGCAAAAGCAGCCGATTAGCACTCTGCAGATTGCTCAGGAAACTCGCTATTTACAAAAACGCTCTGATGTATTTTTGCACTTTGGCGATAATGACGAAGTTGCACTCGAGCTCAATATAAGTCGTACTTCCCTCCAGTCAGCACTCTCAAAAAAACAAGGCTTCACACTCCTTTTGCGTGACATAACTCAACAAAAAAGCCTAGATGAGGAACGTGATGAATTTATTTCTGTGGTCAGCCACGAACTACGCACACCAATTACTATTGCCGAAGCTAATGTCTCGATGGCTGAACTGCTAGTAAATAAGCCCGATAAAAAGCCTGAAGAAGTTCACGCCGCTCTTGATAAGGCCCACAAGCAAGTCCTTTTCCTATCAGATATGGTTAATGATCTCTCCACTCTCTCGCGCGCTGAACGAACCGATAAAGAGATGGAGCTCGAAACCTTTGATATTGGAGACATCCTTACGGAGTTAGCTAGTACGTATCGCCCACAGGCTGAGGCGAAATCTTTGTATCTCAAACTTGATGCCGATCAAAACTTCCCCAAGGTAACTACTTCTCGCCTTTACTTAAAAGAAATTCTTCAAAACTTTATCACCAACGCCATTAAATATACTCAAGCCGGGGGTATCACCGTAGTAGCCCATGGCGAGAATGGACTCCTCAAGATTAGTGTTGCCGACACTGGCATAGGTATTTCTAAGAGCGAACATGAAAAAGTTTTTGATAAATTCTGGCGTTCAGAAGATCCACTTACCCGCCAAACTGGGGGCACTGGTCTGGGGCTCTACATTACCGCTAAGCTTGCTCGACGTATTGGTGCGCAAATAGATTTCCGCAGCGAACCCCAAAAAGGCTCAGTCTTTACCCTGAGTCTGCCCGTTGTTGCGGTGCAAGATATTGATAAAAAGAACGTCGTCAAAAAGGAAGTGGAAAATATTCTCGACTAAATATTTAGACTTTCTTATCGGGTCGAATAAAGAATGTGATAACCATAAAAACACCAAGCAGAGAGATGCCAATCATAAGCTGCACCGACTGAGCGACCGTCAGTACCCCATTACTGCCAGAACTACTGAATGGCAATAATCCGAGAACGACAAAGATTACGGCAAACATTACACTCAGCACCCTCAGACGCAATTTGTCGCGCCTAACACTTGCCGCCCTACTCTGGCGCCAAAATGCAATCGACAAAAATAGACTGCTCATATACTGCAAAGATAGAACAGCTGTATATAGCCGGGAAACCGGACTATATAATATATATGAACCTCCATCCTGAACTAAAGTTACCGGAATAAGCATCAAATCTCGAAACGATAAATATGCCGCAGCTAGGGCGGCCACAAGACTTAGGGAAATAATTACGCCGCGGGCGAAATCTGACTTAGGAGCGTAGAGACGTGCAACTAATGCCCAAAGTGTAACCCCAGCGATGAGTTCAAAAAATGAGCCAATCATCATCGCTAGCGTCAGAACTTTCGTATTCTGCGTGACTACCGCAGGAAAAGCTGAGAGCGAGAGTGTTACTGTATAGCACATCACGGCAATCCCTAAGTAGAGCGTGACTCGATTTTTCGTGTTCATATATGAGCGTATGCTGGCAATTGCGAAGACAATAAATAATGGGACTGCTAAAAATGCATGGACGTAATTTAGGGGGAAATTACTCACGCAGCTCCTTGTCTTCTACGCTGGAGCCAAAATGCTGCAAATAAGAATATAACACCAAGCAAGAAGGCGGCAGCTAAAACATAAGAAATACTATTAAGGTTTGCACTAAAATCGAAAATAGGCCTCAAGACATAAAGTCCGCCAACTATCAGAAACAAAATTGCCAATACAAATAACCTAATTTTCTTCGCGACATCCTGAGTCCCCCACCCCTGAGCAAGAAAGCGAGCAGCAATCAAGGGCAAGCTGAGATACTGCACAGCTGTCACTAGTTGATACCCTCGGGAAAAAGCAAACTCTATCTGCCAGGCCCCATTAACATACTGCATAATTACTGGGTTTGCTAGATTCTCCTGTACGGAAAACCACATGCCAACACAAATTATAATGACATCAAGAAACGCGACAAGATACAGAACACCCTTGCGATCTGGGAAATAGATACGAGCAACAGCCAGCCAGATCCAAAACAGCGCCAGAAACTGCAGAGCATCACCAACGATCGTGGCGTAGGTAAGCATGATGCTTGTTTCGGGAACCACTAATGGGGTAATCCCATAAAAAACGAGCGAGAAAAAGAACGTGATAGCGCTAAGTCCGAAAAAAGTGTTCAGAAGATTAGGTCCACTTTTTTGAGACCTAAAACTTTTGTATGCCACAAAGGCCAAAAGTGGTAAAGCTATATACCAATGTATTGCATTAAGCGGAAGACGCATCTGCATGGATTATAGCACTTATGCTAAGTAAATAAAATGGAGCCCGCGAAGGGACTCGAACCCATAACCTACGGTTTACAAAACCGTTGCTCTACCAATTGAGCTACGCGGGCTGGTGCAGGGGGAGGGATTCGAACCCCCGAAGGCATAAAGCCGACAGATTTACAGTCTGTTGCGTTTGACCGCTTCGCTACCCCTGCATACTTGATCTGGAGCCCAAACCGAGGATTGAACTCGGGACCTCTTCCTTACCATGGAAGCGCTCTACCACTGAGCTATTTGGGCGTGCATTTACTCCGAGTAAACAGAGCCTAGTCTATCATTTTTGCGCATAATTTTCAATGCTTACGCTGCAAATCGAGCGGCCTGCTTCTTCACTGCTGGACTATCAGGATCGAGTCGACGAGCTTCATCTAGTACCTCAGCAATTTTATCGTTTCTGCCTGTCGCCTCATAGAGCCTTACTAGTGCCAGCAGCCTACTAACCGACGGCTCTAGCCCATTCGCTTTTTCCATAGCCACGATCGCCTCTTCATAGCCCTTTTCGCGATACAATACAGTAGCTAAATTCTGCCAGTCAGAAGCTGTATTTTGTGATTTTGCGACCACTTCAAAACACTCCGCCGCATCCTCATAATTTTGCAAATGAGAGTAGACCATCCCAAGACGTCGATACGCCAAGATATTTTTATGATCTAGTTTTAATACTTTTAAGTAGGCCTTCTCAGCTGCAACCCATTTACGCTCATCATAATAACGTCCTGCCGCTGAGAGCAGACGCTCCAACTGACTTTCGTGCGTAATCGCCTCATTATCCATGCCAGCATTTAAATAATGGGCAAACTGGTTATAGTTTGAGCGAATAATGCGCCAAGTTACAAAAGCCACAAACACAAAAGCAATCAGCTCAAACACGACTCTCACTCCCCGCCAGTATTGCGCTTGCCTCAAGTAAAAGTCTGATATTGCCACTTTTTTGGGTCTTTACAAATTTTTCTTGCAGCCAGGCCGCAAAGGAATAATTCTTATGCTGCTGACTATGGTGCAGCAGACCTTCAGCAAGCGCCAGCTGTTCTCCCCTATCTGCTAGTTGAGCAATTTGCGCAAACCTCTCTGGAATACCCTGCGTAAAAAAATACTTAGCCGCCGTAGTCTTCTCATCATCTAGCGAGGATACCGTCGCCCCAGCCGTAACCATCTGAGCTCTGGAACGTAGCGTCGGCATAAGACGGGCAACGGTAGGTGCCAACAACATAAATATCACATGCTCAGGAGGCTCTTCTAGAGATTTAAGTAGCGCATTACCAGCCTCTGGTGTGAGCTGTTCGGCACCTTCTATAACGATAATTCGATAGTCCCCACCAAACGCTGTCATAGATAGGTCATGTAAGACACCAGCAATACGTTCCCGCGAGATACTCTTTTCGGGAACCACATACGTAAATGTGGTTGGCGCTATTGTCTGCCCAAAGAGGGTCAAGATTTCGCCAGCCAAAGCCTCAGCTCGCGTACGCCGCGCCGCCTCATCGCCGCCCGTAATGATATAAGCGTGTGTAGGCGTATGCGTCTTACTCATTTGGCTCATATTCGCAATCATATGCTTTCATTGTAGCCCGAAAGTCATCTGGTAGAGAAGCATAAAATGTTCTGTGTTCACCATTTGGTAATACTAGTCCCAAGCTATAAGCATGCAGCATATGACGCGCCACATTATCGCGTCTTCCATAAGTAGTGTCGCCAAGAATCGGGTGGCTAATTGCGGCTAGGTGTACGCGAATTTGATGTGTGCGCCCAGTCCGAGGCTTTGCCTCGACCAATGAGACTCCATCTCCGTAAACAAGCTGATGCACTAATGTTTCAGACGGCTTTCCGAGCGGATCCACACGCATCGTACCAACTCGCTTACCAGCCGGTGACAGCGCAAATTGCAAACGCTTTACGCCCACTCCAAACTCCCCCCAAGCTAGTGCCCAGTACGTCTTCTCTACTCTTCTTGCACGAAAAGCAGCTTCAAGATGACTGCGGGCTCCAGGGTTTCTTGCCAGTATTGTAACTCCGGACGTATCTCTATCAAGTCGATGGATAATGCCCGGTCGCATTGGCCTATCATCAGTTACTTCATCAACAAAAGTACCAGCCAAGCTCGGCTCCTCTTTCCCTGGCTTAGGATGCGCGATCATACCCGCTGGCTTATTGACGACAATCACATCGTCATCTTGGTAAATAATTTCGGGACGCAGATCGGCAACTAATTTAGCTACTTCATGCTGCGGTCGGTTCAATATCGTTAGTTTCGAGCCAAACAAAACTTTTTGCGAGGCGCGCGAGGCATAGCCATCAAGTAACACGTCTCCATCACTAATCGCACGCTGCCAAAGACTGCGACTTACTTCTGGCACTAAACTAGCCAGCACGCTATCAAGTCGCTGCCCAGCCTTGCTTCCGTCTATCACGAAAGTCTCTTCCCCCTGAACTTTTCCCCCAGCCATCAAACTAAGCCGTTCACCTCAGCTAGCTGGTCCTTATTGCCCAGTACTATGAGTGTATCGCCAGCATAAATTACTTCGTGCCCAGAAGGATTTACCTTGCTGAGTCCATCTGCTGAGTTCATTGCCAACACAGTTGCGCCGAGCTTATTCGCATAAATATGACTCAGCTGCTTGCCGGCCAAGCCGCTGCGCTCATCAATTTTTATTTCTTGTACAGCAAGTTCACTATTATTGTTTGTAGCCAAAATCTCTAAGAAATCTACAACGCTCGGGCGAGTTAGGGTAGTTGCCATGTGGTAAGCGCCAATTTGGTACGGCATGGTAGTACGGTCAGCACCGGCACGCAACATTCTATCTCGGTTTTCATCGCGATTTACACGTGCCACAATAAAAATATGCGGATTGAGCTGCCGACTAGCTAGGACGATAAATAAGTTTGCACTGTCAGAACCCAGCGATGCCACGATGCCCTTGGCGCGCTCGATGCCACAATTTTTGAGCACCTCTTCTTTGGTTGTATCTCCGACTATAGCCGTGTAGCCCTTGGCAATCATTGCCTTCACTCGTTCTTCGTCTTTATCAACACACACAAATGGTACACCGTCATCGGCCAGCTCTTCAGCTACCTGAGAACCAACTCGACCAAGGCCACAAATGATGTAATGATTATGGATTTTTGCTGTAATTCTTTTCATATGCTTCCGACGTAAACCATCGCCTAAACTCACTATATAGTCCGCCAGCACTTTGAGCAAATAGGCCACAACAACAAAAGAGCTTAAAACCAGAAAGAGAACCATCCACCGACTTTGTGGATCCTTAAACCCATAGTGATCGAAGTGAGACAGCAGGATAAGCACCGTTTCATAAAGAGCCTCAGTAAATGAAAGGCCAGCAGTCGACATAAACGTAACCGCGCCCAACAAAATGAGCCCAAGGGTTACCAATACAATATTACGAAGGAGTCGCCTGTCTAACACACTAAAATCTTTTTTATCATAACCATTATACGGGTTTTTGCCGCTAGAAGCAGTACTAAAAAAGAGGCCTGGTTGGACCTCTTTTTTAAGCTTAACGCTTTGAGAACTGTGGAGCTTTTCGAGCCTTCTTAAGTCCGTACTTCTTGCGCTCTTTTTCGCGTGGATCGCGAGTGAGAAGTCCAGCTTTTTTCAGGGTAAGTTTAAAGTCTTCACTCATTTCAACAAGTGCACGCGCAATGCCAAGACGAATGGCGTCAACCTGACCGCGCTTACCGCCACCTTCAACGCGTACAACTGCGTCTAGGGCTCCAGATTTACTAACAAGCTCTAAAGGAACCGCGATGAGCTTAGAGAGCGCTGTGTTATTGAAATATTCGCCCGATGGCTGGCCATTCACTGTGATTACACCTTTGCCATCCATTAAACGCACAGTTGCCACTGCAGTTTTGCGTCGCCCTACGGCGTAGTAATAGTTCTTCTTGTCTGCCATTATTTCACCTTCAATTCCTTAGGCTGCTGTGGTGCATGTGGGTGCTCGGTGCCAGGATATACATGTAATCGCCCCATCATGTGTCGAGCTAGCTTATTTTTTGGAAGCATGCCACGAACTGCATGTTCGATAACGCGACGTGGATCTTTTTCAAGCTGCTCTTCTAGAGTAGTTTCGGTCAAGCCACCTGGGTAACCGCTATGACGATAATATTTCTTGTCAGTCATCTTAGCGCCAGTCACAGCAATCTTTTTGGCATTGAGTACAATAATACTGTCTCCTGTAAGCACATGAGGGCTGTACTGTGGCTTATCTTTGCCGGTTAATTTAGTAGCGATGATAGTAGCTAGGCGACCCAGAACTACATCGGTGGCATCGATCACATACCAATCGGATGCAACTTCACCGACCTTAGCCTGATATGTTCGTGTAGTGGTCATTATTTAGTCCCCTTTTCTTGCTTAGCAGGCTTCTTGGTAGCTTGAGCTTCACTGGCTTTAATTTCCTGAAGCTTTTTCAGCTTATCCTCAAAATCTGTATCAAGCACCAACTCTACAAGCACCATCTCTGCAGCATCACCACGGCGCCATCCAGTTTTCGTAAGACGAGTATAACCGGAGTTGCGGCTCTCAAAGCCATGCACCAATTCCTGAATGAGCTTATCGGCTGCAGTCTTTGAGCCAAGCTCAGCGTGGATAGTGCGAATGTCGTGCAGGTTTCCTCGCTTGGCCCTAGTTACCAACTTATCAAAAGCCGGCTTAATAGCCTTAGCTTTAGCCTCGGTTGTCTCGATGCGTTCATATAAAACCAATGATTCGAGAAGACCTTTCATAACAGCCTTGCGCGGTCCGATCTTGCGAGACAGCTTTGATGTTGTGTGGTAGTGAGCGTGCATAGTTAATTCCTTGGCGGCTTTTAGGTAAGCTTAATGCCAATCTCCTCGAGTTTTTCCAATACTTCTTCAAAAGCTTTCTGACCAAATCCCTTGAGAGATTTCAGCTCCATCTTAGTAAGCTGACTTAAGTCACCAACAGTTGCAATATCATTATTGATAAGGGCATTTGTAGTGCGCTGAGAGAGTGAAAGCTCCTCAATTGCTACAGCACCGTGTTCTGCTTCGGCCTTAGCTTCTGCAGTCATAATGCCCTCAGCCCCAACAGATACCACATCCATTCCAGCAACTACCTGAAAGTGCCCCACTAAGATTTCACCAGCCTGACGCATTGCAGCCTCCGGAGTGATCGACCCATCAGTCTCAACTTCCATCACAAGACTATCAAGGTTTGTCATCTGTCCAACACGGGTGTTTTCAATGTTGAAACGCACACGCTTGATTGGCGTATAAATAGCGTCAACAGCAATCCAGCCTACTGGGAGATTATCTGCCTGGCGAGTTTCAACCGGGCTATACCCACGTCCCTGCTCAACCTTAAATTCAATCTCGATCTTAGTTTTAGCATTGTCGATCGTGCAAAGTTCGAGGTCCTTATTCACAACTTCCATGTCGCCAGTAGTCTTAATATCACCTGCGGTTACCGCACCCTTACCACTCTTTGAGAGCGTCATGGTAGCTGGTTCTGTACCGGTGTAGCTCACCTTTAGCTGTTTGATGTTCAGGATAAGATTAATCACATCTTCTTGAATACCGTCAATAGTGGTGAACTCGTGATCAACCCCTTCGATGCGTACTGCAGTTACCGCAGCGCCCGCAAGGCTAGAAAGGATAACACGACGCATCGAGTTACCGATGGTCATACCATAACCCGGGTATAGCGGAGCAATCGTAAAGCGGCTGGTGCTTTCGTTTACTTGCTCTTCTTTCATTTCTGGAAGGTTGATATCGTATAAGGCCATGATGACTCCTCTTATTACTTACTTAGCGCGAGTAGAACTCGATGATTAATTGCTCTTCAATGAAATTGTCACTATCTTCTCGAACTGGTTGACCCGTGACAGTGCCTACCATTTTCTTTGCATCTAGCTTAAGCCAGCTTGGCATCTCGCGAGCATCGTTTTTTAGCTGCTCAGCCAATTCTGCAAACAAGGCTTTTTTCTTGCTAGACTCTTTAATAGTAATCACATCACCAGCTTTTACCTGGATAGATGGCACGTCCACCTTCTTATCGTTAAGACGAATGTGTGCGTGGGTTACCATCTGGCGAGCTGCCTGACGTGATGGTGCGAGACCCAAACGGTATACAGTGTTATCCAGGCGCTGTTCCAAAAGACGAAGCAGATTTTCACCAGAAACACCTTCGCGGCGCTCAGCTTCAACAACATAGCGACGGAACTGCTTTTCCATCACACCATACAAACGCTTAACCTTCTGTTTTTCGCGCAACTGCACGGCATAGTCTGATGGCTTCGGACGACGGGCTTGACCGTGCTGACCTGGAGCAAAGTTGCGCTTGGCAAGGGCCTTGGCAGCCTTTGGGTGCAGCTGCACACCTTCCCGACGTGAGAGTTTACTGATTGGAGTAAGATTACGTGCCATAATTAATTCCTCTTTGCCTTTCGTGGACGACAACCATTGTGTGGCACCCCAGTAATATCGCGAATTGAAGTAACGCCTACACCCGTGTTCTGTAACGCACGAATGGCGCTCTCTCGACCAGAGCCAATCCCCTGCACAATAACCGATACTTGCTTCAAGCCAAAGTCCTTAGCTTTCTCGAGTGCTTTTTCTGTAGCAATCTGGGCTGCATACGGAGTGCTCTTACGGGAGCCCTTAAATCCGGCCGAGCCAGAAGAAGCCCAGCTTACCACATTACCAGCTTCATCGGTAACACTGATAATGGTGTTATTGAATGTAGACTGAATGTGCACCTGCCCCTTGGGGAGATTGCGCTTGATCTTACGACGTCGAGTTTTTGCTTTCGCTTGTGCCATGATATTCCGTTTCCTCTAGTCTTACCGCTACGTCTTAGACGCTGCCTTCTTACGTCCCGAACCCTGTGTCTGCTTACGTCCACGACGGGTTCGTCCATTTGTTTTTGTGCGCTGACCGCGACTTGGCAATCCAGCATTATGGCGCAGGCCACGGTAGGCCTTAATTTCTTTGAGACGCTTAATATTAAGCATTACCTTACGAGCAAGATCAGCTTCCACTTCGTAGCTAGCGTCAATTTCGTTACGCAATGCAGTTAACTCAGCTTCAGTAAGATCCTTTACTCGTGTATCTGGGTTAATCTTAGTCTTTTCCAATATTTTGTGGCTTGAAGTCAGACCAATACCCTGTACGTACGTCAAAGCAATCTCGATACGCTTCTCATTTGGAATGTTTGTACCTGCTATACGTGCCATATCTATTCTATCCCTGTCGCTGCTTATGTTTAGGATTTTCGCAGATAACCCGCACTACACCTTTACGGCGTACTACTTTGCACTTGGCGCACATTTGCTTAACTCCTGCTCGTACTTTCACGGGTATCTGTTCTTTCCTTAATTTCGCTTATCTGTGCCGATACGTAATTCTTCCCTTATTGAGATCGTATGGTGTCATTTCAATAGTCACCTTATCTCCAGGAAGAATTTTTATATAATGCATCCGCATCTTACCCGATACATGAGCAAGAACAATATGACCATTCTCGAGCTCGACCTTAAAGGTCACATTTGGGAGCGCTTCGAGAACAGTCCCTTCAACTTCGATTACTTCCTTTGTACTTGTCATATATCTAATGGGCTACAGTTGATTAGTTTACCTGATTTCGACTCGAATGTAAAGGGTTTACAGGAGAAAACCTAGTATTTTTCATAAGTCGCCATCGTTACGCGGCTTTCGACCTGTCTTTTTGTCTCGATTGCGACCGAAACCAAGATAAATAAGCTGGTTCCACCAATCGCCACCGCCTGGCTCATATTGAGATACCGCTCAACAACAAGTGGCAGAATAGCGATTACACCAAGAGCAGTGGCGCCAGTGAGGTTAAGGCGGCCAATTACGCCTTTTAGATACTTCGAAGTTTCGTTGCCTGGACGAATGCCCGGTATAAACCCTCCTTGCTTCTGAAGGTTTTCGGCAATATCTTTCGGCTTAAATATAATCGATGTGTAGATGTAGGTAAATACGAAGATGAGCAAAAAGTATGAAACCAGATAGATAGTACTTGTTGAAGCAAACCACTGCGTCATTTTCTGGGCTAAATTTGCCACCCACTGTGTGCTAGCATTTTTAAGCAACTGGCCTAGAAACGTCGGTATCGAGAGAAATGTTAGGGCAAAAATCACCGGGATCACACCTGCTGTGATGAGCCTGAGCGGCAAATGCGTGTCAACACTGCCATATTTACCGATGGCGGCGCTCCTACGAGCATACGAAATTGGAATGTTACGCTGAGCCTCATTAACCATTACCACGCCAAAGGTAGTGACTAGGAACATTCCACCCAGTATCAAAACTTTAATCAGCTGTGAGCTATCCCCTTGTACAAGGGCTGCCTGCTGGCCAACAAGTCCGGGTAGCGAAGCAATAATACCTGCTGCAATGATCATGGAGATACCGTTACCAAAGCCTTTTTCGGTAATCAACTCACCCAGCCACATGAGGAACATACTACCAGCAGTAAGCGACAAAATCATCAAAGCCCATTGACCAATGCTTGGGCTACCTATTAAATCTGTTCCCGCGCTCTGATTAGAGAGCTGTCGGACAAGCGTAATGACAGTAAATGATTGAATAATAGCAAGCGGTACAGTTAACACGCGCATGTACTGGTTTAATTTTGCCCGACCGCGTTCACCTTCTTTAGAGAGAGCTTCCCAGCTTGGGATAACCTGCTGCATTAGCTGCACAATAATTGAGGCCGTAATATAGGGACCAATCCCCATGGCGATAATAGAAAAGTTTGCCAGCGCGCCACCGGTGAATAAGTTGGCAAATCCAAGAATTGGCGTTTGATTAAACACTGAGAGCAAGAAGGTTTGTAGGCGTTCAACATCCGGCACTGGTGCGGGAACATGCGTGAGCAGACTGTACACTACAAGAATACCAAGAACGACCAGGAGACGTCCGCGTAGCTCCTTGTTCTTCCAGAAAAACTTAAGTGTATCTTTTTTCATACCCCTCCAGTATACCGTATCTTACCCTCACCAGAGAGGCTTACGAATACGTTTCGCAAGCCTTTTCTCTAGTTTTGCTCTTTTACTTTCTTGCGATTGTTCTTAGGGCGTACCACAGCAGTCGCCGTGAACGTGCCACCGGCCTTTTCAATTGCGGCGATTGCTGAAGCAGTTGCGGCCTGAAGCTCAACCGTCAACTTCTTAGTTACTTCACCACCACCCAAAATCTTCACAGACTGAGCTTCGGTCGTAATTAAGCCGACCTTCTTTAGGGCAGCATTGGTTACTTTTTCCTGGCCCAAGCTTACAAGCTGTTCTAGGCTAATCTCTACATAATTCACTTTGCGAGCATGCGTAAAACCGCGAGCTTTTGGCAGGCGCATCGAGAGCTTTGTCTGTCCGCCTTCAAATCCCGGCTTGATTTTCTTACCAGTTCGAGCCTTCTGGCCTTTTGTGCCACGGCCAGCAGTCTTTCCGCCACCGGCAGAAATTCCACGACCAACTCGCTTGCGCGAAGTTTTCGCAGCGACTTCTAGTTCATGATATTTCATGCCTTTGCCTCCTGCTTCTTCTTGGCCGAAGGAACTTCGTCGGTCTTGAGCATTGAAAGACCAGTAATGGTTGCGTAGGCGTTATTGATTTTATTGGTGCTACCAAGCGATTTTGTAAATACGTCACGCACACCAGCTACTTCCAAAACAGACCGAACGGCGCCACCGGCGATCACACCAGTTCCTTCTGGTGCAGGCTTCATAAATACTCGTGCACCGCCCTGCTTGATCATGACCTCGTGAGCAATTGTTGTACCAACGAGCTGGACATTGATCATATTCTTGCGAGCAACCGAAGTGGCTTTTTGGATGGCACTAGCTACGTCTCGCCCCTTGCCAACACCTACGCCAACTTGTCCCTGGCCATCGCCAACTACTACAACAGCGCGGAAACGGAAGCGACGTCCACCCTTAACAACACGAGCAACACGATCGAGCGAGATCATACGTTCGGTTAATTCTGGGCCTTGATTTTCTGTCATCGCAACTTGAGGGTTCATATCTTAAGTCCTTTCTCGCGAGCTGCGTCTGCGAGTGCAGCCATACGACCGTGGTATTGTTTAGCCCCGCGGTCAAAGATAGCTTGCTTAACTCCGGCAGCCTGGGCCTTAGTAGCAATTTCTCCACCGACCCATGAAGCTTTCTCTGTCATAGTCTTTGCAGCGAGCTTCTGACCAACCGTGGAAACGCCTACAATCGTGCGGTTTTCATCATCGTTAATCAACTGAGCAGCTACATGATGTAATGAGACCTGAACAGAGAGACGTGGTTTTGCAGCCGTACCGTGCAGACGGGCACGGGTGCGGTGTGCACGTCGTAGCGTATTAGCTTGTTTGGCTTTTAATTCTTTCGTACTCATAGCTTAAGCTCCCTTCGCCGCTGCTTTACCAGCCTTACGTCGAACTCGCTCATCGATATAGCGGATTCCTTTGCCCTTATATGGCTCCGGCTTCTTGAGCGCACGAATCTGAGCGGCAGTTTGTCCGACTAGCTGCTTATCAATTCCTGTAACCGAGATAATATTTCCTTCTACCGATAGCGTAATGCCAGGCTGTGGCACAAAGTCGATCTTATGTGAAAAACCAAGTGAGAATACTAAACCTTCGCCTTTTTTCTCAACCCTAAAACCAACACCGTTCATTTCGAGCTTCTTCTCAAAGCCAGTATGTACACCGGTTACTGCGTTAGCGACCAAGGTACGAAGTAGGCCATAACGAGCATTGGTTTCGCGGTTTTCAACTTCTTGCACAACAGAAAGCTGAGCGTCTTCTTGCTTGAGGCTAAACCCGTCCGGCAAAGTTACAGTAAGTTCACCTTTCGGTCCCTTTACCAAGATATCTTCGCCCTGTACTTCTACAGTAACACCGGCAGGAACAGTAATAATGGATCGTCCAATTCTACTCATCTTCCACCTACCATACCTTACAAATTAATTCACCACCAAGGCCCTTGGCACGCGCCTCATAACCGGTCATAAGTCCAGCTGAGGTAGATACGATGACGATGCCTCGTCCACCCAAAATACGTGGAATCTCATCACGCTTGGCATACATGCGGCGACCCGGCTTGGAAACGCGGATCAATGCGGTAAATGGTTTTTTTGTCTTCTGCTGGTCGATATCCAACACCAGCTGGCGGAACCCGCCCTGTTCTTCTGAGCTTAGAGCCACAATGTAGCCATCACCTACCAAGATTTTTGCAATTTGCTCTTTCATCTTGGAGTACGGCAAACTAACTTCCGTTTTGCCAGCGGCTGCGGCATTACGGATGCGGGTAAGCATGTCTGCGATTGGATCAGTTGTAATCATAATATTCCTTCCTACCAACTAGCCTTTCGTACGCCTGGGATTTCTCCCTTTGAGGCGTGTTCACGGAATGTGATGCGCGAAAGACCAAAACGGCGTATGTAACCACGGCTACGTCCAGTAATCTCACAGCGGTTACGCTGTCGATTTGGGTTCGAGTTACGTGGCAACTTAGCCAATCCTTCTAGATCGCCAGCGGCCTTTAATTCGGCTCGCTTAGCAGCATATTTGTCGGCCAATTTTGCGCGCTTTAATTCGCGCTGCACAAGTGCTTTTCGAGCCATTATTTGGCCTCCTTTCTTTCAAGCGGCATACCCATTGCACGGAGCAGGGCTTCGCCTTCGGTCTTATTTTCGGCGGTTGTTACAAGCGTTATCTGAACACCGTGTGTGAGCTGAGCGTCTTCATAGCCAATCTCCGGGAACAAAGTCTGCTCGGCAAGACCAATTGAGTAATTACCTTGTGGGTCAAAGCCTTTCACAGAAAGACCATGAAAATCGCGCAGACGTGGGAGAACCACGGCAATCAAGCGATCCAAGAAGTCATACATACGCTCGCCGCGCAAAGTAACTTTTGCACCAATCGACTGACCTTCGCGAAGCTTGAAGCCAGCGATGGAGAGACGAGCTTTAGTGATAATTGGCTTTTGGCCAGTAATCTTGGTGAGTGTGGCGACAGCATTATCGAGGTACTTCTGATCCATAACTGCACGACCAACACCAACCGATACCACTACTTTTGTGAGCTTTGGTACGCGATGCGCATTCTTCGCACCGAGTTCATCGGTGAGAGACTTAATCATCTCGGTTTTGTAGCGTTCTTGTAGGCGGTTCACTTCTTCACCTCTTTCTTATCGGCGTCTTTCTTCGGAGCCTCGACCTTTGTCGTTGCTTTCTTTTTATTAGAAAACTTAGACACATTAAACACGCGTTCCTTGGAGCCATCAGCACGCTTCTCAAAGCTCACACGAGCTGGCTTGCCACTCTTAGGATCAAGCACTTGCACCTTTGAGGCTTCAATTGGCTTCGTCAGCTCCACAATACCCCCACTTGGATTTTGGGTAGTTGGCTTTTGATGACGCTTTACAGTATTCAAACCAGCAATAACTACTTTGTTCTCGCGAGGCAATACGGCAACTACTTCGCCAGTCTTACCCTTATCGCGACCAGTAACAATCATTACTTTATCTTTTAGGCGAATCTTAAACATTAGAGAACCTCCGGCGCGAGTGAAACAATTTTCATGTATCCGCGATCGCGCAGCTCTCGAGCAACTGGTCCGAAAATACGAGTTCCACGCGGTTGACGCTGTTTGTCGATGATTACTGCAGCATTCTCATCAAAGCGGATAGCACTACCATCAGCGCGTGTCGTAATTTTTGTAGTACGTACTACAACCGCCTGAACAACTTCTTTTTTCTTAACGGTACCATTTGGTGTGGCCTGCTTTACGGAAGCTACAATAATATCACCCACCATTGCATAACGACGACGTGAGCCACCAAGTACCTTGATGCACATAATCTTTTTGGCGCCAGTGTTATCGGCAAGCTTAAGCATAGTCTGCGGCTGAATCATTTTGCAGACTCCTTTTTAGTAGCCTTCTTTGCGTCACCATTGAGAACCTTAGCAACAGTAAAGCGCTTCATACGGCTCATTGGACGAGTTTCTTCGATCTCTACCATAGTGCCAACAGCCAACTCGTTGGTTTCATCATGTGCGTGAAAACGAGCAGTTGTTTTGTACTGCTTCCTATAAATAGGGTGTGTTTTCAAAGCTTCAACAGCCACAACTACGGTGTTCTGCATTTTGTTTGAAACTACTTTACCTGTAAGTTTTCTAGCCATTGTTCTTCTCCAGTTCCGCTAGTTCGCGCTCACTCGTAATAGTAAGGGCTCGAGCCAAGTCGGTTTTTAGATTGCGAATTGCTCGCACTTGCTTAACATCTTTAGTTTTAATTTCTACATAGCCTTCAGCAATTTTCTGGCGGGTATCAGTAATAAATTTTGCCAGCTCAGCATCTGATTGTAGGCGGATTTCACGAATCTTCATAACTATTCTCCAACTCCTTCACGCACAATAAAACGAGTCTTCATTGGAAGCTTACGTCCTGCCAAGCGCATGGCCTCTTTCGCAACATCTTCACTAACTCCATCAAGCTCAAATACGATTTTACCGGCCTGAACTTTGGCAACGTAATGATCAACTGCACCTTTACCAGAACCCATGCGAACTTCGTTTGGCTTCTTTGTAACTGGTGTGTGTGGAAACACACGAATCCAAACCTTACCGCCGCGCTTGATATAGCGAGTCATAGCCCGACGAGCAGCTTCGATCTGACGAGATGTCAGACGCTCATTCTCGAGAGCACGCAAGCCGTAGCGGCCAAACGAAATCTCCGTACCACGAGTTGCCTCGCCGCGGTTTTTACCCTTAAAGGTTTTGCGGAATTTAGTCTTACGCGGAAGTAACATTACTTACCCTCTCCCGTATAGATCCAGGTTTTCACGCCGATTATGCCAAAAGTGGTATGGGCTTCTGCAGTGGCATAGCTAATGTTGGCACGAATAGTATGAAGTGGGATAGAACCCAGCGCAACACTTTCAGTGCGAGCCATGTCGGCCCCGTTCAAACGGCCACCAACCTGAACCTTGGCTCCAAGCGCACCGGCTTTCATGGAGTTTTCCGCAGCATTCTTGAGTATACGACGGAATGGCATACGACGCTCGAGAGCACTGGCAATATTATTAGCAACCAATTGAGCTTCAAGATCTGGCTGGCGAATCTCTTCGATATTTACACGCAACTTGCCTTCAACAACTTTAGTGAGTTCTTTCTTGAGAGCCTCTGCTCCAGAGCCACCACGACCAATCACTACACCTGGCTTAGCAGTATAAATGCTCACCACCACTTCGCCGGTATTGCGCTCAATCTCCACGCGCGCTACAGCAGCACGAAAACCTAACATCTTGCCTATAATTTCACGAATCTTAAGATCTTCCTTTAAGAGCGTGCGGTATTCACGGCCAGCAAACCAGCGACTGCGCCAATTACGGTCAGCCTGCAATCGCATTGAAATTGGATTAATTTTTTGTCCCATAACTTACGCTTCCTTCCCACTTGCAGCCAGCTGCTTCTTAGGTGTTTTTTCCACCTTTTTTACTGAACGCTTTTTCTCCGCAACTGCTTCGTCGCTCACAACAACCGTAAGATGCGACATACGGTGCAAGATTGGTGCAGCCATACCGCGCGATCGTGGACGAAAACGCTTCAATGTTGGACCTTCATCAACTTTAATCTCGGCTATTCGAAGATTACTCTTACGAGCATTGTGATTATTTTCGGCATTTGCAACGGCACTCTTCAATGCTTCAGCTACCATGACTGAGCCCTTTTTTGGCGTAGCTGCAAGTACCTGCTCAGCCTGAGCAACTTGCAAACCGCGCACTAAATCAGCCGACAACCGCAGCTTGCGTGATGAGATCTTGAGATATTTGATAGAAGCGTGAGTTTTCATAGTTTAACCTTGCTGTTTCGCCAGCTTACCGCCGTGCCCTTTAAACTTACGAGTTGGGGAAAATTCACCAAGCTTATGCCCAACCATGTTTTCGGTCACAAATACCGGAACGTGAGTCTTGCCATTATGCACGGCAATCGTCTTGCCAACCATTTCAGGAGAAATTGAGCTAGCACGTGCCCAAGTCTTGATGACGGTTTTGTCACTCGGACCAAGTGCAAGCACTTTTTTGAGAAGTTTGGCGTCTACGTATGGGCCTTTTTTCAGTGAACGGCTCATTTATTTTCCTTTCCTATGGCGGATTATGTACTTATCAGTTGCCTTGCGACGACGAGTCTTGGCACCAAGTGCAGGCTTACCCCATGGTGTAACAGGACGCTTCAGACCGATTGAAGTGCCACCTTCACCACCACCGTGTCGGTGATCGTTCGGGTTCATAGCCTTACCGCGTACGGTTGGGCGAATGCCCATGCGGCGCTTACGGCCAGCAGAACCAACCTTAATGAGACTATGGCTTTCGTTACCAACACCGCCGATTGTCGCATAACATTCAGCTCGGACCATACGCATTTCGCCAGATGGGAGCTTAATGGTAGCCATTTCGCCTTCTTTAGCAGCAAGCTGAGCCTTAGTACCAGCAGAACGAACGAGCTGTCCGCCTTTACCTGGAGTGAGTTCGATATTATATACTACGCTACCCACTGGGATTTCAGACAACGGCAAGCGATTGTGTTCGCGAATTTCACCTTCGGCGGCAGCTACAATGGTAGCGCCTACCTGCATGCCAGAACCAGCAAGGATGTAAGCCTTACGGCCTTTTTCGTCACGAATAAGTGCGATGTTTGCCGATCGACCTGGATCATATTCGATAGCAACAATAGTTGCGCTCTTCATACCAGCCTGACGGAAGTCAACAATACGGATGGCCCGCTTAGCGCCACCACCACGGTGGCGAACAGTAATCTTACCCTGATTATTACGACCAGCCTTTTGCTTGCGCTTGAGGATAAGAGATTTTTCCGGCTTGGTCTTGGTGATTTCATCAAAACGATCAACGCTCATGCCACGACGAGCAGAAGTATTACGCTTGAGTACGCGAATTGCCATTACTTCTTCTCCTCTTTCTTAGCCTTTTCAGCAGCTTTCTTGGCTTTCTTGTCTTCCTTAGCTGGTTCTTCCTGACCAAGATCAAAGGCCGCAATCTTCTGGCCTGCAGCAACCTGAACATAAGCCTTCTTCACATCTACACGGCGACCCTTTACCTGCCGGAAACGCTTCTCTTTGCCTTTTGCAATCGAGATACGCACATCAGTAGGATCGACTTTAAACTGATCTTTTACCGCACGAGCAACTTCGATTTTATTAGTGCTCATTGGAACAGTAAAAGTATATACACCCTTGGCAGCCTGCATGAGGGTTTTTTCAGTAATTTTCGGTACGATTACAAGACTCACTTCTGGCCTCCTAGCCAAGTGGAAATTGCTTCGAGGCCGGGCTTATCAACGAGAATATTGTCGGCATTCATAATATCAAAAGCTGTCAATTGGCTCACTAGTCGGTACTGCACCTGAGTAAGATTAGCAACTGAGCGAACAGTCTTTTGATCGACCGCGGCAACTACCACCAAAATACTTCCGGTAAAACCGAGTTTTGCGATGAAGGCTTGCGCATCTTTAGTTTTGCCGCTTGCTACTTCAAAAGCTTCGATAGTCGATACTTGCTTAGCTTTTGCCGAAAGAGCGTGTGCAATGCTTGCACGAATTGCTTTCTTTGGCATTTCTACAGAATAGTTTTGCTCGCCAGTTGGCCCAAAAATAGTACCACCACCACGCCAGAGCGGGTT
>CAYVVS010000011.1:0-21272 GCA_964454845.1 uncultured Candidatus Saccharibacteria bacterium
GCTTCAAGAATCACCTTAAAGCCAGGATGTACCGCCGGCCCAAATGGCACAATTGCTTCGTTGGCCCAGGTGGGCTGAACAGGTGCAAAAACAACATTTTCTGGACGATGAAAAGGCTGGCGAGGATTAAACGCCATGGTTCGAAACAGGCTCTTTTTAGCATGCCTTCCAGAGAGGCTTGCTTGCAGTCGGTAGACTTCTTCTGGTTCATAGTTGCGAAGGATGGCTTCTAGCTCAAGCTGCCTAGCAGTTACAGTCATGCTATGCATGTCCTTTCACGAGCATTTAGAAGGTGCAAAACCTGTATATTATGCCATAACAAACATATTTAGTAAATATCTATAGCACCGTAACTTATTCTGTACACTGTCCTGAAGAAACTGATTGCTGCCGTGTTGATGCGACGTTGATTCCAGGTAAAACAGACGTAGATGTAAGGGCATAGCCAATTGCTCTTTGCGTCTGAGAGCGCGCAAATACAACCCCTAAGACTCGACCCTCGGGTGTTACAATCGGACCTCCAGAATTTCCTGAAACAATGCGAGTTTGCAATTCGTAAATTTGTCGATTTGTTGCTCTCGTACCATAGATATTAAGTCCACGCGCATTCATTGTTCGTAAAATTGCCGCTCCAGTTGCCTCAAAATCACCACCACCCGGATAACCCAAAACTGCGCCAGCCGTACCGCGGACAAAAACGGAATCAGCTATGACAAGGGGTTCGCCAGCTAACGCTTGAACACGCAAAATAGCCAAATCTAAATCAGGATCGTAATACACCAAGCTGGCTCGCTTTTTCCCACCTACATCCGTAATAGAAACACTCTCCGAACCCGCTACTACGTGAGCGTTTGTAACTACTAAATTTTGCCGAGCTACAAACCCCGAACCGCGTGAAACCGCACCACAGCCCAAGGCTTCTACACGCACGGTAGATTTTCCTGCAGCCGCCACTGCTTGCTGCAATAAAGCTGAATCTGGTGGCGCAACTGGCGTAACCGTCTCTGGCTCTGGCCCAATAAATACTTGCGGGAACTGAAATGCACCAAGCGTACTACCAATGCGCGCCAAGCTTGCTGGCGGCGCTGGATACGTCTTGTTGATAGCCTGCACAACTCGCGACTCTTGAAACGCCTGATTCAACATTACAAACGGACTACCACTTAAAACCGCCGCCGCGATCCAGACATATAGTGTTGCCAACACAACACTAAACATTGCCCCCAACACTGCGTCTAACTTGCGAAGTTTACCGCGCTCTAGACGGCTCGAGAGCCGCATACCAACTTGCTCTCCTGCCATTCCTAATGCCAGCCCGCCAATCACCATCAATGCGATTGTTACGTACAGACGCACGCTTTCTAGCTCAGCAAAACGCGCAACATATGGACTCAACAATGCACCTGCAATTAAACCGACCAAAAACCCACCCAAAGAGAAGAAGCCTTGCACCAGCCCAATCTTAGACCAGCGCATAGCCATCCAGATAGCCAAGAGGATAATACCGATATCTAATACATTCATGTAAAAATTATACCCCTACATGCGCTGAAGATAGGCTGTGAGGATTACAGTGCGCTAAAATCTACTACCCTTAGTTCTGACTTCCAACAGTATTTCTATATACTAGCTGTATGGGTCCAGTTGAACTTTTTATTTTTGCCGTCGTCAGCCTATTGCTGTATGGCATCATCGTGTCGTTTAGTCCTACGCTTTTTCTCACAGAAGTGGCAATTTTGACGCGATCAAAAAGACCATTCGTCCACACCATAGCATTCATGGCTGGTATCAGCATTCCGCTTGTTCTCTACGTCGCACTCGCCATTTTACTCACTGATGCAGGTCAGCATTTTCAGATTCCCACCGCCCGTCAAGTAATCGGCAGTATTCCCACCATATCTATATTAGCGGGACTATTATTATTTGGAGCTGGGCTAAGATTAAAGACCGGCAAGCAGCCTACAAAATTATCCGAGGACAACCACAAAGAAACGAGCGACAAGCTTTTTGAAAGCAAGACGCTGTTTTGGTTTGGCCTTATCAAGATGGGTACCAGCCTCAGTAGCATCGCCGCAATTTTGTTAGGAGTTGGCTTTATAAAATCTTTCGTTATTCGCGGAGCTTTTCAGGCTGTGGCTCTCATATGGTTTCTAGCGATCTCACTGCTCCCATTTGTTGGCATTGCAAGCCTCAAGCGCTACGCTCCAGCAACCTTTACTAGGTTACAAAAGTCTTCCGATAAAGTTGCGAGTTATGATTGGCTCAAAGTATTGCGCTGGGTGTTTTTGGTAAGTGGTGTCTACCTGACGATATCCGGACTAGTGAATATCTTCTAAACCAATGTATGGTTTTTCTTGTTGGCTGCCAGTGCCCCAACTATCACTGCGATCATCCCGTAAATAAGATTATAGTCTTTTACAAATACCTGCATAATTGCCACTACCACTGCAGCCAAGAAGATGGTTGGGAATATCATGCCGCCACGGTACCCAATCGCTTTAGACCAACCGATTGCGGCAATTTTTGCAATCAGAATAAGTAGCAACCCGCCTAAACCGATTGAAGCTGCGTCGGCAAAAAGTGGCTGTATCGAGAGGTTGCCTGTAAATTCCACAAGTGGACCGCCTACTAAATATATGGCTCCCAAGACACCCCCGGCGAGCAATCCTCGCACCCACCAGACAGAAAAAGCACTATATTCGCGCACACCCTGAAATAGTCGTACAACTTTATCCATAGCCACCACGAGCACGTATCCGACCCCCAGCAAAAGCACAGAAATAAAGACGGTATTCAGAGTAAGTGACCAAGTATATTCGGGCAATGGCGCATACGGCTTCGCCTCAATAAGCTGCAATGTAATATATGAAGCAATTGAAGAAATCAGCGCGACAACCAAAAGTATAGGCTGAAATTTTACCTTGGCCTGACGCATCACCAAAAGCAGCGACAGCACGCCAACAAATGCCGAGTTAAAAAATGCCGTAAATAGCGCCATAATGCCGGCTGCTGAGAACAATTTCACGAGCGGTTCGCTCTTTTCATCGCCGCCCACTAATCCCTGGCCAACCATACCGCCCAAAATCATACAGGCCGGAACGAGGATTGCTTCGGGGCCCAAGCTAGCTCCAGCGAGGAGCGAGAAAAAACCAATTAGCAGCACTTTAGCAAAATTCACCAAGTTTGGTGCCGGCATTTCGCCCAGCCCATGCTCCTGATGGTTCTCAGATTTTGCATCTAAATAATGCTGGAGTCCGAAAAATAGTACTGAGATTCCGATGGCGAGCGGTAAAACGAATATGCGATTTTCTGAAGTATTAAACCAGTCATACCAAACCAGGCTTATTGCTCCATGAACCGCGTTTTCAAACAGATGATACGTCACCGCAACTAAAACACCTACTAACGCCACACCAAGAATAAGTCCAATTTTCTTCACAATCCTGCCCTTCAATTATTAGCAGTATACCACTACATTTGCGTATCTTATGCCATTGTAGCTATTACAACATTATTGCTTTTCACGAATACATATCTTAAGATTAAACATAAGTGTAATAATGAGGCCATAATTTTGGCAACCGGAGTAAAGCGCGAACACATATACAAAAGCATCGCCACAGTAGCGATTCTTTTTGGTGCAAGTATTGCCCTAGCACCAAGTGCTCAGGCATTTAGCGGTACAGGTAGCGGCAGTCCTTCCGACCCGTACGAAATTTATACCTGTACTCAACTCCAAGAAATTACTAACAATCTTACCGCCAACTATGAGCTGCTCGACGACATCGATTGCACCGGCGTCAGCTATACTCCCATCGGCAATAACAGCACGCCGTTTACAGGCAGCTTAGACGGAAATCTGCAAACAATCTCTCACGTTTCTATTAATAATCCGATCGGTAACCTGCTGGGCGTGTTTGGTGAAACCAACGGGGCCACGCTAGAGAATATCAAGCTCGTCGACAACTCAATAGTAGGTAGTGGCAATATAGGCACACTCGTTGGACAAGCCACCGACGGTATTATTCGAAATATCCGTGCTGAATCTACAAATACTGTCTCAGGATCTGGCAACGTAGGTGGCATTATCGGTGCTGCATCAAGTAGCTCGGTTGCCATTTCCCGCACATATTTCAAAGGCACCGTCACCCTAACAGGATCCTACGGAGGTGGAATTCTAGGCTATGGTACGGGTGCTATTACTGTTTCGGATAGCTTCTCAACTGCCACTATAAATGGTGGCGCCTCATACGCCGGAGGCCTTGTCGGCTCCATCAACAGCGGCGCACCCACCATATCCCGCTCCTACGCTGCGGCGACAATGAACGGCATCGGTTCGTACTACGGAGGTCTTATTGCTGGATTCTTTGCTGGTACGGTAGAAAATAGCTTTGCAGCGTCAGACATGAGCGCCAACGCCTCAAATTCTGGTGGACTTTTCGGTATTGGTAATGCTACCAGCACCAATAACTTTTTCGATGAATTTGCTGCCGGGACTTCCGACTGTGCGAATGGCGGAGCTGCCAGCTGCACAGTGGTAAATACTGGTAATGCTACGCCAAACTACTTTATTAATAACAACACCAATGACCCACTCGATACCTGGAATTTTGACTACCTCTGGGAAAATTCTACCGGACTCCCCCAGTTTTCTCTGTTTGGTGCCGTGCAGGCCAATGTTCCTACAGCTACCACTACATCACTTAACTACGGCTATCAGTTCGTGGCACTCATTAATGCCGGGCCGGTCTCCGATGTGCAACTGCGCTATCGCCCTACAGCTGGGGGCATGTGGACCTACCTCACAGGCTTAACGAGCAACGACATGGACTACACATTGTCAGGCTTAAATCCTAGTACCGATTACACGATCGAAATGCGTGCACTCTATGGCGGGCCAGATGAATATTCTGATTGGGATGATGGCCGAATTACCGGTGCAACACTAGCTGCTGCGACAATAAACACGAGTGCAACACTAGCTGAGACTGGTGATGATTATGGACTGCTAGTTATACTGGCCGCACTACTGATCATAATTCCTAGCGCATTCGTAACAGTCTCCATATTAAAAAATCCACACAATAGCTAGCTTTTACAAACTAAAAAAGAGTGGCAACTAACCACTCTTTTTTAATAAATTTTTAGATCTGGAACAATATCCAGATCGCGCCGGCAACGGCAAGCAGGAATAACCCCAATCCTACCGGTGAACCCCAGCTGAACCAAGAACCCCAGGAGCGCCAGTGCTTATGCGTGCGCTCATACCAATCTTGCTGTTCATCTTTTGGCATTTTTGACATAGTTATGACCCTTGTTTAGTTAATTCGGAGCCCTATGCTTTCGTATGCCAGTAAATAATTGCTCCTTAGACTAAAGGCTTATTCCGAACTCTGGACTTATAACACCGATATTTTAACACCCTGTACGATTTTGCTCAAAAGCGTTTATTCATAAATCATAAAAAATAACCCTCTTGAGTTACTTTTTATGACTCGGCTGGATGTGTGAGGTTAGAACCTCAATTGTTGCTACCCCACTATGTAACTCACTATTTGTCAGTAAACAACTCAACTACTGCGTTTGTAAAGATAGTACGTGCATCACTGCTTGCCTGATCACCTTCCCTCATGAATCTATGCCCTGCGTGTAGTCGCAGTACATTCCCACGCTTCTGGCCAACAATCTCATCATATTCGCGGAGTATCTCTTGTGGCACAATGTCATCATCTACGCCATAGGCCAGGAGCATTTTTCCGTTATAAGCTTTTAGATTCTCAAATTCAGGAGATCCCTCCCAGCTTCTTGGCTTTCGTATAGCTTGCGAGAAAGCTTCGCCAAAGTTCTTCTCACGGGCCTCTGCCGAATATGCCGCTGGTGACGTCAGGATGAGACCTGCTAGTTTTTCACTTAAAGCAAGCTCAATAGCGAGTGGAGCCCCCATACTAACTCCCATAACATACATGGGTATTTTGCTCGATTGAGTTTTGAATAAATCTAGGGCTGCACGCACATCTTCTCGCCGCGTTAATAAGCTTGTGTCAAAGAGGGCTACACCGCTATCTCCAACTCCCCGGAAATCAAAAGATAAGCTTGAAATGCCCTTCTCACCTAATACTCCCTGCCATTCCGGATAGGGACTCTGCGCGATGGGTATGTTCGCGCCCCCATTTACTATGAGAAGACCCGCTACTTCTTTGTCTGCGCGCGTATATGCTGTTGCTAATTCAACGCCGTATACGAGTATATGTGATGTCCGCTCTTTCATAACTACATAATAACAAAAGAGTCGCTTGACTCTTAAGCATAAGTAAAATGACTTGGCCGATATTGGTCAGAACCCCGTGATTATTGATGGGAAGCTCAAGATCGACACTTATCCATGGATGCAAATCATTAAAGATAATTACCAAGACCTGAAAGTAGAGTATCTGAACGTTAGAACCCAACCTTAACAGATAAGAGAACCCGCAATTACGGAGATAAATCAAAATGGCTGGAATGATAGGACAGCTGCATACCGCCTTCTCCGCTACGACCATGCTCGAAGCTATGCTTCTGTGCGTATTCTTGCTCCGCCGAACCTCTCGCATTCGCGAGTATGGTTCTCGTCTTTTTTCTAAGCCATGCAAAAAAATTCGCTGAATTACTTTGCATGGCTGGGATGATAGGACTCGAACCTATGATCTCCTGTGCCAGAAACAGGCGCCTTACCAACTTGGCCACATCCCATAAATTTTTACTTTCAAAGTACCGCCGAATTATAGCTTATTCTCGAGTAAATTTCTAGCCCGCATACAAAAGATAATGACCCCACACACCACTGTGTGGGGTCATGAGCCGGCGACCGGTGTGACCATCCCTCTCCATATGTGAAGTTAGGCCACCAGCTCCAAATACCCCCCTTCTAGCCGGTCGAGCTCGTGCTCGATGTATGTACGAAACGTCGAGTGCCAAATCACGCCAAGGTGATCGGCAACTCCATCAACCAGTTCGATGCCGTGGGAGCGCGTGAGACCCGCCCGAATGAGCAAGCCATGCATCCAAGCCGGCGCCATCACAACATTGTGCGCACCCGCCACGGTAGATGCAAACCATGGCACCACCAGCTCGTCGAGCACCGAGAACAGCGAGTGCACATTCGCGGCCGTATAGGTCTGATCTTCGCGCAACTCATGCAAGAAACGCGAATGTGCAGCCATGGTGCGAATGGCAGGCAGCCACACGAGCCGGCCAAGGTTCGCCAAACGTGTGCCATGGAACGGTGCCCCAAAGCAGAACACCGCTCGCACCCGCTCCGGGTAGTACCGGGCCAAGTGCAGCGCAATCAGCGAGCCTTGACTGTGCCCCACCAAGATGAAGTGCTGAGTTGCGCCCAGGGCAAACACCTTACGGGCCAGTTCATCAGAGGCTTCATCGATGCGCCCCAAGCCAAACTTAGGAATGGCGAGCACGACTACCTTATACCCGCGAGCCCGGAACAAGCTGGCCAGCTTCGTGTAAGCTGGTGCGGCAAGCTGCGGGCAAAACGTTCCCATGAAGATGACGACAGTAGTATCGGCACAGGGCCGAGGCTGCGCACGCATAACTCACCCCCTTTGGTCTTGTAAGGAACGAGCATTTTGCCTTTGTGTGGTTTTGCGAAACGCTTAGGCTAAATATGCGCCGAGTTTTGGAAAAAGTAAATAAAAATGCCGCCGAGATAATCTCAGCGGCAGGCCCGACTAGCGGACCTTCAGTTCTTCTGCCTCGTACTCAATGCCCAGGGGCTCAATGACGACGCGACGCGGCCCTTCCTGCACGGGACCGAGGAGCATGGCATCCATGCCACATTCCCGTGCCACTTCCAGAGTCGAGTTGATCGCCTCAGGCCGCACGATCACGATGAAGCCGATCCCCATGTTGTAGGTGGCATACATCTCGCGCACATCGATCGCCCCATGGCGAGCGATGTGCTTGAACACCGGCTGAGGGTCGGGGACTTGCTGGATGACGTACGTGAAGTCAGCGCCTGCATAGCGCATGATCTTGCGCCAGCCGTGTCCGGTGACGTTTACGCCGTAGCTCCAGTGCAGACCGATCTGCTGGCATGCCCGCAGAAATGGGACATAGTTCACCGTCGGTGCCGTTAGCGCATCCCCAAACGGCTTTGTCGTGCCCGGCATCGCAAGCTGAAAGCCTGTGGCATTAGCGATCTCGCGTGCCTTGGTGAGGCCATTGGCGTGAATGCCGCTCGATCCCAAACCGATGATCACATCGCCAGCCTGAATGTTGGCTGGGTTCACCAACATGCCACGATCATGCAAGAAGCCAGTGACACAGCCAGACAACTCAACGGTGCCAGGCTCGACAATTTCGCGTAGCGTCGGCGTCTCGCCAAAGCCCCAGACAGCGCCGGAGTCGTGACACCCCGACTGCCAGCCCGCAACCAGGCTATCGGACGCAGCTTCATCGTCGAACCAGGCGGAATCACCCACTGCCAGATGCATACCAATTACCATCGGAGGAACACCCAGCGTGATGAGATCGTTCACAATCATGGCGATTGTGTCACGAGCAATGTGACTGTAGGCAGCTCTCGACAGAACGGCTCCTGACATCATTCGTGCGGGTTCGATAAGCTGCTCAATCACCCGATTCTTGGTGCCGAGACCTTCGATAACATGACCCGAGTAGAAGTTGCCGTGATGATCCAATACATAACAGCTTTCACCACGGGTCCAAGTGAGCTCTTGCACACCCGTACCCTCCAAGACTCGCGCTGTATCCAGCCCGGCCCTGGTAGCCTGGCGCTTGAATGCGTCCAGCTGATCGTAGCCGATCAGCTCATCCTGGCTCTGGCTAGAAATATTGTGTGCCATTTGAGGTACTTCTTCCTATTCGAGGTTAGGACGCCGGTTAGTGTACCGTAAGGACAATCATTTCTCAAGCATAAGGATTTAGCTCACCACAGAGCCGTCGGGAAATAGTTTTCCAGCTTTATAGAGCCTGGCCGATTCTGCAACCAGCTCAGCTGCAACTGCAAGATTTAAATCCTCGAGCTTTTTAAAGCGAATACAGCTTTTACCAACACTTACTTTACCGAGTCGATCTTTGTGAACTTCCGCGAGATACCCCTCAGTGGTAGCACAAGAAATATAGAGCGAAACATAGTTTTTCTGACTCGCCAGCGCTACCAACGGCGCTTCACCCTGCCTGCCGCTGGCGTATGTATAGTGATATGAACCGAAACCTATCATTCCGTACACCATGTGCGGCTTGAGCTCAGGCGCTGCTTTCCGTACCATGCCATACACTGCCTGAATAATTTCGCGGCGATCTTCCAGCAACGACTCGATGTATTGCTTAGGCGTAGTGATTGAGCTTGACGCTTTCATAGCTAGAGTATGCCACAGTTTGCTTGACACCTAAAGAGCACGCCCGCAAGATAAGAATAATGCTTTCGCTTCTTTTTGTTATTGGTCTGCAAATCGCCCTGGCGAGTTTCTTTATCTATTACGTCGTGCATAACGACCATGGTCAGAAGGAGCCAAAAAAAGGTATTCGGGCAGCGATCGGCTTCGGACTCGTGGCACTCATAATTACCGTCGCCCTCACCCTCATACTAAAAACCCTCCCAGGACTGGAAGAAGTCGCCGACCTCAATCGAGACGCCCTTCAAGCCGGGGCAATCGATATTACCTACTTATTTCTCGCAGCTATGCTGATTGGTGTTGTGGAAGAAACAGCCAAAGCCCTGCCACTCGCTCTCTACATTTATAAGAAGCCTTACTTTAATGAGCTAACCGACGGCATTTTGTACTTTGGTATTACTGGCATTGTGTTTGGTCTCGCGGAATCTATTATCTACACCCTCATGTCTGGGGCTGGCGTGGGGCTAATGCGCGTAATTATTACACCGTTTCTGCACGCTGGTTTTTCTATGTGGTTTGGGTACGCTCTCGCACGCTACAAGCTCCACATCGGTGGGCTAACGCCCGTCATGTTTGCCTTTGTTGGTTCTATGCTGCTGCACGGACTCTACGATTTTGGACTCTTCACCGGTAGCACAGAACTCGTAGTTGGATCTCTAGCTCTCGCCCTCTCACTCAACATTGGTGTTTTTCTCATGTATCGTCATGCACAAAAAATTGATGCCAAGCTAATTGCAGCCGGACTCGAAGACAAGCCGACTCCCTAATCTGGCACGATAATTACTTATCTGGCATAATGGCCGGGTTGGCTTCTACCTTGGAGGAACCATGAAGCTTCGCACCCTGGCAAGAAAGGCTCTACGCAATCGTACCCATCCTGCAGTCGCAGTGGGTGTTGGTCTCGGAGTCACCCAAGTGGCAAACATCGCAACCACGGCGTGGCTCCACCGTTCGCTGGCGCACAAGGCCGTGGAGTTCGATCCACGAGTCGTGAAGTTCTTCGACCTCGTGATTCGCTGCGCCACCGGCATGGATCCCAATGAATGGGCAGCCGTGCATCAACAGCATCATGCTCATTCCGACGAGCTTGGCGATCCGCATTCTCCCGTCATGGACGGACTCGCAACTGTGCAGTTCAACAATGTCGGTGAGTACAAGCGCGCCGCCAAAACTGAGGATGTAGTGCGACGACGCAAGCTCCTCGATCCAACCCCCTACGAACACATCAAGATGCTCTCGGGCGGTCGGGGTCTGATCTTCGGCGTCGGAACAGCAATGGTGCTTCTTGGTCCCGCAAATGGGCTCATCGTCTCGCTCGTACACTGGCCAACCTACATCGGCCTGTCGGCATCTGTAAACAGCTCGCATGCCTTCTACGAGCACTCCATAGCCAAGCGGCAAGGCGGCGCATCACATCTGTTGTGGCACTTCTACCACATATTCGGGTATCGCAACTACGAAACCGAGGAGTTCAGCTCGAACCAGCCATGGTTGGCCTGGCTGACCATGGGCGAAGGATTACACAACAATCACCATGGCAATGCGACTTCGCCAAACTTCAACCACAAGCAGGACGAACATGATCTAGGCTGGATGGTAATTCGCTGGCTCGAACGTCGAGGGCTCGCCACAGTTCGAGGTGAAGCGACAACGCTCGGCTAGTCATTTGGCCCTCAATTACGAGGGCCCTTTTCTTTAACTAAAACTCTTATGGTATAATTGCCGCAACTAGTAATTAATAGGTATACATATGCCCCAGGCAAAAAAATCCACACCAAAAAAGAGTAATGTTGCTCGATCAAATAAAGTAAACACTAAATTTAAATTCAAACCCTGGCACGCAGTTGCTGGTTTAGCACTGTTTATTGCCGGTGGGTTTGTTGTTGCCTATTCGCAAGCCTCATCTGAAGGTGCTGCGACAAAAGCCCAGCTACCACTCATCCAGTATGAAGAAGGTAATGCAGCAGCTATTGCCGTAAAAGAAGGTTCATCGTCTAAACTCGTGCAAGGTCCTAAAACTATTCAGCTTACGCAGACTGGTGAGCTTTTTTGTTTCGGTGAAAACCAAGATCAAGGCGCAACGAGAAAGCTCACAAAAACCGAAGTTACCCAAGTATTAAGCGATATTAGCGGCTCTGGTTTAGTTGAGCTTCCTGCACCGTCAGAAGATCAGGTTCAAGTTGAGACAAAACTTATCCGCTACATTGACCCTAAAACGGGCGCAATCGTAGGCATCAACCTCAATAACGTAACAAGCGAAAACACCAGCTACCTTAAAGCTGTTGGCATACTACAATCGGCCTGCGCTAAGAACACCCAACCGACTCAACGTAAAAACGCTCCCGAGATTAAGGTAAAGACCAATACACCCACAACTATGAATCTTCCTGCAATTCAGCGTGCAGTTGTAGGTACCGCCCAGGCTGGCTCAGCGCCGCCCGACCCTAAGATAGCCTGGTTAAACCGATATAACGACGTGCTGCGCGAGAAAGTAGAGACCGCGCGCGTAAAAAATGGTCTTCCGGTCTACGTCATTATACCGTGCCTCGGTATCAGTGCTTCAAATTGGTCAAGCACGATGGCAACGAATTACAACAATAATGTAGCCGCTAAAGAGAATAAGTCATTACCTATCATCTACCACAGCAAAGTATTAGACGTAATTGACGCGGCCTGTGGCCCCAACTATAGTCGTGGAGGGGAAAACGTCGGTACAGGTGTAGCCATGCAAGTATCCGCCGATGAAGCCGCAAAACAAATGTTTGATGCCTATATGGCTTCGCCCGGACATAAAGCAGCAATTCTGGATCCAAAGTTTAACGGCTTCAATACCGCAACCATAATTTCTGCAAATGGCGCTCGCGTCTTTAATACCCAGCATTTCTGGTGGCGCTAAAGCACAAGCATCGAATCGCCGTACGACAAAAACTTGTAGCCATCCTCTAGAGCATGCTGATAAGATTCTTTAAGAAAATCTTCGCCTGCAAACGCAGCTGCGAGTTGAATAACGGTCGATTCTGGCGCATGGAAGTTTGTTAGCAGTGCGTCAACAATGCGAAATGTGTACCCGGGATGAATAAAAATATCCGCCTCGCCATTCAGTTCTTGAATTGAGCTTTGGAGAATATCTTCGGCGGCGTACTCTAGCGCACGAGTTGCCGTTGTACCAAGCGCAACTACTCGACCGCCTCCTTGCTTCGCTCTACGAATTTTCTCTAAAGTTTCAGCAGGAAGCTCAAAGTACTCTTCGTGCATTTTATGATCATTTACTTTTTCGGCCCGGATTGGTAAAAATGTACCCCTCCCCACATGGAGCGTAAGATACACAACCTCAACGCCCTTCTCTTTAATCGCCCGCAACAGTTCATCGGTCATATTGAGCGATGCCGTTGGGGCCGCCACAGAGCCCGTCTCATGCGCAAATACAGTCTGGTAACGCTCGGCATCGTCCTGATTTGCTTTACGCCGAATATACGGCGGAAGTGGCGTCGCACCATACTCATCGGCGACCTCCACAACACTGCGATCAGCCTCAATAATCGCCTGGCCACCATCTAATACATCGACTACTCGAAGTTTTTCCTTACCAACATAGAGTTCATCACTGACTCGCAATTTACCACGGTGCACAACCTGAGCCTGATTTTCCAACAATGTACGAGCATGTTTTTCGGTTAGCATTAGCTCACGCTCACGACCATCTGCAAATTTTGCAATCAAGCGCGCCGGCATTACCTTTGTATCATTTAACACCAACACATCCCCTGGCTCGAGATAGTCGATTACATCCGCATAGCGCCTATCCTCTAGTTTGTGTGTGTTGCGCTGCAATACAAGCAAACGAGAGGCCCCACGCGTCTTTGGCGGCTCTTGCGCAATTTTTTTTGGTGGCAGTACGTAAAACTCGGTGGCCACTTACAAGTCCGTTAGGTCTGGTCGATTTTCTGAGGTCTTTTTAATGGCATCTTGCCGGCGCCATTCATGAATTTTTGCGTGATTACCGCCCAATAATTCTTCTGGTACTTTCATCCCGCGGAACTCCTGCGGACGTGTGTAATGCGCATGCTCCAAAAGTCCTTGGGAAAAACTTTCTTCCTCGTGCGAGCGCTGATCACCGAGCACACCAGGCAACAACCGAACAATACTGTCGGCAACCGCCATCGCCGGAATTTCACCCCCGGTTAGTACAAAATCCCCCATCGAAATCTCTTCATCAACAATTGAGAGGATACGCTCATCAAAGCCTTCGTAGTGACCGCAGAGGATAATCAGACCCTGCTCTTTTGCAAGGCGCTTGGCATCGAGCTGACGAAATTGCTTGCCACGTGGGGTCATCATCGCCACTTTGGCACCGGGGTTAGTTTCTTTGCAAAATTCTACAGCCTCAAACATGGGCTCCGGCTTTAAAAGCATGCCAGCTCCTCCGCCGTACGGTGTATCATCAACTTGCTGACGTGGGCCTATGCCAAACTCGCGCAAATTAATTGCGCGAAACTCCACCGCGCCAACCTCTCGAGCTTTATGGAGCATTGAGTGGTCGAGCACTTGGCTAAAAATTTCTGGAAATAATGTAATTATGTCGATTTTCATAGCTAAATACGTAATGTTGTCATTTATTGACAAATCTGTAAAATTTTAGCATAATACAGCAGTTCTGTCCATGCTGAAAGGCGCTCCATGATAGACCGCACCTCACCAGATATTCGAGCAGCATATGCATTCCAACTCACTGAGCTAGATAATTTCTTCGCACATGAGTGCTACCGAGCCACTGTTAGTTTCTTTCCAACCAGGCGAGTGTGGATCTGTCCAAGTTGCGGATCATCTATTGATGACATCGGAATCCCCAAGCCCATTGAGATTAACCACAGATTTGGGTGCGCCTGGATGCAGGCACTCTTCGAATGGCCGCAAGATCTGGTCGATTTCTACATAGCAGTCTGGATGCAGCGCCACCCAATGTCCAAACGCCTCATCCGAACCGCCTGCCCGGTGCCAAAAACACCCAGCCCTAGCGAAAGTTAGGGTCTTTTTTATATATCCATATCGAGGTCATCAAGACCTTCGCGAGCTTTTTTCTTTATAGCCTCAACGTCATCATCTTCAGCAGGTGCAGCCTCCGCATCATCACTTTCAGTTTGCTCCGGCTCATCCTCTGCAACTTCCTCGCTTGCTGACTCACTTCGATCGACTGCTTGGGCACGATCTGAGCCTTCTGGATCTACAATCTTGAGGTTGTAGCGCGCATCATCTTTAGCTCCTAAAACCCGCAACAACGTACGAATTGCTTTTGCAGTCCCACCTGCCTTACCGATAATCTTCCCCATATCCTCAGGATTTACCGACAGTGTTAAAAGTACTCCTCGATCATCAATTGTACGCTCCAACTGCACATCCTCTGGATGGTCAACAATATTTTTTACTACGTACTCAATAAAATCCTTATCATGTTCAGCCATATCTGCTCCTCGCCCGCGGGGTATTATCGTTTCCGCTTACGTTGTATTGTACGAGAAAGTTCTTAGGAAAACAAAAATCCCGCTTTAAGTTGCGGGATTTTTAAGACCGTTTAAATGACTACGCGGCGTCTTCTTTTGTAGCTTCTTCAACTGCATCGGCAGCAGCTTCCTGGGCTGGAGCGTCATTCTGCACTTCTGCTGGAGCTTCGGTAGCGGCTTCTGCAGCAACTTCGGCAGTTGCAGTTTCTTCTTCCTTAACTTCAGGCTCTTTTTTTGGAGCGCGCTGCTTTTCGGCAATCTTAGCCCACTTCGGCAACTCCATGCCCTCGCGAACCATCAGGCGCAATACAGTATTTGACGGCTGTGCTCCCTGGCTTACGCGAGTTGCAATGCGCTCTTTATCAAGAACCAGCTCTTTAGAATGCGGGTTATAGTGACCAAGAACCTCTACAAACTTACCGGTTGCCGCACGAGTCTTTTCAGCAGCGACTACGCGATATGAAGCAGATTTTTTGCGGCCCGTACGAGCCAAACGAATTACTAGCATACAATCCTTACTTGATTACAATTACAGTTTCTGACCGAGGTCAATTGCCATGAGTACTTCGATAGACACTCATTAGGCACGAATGAACCCCATTTTACCGATATTCCACCAGATTGTCAACAGGTTAGCTCGCCAACTCAACTTCTGAGAGCTTTACTGATAAAACCGTGGAAGCCGTACGTGGGCTTGCTGTGACACCATAAAGCTGATCTGCATGCACCATAGTTTCGTGATTATGGGTAATCACCAAAATCTGCGACTTCTTTGCAAGCCGGGTGAGTGTCTGCTGAAACAACTGCGCGTTACGATCATCAAGCGCTGCATCGACCTCATCTAAGAGCACGAACGGACTAGGATTAACCTCTAATATAGCTGAAAGCAGCGCGATTGCCGAAAGCGCTTTCTCGCCACCAGATAATGTCGACAGAGAAGTCACCCGCTTACCTGGTGGCTGCACCGATATTTCGATGCCGTAATTTTCCTCGTCCAGCTGTAGTAGTTTGAGCTCCGCAGACCCACCAGCAAACAAACTTGCAAAATTCTTTCCAAAGGCCTTATTAATACGGGCAAAATTTTCTTCAAATGTCGACTTTATGCGTCGTGCTAGTTCTTCGAGCACCTTCTCCAAGTCACCGATAGCTCGCTCCATATCTTGCGCCTGACCTTCCAAATAGGATACATGGTTATCAAGTTCTGCATGAGAGGCAACCAATGTCTCATCTATTTCACCAATCAAAGCTAGCTCTGCCTCCAAACGCGTAATGTCATCACGCGAAACTTGGCGCTCCGAATTATGCGCGTTAGCAACTTTCACGCCCCAATGTTTGGCCTGCGTAAGTAATGATGCTTCATCACGAGATAACTCTTTTTGCTGTGTCTTGCATCTTTCTAGCTCATCTTGGCGCACCCTCACCAACTGATGTGCTTCCTCAAGCGCGTGAGCAATCTCTACTTGCTTTTGGGTTGTGTCTTGACGAGAAATCCCATTCAGCTCAGCTCGCAAACGCTCTTGTTCTGCTTCATAGGTATCCCGACTGGCATGCATTTTCTGAAGTTCCTTTTCGCGTACTGCAACTTCTTTCCTTAGGGCCTTCAGCTCTTTTTCGTGGGCTGGCGCCTTAAGCTCACTTAGCTCGCGTTCTTGGGCATGGATATCTAGCTCCAGCGATCGGATGCGAATAATAATCGTGGTTTGCTTTTCGGTAATTTCTTCGCGCTTTGTCATCTCTCGAGCAATTTGCTGCTGTAAGCGCGCAATGCGCTCTGGCGCATCTGCCAAGTCAGAATCATGGGCAAGTTTTACAGTACGGACCAATTTATGCAGCACAATTCGCAACTGATCCGGAGGCAGCTCCTTATCGTCAGTTAGCTGTCGCGAAATCATTTGCGCCAGTCCCAGCGCCTGCCCTAAATAGCCTGCACGCTGATTAGCACGTAACGCCTGGCGCAATGTAGTAAGCTGTTTTGTTAAGTCACGAATCTTTTCATCAAACACCGCTACTTTCTCATTCAAGCCCTCAGACTTCTTGGTTTGCTCTTGGAGTTGTTCTTTTAAGACTGTAAGACGCTTGGTGGCTTGATCTCGGCCTTTCCCAGGCTGCACGAGCTTGGATTTAGTCGCAACATCTGCCTGCTTAAGCTCCAGCTCCACTTCTGCCCGAGTGATGCGCTCCGTGATTTCTGTGCGCTGCTGATCTAGATCGGCCAGTGCTCTAAGCACTTCGGCGTGCTCGGCAGTACTGGTTTTGCTCGCCGAAGCCAAGCTGTTAGCTTTTGCCTGCAAGTCTTTTTCTTGTTTTGTAAGTTGAGCAATATGCTTCTCTAGGCTTACCTTCTGGAGCTTGGTGGTTTTTTGGGTTTCACAAACACGCATCAACTCCTGCTGTAAAAAGGTCTGTTGAAGCGCCTTCAAATCAGTCGCAATCTCACGACGACGCGCCAACCGCTCAACTTGCCGACCAATCTTGTCGCGCTCCGGAACGAGTTGAGCAGCCTCATCACGCAATTTGTCAGCTTGCTCACGTGCCTGACGCAATCTAACTAACACCTCCGCACGCTCCAGCTCAAAGCCACGAATTCCGCTCGCCTCCTCAAACAGCAACTTGCGCTCAGCTGGGCTGGCGATAATGAGGCCCTCCACCATTCCCTGACCAATCACGGTATAGCTAGATGTTCCAAAACCAGCTTGGGCTAAGATCTTCGCCAAATCACGTGCCAGAACCTTGCGGCCGTTTATGCGGTACTCACTCTCACCAGACCGATAAATTTTGCGCGAAATGCGTAACTCTTCTGTGGCCAGCTCCGTGTCACTGGCACTCCCCGAAAGCACCATGCTTACCTCGGCCATAGAGGCCTTAGCTCGACCTTTCTCGGTGCCAGAAAAGATCAGCTCTTCGGTTTTTGCAGTACGCAAGGTGCGGCCAGCGCGCTCACCAAGCACCCAGCGAATAGCTTCAGCAATGTTGCTCTTACCCGATCCATTTGGTCCGACAATTGCCGAAACACCCGGCTCCAGCTCGAGTTTCACTCGATCTGCAAACGATTTAAACCCAGCAATTTCTAAACGCCTGAGATACAAAAACTCACCCTCTTTGATATATCTATTTTAGTGCATTATGAGCAGTAAAAATATGGCTTAGCGCTTTGGCTTATATCCGGCGAGCGCTTCGGCTGCCGCGGCTTGCTGGGCATTCTGCTTAGAGTTCCCCTGCCCCTTGCCACACAAACGTGAGCCAACATACACACCAATCGTAAAAATCTTCTCGTGGTCTGGGCCTTCTTCAGCGAGTAGCTGGTAATGTGGCGTTACACCTTCCTTCTCTTGCGCCAGCTCTTGGAAACGGCTCTTGGCGTCAATATACGTGCCTTCTTTTAGAATAGTCTCGAGCTGAGAAATGACATTCTTAGCAATAAATTCTGCAGCTGTGTCGTAGCCATGGTCAAGATACAGCGCACCGATAATCGCTTCAATCATGTTCGCAAGAAGTGCCTGACGAGTACGGCCACCACTCTTAGCTTCACCGCGGCTCATCATTAAGTACTGACCAAGCTCCAAGCGCTCGGCAACTTCAGCAAGACTCTCCGTCTTCACCAAGGCACTGCGCCAAGCTGTCATTTCGCCCTCTGGATTTTCGAAGTTTCTAAACAAATAATCGGTTACGACGAGCTCCAGCACCGCATCGCCGAGGAACTCCATGCGTTCGTTGTGATTAATCTGGTGTTTTTTGTGCTCGTTTAAATAGCTTCGGTGCGTGAAGGCTTCTCGATAGAGCTCTTCATTTACAAAGCTTACTCCTAAAATTTTTTCAATCGCGTCTTTTTCGCGTAGTTCGATACTCATACTAATTGCCGTTCTTCAATTATATCAACAGAACGGGCCATAAGGTTTTTTAAGTCCTTATATTCTAAAATCTGCTGAGCTTTTGCAGCCGGGAACCAACGAGCACCAACAATTCCTTCGCTCTCTTCCACCACTACCGGCTCATCTGGATCGATGGCTTCAATAAGATAGATGAACGTCGTCATAAATATCAGGCGACCTTCAAACCTATAGAAAAAGTGTACTTTATCAAGCTTTTCGACGATTCGCGTATTCTTGAGGCCAGTTTCTTCGCCAATTTCGCGCAGTGCTGTCTGTTCCAGCGTCTCGCCAGCTTCAACGTGCCCCTTCGGTACACTCCAACGGCCCTTTAAATCTTCAATTAGCAAAAACTCCACACCGTCTTGGTGCTTGCGAAATACCACGCCGCCGGCTGAGTACTCGCGTACTGCTCGCGCTGGTTTGCGAGTATTTTTGTGATTTCGATTACGGTTCGCCTGCGGACGTGTGTTTTTATTCCGCGTCGGTCGCTGGTTCGGCTTCTGCGCTGCTTCCGTCTGCTGCGTCAGTGCTGTCTGACTGGTTTGACTCGTCGACTGTTGCACGTTCTGCTTTTTCGCCCTGCGCCGACCGTTGTGAAGACGCTTTTTTGCCTTCACCGGCTTCGCGTTCTCGCTGGATTTTGTGATCTTCGGTTGGGTCATAAAATTCGCTTTGTCGATAGATAGTACCAAGCACGCCGTTTATGAATCGGCTGGAGTTCTCTCCACCAAAACTTTTGGCCAGTTCCACGGCTTCGTTAATTACAACTTTTGGTGGAACTTCGCGCTTGATCATGAGCTCGTAAATGGCGAGACGCAGAATGGTCAGATCCATCTTTGCAATCTGATCTAGAGGCCACTCTGGTGCTGCCGGGGCAATCATCGCGTCCGCGTCTTCGCGGTGCTTCATTGCGCCCAGGGCAATGTCTCGTACAAATTCGTCGTCACCAAGTGAGTCTTTATACACCGCAATGTTGCGGTCTAAAATCTCGTTCACATCAGTTGTGAGTCCTTCTACACCAGAACGCGTGCGAAACTCAAATTCGTAGAGAGTTTGCAATGCTACAACGCGGGCGAGGTGGCGGTTAGAAGACATGGTGCGATTGGTTACCTTTAATAGAGCTTATGTATTAGTTTAGCGTTTTCCGGCCAGTCTGGCGACCCCTTTTTGGGCTGCGCGGTAAAATCGGCGAGGAATTACGAGTCCACTTGTCGGCTCGGTTACCAGCTGCTCAGCTTTGAGAGCATCGTGGCTACGGCGCTGACCTTTTGTGGCTTTAGAAGTACGCTTTTTTGGTACTGCCATATTCGATCTTTCTCCTATAGTTAAAGATATTTTCACGCGTGTGTGGTGCGCAATATAACGACACCCTATCACAGGATTCTAAAAGTACGGATACTTCGAATGCTTTTAACGCATGTTCGAGGACAATTGTAACAGATTAGAGCCCGTTTGGCAAGGAATACTATGACTACAAAAAAGTGAAGCCGCAAACCCTGTGAAGAGTTTGCGGCTAGCTGTGGAGCCGGGGGGAATCGAACCCCCGTCCAAAAGGTAAATCCTTACCTCGCTACGACTATTCCCAAGATTGTGCGCGTAACGCTCACGCTCGGCTAACTGGGTTGCCTACCGACAAAACTGCCGGATACGTCGCGTCTATTCCGCAAAGTCAATCGCTCTTTCGCGGTCGTCAGTCGTCTATTCCGACCGTCATTCTCCGCTTCTGTTGCCAAGCTGCGGTGAATTGGCTCCGTCCTTCTCGCTTGCGTGAGTGACAAATAATCGTGCTATCAGGCGGCGATTATTTTGGGTACCCCGTTTAACGAGTCTGAGCAACTCGAGTCGCTATAAGTAAGTCTTCAGTCCCCCTGTCGAAACCGATCGGCCCCAGAGGACGGCTACACGCGGGCGAACCCGCAGCAACCGATGATCACGCCTTGATCATCGCGCACAAGCAGATCTGTCACGACGATGTCATGGGTACGGCCCTCCTCCTTGAGAGTCAGTGCGATGAAGCGCGAAACCACGTAGAAAGTGTCGACGGCGGGTTCGGGTACACCCGTGATGCTGCCCGCGCGCGTACGATGCAGGCGGAACGTGACGCCTTCGTGCATGATCTCTTCATCGGCGAACCGATCGATCTGCGCCTGCGCCACCATTCCAGATGGTTCGATGGTGCAGCGGAGCTCCCCCGCTTCGCCCACCACATGGATGGCGTGTTCGGTGAGATTGATGATCTGGCTCATTGTTTGCCTTTCGGCTCGGGGAATCGACTTACTCGATTCTAACTAACTTGGAAGGTTCAGGGAACTTCCCCACCAAAAATCACGAATAATCATGAACTTTGGTGAGTCCCGGAACCCGAAGGTTCCGGGGATGCAGTGCCAAGACTGCAAGATTTTGCCGGGGTGCTATTACCCCACAGTGCGGACGCGAGTGGTCAAGGCCGAAGCCTTTAGAAACCACAAGCGGCACTCCCGGCGCGCAGCGAC
>CAYVVS010000012.1:0-18386 GCA_964454845.1 uncultured Candidatus Saccharibacteria bacterium
TGGTACGAAACGTAATTGGGCAGAAGAAATCAAGCTTTGATATCCGCCAGATTATGGATGAAGGGAAAATTCTTATTTGTGATCTCTCACGTGGTCGTCTCGGTGAAGATAACGCTGCCACGCTTGGAGCCCTCCTGATCACCAAAATCCAGCTGGCTGCAATGAGCCGCGCCAATATCCCACTCGATCAACGCCGTCCATTCTACCTGTATGTAGACGAATTCCAGAACTTCGCTACCGACTCATTTGCTGTAATCCTCTCTGAAGCTCGTAAGTATGGGCTCTACCTCACAGTTGCCAACCAATACGTAGCCCAGATGCAGCAAGAAGTACGAGATGCTGTCTTTGGTAACGTTGGCTCTATGATTACCTTTAGGGTAGGGGCGGACGACGCCACTGCTCTAGCGCGCTACTTTGAGCCGATTTTTGAGCCTAATGATCTTACCAATCTGTCCCTCCAGAACATCTATGTCACCATGTCTATCGATGGGGAAACGAGCATACCATTCTCTGCAAAAACCCTTCGAGTACCAGATCCCGAAGCCGATAATGCCAGAATCATTATTGAGCTCTCCAGAAAACGCTTTAACAGCAACAGGGAAGAAGTGGAGCAGGTAATCGCCGAATGGAATAACATGGCCGAAAAACCGGAAGATAAGCAGGGAAGGCACTCAACTGAAAATATCCCCGCACCCGGAGAAGCTAGTCCACAGGCGGCTCATGTACAAAACCGCCCTACTCCTGCGGTAGCTGGAGCCCAGCCTAAGAACTACTCTGAACTGATGCGCCAGAACTCTTCAAGCCAAAAAACTTCTGGCGACCGGAAGCCGTCTGGCACGAATTCGAATCGCAAACGCAAACGTCGTTAAACACAAAAAATGGCATAATAAGACACGCTTAACTCATTCCTCCACGCATCGCCCTAAACGAATGGGGCAATACTAAGCCAAAGTAGCATAACTAAGATGAACAAGTATACGTCTTTGTTTATTAAAAGCTATGTCGCACAATGTATATTTTGCGTCGTA
This sequence comes from uncultured Candidatus Saccharibacteria bacterium, assembly GCA_964454845.1. Lineage (GTDB taxonomy): Bacteria > Patescibacteriota > Saccharimonadia > CAILAD01. Next base: position 1,029 of record CAYVVS010000012.1, read on the forward strand.
AACCTCGTGTTGGTTTCTTGTGCCTAAATATACATTTAGAGTGCCTTAACGAGCATTTATTACCAATTTTACACACTAAGCCAGCAGCTCTACTCTCACGATTTACCTCTGTACATCTGGTACTAATCCGTGGGCACACGGTAAATAATACATACTAAAAGAACATATTTACATACAGATAATCAAAACCTAGCTCAACAATGAAAAACCCGACAACCAACAGACTGAGCACTTTAAAGAAATATAGCAATTTCAAACACCAATGCCGACTATACGTAACTTACTGATTATTTCTTATGTCGCAAAATCTGTGAAACAAAAAAGTTTCACAGTATTGACTTTTATTTATAATATGTCCTGCCCACTACTCTCACATCAACATACTCACGGACTGGCTTCCCTTCTTTCTTAGCTGTCTCGATTGTTTTCAGATAAGCTTCCATCTGCTCCCCTGCCCCACGCTCTACAGCCATCTTAATAACCACACCACCCTGCACCGCAACCAAAATCTCTCGAGTAGTGTCTCCTATGGAGACCTGCTCGATCGCCACACCTTTTTCTTCGGCCGCTCGATATACGCCTCGAGTAAAGCCAACAAAGTTCTGGTCTGCCACCCTATCACCAACACCTACATCCAACTGTGCAGTATCAATTACCCGCCCAAAACTTACATCTCCCTCCTCTGCTTCACGCAATACTCGCCCATCCTCACCAACCAACCAGGCTTTCGACCCGCTCTGCCAGATGAGTGCCGGCTGGCTCTCGGTTATTACCACGTTTACACCAAGAAATAATGTTCGGTTTATGTTCACTTTTTGTAGAGTAGGATGCTGCTGCTGAATGTAAGCGGCGAGTTCTCGAGGCTGCAAAAACAATACATTGCGTTGAGTTGGAAAACGCTCTAAATAGCCCTTCACATCATTCGCCACTGTTTCTTGGGTAAGCGAATGCTTACCCTGCAACGTAATACTACGCATATTTAGCCAACCAGAAAAGAAAATAACCCAGGCCAATGCCACAGCCAGCAGCGCCAAGCCAGCACGCTTCATATATGTACGCCACTGAAACGGCTGCTTTGGAGCTTCGTCGGCTGCCGGAGCATACACAACTTGCCGAGCACCTCGATGTACCTGTCTTTCTCTTTGGGCGTTTTCTTCGTTCACGACGCTTCTCCTAGACTTATTACTAGTTCCGCTAAACGATCAGCTGCATCCACCCGAGCCAACCTATGAAGGGCGGCTCCCAAATATTTGCGATCGGACTCCGATTCAGCCAGCCTATCAATAGCTGCACGTAAAGCCAAAGGCGTGAGGGTGTTCTGTTCTAAAATTCGAGCAGCGCCGCGCTGCAATAAAAACTTAGCATTATAAAGCTGGTGATTATTAGCTGACGTTGGGAGCGGTATAAGTAGCGCCGCTTTTTTTAGAGCAGCCAACTCGGCCAATACATTTGCTCCACATCGAGTAATAACGATATCTGCAAGTGCATAAGCATCTGCCAACTCAGCCTGGAAGAAAGCCTGCGGTACGTAGCGATCATGGCGATTTTTTACTAATCGCTGTCGCCGGAACATTGCTGCATCAATATCTTTTTCACCGGTTTGGTGGAGTATATTATAACTTTCCACTAAGCTAGGCAACGATTCAAACAGTGCCTCATTAATGGCATGGGCTCCTTGTGAGCCCCCAATAAACAGCAAAGTCGGGCGATCGCCCGCAAAACCAAAATGTCGCAGACCACGCGTTCGGTCTCCGTGCAGAAGTTCCTGCCTGACTGGATTACCGGTCGGTACGAGCTGAGCATTTGTTTTAACATTCTGGAAATGATCAATCGGAAAACCTGTTGCTACTATGCGCGCACTCGGAGCAAGTAGACGGTTGGTGAGACCCATCACTGTATCTGATTCGTGAATGATCAGCGGCAATTTAAGTCTACGAGCCGCCATGCCTACCGGTAGCCCAACGTATCCGCCTTTTACAAATACGACATCGGGTTTCAATTCCCGGAGGATCTTGCGAGCATCAGACAGCCCGCGAGAGAAACGCCAAGCATCTCGAGTATTGGCTGTAATGGTCCGAACATCAAACAACTCGCCGGCACCTCGTCCGTAGCGACGCAACTTACCGCTGCGGATCGCATGATAAGCCAAACCCTGTTCCTCAACAAGCCGGCGCTCCATTTCGGCTCCAGATCCAATAAAATCTATGGCTACGGCCTTCTCAGAATGACTTCTGAGTGCCGCGCACAGGGCCAAAACCGGTGTGACGTGACCGCCGGTCCCGCCGCCCGATACGACTATCCGCATAGGACTGCTCCCTTTCTGTATAGCGTGAAATATTCTGCAAAATCCCAATTCCGACCATGGTAGCCAGGAGGCTAGTGCCTCCATAGCTAATAAAAGGAAGTGGAATACCAGTAAGCGGGATAATGCTAAGCATAGCTGAGATATTTACAAAAGCCTGTGTGAGAAGCCACACTGTTATGCCCACTGCAACCATACGACTAAATCGATCGGGGGCCATTTTGGCAATCCTGAAACCGCGCCAGCCCAGCAAGCCAAAAATTGCGACGACCCCCATCGTGCCCCACATGCCAAATTGCTCGCCAATAATGGCGTACACCGAGTCATTGGTTGCCTCCGGTAAATACCCATACGACTGCAAGCTATTACCCAACCCGCGACCAATCAGCCCACCGCTCCCAAGAGCAATCAGAGCCTGATTAATGTGGTAGTCGGCGCCGGTGACATCATCTTTGTGATTTAAAAAAGTCGCCAAGCGGGCCAAGCGATATGGGAACATAACAATGGTTAGGACAGCTGCGCCCATCACCGCCCCAACTCCCGCACCAAAAATCCACAGTGGTGCATCCGAAACCAACAAAACGGAAAGCGCGATACTCATTAGTACGATACCGGTGCCAAGATCACGCTGCAGAACAACCACCAAGATCATAGTGATAGCTAAAACTACAAGAAAAGGTAGCAAGCCCTTGGTAATAGACCGCAAACTATCTCGCCGATCTTCTAGCCATGCTGCAAGATACAGCACGAGCGATAGCTTAAGGAATTCGGCTGGCTGAAAGCTAAAGGATCCCAGCTTAATCCAACGACTTGCACCATTCACATTAAGCGATAACCCCGGCACAAATACTAAGAGCATCATCACGAACGAAACAATCAGCATCGGCAAAGCCCATTTACGCCAGTGGCTATAATGCACACGCGAAGCAAGCACCCAGCCAACTACGCCTATCCCCACACTTAGTAGTTGTTTTTGAAAAAAAGAGTTACGATCACTCGCGCCACCCGTAATATTAAAGTTCACGATTGAACCAGTGGAGTAGATGACAATCATACCGATGCCAATCAACGCCAAAACCAAGAGACCCAACAGATAGTCTGGCCGATGATGAGGCCGTTCGCGTACTTCTTCAATCAGTCTTGCGACTTTAACCACGCGCAATAAGCCCAATAAGCAACCCCAAACAACCCATAATGGCGCCAATCACCCATAGGCGCATAGTTACCTTGGTTTCCGGCCAACCAATTGCTTCTAGGTGGTGATGGAGTGGTGCTGAACGGAATATTTTTCGGCCCAAGGCCTTCTTAGAGAAAATCTGCACGGCGCTTGACCCGGCCTCGAGCACAAATATCATGCCAATAATTGGCAATACAAAAACCGAATCTGTTAGCATTGCAATCACACCGAGCGTCGCTCCGAGTGCTGTAGAACCGACCTGACCCATGAAAAAGCGTGCAGGATAAATGTTGAACCAAGTGTAAGCCAAGACCGCACCGACTACAGTCGCACAGAAGGCCGCCAGCGCGTACAGACCCGAGAAAAAGGCAATAATAGCATAAGAGCCATAAGCGATTGAAAGGAGCCCTCCAGCAAGCCCATCCAAGCCGTCAGTAATTGATACTGACTTTGCGGTTGAGAACACTACTACCACAAATAGCGGGACATACAGCCAGCCAATAGAAAAGTCACCAACAGCCGGTACATGCAAGATGTCATACCCCAACTTTACATAAAACCACCAAGCACACATCAGTGACAAAATAATGAGAGACAAAGCTTGAGTCCGTGCCTTTAACCCGCCACTTCGGTTGGCAAAGCCGAGAATATTTGAGAGGTCATCAACTAGCCCAAGCGCCCCAAATAAAGCCAATGAGGCCAGTGGTAGCCAGGTTTCTGCACGATTCATATTTGCCGCAAGTGTAATAGTGGCAACCGCGATAAGCACAATTGAGCCAGCCATAGTCGGGATATTACGCTTATGTTTTTCGGCATGTAGCTTAGCGAAAACCTTGGCTTTTTCCCCTGTAACTGTTTCCGTTCGCTGCTTTCGCCACCATTTATAGCGAAATGCCAAGGTCGTAAAAATTGGTGTTGCTACCATTGCCAGCACAAAACCGGCAAATGCAAAGCCGAGTACCGGCAAAAGAAGATTGGTCATTGAATCAAACTGCATAAGGTTACCTTTCAAGCGTCCATTATATCACTAGCTCCCCGCTGGAGGCACCTGATAGTAGCTAAATAGCTGTTTCGTAATTTCAGCAAACGCCGGTACCGCGCTGCGCTCGGCATAGGTGTTCGTCTGGGGGTAATCGACCCGCACCAACATGATAAACTTAGGATCCCCTACGGGTGCAAAGCCAATAAACGTACCAATATTCTTGTTTTCTTCGTAGCCTTGGCCGTTCGCCTTAGGTACCTGGGCCGTTCCTGTCTTTCCGGCAATCTTATAGCCCGGCATACGCGTCAAATAGCCTGAACCACCTTCAACCACGCCGATCATCATATTAGCTACCGTATCGGCAGTCTCCTCACTCATTATTCTCTCAGCAGAGGGCCCTTTCCTTACCGCCTCAAGCTCACCATTGGGCAAAACTTTCTTGGCGAGCACATGCGGCTCAACCTTGGTGCCACCATTCGCAATCGAAGACATAGCTGTAATCATCTGTAGACTTGTTGTTGCAATACCTTGGCCAAATGTCATGTTAGCGTAATCAATATCTGCAGCTTTTGTATCTTTCACCCTACCCGATGCTTCGCCAGCCAGCTCGACACCGGTTTTTTGCCCAAAACCAAATTTTTGAATACCAGCGTAGAGCATTTCCTTACCGGCCTTTGTAATTTCGTTTGGATTCCCACCCATCAACTTTAAAACGTACACCATGCCAGTATTAATAGAGTTCTTTATTACCAGTGACATATCGACCTGACCAAATTTTTTCTTATCTGCATTATGGATAGTGTATTCACCTATTACCACTTCGCCTGTATCGTTAAAGCCCGTATTTGCTTCAACCTTGTCATTTTCTATACCAATTGACATAGTGAGCGGCTTAAAACCTGAACCCGGTTCAAATTGACTAGAAACCGCACTATTAACAAAGCTTGCGTAATTCTCCGGCTTAACTTGGGTATAACTATTCGGATCATAATCAGGCGTATTTACGAGCGCCTTAATTGCACCAGTGTAAGGATCCATCACAATCACACTACCGCTAGCCGCCTTATTATCTTCTACGGCTTTCTTGAGCGCCTTTTCGGCAATACCCTGAATATAACGATCCACAGTTAATACATAGGAGGTACCGTTGCGCGGCTCCTCGATAACATTATCTTGAGTCGAGAGTGGCACACCCTGACTATCGGTAATGGCTTTAAGCTGCCCATTGCGACCGGAAAGATCCGCATTTAGGTATTCCTCAAGGCCATATTGTCCCCTGCCATCGCTATTTACATAGCCAGTAAGGTGACCAAACAACGCTCCTTCCGGATATGCTCGGTAATCGCGATCACTCAGCACCACTCCCCTTATTTTAGCTTCGGTAATTTTTTTTGTGAGGTCTTTATCTATTTGCTGCTTGAGCTCGACATAACGGTTCTTGCCGGTGAAGGTAAGTCTTTTCTCGAGATCAGCTTGATCCATCTCCAGAAGGGGTGCTAGCTTTTCGGCAGCCTCCTTGGGGTTTTCAATAAGCTGAGGATCGGCATACATATACTTTAGTGAGTTATTTAAAGCAACCGGATAAAGCTCGCCATTCTCCTCAACGTAGAGCTCCCCTCTTTTAGCTGGTATTTCAAATTGCCGTGATTGCTGAGCCGAGGCTTTTTCGGCATAAAAATTGTGTTTAAAGATCTGCACGGTCACTAAACGACCAAAAATCATAATTACGGGTAACAAAAACACTCCAGCTAAGACATAGAGCCGGATATTGCTCATTCCATAGACGACAGTACGTTGTCGTGTGCTTCGCAGTACACCCTCCTAAAATATCTTTTAATTAAAAAAGCTAACGCTGTGCGTAACTTACATTTTGCACTGGTGTCATTGCTTGTGCAACCTGTGAGTTGCGAGCTTCGGCAATAGACTGCAAACGAGCAGCATCAATACGGAGCTGTTCCTTCTCGGCCTGAAGCGAGCTACGCTTCGCCTCCAGAGTAGAAAGACGATAATTAAGGGTCGAAGACTTAGATACTTGGTTGAGATACAAAAGCGAGAGCAGCACCACAAGAGCAATCAACATAAATGAAACAGATATCGGTCCAGCCTGCACACGGGCTTCGACACGAGTAAGGTTTTGATTGCGCACTAATCTAGAAGTACTTGGGTACATGTATGCTCCTTTTGTATTTTTTGGTGTGTTTTTGTGTTTGTTTTTTTTAGAATACAGCGAAACAGGGCTGTTACACCCTGATTGCAATTATTTGATTACGCGAACCTTAAGTCGGGTAGCGCGTGGGCTCATATTTCGTACTGATACGGTCATAAGACCTCCTTTTTTTTGTGTTATTTTTTCTTTTCGACGGCTCGGAGTTTTGCGCTCCGGGCTCGTGGATTGTAATCAATCTCATTGGGTGCCGCTGTTAACGGCTTTTTGGTAACCAAGCGAAACTGCGATTCCTGTAATGCTTGTCCTGTAATAGTATCGCATATATCACGCGTTATGTCACGCATTTTTTGTTTAATTATGCGATCTTCAAGTGAGTGGAAGCTAATTACTGCCAACCTCCCTCCAGGAGCCAAGGCCTCCAGTGCGGCATCGAGCATTTTTTCGACTACCTCTAGCTCGCGATTAACGGCAATTCGCAGGGCTTGGAAGGTACGGGTGGCAGGGTCAATCCGATGATAGCCCTTTGGATACTGAGCCCTTACAATATCGGCTAGCTGAACCGTCGTCTGGATTGGCTGATCTGCACGAGCCTGCACGATCGCACGTGCAATATGTCGAGACTTCTTTTCTTCTCCATACTTCCAGAAGATATCCGCAAGACTAGGTGCATCTAGCTCGGCGAGCAATTCCGCGGCGGTCTGCCCTTTGGTTTGGTCCATACGCATATCGAGTGGAGCATCTTGCTGAAACGAAAATCCGCGTTCACCATCATCCAATTGGGCACTACTTACACCTAGATCAGCGAGTATCATATTCGGAGTTGGCATACTCGTCCAATCAATGTCGGCGAAGTTTGAGCGGTATACGTGAGCGCGCGGATCGTCTTTAAAAGTGTCATGGAGCACCTGCAAGGCTACCTGATCCTGATCTATTAGATAAGCCTGTCCTTTTGGCCCAAGCATATCTAATACCAAACTGGCGTGCCCACCAAATCCCGCCGTGAGATCAACGTAGGTGTCGCCTTCTGATGGATTAAGCACCTCCAAGACTTCTTGCTGCAATACAGGAATGTGTCGCTGTGTCATGATGTCAAGGTTACCTATTTAGCAGCCAACTGTCTATATGTGTTTTTATTTTTGAAAGTTGTGAGGTGTGTTCCACTACATGTAGTGGATGTGGCAAGGACCAGTCATGTGATTAGTCCTTGTTTTGAACATATGTTCAAAGAGTTGAAAGTTTGTGAGGTGGAGTTTTTGAAAACAAGAATGTACATGTCTCTACTTGGATACGCCGAGACGGCCGAAAGCGCCGTTGACTGCCAAATAGCTAACCTGAGTTTTTGATTTTTATGTCTATTTCAAAGTTCTGATTTGAATTGTCTCAAATCCCCTCATCTAGTAACTACTTGGCTGTAATGCGGAAGTAGCGACCAGCACGGACAGCGACAACGTCGCGACCTATACCGGCATAAGCCAGATGATGGGGCTCGAGAGTAATACGGCCTTGCTTAGAATCAAGCTTGGCTTCTACTCGACCAGTGCGGAAAGCTACATTCAGGTCGGCAATTCTTTCGTCAAGAATATTACCGCGCAATGCTTGCTCCATTTCCTGGTCCCAAATCTTTTTTGGATACACGTGAAGGTACTGACCAAAGCCCCTGGTTATCACCACTTCCCCGCCAAACTCTTCGTGTAAAGCTGTCGGTATTGTGAGTCGGTTCTTGGTGTCAAGGCGTCGTTCGAAGTAATCCATGGGTCCCGTTGTGCTCCTCGTCATTTGCGTTGTGTGATGTACTATCACACTTACCCACTACCATAACTATATTACCCACAAATACCCACGTCAACATATTTACATAAGTTTTTTGGTGTTATCCACAAGAATATGCAATACTAGAGCGTAACAACTATGCCTCGACACAAAAAACACCGCGCGAAACAAAAAATTAGATCAAATTACATACGATCAAGTTTTTTTGGTATAGAAGATAGCCTGGTCTCTACCACAGGCCTCATCGCCGGAATATCCGTAGGGACCCAGGAAGTTCAGTTCATCTTACTAGCTGGATTTGTAGCGGTTGCAGTTGAGGCAATCTCGATGGCTGCGGGAGAATTTTTATCAGAAGAAACCGAGCAAGATTTGAGTCGATCAAAACAGCACTCCAACCCGATAATCGGTGGCGCAATTATGTTTGTGTCGTATTTTGCGGCCGGTATGATACCAATTTTGCCGATTCTACTTTTTCCAATATATTACGCCATATATGTTTCGATGGCCGCAGCGCTCGTCGGCCTATTTCTGCTGGGCCTCATGAAAGGCGCCCTAACAAAGCGCAACATTCTCAAAAGTGGCATACAAGTACTGGTAGTTGGTGGAACCGCCGCACTGATTGGCGCAGCAGTTGGCATATTCTTTAAAGTTTAGCTAATTTTCGCGATAAAATTTTTCGATATAACTAGCGAGTTCACTAATTGCGACACGCTTTTGACTCATGCTATCGCGCTCGCGAACCGTCACAGCTTGATCTTCAAGAGATTCGAAATCTACTGTTACACATAGTGGCGTACCAATTTCATCCTGGCGACGATAGCGGCGACCGATCGACTGTGTGTCATCGTATTCGCAACGCCAGCTGTCAGCGAGTTGACTAAACACCTCCCGAGCCAAACTGGATAATTCTGGCTTTTTAGAGAGAGGCAAAACCGCTACCTTAATTGGCGCGATACTTGGCTTAAGACGTAACACAACGCGAGTGTCGCCATTTACCTCTTCTTCGCTATAGGCATCGGTAAGGGCAGCAATAAATAAGCGCCCCACGCCCATTGATGACTCAATAACATTTGGTACATACCGCTCACCAGTTTCTTGGTTAAAGAATGTGAGGTCTTTACCGCTCGCCGCCATGTGGGCCTTTAGGTCGTGATCTGTACGATCATGAATACCTGCCAACTCCTTAGAGCCATGCGGGAAGGCAAAATACACATCGTGAGCAGCCGCCGCATAGTGGGCGCGCTCATCCTCATCATGCTCGTGCCAATCTAAGCTTGATTCCTGCAAACCAACATCTTCGAGCAAAAAATTGCGCGTGGTAGTGCGCCAATTCTCATATTCTTCCTTGCGTGTATCCGGAGCAATAAAATACTGCATCTCCATCTGCTCTAATTCACGCACTCGAAAAATAAAATCGCGCGGCGTAATTTCGTTACGAAAAGCCTTCCCTATTTGCGCGATACCAAAAGGAATCTTTGCACGCGTAGTCTCACGTACAGTTTCATAATTTACATAGATTCCGCCAGCTGTTTCTGGCCGGAGGTATGCCTTGGTAGAGTCATCTACCACTGCTCCTAAATGAGTTGTAAGCATCATATTAAATTGTCGTGGCGGTGTAAAAGTGTCCTTTTTGCCGCAATTCGGACATGCCTTTCCCTCAAGCAACTTGGCCAATTCATCTAGGTTGGTCGAGTCAACACCAGCAACGTGATCAGCGCGAAAACGATGCTTGCAGGCCTTGCAATCAATCATCGGGTCCACAAACCCAGCCACATGACCACTCGCCTCCCATAATTTAGGATGTTGAATGATTGCGCTGTCGAGTCCATGGATGTTAGCGTGACGATTCACAAATGCCTTCCACCACGCGCTCTTTATGTTATTGACCAACTCCACGCCGTACGGGCCGTAATCCCAAAAACCAGCCAGGCCTCCATAAATCTCACTTGCCTGAAAAACAAAGCCTCTTCGCTTCGCAAAACTGGTAATCTCTTCTAACGTAAGTCGCTGGTTTTTTTCTGCCATAATGCGACCTATTATATCAGATTTTCCAGATTTAGGGACCAATGAGCGAGCGTGTGCGCAGTCGTTCGATGCCTGTTTGCATGCTCCAAAAAGCCTGAACAGTTGGCTCCAACTCAGCCAAAGGCTCCTCCACTCCGTGAATCTGGACTAACTGTTCAATTCCATAGTCACGACAGACGCGCCACAGTTTAATAGCCGCCGAACTCAACTCAATACCATCGTGACTACTAAAAACCCCTTCTCGCATTTGTAAGTATCGCAAGTCTGACTGCAGAACTGGAGACATACCATGATTATGGAGATTCTTGATAAGTGCCGTTACCCAAACTAACCGCCTCACGTTTGTATCTTGAACCTGGTCGGACATAATACTCAGCGCCCTACACAAGAACTCATACCAGGATGGCTCGGGACTGTGTTCTGCTAATGTTTTTTCGGTGATCTCCAAAATGCCTTGCGCGGCGACCAGTGCATCATAGTCATACATGAGTGATTCATGTGCCTCGAGTAACGTTGCACCGGTCACTACGGATAGCCCTTTTGATTCAACGCACTGCAGTTCAACCTCCATGGTTGGCTCCAACATGCCACGCAACTTAGCCTGCGGTCTTCGTACGCCTCGAGCTGATACAGCTTCACGCCCACGATCTTCAAAAAAAACGCGGAGAATCCTATCCGCCTCGCCAACATCACGACGTGACAAAACAATTGCCCTGCCTCGAAAATGCCCCTTCATGAGTTTTTTAAGCTGTAATTTACAGCTGCAATTAATTCATCTGGCGTAGATTTTTGTTTTACTAAATAGGCCCGCACACCCAACGTCTGCTGCAGGCTTTGATACAAACCAATGTCTGCAGCCTCCAATACTGTTAATAAAATAATCGGTTTAGCATTACTCTGAGTGCGTACGCGAATATCCTTTAAGAGTTTGAGCCCATTCTTGCCTGGCAAAAGTACTTCTGAGACCACTGCATCAATCTCGGTCGCATCCAGCTGAGCGAGCGCAGCGGTAGCACCATCGGCGTGCGCAATGTCATACCCAGCCGCTTCCAAGGCCCTCGCATACACAGTGCGAAACATCTCATCCTCGTCAACAAGCAATACAGTGGGTCTTTTCATCTTCACCATTGTATCACTGGCAACTTAGATATCCTTAAAATGGCATTTTCAGCTGGCGGAAAATTTGATAATGCATATACACTGCTGCACCAACCACCACAATCCGCACCCCAGCCGAATCGCCCCGACGAGCCAGTATATAGCCTCGTATTGCCGCTAGTGACGACTGTCTAGCGGCGGCGAATAACGCATGTCGACTGCCGGCGATAATCAATTCACTTGGTAATTCATTAGCGCCCCGTAGCGAGACAATGAGTTCCTCGCCTCGTCTCCGGAAACCCACACTACAGTGCGCTACAGGCATTACTGCGCGGATTTCTCGTAATAGCTCAAGCTGGACTCGAGCATCACCCCAAACATATGGAAGCCGTTTTTTTCGCCGGATTGTTACATTCAAATCGCGCTGTAACTCCTGCATCAATAGTCTCCAGCTATGATTTTGCTCCGTGCTAAGCGATCCAAAATCCCCATAATCACAGTAGAGCTGCCGCGAGACATCTGCTACGGTCATATAGTTCTGCGCGGCGCGGTATGAAAGCTCTGCATCGCCTAGCTGTAAGGCAGCCTCCATAGCAGCCAGCCCAGACTGCAGCTGCGCTGAAACATATCCAACCAGCACTTTTTTTGCACGCTCTTCATCACCCACCATATGTTCTAAGCTTACCTGCGCCAGGAGGCTGGCGGCAAGCATGTACTACTTTTAGCAGTAGTTATGGAAGAATGACGCTATTGAGAGTATTTTTATAGGCTTCGTACAGTGTGGTATTTTCATTGCTGTCAGCCTCAAAGATAATTGTCTTATCGAGATATTTCACCAACACGAGAGTGCCAACCTTCTCTGCTCGATCGATTTTTCCAACGTAGCGTACTGCATCTCTATCGGAAACCTTAATTTCTTCACTCGACTCGATACCATTACGTTTTTCTTTGGCATCACGATCATATTTCTCACGCGCCTTTGTAAATAATTCGTCCCGCACTGTCACTCGAATTGCCAGCTCTTTAGCATTTGTATCTACTTTATCTGGGTGTGCCAAAAGTATAAGCTGGTCTTTACCATTCTTAGATGTAGATATACTAAAGCTCTTCGGTATACGCATCTGAAATGCACCGAGTTCTTCTGGGGCTATATAGTCGCGTGTATCACTCAAACTAGCCTTAATGGCTTCGTCTTCATCTTTCTTCTTTTGTTCTTCAGCCCCAACGCCGTAGCCTTCGTCGTACTTTTTAGAGTTTGCAACTGAGGCATTTGCGTACAATACGCCAAACGTGATTGCCGCAATAAGCGCCACAGATCCAAGACCAATTACGATGTAGAGAAGTGTCTTGGTGCGCTTATATTTATCCTCGGTAGTTTTGAGGTTATTCTGCACCTTTTGCTGTTCGGCGGCCGCCACTCCAGAACCAAAGCCAGTCGGCGCAACATTTTGTGGTTGTTGCGCGGGTTGTGGCTCTGGTTGCTGAGGAGTGGTTGGTGGCATCGATCTCTAAACTTCTTATGTTAGCTAGTATACCCTATTTTTTCTCGACAAGCTTCTCACCTGGGTGCCAATCAATTGGACAGAGGCCGCCAGTCTGCAGTGCTTTTACCACTCGGAGCGTCTCTGTAACAGAACGACCCACATTACCGTCGGAAAGCACTACATAACGTACATTCTGCTCCGGATCGATAATAAACAATCCACGCTCAGCCTGCCCATTCTCTTCATCTAGCACCTCATAGGCCCGAGAGATTTTATGTGAAGGATCTTCCAGAATTGCGTACTCTACATCTTTAAGATCACGCTCAAACCAAGCCTGATGGCTCTGGATCGTATCGGTTGAAGCGGCCAAAACTTCACAATCTGCTTCCTGGAATTCTTTGTAATGTTTTTGAAAACCTTCAATTTCTGTTGGACACACAAAGGTAAAATCACGCGGATAAAAGAAGAGCACGAGCCACTTCCCGGCGTAATCTTTTAAGCTTACTTCTTTATAATCTTCTGGCAATCCTTTTTGATAGGCACTGGCAGAAAATTCTGGTGCTGGTTTATTGAGCTGAATCATATATTTCTCCTAGTTACATTACTTACTTGTCTTCGCCAAACGGGCGTTCACAACTTGCCAGTTTATGAGCTTCATAAACTCGTCGATGTACGCCTTGCGAGCCGTAGCATAGTCGAGGAAGTAGGCGTGTTCATACACATCAAGCACCAGGAGTGCCTGAGTATTCCATACGCCACCTTGATTATGGGCATCGCAGATGTAATTTTCGAGTTGCTGGTTTTCGTGATCCCAGGCAAGCACCACCCATCCACGAGCCGAAAGTCCGAGCGCAGCAAAATCTGTCGCCCAGGCTTCTATACTTCCCCACTGTTTTTCGATAAGCTGCGCAATGCCTCCGCTGCATTCTTGAGTTTCTGCAGTCATATTTTCAAAGTAAGCTTCGTGTAAACGAATGGCATTGAGCGCAAACACTTTCTCGAGATTTACTTCCCGAATTTCTGCGTACGTGCCGTTACTTGCAGCTGTATCTACTTTGCGGGCTAATGCCGAAAGTTCATTGTATTTTTTTACATATCCCTCGTAGAGCTTATAGTGCTCAGAGAGTTGCTTCTCCGTTATACCGGGTAATTCGCTATAACCAAGAGGCTTGGCGGTTACTTCTGACATATTTTCCTCCTCAAAGGTTACTCTTCTACTTTACCAAAGCTTGCGAGCTCATACAAAAAGCTATTTCGGGTGGCCTGTATTGGCGGCACGCCCTCAAAGGCAAACATGTACGAGATTACTTTTGTATCTGGCTCTAACTGGCGCATAAGTTGGGCGCGCATCCGTGGCATATGATGATGAATAAGGTAGAAATACACCACATCAAACTTTCCAATATCTACCGCCCAAAAACTACGCAAGTATACTTTGGCGCGCTTACCGTAGCGCAGGAGTCTCAATCGAGCGATTAACCACAAAAGCGGATTTACCTCAAACCCCGTTACGATTGCTCCTCGTCGAGCTGCAGCTGCAAGTACTTTTCCGTCGCCACAGCCCAAATCTACAAACTTTGTACCCTTTTTCACGCCAGCCAGATCGAACAGTTCGTCAAAATCCTGACGAAAAGCCGGCACCCAGGGTGCCCCAAGAAAAGCACCTAAGCCAAAGCTCAGCACTATAATCGAGGCAACAATCCAGAGCCAATCCACGGTCGACTAAGCTTCGCCGTGCTCCAATGCTTCTGCCGCGTCCGCTTCCTCCTTGGTTTTGTGCGTAGTACCCGGAGCGTGCTCGGCCGGACTATACAGTGAATACACCTTCAAATCACTATCGCCAATATTAACTACATTGTGCCAGGTTCCTGCCGGGATCAGTACAGCATGATCAGGCTGCAATTCGGCTGTGTCGGTCACTTCTTCCTTACTCGGACCAGTTACGAGCTTAGCAGCACCAGCCTCTACGCGCAGAAACTGGTCAACGTCACCGTGAACCTCTAAGCCAATTTCACTGCCCGCAGGAATCGACATCACTGTAAGTTGAGTATATTCACCCGTCCACAAAGTGGTACGAAAATTAGTGTTATTTTTCGTCTCGGCTTCAATATCTAATACATACACTTTCTTGTCATACTCTGTCATAGTATTTCTCCCATTACCTTCTTCTATTATAGCGCGAATTGTCTACCGTTCCTATCTGGAATCTGCTATAATTACGGCTATTGCTATAAAGGGGTGTA
Organism: uncultured Candidatus Saccharibacteria bacterium; assembly: GCA_964454845.1. Classification (GTDB taxonomy): domain Bacteria; phylum Patescibacteriota; class Saccharimonadia; order CAILAD01. Next base: position 16,277 of record CAYVVS010000012.1, read on the forward strand.
GCTCAGCTGGCTAGAGCGTCGGTCTCCAAAACCGAAGGCCGCGGGTTCGATTCCTGCCACCCCTGCCAAGCAGAACAGTTCAAAAAAATAACAGATAGAAAAAGTTCTATTTCGTATTGCTCAAATGCTTTTTTGTGAAATTTTCCTGCAATTAATCTGTAAAAAAGTTCGATTCCTGTTTGTCCTCCACTTGTACAATCGAACTTTTTCGTAAAATTAATTAGTATTGCTGAAGAAGTTAGACCATACGTTGTAGCGGAATGAGATTTTAGAGTACAGTTTTTCGCAGTAACTGGGCGTTTAGTGCAACTATTACAGTAGAAGCGGACATGAGTACTGCGCCCACTGCTGGTGACAGCACAATCCCGGCCCCAAATAGTACACCCGCAGCTAGTGGAATTGCGAAAATGTTATAGCCAGTAGCCCAGCCAAGATTTTGGAACATTTTACGGTACGTAGCTTTGGATAGCTTTATTACTTTAACTACATCTTGAGGATTACTGTTGACCAGGATAATATCTGCCGACTTAATGGCTACATCAGTGCCCGCCCCAATAGCGATACCTATGTCGGCTTGTGTGAGTGCTGGTGCATCATTTATGCCATCTCCAACCATCGCGACCTTATTACTATTCTTCTGAAGTGCTTTTACTTTCGCAGATTTATCTTCAGGACGCACTTCAGCAAAATATTGATCTAATCCAAGTTGTTTTGATACATAGGACGCTACTTCTTCAGAGTCGCCCGTTATCATGGCCGTCTTTATGCCCATTTCCTTAAGCGTAGCGATGGTCTGCTTTGATTCATCGCGAACTATGTCAGCTAAGCCTAACGCACCGATAACCTGTTCGTTGGTAATCAAATACACTTCCGTCTTGCCCTCTCTCGCAGCTTTTTTTACTGCTTTGGCGATATCCGCAGGAACACTAAGCTTGTTTTCTTCTATATACCGGTAACTGGCAGCTATATACACTTCGCTACCGTGCAATGTGCCTTGTACACCTAAACCTGGCAGAGCTTTAAAGTCAGTGACCTTATCAAGGTGAACATGTTCTCCTTCTGCTTTTCGTACAATGCCCTTACCTACAATATGCTCACTATTCTGTTCAAGACTTGCGGTTAAATGTAAAACATCTTCTTTGCTATGTCCTTTTGTAGCCCATATATCGGTAACGCCGTGTTCACCTTTTGTCAATGTTCCTGTTTTATCAAAAAGTACCCAATCTAGTTTTCGAGCTGATTCGAGGGCTAATCTTTTGCGAACCAGTAAGCCGTTTTTGGCCGATAACGCAGTCGATATTGAAACAACTAAGGGTATAGCCAAGCCTAGTGCATGAGGACAAGCAATAATCAGAACCGTAACTGACCGTTCTAAGGCAAAACCCGCGTCTTTTGCAATTAGCCAATAAATAAACGTGGTTATGGCGGTAATTATTGCAATGAAAGTTAGATAAAATGCTGCCTTGTCTGCAAGAACCTGAACATTAGACTTTGAGGTTTGTGCTTCGGCAACAAGACGCATGATCCCAGCTAAAGCTGTGTCGTCCCCGATTTTTGTAACCCGTACAGTGATTGAACCGTCTTGGTTGACAGTTCCCGCAACAACGCCATCATTTGAGGCTTTAGCTACAGGCTTTGATTCTCCGGTTATAGCAGCTTCATCTATCGACGTCGTTCCATTAGTAATAACTCCGTCAATTGGTATTCTTGTCCCTGGCCTGACTAATACAAGATCTCCCACGCTCAGTTCGCTTACTAATACTTCCATGGGCTTGCCTTTGACTAACTTTTCGGCTTTGTCGGGAAGCAACTTAGATATAGCGTCAAGGGCGTTTTCAGCTTTGGCAACTGATGCCATTTCTAGCCAATGCCCTAGTAACATGATAGTTACTAGGGTTGCTAGCTCCCAGAAGAAGCCATCGCCCTCTATGAAGAACTGTGTTGCAATGCTATAGGCATACGCAGTAATGATTGCCAGGCTGATAAGAGTCATCATGCCTGGCAATTTTGCTTTTAACTCGCCCCACGCACTACGAATGAACACCAAACCACCATAAAAGAAGATGATGGTACTAAACACGAATGGCACATATTGTGAGCCAGGAAATGC
>CAYVVS010000013.1:0-14730 GCA_964454845.1 uncultured Candidatus Saccharibacteria bacterium
AGTATATACCTCTCTAAAATAAAAAGCTCGGCCGATGCCGAACATTAAATGGTCGAGATGAAGTAGTACTTCTCGAACTGTTCAACTATATCACGGAGCAACCGTTAATATTTGAGCAAGCCTATCATGAAATGAGACGTGCCTACTCTGATAATGAGGCTAATCGGCTCGAAGCAATCGTGTTATAATATGCTCATAATCATATCTAATTAAAGGGGTGTATAATGGCAAATCAAGCAGAAGTAGCAGAGTTACTCGACAATCTGGCTTCAACTGCCCCACAGGAGCCTGAGCCTCAGTCACAAGAACCTGAAGTTCAGCCTCAAGAACCTCAAGAACCTCAAGAACCTCAAGTAATGACTGTAACAGATAACACTGGTAACACCGTGCAGCTGGGTGAGGGTCCTACGGACCTTGTAACCAAGTAGTTACACACTATAGGGTAATGGTGCTTGAACCGTGGCTTATACAGTTGATACTAAGGCAAAGTTCATTCAGCTTAGAGCTCGTGGTTATAGCTTGGCTAAGATTAGCAAAGAGCTTGGCATCAGTAAGCCAACCCTAATCAATTTTGACAAAGAGTTGAAAGAAAGAGTAAGTCTAACTGCGAAAGCCGAAGAAGAGCAGCTCGCTTATGAATACAGAATATCACGCATTGGTCGCACTAGGGCTCTGATAGCTTCTCTTGATAAGGTTTGGCAAGAGTTATCAAGTCGTGAACTTAGTACAGTTTCGACTGAAAGCCTAGTCAAGCAAGCAGCGACGCTCACTACGATACTGACGCATGATGAGAAAGAAGCTCAAGGAGTAATAACTGGTCGAGAGATGTTGCCTGTGACTGTAATCGATTTAGGCGGGTTAACCAAAGGCTAACCAAAACCTTACTCAAATTTTACCCTTTGATGCTCATGTTCTTTAATGGTCCATTCTAACTTCACACCCTTGCTATCATTCTGTATAACTGCAAGTTGAGGCAACCAATGAAAGACCTCTTTAGGTAAGGGAATATAAGCCCAAGGATTATGAAATACCAGCATTTTATATAGAAATTCACCAGGCTCGTGCTGAATTCTTGAGACATAAATTACAGCACTAATTCCTTTATTCTGAGGCTCAGCCATAAGAGTATTCCTCGGTGTAAGGTAGCCACTATTGTCCCGACCAACACGTGGTTTATCATCTGAGACATTGTTTGTAAAACTTATTGTGGGGTAGCCGTATAGAGCCCTATCTATGACGGTTTCGTCTGACATAAAGTGGTCTGTGCCGTCGCAGATTGCCACTACCAAAGGTAGGTTTGTTTTTGATGAGCTGTATTTCCTTCGTTTCTTCGCAAGCGTATTTTTTAGTTTATCAACACCGGGTATACCAATCATGCCAGGTCCAGTAATTGCTTGCACGCACCCATTCTTGAGCTTTAAATCCTCGACCTTGGCGTCGACAGTCAATTCAACACCGTTTTTGCTTAAATCTAGTCTGTTTATCTTACCGTTATCAGTCAGGTCACCAAGCCATTTTTCGATAACTTTCACAATTGGTTTAATATTTAGGTCACGGCTTGGCATGCTCCAGTAATTGAGGCTTAGCGTATAGGGCGTAGCGATATGCGTTATAGCGTTATCAAGTGCTCGCTTAGTTTTATTAGCAGCTAAAAATTCAACTTCATCGAGTTGAGTTGCCACTTCAAGAAAGAACTCCTGGTTTTCTTTTGTTATGATATGCAAGTCTGGCTTAAGCCCACTATCTGTACTGAAGTGAAGTTCTGTATGCCAGCCCTCTTCTAGGCAGAATTGGTGCAGTAGTAGCTCGTAGAATGCCCCTATGTGCTGGCCGTTGTCCTTGCTTCTAAGTCTAGCTTTTAAGTCGGGCTTATCTTCATCTGGTACATTTGCAAACCAGCCTTCGATTTGATTACGAAGGTTACTAAGTTCTTTATGCTTACATAGTGCTACGACATGAGGGTTGTCTAAATTCGTTGCACGGGGGAGCGAGTTGATAAAGTTACTATCAAAAATCATTGGTGATTTTCAATAAGCACTAGAAAATGTTGATGCTCTCACGATAAAGCTTAGGCCAAGAGTTTTGTCGAATTCGGAATTTGGTGCCGTGATTATGCCCCGTGCGTGCGTCAAAATCTACTAAGATGGTGCCGTTTGTGAGGCATTCAAGAAAGCCGGCAAAGTTCAGTCCTTTTAACATCGTAGCGTGCTCATATTTGTAAAACTCTTTGCCATCAACTTTCTTGACAGCTGCCTGCACAAAGAAACAGTTGTTGAGCTTTGAGCCGACTTTATGCTCAATGTCTTCAAAGCCCCAGTATGGTTGAGGGTTGAGTTCGCCTAGCCCAATCTTTTTTTCAACACCAGCTAACCACTCGGCATGTCTTGGGCTAACAGCAGAAGCATCAAAGGAAACAAGTATTTTCTTTTCGTCATAGTCGACATTAATTATAAAACCTCTATCAGTGCGTGCCATTCCGTTAATTGTTTGACGAAAGCTCATTTCACCATCGCTATATTTATTACCAGCTTCTTTGTGAGCCCAGCCATATAGCGGCAGCAATACAGATGGCACGAACTTTAAAGCTGTTGGTGATGGCTCAGTGTGGAAAAGTGTTGTCAACGATGAGCTACCTATGCGTTGTGTTTTGAGCTCCCACTCAGCGGCATTCGGGATTGGCAGATTGTTCTCTTCAATACCAAGCAGGTCTTCGAGGGTATTGCCGACGCTGCCATGATTACCATGCCGACCGCCCTCAACCCAGCCTGCTTCAGCAATCTCATTTAGGGTCGCGATTAAGAGCTCTTTTGTATATATCTTCATGGTAATAGACTTTCTTGGATTAAGTGGTTTTTAACACGGTCATCAGCCATCTTGCAGTAGTTTTTTGAAAGCTCAATACCAATAAAGTCTCTGTTTAGATTTATTGCCGCGATTGCAGTTGTGCCAGAGCCCATAAACGGGTCAAGCACGACTTGGCCAGTAGTCGCTTCAATAATCCTTTCAATAAGATTTACAGGGAACGGTGCAGGGTGAGGGTTCTTCATTTCTTGACCAAACTCCCACACATCGCCAAAGCTGCTAGCTTTTGGTGCAAGCCTAAACTTAGGCTTGGCAATCATGTAGATAACTTCGTAGGTTGGTAGGAAATAGCCAGGATTGAAGTTGATACCACCCTTTCGACGCCATATAATGATTTGCCGAACTGGAAAGCCTTCAACTATGTCGTGCCTGTCTTGTAATAATCCACCTTGAACTCGCCATTTGTGATTATAGAATATGGCTCCATTTTCTTTAGTGACGCGCAACATTTCTTTCAAGCATTCTCTTTGCCATTCGACATAGTCATCATGTGGCATATTGTCGTGGTGCTCCTCATAGCCCTGCATGAGAGCTGCAGATGACCACTTGCCACCCCTGCCGTCTTTCATTCCGTTGCCCGTAGAGTTTTTAAGGTTATATGGGGGCGAGGTAATTACTGTGTCAATTGAGTTGTCGGGTATCTTTTTCAGGACCTCAATGACATCGCCACAGATGGTTTTATTCAAGAAGCCATCGAGTGAAGGGCTTGTAGCAGGCTCAACAGCCTGCTTCTTCGTTAACGGTTTATTAGTTTTGCCTTTAGTGGTAGTCATAGGTCAATTATAATTGATGTATGGAGTTATTACATCTGTGAAGAATAATACCGACAGCAGCAATATACTTTATGAGCTATTAAGGTCGTCTGTAGACCAAAGCAGAGCTGAGAATATTGATTTCAAGTCCCTGACCTATGCTATCTACGCCCGCAAATCAACAGTCGGTGATGAGCGACAGGAGCATAGTATCGAGGACCAGATTGCCTTATGTGTAGAGCGTGAGGTTAAGCCAAACGGGCTAAATACCATATCGCCAATACGTGAGAAGGGGTCAGCAAAAGAACCTGACATCAGGCCAAAGTTTCGGCAGCTTGTTGAAGATATTAAGAACGGAAAAATTGATGGCATTATCTCGTATCACCCCGATAGGCTCTCGCGCAATATGAAAGAGGCTGGCGAGCTTATTGATTTGCTCGACAAGGGCATATTGAAGGATTTGCGATTTGCCACATCTTCTTTTGAAAATAGCCCGACAGGCAAGATGTTGCTAGGTATTAGCTTTGTACTTTCAAAACAATATTCCGAAAACCTCAGCCAGGTAGTTACTAGGGGCAATGTGCGTGCTGCCGAAGAGCGTGGTGAGTTTATTGGTAAGCGAGTGCATGGCTACTTGATAACAAAGGACCGACGGCTTTTGCCTGATGGTGCTAATTTTATTGTTCTACGTGGTATCTTTGAGAAAAGACTTGAGGGTATGTCACAGCCCGACATTGCTAAGTGGGCAAATACACAAGGCTATCACGTTCGGCGCAGGGGCCGAGACCCAGAGCCCTTCATTTGGGATAAAAGTACTATTTCTAAGGTGTTAAGGGACCCAGTGTATGCAGGTGTATTAAAATTCGGCAAGAGCGTAAGCCGATTGTCCGACCATTATGATTTTACACAGGCAATTAGTGAAAATGACTTTCTCAAGATTAATAAAGCTGAGAACCTAACCTCTGCAAAGATTGTTTCATCGTATCAAGGCGTAAAGTCAGGGAACATTCGTGCGGACCTACTGCGCGGTATTGTGTTCTGCTCTGCCTGCGAAAAGCCTATGACATCAGGTATAACGTCAAAGAAAAATGCTAGTGGCGAAAAATCTGAGTATTACTATTACCGATGTGAGAGTGTGGCCTGTTTAAGACGAGGGAGAAGTGTGAGAGCAAAAGTTATTGTTAACTTTGCGATTGGGGTGCTAAACCGCTACTTATTTACCACAGAGGCAAACTACCAACATTATAAAACTGAAGCTCGTGAGCTTATGGCTGAAAGACGTATTGAGCTTGATAAGGCGATAGGCCTACTGTCAAAGCAGCTCGGTGAGAAGAGACTTGAATATAGGCGTGCCAAGGATTACGTGCTTCATGATGCAGATGGTCTTGGCAAGCACTTCGACCTCGACCAAGTAAAGAAAGAGCTTGATGACATTGAGGGCGATCTAAGAAAGCTCACGACCCAACGAAGTGAGCTAAAAGATACAATACTCACCTATGACAAATATCTTGAACTATTTAGTAAAATTGGTGACTTAATAGAGGCGAATATAGCAAAAAGTGTTAATATGAGTGCTCTTGATGCGATACTGCGAAAATTCTTCTCGAACTTTACTGTCGAGATAGCCGCAGACCGCACTCAACAGAGTAAAGTTGTCTCATATAAACTAAAAGAACCCTGGCAAGGGTTCATTGATAGCAACAATGTAGTTGATGGTCGGGGTGAGAGGACTCGAACCTCCGGCCTCCTGGTCCCAAACCAGGCGCGCTAGCCAACTGCGCCACACCCCGTAAAACTGCCATATTCTATCAGATATGACGGGCTATTTCAATCGCTGTTTGGTTGGCCTGTGAATTCTGCAAGCAGTTTGCGGAACTTGGGCTGAGCCTGTAAGAGCTGAGCTTCTTCTGCGCACCACTCGGAATATTCATTATCTTTCTGAATGTCGACGAGGAACTGTTGCCAGCTGGTCCATCGTGTTTCGGCGACCTCTTCCGGATTTGGGCTTGGCTCAACATCGTTAAATACTACTAAGACGGGGCAAAACTCATGCTCTATCACACCCTTGTGCTCGTAGCGGTAAAGATAGTCTGGAAGCATCATGTGAATTTTCTCGGCAGGGGTATCTAAACCAAGTTCAAATTTGAGTCGGCGCTGCGCTGCAGCTTTGTAACTTTCACCACGCTGCGGATGACCACACACAGAATTACTCCATATGCCGGGCCAAGTTTTTTTGTGATGGGCGCGTTGTTGCAAGAGAAGCTCGCCGCGGCTATTGAATAAAAATAATGAGAAGGCACGATGTAATGGGGTCTCAGTTGTATGTATGGTCGCTTTTTCAGCGAGGCCGAGGTCCTTGTCTCGTTCATCTACGAGGACGACATGTTCAATATTTTCGAGATGTTCGTCAGTTTTTGGAGTCAATATCACGTACTCGCAGGTTGATAATTTCAAGGATTAAATTTTCTGGCAGCGGCTTTTCCAGCGTAAACTGAATCGTCCCCTTGGCGGTTTTGTAGTCTTTGAGTTTTGCTGCTAATTCCTCGGTTGGCCCAGATGTGGGGAAGAGGCTCATGTGATCTTTAAAAGCCGCGAAGTGAAGAAGATTTTTCCCTTTATACGTCATGGTTGGCATGCCATAAGAAATTTTTTCCTCGGCAGTGGGAATGGCTTTTTTGGTGATAGCGCGAATTCGTTCGAGCTGAGCACGTTGTGCTGAGTCAATATTTTCTAAATAGGTATCTATGGCTGTCATGCTCGCATTATACCAGTAAATCAATGAGTTCAAGATGAACATCAAGCGAGTTGTTCTCGTGAATATTCTCTGCTTTACGCACCTCTTTTTTGATGGGCAGAAAATATGATTTACTTTTCGCATCTGGAAAAATTGATGTTTGCCATGCGCTGCTACCTACACTAACTTTTACCCGAATAGAACCAAAGCCTCGTGTGGAGGTGCCAACTATTTCGCGAATTTCTGCAGCCACTTCGGCCGGAAGGGTAACAAAATGCCAAGCTGCATGACCAGGATATTGCCAAACTTTGGCCGAGAAAGAGAATGATGGACTCATCTTACAATCGGTCGAGCTGACCTTTTTTCTTGACGATATTTTTGTAGTCGTACTGAACCTCAATTGATTCTGCGAGCCATTCTTCTACAATCGATTCATCAATTTCCGAAGCTTCTGTGTAGAGTTTGCCGGCAGCCTTAAATTTGAGCGAACCCACCACTTCTAGCCCAGGAGTGTTAAATGATTGTCCGCTCCAAAACATTAGCATGACACCCTTTTTACGGACATCGTAGCCAACTATGGGGTTTTCGGCCAAAAACCAAGCCGGATTGGCATGGAAGAGCTTGTTTGTGGAGCCTGGTAGTGCTGTTTCGATAAGCTTGGCAAGATGCTCGCAGATTTTTTTGTTCATGCCAACTTGAGTTTCATTATATGTATGGATTTCGTTTGTGATCATAGTTAACTCCTCTTAGTCTCTATCGTATGCGTCTACAAATAAAAAAGCCATCGCAGATGCGATGGCGTGGGCTGGTTCAGCTACGTGGCTTGTGCTTGTCGAGCAAGGCTCGAGCACGAGCTGCTGCTTCGTGGATCGGCTTGGGCGTGTGCCCGTCATCACACTGCTCGACAGCGAGCGTGAGCTGCTCGAGAGCGGAGATGACGTCTGGGCTCTGTTGAGCGGGCCCATCAATCCAGCTGTTGAAGTAGGCGTTGAAGGTGTCGGGGCGGTAATGCCGTAGCCCCGCAAGTGTCAGGATGCCGAGTCCCAGCACGAGCAAGGTGAACAGATTGGCTCGAAACTCATCCCAGCCTGAGAACCAGGCTTGGATGAGTATGATCAGCAAGATCATGACTGTGAAGCTTGGCAAGAGCCAGCGCCAGTTCAGAATTCGCTTCAACATGGTTCCTCTCCAGAGGTCTAGGTGCAGGGCAGATGCCCAGAATGATGAAACTATAAACTACTCAGGCTAATCTGTCAATAATTATTTAGCGATTGGTGATACCATCCAGCCGCAGCTCGTCGGATTCATCACGGTGAGTGCCGCTCGAGCCAACGTGCTTATTATCTAACTTAGTGCCGTGTTTTATGACGTGGACCAGTGCCATGGCATGTCCGTGCCCGAGTTCGTATTCTGTTTTGAGCCAAGTGGCAATATCTCCAGCCTTAGATTCTGCGTTAAAACCAGCAGCTTTAGAGGCATCAATTATTTCGGCTGGAGTTTTGCCGGTTTTCTTTTCGATATTGTCTAAATAAGCTTGAAACGACATAGGGGTTACTCCTTTCCAAGTTTGTGAAAAATAACATACGCGAATTTATGCACGATTGTAACACTGAGTACGACAAGCAATATGCCAAAAAAGCCGTTGATCGCGATGTAGCTACCAAAAATTAAATCGAGTGCCCAGATAAAAACGAATTTTGAAAGGAACATTACTAGCCAAACAGAGAAGAACATCAGAATCTTATAGATGGCGCCTTCTCGATTTTTGAGCCATGCAATAATGATGGTTTTGAGCTTGAATGCAAAGTAGGTGAGTACTTCTAGAACGATTGAGGCATAGATGATTGTGGAAAAACTTTTTGCCGAGACGATAGGGGTGTAGTCATTAAATAATCCAAGCACCGCTACATAAATAAGCGTACCAATAAACAGCTCTTGGTAGGCGAGTTGGGCCGATGTAAATTGCCGTGGCTTCATGCTGGACTAGGGAGCTCGAGTGCCATTGGGTTGAATAACCCACCAGAGACCGCCGTGAGTTTTAATATTGTGGCATTCTACTTCGCCGGGTTTTTCGTTGGCGTAGAAGTAGAGCGGGTGACCATTATAGGTTACTTGGGTGGTGCCATCGGTGCGCTTTGTGGTTCCAAGTAGCTTGGCATCAACATCTCCAGACGCAACGGGTGTGCCATCTGTAAGTACTGGTGGCCAGGCTTTAGCGCAGCTTCCGTAGCACTCTGGCGTTGATGATTCTTCAAGTTCCCATATATAAATTGCCTGCCCTCTGCTGTCGAATAGCATTGGTCCGTATTCGCTGGTGCCGGTTTTTATCACGGTTCCGGTAGCTGGTGCTTGAGTGGTCGATTCTTGAGTTTCGAGTTGTTGTGTTGGGCTCGTTTCAGGGATGCTTGTTGGTGTACTGGTTTTAGTATTGGTTTGAAAAACAAAATATACTGACCCCAAAAATCCAACAACTACTACGAGACCGATAATCCAAATTAACGTACGGTTCTTTGCGCTGCTTGTTTTCATATCTCGATCATAACAAAAAGCCACTCCTACGTCTTCGGACGGTCTTTATTAGGGGCGTTATAGAACAAACATAACTATGACATAATAAACCAATGGTTGATTATAAGAATGTCTCAAAGCACTTAGCGACTCGCACACACGATGCGATGAAGCCGGTATTAATGAACCGGAATGTGATTGGTCCGTCAGTTCATTACTATATGATTCGTGGTGGCTCAGAGCAAACCAATGTAACGGTATGGGAGCCGGGAACTGTTGGTGGCGAATATATAAAATCATTCGGCCACTATCATATAGATGATTTGCCAGAGACATATTGGATCAGAGGAGGAGAAGGTATTGTGCTCCTACAGAAACTTGAAAGTGATGCTGATGGCAAACTTATACCAGATAGAGTATCTGATTTTAAAGTAGTCTTTGTGAAAGAAGGCGACACCGTTCATATACCGGCTAGATATGGTCATTTGGTTGCCAATACTTCAAACACGTTTCTGACTACGATAGACGATAGCCCGGCAGATTTTGGCGATGCTGATCCATCCGGTCATCCAGGCCATGCGGACTATAGTTTAGTTGAGAAGATGCAAGGCTTTGCATACTACATAGTTGAGCACGAAGGTAACCCAGCACTAGTGCGGAATACTCGCTACACCAGCATAGCTCATGAGGACCTTAGTGGGCTTGTTGTGTTGTCGGAATTTTCAGGCTAACAAAAAAACTCCCGAAGGAGTCAAAATGATTCCTGGAGGGCCAGGAGGGACTCGAACCCTCGACACCCTGCTTAAGAGGCAGGTGCTCTAACCAACTGAGCTACTGGCCCGCAATGCGGTAGAAAACTCAGATATTCTACTATATATAACCATAAAATTCAAGGTGTCCCCAGATAAAAATATTGTTTTTCCAAAAAACTGAGACTATGCTTAAGGCATAAACATTTAAGGAGTTTCTAGTCATGTACGATTATTCAACTACTACTACGACATATGATCCTGCAACCGGTATCTTTTGGCTGGCATTTTTAGTGCTGCTTGTGGTTGCGCTATGGAAAGTATTCACCAAAGCTGGTAAGCCAGGTTGGGCCTCTATTGTACCAATCTATAATACTTACATCCTCTTAAAGATTGCTGGTCGTCCAGGCTGGTGGTTGCTTCTCTTACTTATTCCATTTGTGAATATCGTCGTATACTTGATCGTTTCAATCGATGTAGCAAAGGCCTTCGGTAAGAGCAGTGCCTTTGGTGTTATCGGCCTCTTCTTCTTTAGCGCGATTGGCTACCTCATGCTCGGCTTCGGCAAAGCAACATATCAGGGTGGATCAGCATCGGCAGCGCCAGCTGCTCCTGCTGTCGAATAGTATTCTTCAGTAACATTAAAAAAGACGAGTGTAAAAACTCGTCTTTTTTAATGGCGCGCCCTGAGGGATTCGAACCCCCGACCTTGTGGTCCGAAGCCACACGCTCTATCCAGCTGAGCTAAGGGCGCTTGCTAGGTGGTTATTATACCTGAACAATCTGACTAAATCGAGAGGAACTAAAAAACCAAGTGTGCTGCTGCCACAACTTGGTTTTTGGTGCTGCTAGTTTTAGCAGTGCTACTGCTGAAGACTATTATAGCCCTAAATGCTCTGTATGCAATAGTTATGCTTGCGATAATCTGCAGATTGCAGCAAAATATCAACCTACGGCATGCCGTAACTCAGCACCTACAACGGAAGGAAAACCATGCCACGACGAGATGGCAATAGAAGCGGAGCGCGTCGTCGCAGTGGACGCAACCATGCGCCGATGAACTCGGGTCGCAAGGGGAAGCAGCGTACGCGGAAGTACCTTCTGCGTACGCAGGCCATGGAGCGGGGCTTCATCGTCAGGAGTGCTAAGAAGAAGGAAGAGCGCACTGCCATGCAGCGAGACGCAGCCAACTCCACGCTCACCGGCAGGGCATTGGCCCCCGACGCGGCCTCCGGTCGCCGTTCCTACCTTCGTCTCTGAACATCTCCATTCCTCGGACTACTGCGGTAGCCGAGGATTTTTTTTGCGATTTTTACTGATACCAACCATAATAGGGGCATGACGATAGTAGCGCCGAGAAGACCAAGTGGATTTCCAGAGTATACGCCCGCCCAACAGCTTGCGTTTAATGACCTCTTGTCAAAAATCAGAACCAGCTATGAATTGGCTGGATTTACCCCTATAGAAACTCCAGCCTTGGAGCTGGCGGATGTGCTTTTGGCAAAAGGTGGCGGCGAGACAGAAAAAGAAGTCTTTCGGTTTGGTAAAGGCTCAAAAGATTATGTGATGCACTATGATCTGACGGTGCCATTGGCGCGCTATGTTGCTGAATGGCAGAACGATTTAGTGTTTCCGTTTCGGCGCTCGCAAATACAGAAGGTGTGGCGAGCCGAACGCGCCCAAAAGGGTCGCGCCCGAGAGTTCTATCAGTGTGATGCTGATGTAGTAGGCGAAACGGATGTAGCGGTGGATGGTGAACTCATCGCCCTGGCTGCGACCACCATGCGTAATCTGGAGATTGGTAAGTTTACGGTGCGGGTAAATAACCGCAAAGTTTTAACTGGTATGTATGAAGCACTCGGCGTGGCCGAGAAATCGGTCGAGTTGATGCGCATTATCGATAAACTGGAAAAAATTGGTGAAGCCGAAGTTCGTAAGCTTTTAGCTGGCGAAGGCTTGGATGCGGAGGCGGTTGATACACTCATAAAGACCTCGAACTTGCAGGGCGCGTCAGATTCGGTATTAGCAGATCTACGCAGTTTGCAGTTGGCGAACGATACATTTGTGGCTGGGGTTGAAGAGCTAGAGCGAGCCATAAGCGCCGCAATAGCAATGGGTGCGCGGGAGGACGAAGTCGTTGTTGATTGTGCGATTGCTCGTGGCCTCGATTACTACACTGCTACGGTGTTTGAGACTGTGCTAACAGATATTCCTGAGCTTGGGAGTGTTTGCTCAGGTGGTAGGTTTGATAACTTGGCGCAGTACTATACTCGACGATCACTGCCTGGAGTAGGTATTTCGATTGGTCTTACGCGCTTGTTTGATGGTTTGTGGGATGCCGGGCATTTTGATGGCGCGAGAGCAACGACTACTCAGGTAGTTGTGTGGACTGGTTCGGATGATGCTTGGAGTGCGGCTGGTGCTTTAGCCTCAGATTTACGGGCGGCTGGAGTGGCTTGCGAAGTTTCGCTTTCCGACACAAAGCTCGCGAAAATATTGTCGCGTGCCTCCAGGCTTGGTGTGGTAGCTGTGGTAATTATTGGTGAAGATGAGCTGGAGCATGATGCTGCTAGCATCAAGGTTCTGGCAACCGAGCAGCAAGAGCGGGTGGGGCTCGCAGATGTCGTGGAGTTTTTGCATAAAAACGCCCTCTAGTCGTTCGTTTTACATACGCACCTCTGCTATAATTTAGAGATGACACTACCGAAAATTAGCCGAGCAGAATATTTGGCCATTGAGCGGCGCATTGCTGTGCTGCGAAGCGAGGATACGCAAGCCACTCAAGAGCTAGCTGATGCTACTAATAACGGCGCCGAGACCTGGCATGATAATGCGGCTTTCGATGCGGCGAAAGATAAAAAGAACATCGCCACACTTGGTTTGGCACGTCTGGAAATCCTCTATAAGCAAGCAAAAATTATAGAGCCGCGAGAAGATCCTAAAAAGGTTGAGATTGGAACATGCGTGGACTATATAGATGAAGAAACTGGCACACAACATACTATTTGTTTGGCCGGGGATGCGGCTTGGCTAATGGATGAAAATTGGGCTAGTGTGCAAGCCCCGCTCGGTAGGGCGCTGTACAAGACAAAAGTTGGGGACACGAAAGTATTTTCTTCACCTGCTGGCGATAAGCAACTTACAGTTACCGCCATCTCGAATTTTATTATTGAATAATTTAGCATATTATTGTAAAATATCTCACGTTCGTACCTGAATAGAGAAGGAGTGGGGCAATGCCTCGAGCTCAGAGATTGCACTGCAAGTGGAGTGGTTGCACGGCGAAATTCAGCGACGAGAAAGGACTGCGTAAACACGAAGCGGAGCCGCATAGTCAGTGTGTGTGCAGTCGGCACGCCACTACAGCCGGCATGAAGGTACATCAGCGTTCGTGTTCGGTATATCAGTTCGAGCGGGATATGCAGCGCTATGCATGTGCCGGCTGTTCGCAGGAAATCGTGGAGGGTATGCACTACATGCACATTCCCGAATTCACGCTACAGACTCGCATGCCGGCCGGCTCGCAATTGCCAGCTAGCTTGGTTAGCGATCTTTCGTTCTGCACGCCCACCTGTTTTGTCGTCTGGCTCCAGAGCAATGAGTTGGTTCTCGATGTCTTCGAGGACCCTCATCACTGGAACCTCTTTCACTATGAAGTGTTCGTGGATGGTGCAAGGATGTGGTACGTGATTGATGATGCGGCCGAAGCACTTTGCAGCACTTGGGCCCACGTGCGAATGGGTGAGCAGGTCAAGCTGCCTGGTGGCAGTGTCAGGATGCTCACTCGGCGCGAGCAGGAGAACGTGGCAAACTATGTGGCAAAGTTGCAAGAAGCACGGAGGGTGTCATGAGTGACTTGCAGGAGATGGCCAAGGAGCTCAAGCGGGCTATCGAATTGAGGGATCGCGCTGCCGCCAGGATGATTGCTCGCGAGATGTCCCGTGAGGCTGAGCAGCTCGGCCTTGATGACATCGGCATGCATCTGTTGGAGGCTGTACAGTCAGGTCAGCTTGTGTCGGCCCTGGCCTATACGGCCTCATTGGGAAGGCGCGCTGCTGAGTACGACGCACAACGAGGGCAGTTTTTTGGCGAAGGCTTTCAAACTGGCCGAGCTTACGTGGGAGAGGTTCATTCTCTGCTACGAGGCTGACACATGCGCTCCGGGTAACCGGGGCGCACTATTTTTTCTATCTGTAGTACAATAGAAGTTCAAGGTTTTTATGATAAAGATTACAAAAGTTCGATTTGAATATAATCACACTCCGGTGCTTTCAGGCATTACGTTTACGCTTGGGCCTGGCGATCGGATTGGGTTGGTTGGTCCGAATGGCGCCGGTAAGTCGACGCTGCTCAAGCTCATCGAAGGCAAACTGGCGCCAACTGATGGGCAGATTGATCGTACGCGCGATATTGCTGGGTTTATGCCGCAGGAACTTACTCCTTGGCATGATTTGACGTGCCGCGAGTGTATTGAAGAGCTAACCGGTATCCGCGCAGCCTATGCGGAGTTGGAAACGGCGAGCGAAAATATGATGGAAGACGAAGACGCCTATAATGCTGCTCTCGAAAAAGTTGATGCCGTTGGTGCGTACACACTCGACGAACGGCTTCCCCGGGCCCTGCAAGATGTTGGTCTAACTACCGAATTTTTAGATAGAAAAGTGGGTGATCTGTCTGGTGGTCAACAGACTAAGCTGGCGCTGGCATCAATTTTGGTAGCTAAATATGATGTATTTCTTTTAGATGAACCAACCAACAACTTAGATATTGCCGGCATTGAAATACTGGAGCGTTTTATTGCGAGTTCTAAAGCTGGCTTCCTTATCATCTCGCACGATCGCCGCTTCCTCAAAGAGACCATGAACAAGATTGTCGACCTCAAACCCGATGCTGGCGGCATGGATTTTTTTGGTGGTGGGTATGCCGATTGGCGTGTCGCGCAAGAGCGGGAGCGGGCCAGCCAAGCCAAGGCGCACCGTGAGGCCGTGAATGAACGCAATAAGCTCGAAGAAGCTATGCAGCGCAAGATGGCGCAGAGTGTGCGGACGGATCGAGCCGAAAAAGGCACCAAAGATAATGACAAAATGGCAGCCGATAAGAAAAACGAGAACGCTGCAAATACGCT
>CAYVVS010000014.1:0-13895 GCA_964454845.1 uncultured Candidatus Saccharibacteria bacterium
GTGTTCCATGGCAACTCGGTGTCGACGGCATCAAATACCACCTCAAGCTGAGGCACCACAACTGTCATAATGAAGATGAGTGCCGCCACCATCACTACAAAAATGAGACCAGGATAGACCATGGCGCCACGGACTTTGCTGACTAGCTCAGAGTCTTTCTCCATTTGATCGGCCAAACGGTTTAAGACGTCATCTAAAATCCCACCAATCTCACCGGCGTGAACCATTGAGATATAAACCGGGCTAAAAATCTTCGGGAATTTGGCAATGCTATCTGAGAGGGTTGAGCCAGATTCTACGTCATGCGCAATGGTCTCAAGCGCGGCCGCAAGCGTTTTATTGGAAGTCTGAGTTTTTAGAATCGAAAGAGATCGAGCGATTGGTATGCCGGCACCAATCATGGTGGCAAATTGGCGCGAAAATATTACACGCTCTTTCATCGATACGCGGCCGTGCGGCAGGAGGTTTTTTATTTTTTTACCAACACTCGAATCACTCGCAGCTTCAATCGAAACTGGCGTCATATCCTTTGCAAGCAAGGAGTCGACAACTTCTTTTTTTGAGCTTGCCTGTTGAGAGCCGCTAATTATCTGGCCGTTATGCGAGTGAGCTTGGTAGGTGTAGGTTTCCAAGTATCGACTCCTTATTCGCGAGTCACGCGTAGGACTTCTTCAATGGTGGTGAGACCCTGAAGTGCTTTTTCTAGGCCGTCTTCCTGCATGGTGGTCATGCCTTTTTCAACTGCTGTTTTTTGGATTTCGTTAGCTGTTGCTTTGGAGGTAATGAGTGTGCCGATTTCTGCAGATACATCAAGTACTTCGTAAATTCCCATACGGCCGGAGAAGCCGCTATTGCCACATTGCTTGCATCCCACAGCGCGATACAGAACGAGCGTTTCTGCATTGGCGTTTGGCGTGCTGGCTGGTGGCATTTCATCAAGCGAATCAACTTCTTTAGTGGTCTTTTCCTCCGGTTTTTCAGAAATTTGTTGAATTTTCGCGGCGCCAACTTCGGCAGGCTTTGGCGGCAAAGTCGGATTAGCTTCTTCTGGCGGCAAGCCGATTGAGCTGTCATCACCATCGCCAGATGGGCGGTCAATAATGTTTGGATCTTGAGCAATGCGGTCTAAGATACTGCGACGCTCTAAATCTAGATTTTCTGGCACGGGGATGACTTTACGATTTGGATCTTGCTTGCGAACTGGTGGAGCGGTATCGGCAATCGGCTTTGGTGTAGGGAGGGCTGGACTTGCTGGGGATTCAGCTGGTTTTTCTGGAACCGGTGGAGCGGCGGATTTAGCATTTGGGCTCAGATGCGCAAGAGTGCGGTTTAAGTTGAAAGTTGACTCAATTTCATCGAGCAGTGCACCGCTTGGTGTGTATGGTGTTTTGCACTTCGGACAGAGCTTACGCACTAGGCGTTGAGCGATGACGGTGTTGACGGTTGTGGCAATCAAGAATGGCTCAATGTTCATGTCTAAAAGTCGTGGCAAAGTCGTGGCCGCGTTGTTGGTGTGCAGAGTAGAAAGCACAGTGTGGCCGGTAAGTGCGGCTTGCACGGCAAGGTTAGCAGTCTCCGCATCGCGAATTTCTCCCACCATAATTACGTTTGGATCTTGGCGCAAAAGTGCGCGCAGGCCATTGGCAAATGTCATGCCAGCCTGAGTGTTCACTTGAGTTTGGTTCACGCCTGGAATGCGGTATTCGACCGGATCTTCAATGGTAGAAATGTTCACGCTCGGGGTGTTCATAAGGGTCAGAACACTATAGAGCGTAGTAGATTTACCAGCACCAGTTGGGCCAGTTACCAGGATCATGCCATCCGGTTGCTTCATGCCGTCTTTAATAGATTTAAGCGCCTGTCCGGAAAAGCCGAGCTCTTCTAAGGTTGCGGCTTTTGTTGACTCATTTAAAATTCGCATCACTACTTTTTCACCTTCCATAACCGGCAGAGTAGCTACACGAACGGCAACAGTTTTGGAGCC
This sequence comes from uncultured Candidatus Saccharibacteria bacterium, assembly GCA_964454845.1. Classification (GTDB taxonomy): domain Bacteria; phylum Patescibacteriota; class Saccharimonadia; order CAILAD01. The sequence goes on from CAYVVS010000014.1 coordinate 1,985, forward strand.
TAACGTTGCTTTAAAGCGCCCGTCTTGGGGTACGCGATGTTCGTCAATTTTTAGGTTTGCGAGGATTTTAATGCGGCTCACAACTGCTGGCAGAATCTGGCGGGGGAGCGTCATCGATTCGCGCAAAATCCCGTCGATACGGTAGCGAATCTGCACGATGGATTCGCGCGGCTCGATGTGCACGTCAGAAGCACCGCTTTTTACGGCATATTCCAAAATGATGTTCACGGTCTTTGCAATCGGCGCGTCTTCAGAAATATCTTCGGCGCTCACCGTTTCTTGCTTCGTCGGGGCTGGGCCGGTGGCGGCACTTTCGCGAATCGCTTTATTGATTTCGTTATCCAGGCCGGTGCGATATTGATCGAGCACCGTCAGTACATCACTTTGGGTTGCGACATACACCTGCAAGTTGCCACCGAGCTGTTTTTCAATGACATCAACTGCCTGCACATCTTCTGGGTCGGACATCGCCAGCTGCCAAGTGCCAGATTTTGCATCTTGGCCAAACAACACCACCTGATATTTTTTGGCAATTCGCTCCGGAATGCGCGAAAGCACCTCGCGCGGAATCTTCACGTTCGTCAGGTCGATGTAAGGCAGGTTCAGGCTCTTGGCATACAGCGCCACCAGCTCGCGCTCACCAATAATGTGGCGATGAATCACAATTTGCTCGAGTGGCTGACCGGTTTGGGTGGCAGTGGTTTCCGCCTGTTGAAGCACCTCGGGCGTTACTTTGCCGCTCGAGGTAAGGAGTTGTTTGAGTGTTTCTGTAGAGATGCGCATATTCACCATTCATTTTAGCATAAGCAAGATGTATAAAATCATCTGTTGGTAATGCTTTTTGCGCAAAAGCATTACGCATACGCTTTACTTTCGGTTTTCGGCGGGTGTATGGTGGGGAACAGTTGAAAAGCAGGGGGAATAATGAAACGTGTACTTTTAGGAATAGTATCAGCAGTATTGGCTTTGGCGCCAACGGTTCAGGTTGTACAAGCAGCTGATGGGAGTCAAAGCTCTAAGGATATCGTAATTAATCAGCTGTATTGTGGTTCTCCAGCTGATGCGGCCGATGAATTTGTTGTATTACACAATACGAGTCTTGCAAACGTAGATATTAGTGGACTTGCCGTCGAGTATAAATCGGCTACTGGCAAGAGCTGGTATGAGAAAGCCAAAGTAGCTGATGGCACTATAATTGCTAGTGGTGGAGATTATGTGTTTGCAACCAAGCGAGAACGCGATTCGGAGCTTGATAGTGGGCTTGCACAAAGCGGTGGGAACATCAGAATCATTTTCACTACTGGAGAGATTGCAGACGCCGTAGCCTGGGGAGCGGGCGACTCCCCTGAGGGCACTGCAGCCTCGTCGGTGCAATCAGGACAGGCGCTAGCACGTAAAACAGATACGTCCGGGCAGCTCATTGATACGCAGAATAATGCTGCTGACTTTGAGTCTAGCAATATAGATATGGCACTTGAGACACCTTCAAATCCTGGCTCAGGCTCGCCCGCACCTGTACAGACCACTATTGATGCAGTAGTTGAAATTACCGAATTGTTCCCTGATCCAACTAGCCCAGCAACAGATAGCTCCGACGAGTTTATTGAACTCTTTAATGCAGGGGCAGAGCCCGCTGTATTACAGGGCTGGAAACTGCGTGATGCTGCCGGACATTTGGCTTCTCTTGATGGTGTGAGTTTACTGCCGGGTCAGTATCTGGCACTCATGTCCTCCCAGACAAAAATATCTCTCAATAATGCTGGGGACACAGTTGCACTTATTAACCCAGCTGGTGAGACTGTCATGACTACACCAGATTATGGTGCCGCTCAAGAAGGATTAACATACGGCTCAAGTACTGAAGGTTGGGGCTGGCTGGCTATACCAACGCCTAATGCGCCTAATAGTTCGCTCGCCAGTCAGGATGTTGCCGCGGCTGCAGCTACTAAGGCTAAAGCAAAGAAAACTATCGCGAAATCCACTAAGAAAAAGGCTAAATCTGTAAAAGCAAAGACGCCTAAGCTTGCTAAGACTGCAGCAGTAAGCGCGGCGAACAATAATGCTGATATGGTTGATGCGCAGGCAGAGTCAGTTCCGTGGACATGGCTAGTGGCGGGATTGGGTGTTCTCGCGGTAGGATATGGAGTATATGAGTACAGACCAGAAATTACATCTTTCTTCGTCAAGCTACGAGCAAAGCTTAGCGCTCGGTCGTAAGCTTGGCGCAATCTTGCAGCTTGGCGATGTGCTGGAGTTTGTAGGCGATCTTGGTGGCGGCAAGACTACGCTTATTAAAGGAATTGCCGTCGGTCTTGGCATCGAGCAGACGGTAACCAGCCCGACTTATAACATTCAGCGTTCATACAAAATCCCTCGCGGGGGCACACTCGAGCATTACGATTTGTATCGTTTGGGTGATGATGAAATTCTCTTAGAAGAAATGCGAGAGGTAATTACTGCAGGCGACTCAGTAATTTGCGTGGAGTGGGCAGATCATTTTCGTAATCATCTCATTGAAGATAGGTTTGTGGTAGAAGTCCATTTTATAGATGAAAATACTCGTCGCTATGAAGTGCGCGGTACGGGTGAGTCGACACAAAAAAGACTGGCGGACGCACAGCAAGAATTGGAGGCTTTAGAATGATACTGGCACTGAGAACAGATAAGCCAATGGCGGAACTTATTTTGGTAGAAGAAGGCAAAGAAGTTGCGAGATACGAGTGGGAAGCACATCGTACACTCGCCGCCACACTGGTTGGTAAAATCCAGAATTTTCTCACAGACAATAATTCCGCAACCGAAAAACTTTCCGGCATCATCGTTTTTTCTGGCAGCGGCTCATTCACTGGTTTGCGCATTGGTGCAACGGTTGCCAACGCTCTCGCGTATTCACACAACATCCCGGTCGTGGCAGGTGAAGGTGAGAACTGGTTAGCTATGGGTGTACAAAAAGTTACCCAAGCAAATACCGGCGAGTATGTAATCCCGACATACGATCGCGAACCAAATATTACAAAACCAAAAAACTAGCTATGGATCCACGCATTCAAAAAATCGGTACAATCTTGCGGACAGATGCGCAGGGCTATTTGATGAGTGGGGCTTCCATAGAAAAGATCACGGATCCGTGGCGAGAAGTGGTGGATATTTACATACAAAAATTTCAGCAAGAGCTCGGTGATAATTTTCATAGTCTCTACATTCGCGGATCGATTGCTCGCGGCACTGCTGTAGAAGGGGTATCAGATATTGACGGCATAGTGCTGACAAAAACTGAGCCAAGTGAGATTGATTGGTCATGGCGTCCGCCACTGCGCCAAGAAGTGCTAGAAAAGCACCCATTTCTTAAAGGTGTAGATTTTGGTCAGGCTTCGGTAGAGTCTGTCGTAAACGGTCAAAACAAGGTACGTGCCTTTTTGCTAAAAGTAATGTCTGCTTGTGTTGCTGGTGAGGATATTATTCCTCAATTGCCACAAGTGAAGCCGGGTAGGGATGCTTTGGTTGTACGCTGGAAGTTTGAAGAGAAGATTCAGCCTGGATATCATGCTGGTCCAGAATCTACATTACGTCATCGGACGAAACACATAGGAAAGCAAATTCTCCGCGCTGGCATGGAGCTTGTTATGGAGCGCGAGCAGGCCTATTCCCGTGATTTATATCCATGCTACGAAATGTTTAGCAAATATTACCCAGAAAAAGAACCCGCTATGCGCATAGCACTCGAACAAGCGTTATTTTCTACTGAGCGTGAGCAGGAATTTGAGCAGATGCGAGCTGATATTGGCCCGTGGTTAGTCAAGCAGCTCGACATCATGTATCCATACACACCAAGAAACTAGCTACTTTGTAACCAGTTTCTTCAGTTCTGCCCAGAAGTCTATCGGACTTTCCCAGGTCATGGCTTCGTATTTTTCTTCGTTGGCTTGAAAATCTTCTACACTCACAAAAGCAAACTCACTCACCTCACCAGTTTTCTGGATTTCTGCCGGATTAACTTTGGCCTTATAGATAATCCAAAGTACATGTCGGTCATACTCGCTGGCGCTTGAGGGCGCGATAAGACACGGATGCTCTTCAATCTCAGCCGAACAACCAAGCTCTTCTAGAAGCTCTCTCTTTAGTGCATCGCCAGCACTTTCGCCCCAATCCAATCCTCCTCCAGGCAAATCCCAGCCTAAGTCACGCTCATTTACCACGAGAATTTTACCTTCCTCGTTTGTTATGAGCGCCTTCGCACTTACACGGTAATACGCATTTGGAGTTTTTGGGCCTCGTTCCATGCTTTATAGTATACCTCCTTAAGCTTGCACTCTGGCCCGAAAAGGCGAACAATAGGGATGCACAGTAAATCTGTTTTTTGATTATTTTTTGAAATACAACACATTATAATTTGACCAATTTTGCAGCCCCACCGACTGTAAGATTGCTGTAGAAATGAGGTGAATTATGGAACCAATTACACTTGGCGTTGCGATTGTTGCGCTGGCCGCTGGCGTTGGCGCAAAAACCGTCTACGATAAAACACGCACCAAAGCCGCTGAAGGTGAAGCAAAAAAGGTTATCGATAACGCGAAAGCGAAAGCGAAGGAAATAACGCTGGCCGCAAAAGAAGAATCGGTAAAAATTGCTGAAGAAGCCAAAGCTGACGAAAAGCGTCGTCGTGAAAAACTCGATGATGCTGAGAAGCGCGTAGCTAATCGCGAAGCCAATTTGGACGATAAATTTTCGGAGCTTGAACGCAAGAGCGATAACTTAAAGGCAAGCGAAAAAGAGATCGACGCTATCAAGGATGAACTCCGCGCGATTCGCAAAAAACAGGAAGAAAACCTCGAAAAAATCGCTAAGCTCAAAAAACCTGATGCCACCAAAAAGATCATGGAGATGACCGAAAAAGATATCAAACATGATTTGGTGGAGTACATCGAAAAACGCAAAAAAGAAGCTAAAGAAATGGCGGACCACAATGCCGCAGAAATTATGGTAGAGGCTATGGAGCGCATGGCGACAGAGGTCGCGACCGAGCGCGTGGTAACAACGGTGCCACTTCCGAGTGATGACGTGAAAGGTCGAATTATCGGCAAGGAAGGTCGAAACATCCAGGCGTTGGAACGCGCTACGGGCGTGGATATTTTGGTCGATGAAACTCCGGGCGTTGTTGTGGTTTCTGGTTTTGACCCTGTGCGTCGCCAGGTTGCTCGCGTCGCGCTTGAGAAGTTGATTAAAGACGGACGCATTCATCCGGCACGCATCGAAGAAGTTGTGAAGAAGGCGCAAAACGAGATAGAAGACGAAATTAAAAAAGCAGGTGAAGAAGCTGGTCGAGAAGCTGGTGTGGTTGGTTTGCCGCCAGAAATTGTTCGCTTGATGGGCTCAATGAAATTCCGCACTAGCTACTCGCAGAATGTTTTAAAGCACTCTGTTGAAATGGCGCACCTTGCCGCGATGATTGCCGAGGAAGTTGGCGCCGATGTCCGTATCTCTCGACGCGCTGCCTATTTGCACGATCTTGGTAAAGCGGTGACGCACGAAATGGAAGGCAAGCATCATCACCTCACGCGCGTATTGCTGGAAAAATACGGTCTAGACGAACCGACTATTCACGCTGCCGAGGCTCATCACGATGATATTGAGGCGACTACACCGGAAGCGGTAATTGTGCGTGCAGTTGATGCACTTTCAGCTGGCCGTCCTGGTGCGCGTGGTGACTCGGTTGAAAATTTTGCTAAGCGCATGAAGGACCTCGAAAATATTGCCAACACATTTCCGGGACTCGAGAAAACTTACGCTATGTCAGCCGGTCGTGAAATTCGTGTGTTCGTAAAACCTGCCGATGTGGATGATCTCTCGGCAATCAAGCTAGCGCGCGATATAGCCACAAAAATTGAGGCAACATTGAAGTACCCAGGCACGATTAAGGTGAACGTCATCCGCGAAACCCGTGCCGAGGAGTATGCGAAATAGTGGACTTTTCACGCGTAAAAATTGTTACTTTTGTACCCAGAGAAAATGCTGATAACGTTAGGCGCGCACTCGGCTCCGCTGGGGCTGGTGTGCTTGGTGAGTACTCTTTTTGTAGCTTTAGTATTGTTGGAAAAGGTAGATTTTTACCTTCTAACAAAGCAAACCCACATATAGGGGAGTCAGGAGTTGATGAGGTAGTGGAAGAGGAGAGGGTTGAAGTAGTATGCGAAAAATCAAAGGCTAAATTGGCAATTGCTGCAATGAAAAAAGCTCATCCATACGAAGAAGTTGCATTCGACATTTATCCTTTGCTTGATGAGGAGCAATTGATTTGAAGATTCTATTTATTGGTGATGTTGTAGCGCGGATCGGGCGCCGCACTGTGCAAAAGCTGTTGCCAGATTTGCGTAATGAGCTAGGGCTAGATTTGGTTATTGCTCAATCTGAAAATATGACTACTGGTAATGGCCTCACCATTAAGGCTGTGCAGGAACTGATGGCTGCCGGTGTGGATGCATTTACTGGTGGAAATCATAGCTTTAAGAAGGCCGTATTTTATCCGTACTTTGAAGATCACTCTTTGCCGGTATTGCGACCGGCAAACTATCCGGACACTATGCCTGGCAGGGGTTCTTTAACGCTCGACACCCCTTATGGTAAATTCTTGCTTATCTCTGTTGAGGGCAGTCGATATAATGCCGATCAATCTGATCAATCGCATCCGCTCAAAAAAGTTGATGAGATCCTAGCGGCTCATTCCGGCGAGCAGATTGCTGGATCGCTAATAGATTTGCATGGTGATTTAACCAGCGAAAAAGTTGCGGCTGGCCATTATTTTGATGGACGAGTAAGCGCGGTGGTAGGGACGCACACGCATGTTGCGACGGCAGATGCGCGCGTTTTGCCCAAGGGTACGGCGCATATTTCCGACGTTGGTATGACTGGTCCAGATAATACTGTTTTGGGAGTGCAAAAAGAAGTGATAATTTATCGCTGGCTCGAAAACGCGCCACGTCGTCACGAAGTGCCAACGTCAGGACCGGCAACTTTTAACGCTGTACTTATAGATATTGATACAAAAACTGGTCTTGCTCGATCGATTGAACGAATCGAGCGCCATGCTGATATTTAGTCGCATATTCCTAGCGTAAGAGGTATAATGTGGGCTAATTATGGCCTCGCTACTCAAAAAGAAAAAATCTCCTCCGGCTGTCTGCCAAATAGGTGACAAAGACGTAATCGAAAAGATGCTGCGTAAGCCACGTCAGCGCATGGAAATTTTTCGCAGTATCGATACTGCCGATCAGGGGCGAGTGTTGCTTTGCCAGGCGCCACGCGTGCAAAAATCCATCATGAATAATCTCCATACCCACGAGCTCATTCCGGTTCTCAACAGCGTTGACCCAGATCAGGCCACCGATTTAATGCGCCAACTTCCAGAAGCTAGAGCCAAACGTCTTACCAACCAACTCTCACAACAATTGCGAGAAAAAGTAGAGTTTTTGCTACGCTTCCACCCGAAAACTGCCGCAGGTATGATGGATGTTGATTATATTTTGGTTCACCAGGACCAGACTTTTGGGGATGTTGCGAAGCTGATTGAGAAACACGATCTTGAAACTGGGCGTCCACCAATTGTTTTAGTTATGGACCAAAGTTCGAAGTTGCTGGGTGAATTGCCGGTATATATTTTGGCCCTCAAGCCAGCCAGTACAAAGATAGGCAACAACACCCGACATCTTCCTTCGCTTATTTACAATTCTGACGAACGTGCAGTGGTTACAACGTTTCTTAAGCACCCGCACCGCAAAGTTGTTGTCTTGGATGAAGATAAAAGCATCTTGGGCATAATTCACTCGGATGACATCTTGGCTATACTCGATAAGCGCACCACGCGCGACCTCTTTCGTTTTGCCGGTGTGTCGAATGAAGAAGATGCTCTTGATGGGCCGATTGAAAAGTTTAAGCATCGTTGGCTGTGGCTGGCAATTAACTTGGGTACGGCTTTTCTTGCTGCGTCTGTGGTTGGAATGTTCGAGGATACAATTGCAGCCATCACACTTTTGGCAGTATACATGCCGATTGTGGCGGGAATGGGTGGTAATGCCGGGACTCAAACCATGGCAGTTGCCGTGCGCGGCATCGTCTTAAAAGAAATCGATTTAGCTTCAGGTTGGAAGTTTATTGGCAACGAGATTTTAGCTGGCGCAATGAATGGCGCAGTGAATGGTTTAATCGTGGGAGTGGTGGCAATCATATTTAACCATTCACCGATGCTAGGCTTGGTGCTTGCCATAGCTATGGTGGCAAACTTAGTTATTGCCGGATTATTTGGTGCGCTCATTCCGCTCATCATGAAGGCACTCGGTAAGGATCCGGCAACATCTGCCACAATCTTTATTACTACCTGTACTGATGTTGGTGGGTTTTTCGTATTTCTCTCGCTCGCTAAAGCGTTCCTTGCTCCAGGTTCGTAGCATTTCCTATATACTGGGGGTATGAGTATGCATCCGAATACGGTTTTTATCACTGGTGCGAGCTCCGGCATTGGTCTTGAGCTGGCGCATGTGTTTGCCGGAGATGGCTATAATGTTGTTGGTCTTGCGCAAAATGAGAGCCAATTACGTGACGCGATGCGGGGAGTCGAGCATGAGTACGGTGTAAAAACTTGGAGCATTGTGCAGGATCTAACCGCGAGAAATGCTGTAGAAAAAATCGACACTTTTTTGCGCAAAGAAAAAATTCATGTAGATGTGGCGGTGAATAATGCGGGCTTTGGGGTGTTTGGAGAGTTTATAGAAACTCAATGGGAAGATGAGCGTGAACTTTTAGAGCTGAACATTGTGAGTCTTACAGAACTCACAAAATATTTTGCTAAAGATATGGCAAAACGTGGGGAAGGGAAGATCTTAAACGTTGCTTCTATTGCGAGTTTTTTTCCAGGTGTATTTATGGATACCTACTATGCCTCGAAGGCGTACGTTTTAAGCTTTTCGTTGGCAGCGGCAGAAGAGCTGCGGCCTAAAGGCGTGCAGGTTTCGGTATTGTGCCCAGGCCCGACGCGCTCTAATTTTGAAACCCGCGCGCATGCTACACGGAGCCGTTTATTTGGTAAGGCGGCAGATGCGCGCAAGGTAGCAGAGATTGCGGTGAAGGGGTTACACAAGGAAAAACTAATCATCATTCCTGGTACGCGCAATAAAATGAGCGTTTTTGCAAGTCGGTTTGTGCCACGTAAGTGGCTCGCGCCACTAGTTCGTCGGGCTAATTAAAAGACCCGCAGGGTTAGCTGCGGGGTGAGACCCGTGCGAAGATGCCCGGATAGAGCTCGTGGGCTTCCGTGCGTTCGGGGATTTTGCTGCTCCAGGCTTGTTCACAGCCGGCATTTACCAGCTTAGCACTGTTGCCCACGCTAGCAGAAGCGGCCACGATTGGACCCGTGAAGTGAGCTTCTTCCAGGAAGTAACGGACTAGCGCAATCGAGTCCTCGAGAGGGGCGCGGACTCGGCCATCGATGATGATCATAGTGATCGTGTCGCGATACTTGAGAAAGAGATCTCTACCTTCTTCCAGACTCGATGCATGGAGCACGCTGACTCCCGGCTTGACGATGTCTCGATAGAAGTTGGGCCAGGTGCGTTCGTCGTCAATCACAAGGACGATCATCACTGGGCTCCATGCTCTGCTGCGAAGACAGCGTCATCGATTATCTGGTCAGTCCAATAGTTGTCCGTCTCGACTCGCTGTTTAGCGGCGAGCGCGATCGTGATCGCACTGTTGGAGTAGCCGTCCGCTACAAGTAGCTGGATGACATGGAGCAAGTCTACTGGCTCAACTGGGCGAGGGATGTCTTCGATCATCAGTCTGACGATCTCGTACGTCTCTTCGTCGACTTGTACCGGAGTAGTTCCGGCGATCACGGTGATCAGGCCCATCTGATTCTCTCTTTCGAGTAGTAGGTGCGAAATAGATAGCTATATTAGCATAAATTTATTAAAAAGTCAATAAACAAAAAGACTCAGGCATGAACCTAAGTCTGGATCACATGGGGTTGTATCGTGAACAGTATCAGAATTATTTTGATGAATGAAGAAGCCCCCTTGGGTCTTTCAGTCGCTGAGTAGCGTAGAAAAGCCCTTGGGGGGTGTGCAGCTAGGCTGCGATAGGTGAGGTCAATGCCAGTTCGAGGTCATCGCCCGTGGCGGCGGAGGTCACGATTGAGCGAGTTTCATCATGCATCCTACCACGACCTTGGTCGTCGACGGACTCGAGCAGGCCGCGAGATACGAGTTCTTCGCCGCACGTGCCGGAGAGGACGTGCTCGCGGCTGCGAGCAGACATCACAAGCTCATAGAACGCCATGGGGTGTTGCGCAATGAGGTCCTGAAGGCTGATCATCATGACACTCACCATGAGTCTAGGCATGGTCTCGCCATTCTTCAGGGTGACCAAGCCGCTTTTCGCCCCTTCGAGGTCCTCAGGCGTGAGTGCGGCCAGAAGTGCCTTGTGCTCTTCGTAGCTGAGTAAACGTGCCGGACCTTCTATCTCGGCCCAGCCTCCGTAGCCGTCCCGGTACCAGCCGTTCGGCCAGCCCTGCACGAATTCCTCTGGAGCAACGGGAACGAGCTTCTCGCGTCCGTTCTCCTCGATCAGCGTTCCTTCAACCACTGCGGACATCATCCCAGTGTTGCCGCGCTCATCGGCGGGGAGCTCGATGAAGAACTTGGTGCTTTTGGTTGACTCAGTCGTCATGACAAAACTCCTTGTAGGGTACGGGAAAGTGGAAAATTCCAAATTCAGATGTATGATATAGTGGCATAAATTTAGTAAAAAGTCAATAAAAAAGACTCTGGCGAAAGAGTCATTTTTAATAATTACTATGGGGTGAGTGATGGGTTTCGAACCCACGACCTCCGGAACCACAACCCGGCGCTCTAACCAACTGAGCTACACCCACCATATGGTATGTTTTTCTGAACTGCGGCTCGGGATAGGTTGGTTAGATCGCTAATCTCTATGTGTGATATCTATCGCAACAACCAACTGAGCAACAATTACTATGGTGCCCCGAGTAGGATTCGAACCTACGACCTTGAGCTTAGAAGTCTCCTGCTCTATCCAGCTGAGCTATCGGGGCATAACCTAACTTACATCATCATACTATGCTCTAGGTAAAGAATTGGATTGAGCAGACTAATTATAGCGCTCACGTACGGTCGACATCCAGCTGAGCTGCGGGGCTCGCCGCAGTTATGCAGGGAATTATTATTTGTCAGAGAAATGGAGCGGGTAGCGGGAATCAAACCCGCATCGCCTGCTTGGAAGGCAGGAATAATAATCGTTATACCATACCCGCGCACCAAATTTTCTAGAGACCGGATTATTTTACCACTCTATCTGGTATTTTCCAAGTAGTTGGCGCTAAAAGGCGGGGTGTTGTAGTCTAGAAATATAAAGGAGTAATGCATGGTGTTTGTACTTGCTGAAGTTTCAAATTCTGGGGCTGCGTTTTTATTTATATTGCTGGCTTTGGTGCTTGGCCTGATTTTTGCTGGGCTTGCATTATTCTTGTTCATCCTGTGGATCTTAATGCTGATAGATGCTCTTGCGCGTAAAGACTGGCAGAGTGACGACGAGCGGATGATGTGGACGATTGTTTTGATACTGAGCTTGTTCGTTGGGTTGTGGGGTATTTCTGCTGTAGTGTACTACTACGTAATTAAGCGGCCGCGCACACAGCCGGAAGCGAAGATTGAAGAAGCTGAAGTGGTTACAGCTGCCCCAAAGAAAAAGACACCCAAGAAATCTTCAGCTAAAAAAGCTAAAGCCAAGAAATAATTTAGTTTGCGTACGTGCCTACAACCGGGAGGCTAGAAAGTACGCTTGTGCCGTGTGGAGAGCTTCCAATTGATGAGGATTCATCTTGCCCACATTGAGCTTGGCCGTTAGA
>CAYVVS010000015.1:0-13774 GCA_964454845.1 uncultured Candidatus Saccharibacteria bacterium
GTTTGGGACGCGCCGTAGTAAACAATAGCTCACTGCAGGTCCTCCTAAAACAAGCACCGTCCGCTGCCGATGTTGTTGCCGAAACATTTAAGCTAACAAGCGAAGAAAAAAATCGCCTAACTCAGTTTCCAGTGGGAGAAGGGCTATTCTTTGCTGGTTCTAACCACGTTGTCATTCGCATTTTAGCGAGCCCGATGGAAGAGCAACTCATCACAACCAACCCACAGCAACTTCTTGAGCGACAAATGCGCAACCAAGAAGAGGCTCAATTGCAGGCCGCAGAACCGACCCCAGAATTGCAGCAGGCAGCCCCAGAACCACCGGCAACTTATCAGCAGCCAGGAGGGCAGGTTAGCTAATGTTTCGCCTGGAGGGTGACCCACAGGACCCCATACATAACTCTCGCAGATATCGCGAGATGAATACTCGCAAAAACGGTGAGAGGATTATTCAGCCAGGCAAATTGCAAGAGCGACCTAAGGGTGCGACTATGGCCTCTCAAGCTGGAAATTCTGAAGGCGTTAAGTCGGCAGCCGGAAAGACCGCATCGTCTGCGGGTGGTGCGGCGTCAAAAGAGGCTGGAAAAGCTGCAGCGGATGCGGCCGCTAAAAAGTCCATCTCTAAAGCCGTCGGAAAATCACTCGGTAAAGGCCTTAATGTAAAGGGCGATCTTGATGACGTAAAACGTACGGCGCAAGAAGACGGTGCGGCGGCTGCGGCGGCTGCGGCTGGCCTAAAAGCTGCCGAAACTGTTGCCTCAAAAGTACCAATTGCGTCACAGGTTGCAACAGCCATTCGCGCTGGCCAAGCTGCCCTGGCTAAAGTTGGTATCAATATCAAGGATCAGTACATTATGTACATACTCTTATTGGTGCCAATTCTCGCCCTTGTACCAGTGATAGTTTTTGCGCTCATCGTTTTTTTTGCCTGGAAAAACCCACAGGCTATTCTGAAGCTCTCGTTTACTAATTTTAAAACCTTCGTTGGCGCAGCCCAGTCACTCGTAATTGAAAACGGGGGTGCTTCTAAAATGGCTTATGAGGTTGAGGCGGGAAGTAATCGAGCAATTGCAGCTCCAGGAGATGCAGCAAAACCAGAGGAAGGTTCGTATGAGTATAAGCTAGCTCAAATTGACTGGGAAAAGGCAAAATATCAAACCCTGCCACTTGATAGTCGTTGCGAGATTAAAACAAAAAAAGTTGTTTCTGTTCTCGACGGAAAAGAGAGGTCGGTTATTGAATCTGTAGAGCTTAAAACAAACCCTGGCAAGGACCTCCAGGGGGTGGCTCGATCCAATTGTATTAACAATACCTATCCAATTTGGAACACCATGATGCGCTCACAATTCGTGCGCGACGGAGTTAATAAAAATCTCAATGTACGCTACGCCTATGCCGAGCCGCAAGATTCAACAACGCTGAGCGAATCTTCCGATGAATTCTCAACCACCCTCCGGGATAAAACCCTCACCAGAATATGGAATCGCGGCCAAGCTATCAATAAACCTATTCAATCCACGCCTGAAGAGGTTACAGCCAATGACGATGAGGTGAAACGTTTTTTCACCAACACCCGTGAAGTTCAGAAATATGAAGGAAAAACCAATATTGCAAAATATAGTGACGAAGTAATTAGCTGTGCTGATATGTATGTCCCGAAAGGTGATAGCTACTACCAAAAAGATATAGACAAAATGAATCATGACTTGGCATGTGGCATTAACCCAAAAGATATTCTATTGTATACGACTAGCCCGTCTGAAGACCTCATTAATGACTCGGACCCATTAATCGCCATTAAACCAAAGCGAGCAGCACTCAATGTAGTTTGCGATCTCTACTATAATCTTCTCGCCCCAGACAGTGACTATGCTCCGGCAGTAGATAAGTACCGACAAAAAGTAAAAGACCGCATCAACTCTGCGGCTGTTGCTGGCTGGCAAGCTATGACATATGCCGATACGCATCAAAAAAGATTTATAGATCTTAAAGAGCTGGGCGGAGACTTTTATAAAATTTCCGGTATACAAGAAGGTCAAGAATATAACTATGCACTGGATTACCGTAAAAATGGAGTTGCACTCGAGCCTGATGCCATCTCCCGCATTGTTGGCTACTACAACAAGCAAGCAGACGCCATTCCAGCCATCCAGCAAGAAAAGCAATATCAAGATGCATTAAACCTAGTCTTCACATACGTGACGTCAGGCGGCGATGCCTCTCCTTGTGATGCAGCTCGAGATACTGGCGAATTCGATAACACAAATAATAATGATCCTCAGAGAAACGCAAAAATTAGCACTTTTTATAGTGATGTGTATCCCGCATTCAAAAAGGCAATCGCTGGAATAGATTTCTACGCCAACCCATCACAAAGCAAATCTGTAAGCCAAATTTATAAAGACCTAACCTACGAAGACCTCCGTTTCCGATTAATTCGTATTGAGTCTAATGCTGCCACCGCCGGCACCGAAGATGGCCCTCAAAACTTTAATCGTATGAACTTCGGCATGAAAGCCTACACAAACGCTTTTACTCTTTCAATGGGTGGAAACTTTCTCACTCAAAACGAAGCGATCAGCCGCGATGAATCAACTCGAGTAGCGAGATACTATGATGATAAAACAAAGGGGATTGCTTGGCGCTTCTTCAATCTTGATAACCCCGGCTCATTTGCAAGTCGGCTTGCTGTAGCATCAACTGATAAGCCACAAAATATACCTGGCAATATCACAGGTACTTTGGCCTATATTATGAATCCCATCAGGAACGCCGCGGGAGAAAATGGCACCCTAACTGCATTTTTAACTGGAGAAAGCCGAGTGGCCTCAGCCAGCTCCGTATATGATTCGGCTAATCTCAAGCTCGATCCGGCTGGTATGCCAGAAGCATTTAACCAAATCAACCCAATCGAAAACGCTCGATACATTGAAAGTATAAAGAAGAATGATCCAACTCTTGCCACCGAACTTGCTGGCTATGATCAGTGTTTTAAAGAATTCCTTCCGAGCCGGTTCCACCTACTAAATCCACCTCCAGACAAAGTGGATCTATACAAAAACGTGTGTACGCCGCTCCTAGACAGTACTGCCACACGAGATCCAAATAGTCTCATCCTCCGCTACCGAGCCTATCACTTTCATATGCTCCAAGCCGATGCACTCGTATATTTGTCAGACCCCAATAAGGAAGATCCCAACTTCAGCGCACCAGAGGGCGGAAGCACAACAAATCCTGTTGCTGCCACTCCAGGCGGTGGAACACCAACCAACCCAAGCGGCGATACCTCAGCACTGCAATGCCCACCAGGAACGACCGATGCGGGTATCGGTGAAAAATATGGTGTCGGCCGCGTGCTCATGCACCGACTCCGACTCTGTAATGTGCAAGGTATCACCGTAAATGTTTCAATCGCCAATTCGTTAAATGCCATGCTCACCGAGATGAAGGGAGCTGGTATTAACCTTGGTGGTTGGGGCTATCGAACATTCGATAAACAGGTTGAGCTCAGAACTACAAATGGCTGTCCCGACACCTATAATAGTCCGGCAAGTACGTGTGGAACCCCAACTGCACGACCAGGTCAATCAAATCACGAAAATGGAGAGGCGATCGATTTCACTTCCGGAGGGTCAACATTGCGTAGTGGAACTCCAGGCTTCAACTGGCTTAAAGCAAACGCCGCACGCTACGGGTTTAAAAATCTGCCTTCAGAATCATGGCACTGGTCGATTAATGGAAAATAACGCATGAAAATAAGAAAACTACATCTCAATAAATTGAAGGCTAGATTCGTTCGTTTTACGTACATTGTCTCTACATTACTTCTTATTGTGACGCCAGCTCAGGCTGCAAGCGAACAGCGACAAGACATTGAGCGCACTCCTTTTTACGATAAAAATGCTGAACTAATTTGTGGGCCTTCTGGTTCGTCGCAAGCAGCGGGAGGCGGGGGACTTATCGTTGGGGGAACAGTCTATTATCTTGGTGATTCAATCGGCGAAGGAGTTAAGACTCCTCTCGAAAAAAATCTTACTACGGCCGGCTATAAAGCGGTGGTCAATGCAAGTAATTCTCGCTCTATCAGTGGTCCGGGAAGAGATGGATTGTCTGGCCTGGAAGCGGCAGCGAAAGACGCCGCAGTTATTCAAGGCGCTCAAGTGGTAGTTATTGAGCTCGGCACAAATCCAGAGTCGAATGGTGATTTTGCAGGCAATCTTAATAACCTGGTCACACAAATTAAAACGGCCGGCCCACAGGCAAAAATCTATCTCGTAGATGTTGCCGTAACGGCCGAACAAGCTGCTCGACTCGGATCAGCTAATGTAAATAAGGCCATTTATGCAAAGGCCGCAGAGCTCGGCACACCAGTAATAAGTAGATTTAAAATATACTATCCTGGCGGTAACCCGGAAACCTTTGAAAATACTGCAAGCCCCGCATTACCATTTGATGCCGCTGGAATTCATAGCCCTAACTCGCAAGGTTATGAAGCGCTTGCGGGAGTCATCCAGACCAGCATCACCACCTCGAGTGCACTCGCAACACCAAGCACATCCGACCCCTGTCAGTGTCCAGTTTCAGGAGGCGCCGGAGGAAGCGCGGCAACCATTAACCTTGCCGGTAACGACAATATTGAGAAAGCGTTCAACTTCTTTGTAGGTAAGGGCTTTTCTCCTCAACAATCTGCTGGAATTATTGGTAATCTTCGAGCTGAATCCGGAGTTAATCCAAAGCGTGTTCAGAGTACCGAATCACCGGAGGGAGATCGAGATAATATAACAGTAAATAATAAAACTGGCTACGGCATCGCTCAATGGACTTCTTCTGGAAGACAGCAAGGCTTGGTTGATCTCGCTCGTTCGCGGGGCATGACTATCGAGGGTGATCTTGCACTTCAGCTCGACTATCTCATGATTGAGCTTACTGTTGGCTATAAAGACGTATATGACGCTATTAAACTTTCCGCAGATCTAAAGGCAGCTTCAGATGTATTTATGACTAAATTTGAGCGCCCTGCAGATCAGAGTGAGACTGCTCGGCAAAAACGTGCCAGCATGGGACAACAGGTACTAGATCTGTATGGCAACGGCGCAAGCGCCAGTGGTGCTCTCATTAGCGGCGCAACAAACTGTAATACTGGAGCGGGAGGTCAGGCGGCCGGCTTCGTAGGCTTCCCACTCCAAACTACTAAAGCGCGAATGACCGAGCTAAATGGCGGTCAGTTTAAGAATGGAGTGATGGGACAAGGCGGACACCCGTATGCGGCTCACGACATTATGGCCGACCCTGGAACTCCGGTAGCTGCAATTCTGTCGGGTAAGGTTGTACAAGTAAGCACAGATAAGTGCCCGGGGAGACTTATCGCAGTTTGGAGTGAACAGGTAGGCGTTACCGTCGCATATCTACACATGTCTATTGAGCAAACAATAGTGAAAGAGGGTGATTCTATCGCCGAAGGTCAAATTATCGGCTTTGTTGGGCCACCAGCAGCTGGCTGCGGAACCCCACACCTCCATATTGATGCCAATACTACCAACCGTAGAATTGGGTGTAAGCGTGAAAGTTGCTCTACAGAAAATAAAGCACTCTTCCAGGCTGGGAGCGATAAAATTGGGTTACCAAAATCACTTTTCGATAGCTATCAGCGACTACCATAAAAAGAAAGGGAACTATGAATAAACTCTCCACTCAAGCCAAGCTGATTATCGGACTCTCATTCGTAACCCTAGTATTGCTCTGCGTGATGATATATGTGCAGTTCGTTCAGTTTCGTATTGTTAAATCTACCCCCGATACAAACAACTACCCAAGCACAATGGGCCTACTCGTATTGGAGTTTAATGAAAAATTAGACGCCAAGGCTATTCAGGATGCATACAATAAAGATGCAGCAAGTGTTATAAAGTTCAGTTTTGATAGCCCAGCCTATATAGAAGTGTATGATAAGACTCTCAAGATAACGATTCAGGAAACTGCTAAAGAAGGTAAGTACAAACTTCTACTTAATAATATTAAATCTGAAGACGGCAGCATCTTTAAACAGGAAATTCCTTTTGTCGTAAAGAATATTACATACAATGACATGCCCGAAGAAACGCAAAAACTTTTTAATGAGTATGCCTCAGAGGGAGAGACTCTACCTCAAGATCCAATTGTGGGAGTGCTCCCTTACCAAACGGATAAGTATAAAATTAGCTACGTTTTTCCAGAAGAAGATGTTGAGATACCTGCAACAATAACTATTACTATGAAATTCTTTGAGCCAGGTGATAATGCATTACCAGAAACGCCAGCCCAGAGGCAAGCTTATTTAAATGACCTCAGAAAATATCGGACCGAAGCGTTAGCCTACCTCAAAGATAAGGGCATCGACATTAATAAATATGTCATAAAATATACGGAGTTTGATCTACAAAACGAATTTCCGTCTGGATACGTCGCTCAATCAGAAACCGAATAATTTACTTTTTAACCAATACGTATAAATATTTTTTCTAGTTTTTGACCGGTCTTCTTTACGATTTCGCGTTCTATCTGAATTTTACGCATGCGAATTTCACTAGCCTCAACTGGATGACCAACAGTTATACGCAATAAGCCCTCGTTAAAACTCACCGAATCAACAGTTACTCCAGACCGTCTTTTTATAATCTCTTTAACCGTCTTAAAAAACTGCAAGATATCAAACTGCGCATCCAAGTTCTTACGTGACAAGCTGTCGCCAATTCTTTCAAAACTCATGCTTGAGGCCTCGTTAAATCGAGTGTTTGCGCTGGCAACTTGAGCCGCTTATCAATATCGGTACTTGTAATAACTGTCTGAATTTCAGATAGCTCACTAATGAGTTGGCGCCGGCGAGATTCATCAAGCTCACTAAACACATCATCTAAAAGAAGCAGCGGCTGACGACCTTCACTTTTCTGCTTAACATACTCCAGTTCAGCAAGTTTGAGCGCCAGAAGAGCCGTGCGAGTCTCTCCGCGCGAGGCCATACTCTGAATAGGGTAGCCGTCGAACCAAAGCGACCAATCCTCGCGATGCGGACCTACAGTGGTTGTACCCAGAACGATATCGCGCTGGCGAGCCTCTAAAATGCGTCGCATAAAACCAGAGCTTTTCTCATTAAATTCTAGTTTCAGCTCATGCTCTCGTTTAGCAATTCTCGGCACCACCTCGGCCAAAATAGTAGCTAAGTCTGCAAGCAACATTGCTCGTTGCTCCGAAATCTCTTCAGCAACAGGAGCTAGTTGAGTCTCCAATATAAAAAGCTGGTCATCCAACTCGGCGATGGGCGAGCGCTTATTGCGCCACAAAAGCGAGTTGCGTTGTTTTAAAATGCGACGAAATGATAAAAAATTACTGCGATAATGCTCGTCGGTCTGTGTCAGAACCACGTCTACATAGCGCCTGCGGCGCTCTGGAGAGCCGGCAAGTAGGTTTAGGTCATTGGGCTCAAACAGGACTACAGGATGCCTCCCAAGCAGCGTAGAACGCGAAATCTTAACAGCATTACGTTCAAACTGCTTAGATTTACGTGGCATAAGTCGAGATACTACTCGAATCTGCTCATCATCGTACGTCGCCTCAACTACGTAGCCGTCCTGGTTATGCGCAACAAGCTCATCATCATCACCACGAAATGATCTCCCGGTTGCAGCCACATACATAGCCTCCAATATATTGGTTTTTCCCGTAGCATTTGGTCCAAGTATCAGAAAAACTGGCTCATCGAGAACTAGCTCTAGAGACTCATACGAGCGAAAATGCGAGAGATGCAAACGAGTTAGCAACGATCCTCCTAGCTACGTAGCGGCATAATCAGGTGGGTGTACTGATTATTTTTCTCAACCGGTACCACCACGCACGGGTCTAGCTTATCATTAAGCCGCAACTCCACCTCATCGGTAGACATTACTCCAAGTGCATCGATGAGAAAACGAACATTTAGAGATATTGTCGCGTCAGCCCCATCTAGCTTTAACGATACCTCCGAAGTATTTTCACCAACTTGCGCGGCCTCAGCGTGCAATTGAAGCGTTGAGCCAGAGGCTTTTAGGGTGATAGTGTGGGCGCTTTCTCGAGCAAAAATTCCAGCCAGCCGAGCTGCCTGAGTAAGTTCAGTACGCGAAGTTTTCAACTTAGTAGCAGCTTGAGAGGGGATAATCTGTGTATAATTCGGAAAATTCCCCTCAATGAGGCGAGTAACAAGCTCTACATTATCGATCGTAACTCGAGCCTCTGATTTGCCGAGCTCAAACGTAATTTCAGATGATTCAGTAGCCCCTGCTAAACGCAAGACTTCTTGCACCGTGCGAAGAGGCAGAATAACTGTGGCTTCATTTCCGCCAGCCGAAGGAATGCGCATTTCCGCCAGCCGATAGCTATCAGTAGCAGCGAAGATAAGCTCGTCCGCAGAAGATTTCATATACACACCCGCAAGAACTGGTCGTGATTCATCCAGTGAAGCTGCAACCGCTACTTTGGTGAGTGCATCAACAATAACATCTCTTGTTAGTACTAAGTTTTGCGGTGAATCAATTGCTGGAATTGCGGGGAACTCCTCGGCAGACATAGCCTGAATTTGAACTTCAGCACCAGCTGCAGCAATCTCTAGTTTATTTTCATCTCCAGAGAGCATAATTTTATCACTCTGTAAGCTCTGCAGAGTTTCCAGTAGAAGCTTAGCTGGTACACAGACAACTCCAGTTTGCTCAGCCTTGCAGCCAATCGTAACAGTAAGAGCAATTTCTAAATTAGTTGCTGAAAGACTTAAAGAAGATTTGTCAGCCTTCAAAAGAATATTTCCTAAAATCGGTAGACTTGTTCTTGAACCAACTACTCGGCTCACAGTAGCTACGGCTTTCACTAGGTTTTCTTGTACAACAGATATTTTCATGAGTCGCTCCTCTCTTTAATCTTTTATATATATATGGAAATGGTAGTAGTGGGTGCTGTGGAAACTGGGGAGAAATGGTTTTTGGAGGGGTCTAACTTCGAGAGAAACGTTCTTAAGAGGTGTGTGGATGGGGTGTGTAAACTGGGTCTGGATGGCGTGGGGATAAGTTGGTGATTGTGGAGAACGAACGAGGGGGTAGGGATAAGATGTGGAGTATTTTGGTGGTAAACCACAATTTGCCAACACTTTTTCCGCAACTTTTCCACGAGGTTATCCTCACGTTGTCCACAGGCAAACTGTGGACAAAAACCGAAATTGTTCAGTAGCCTCTGCATCACTAAGCCGCCATAAACTCCTGATGGATACGTTGACGAACCTCAACAATCTCTTGGGTGACAGGGTCTTTAGATCGCATAAGGGTTTCTACCTTGTCACAGCCATGCATGATGGTGGTGTGATCGCGACCACCTAAATGCCCGCCTATTTGCGGGAATGAAAGGTCGAGCTCGGAGCGCAAAATATACATTGCTATTTGGCGAGGTAGTATAACATCTTTACTGCGTCTTTTTCCGGAAAGATCATCTGAGCTGAGGCCATAATATTGAGCAATCTCTTCGATTACTTGCTTAGGGCTTGGCTTGCGCCGACTGCCACTAGCTTGAGTTGGGCCACCAAGAATTTGCGCAACAACTTCTAGTGAGGGTTTTTCGTGGTGAAGTTCGCAGTGCATGTACACCTTATTAAATCCACCTTCTAGTTCACGAATATTTGTTGAGATGCGCTCAGCAATAGCTTCAGCAATTTCTAGTGAGATAGAGAAGTTCTTTTCTTCGGCCTTAGCTTGAATAATCGCAACGCGTGTTTCGAGGTCTGGCGGCTGAATATCCACCACCATACCCCACTCAAACCGACTGCGTAGACGCTCTTCTAGTTCGGGAATTTCCTTTGGAGGTCGGTCGGAGCAGATAACAATCTGCTTATTTGCCTGATGAAGCGCATTAAAGGTATGAAAGAATTCTTCCTGGGTAGTTTCTTTCTTCTTAATAAACTGAATATCATCCACAAATAGTACGTCAACCTCGCGATACTTGTTTGTAAAGGCTTCAGACTTACGCACTGAATCTACAAAAGTTTTATAGAATTCCTCGATGGTTATATACATCAGCTCGAGGTTTTTATTGCGGCGAGTGAGTTCTCCATAAATACCCCACATAAGGTGCGTCTTTCCAACTCCGGCTGGGCCGTAGAGAAATAGGGGATTATAGTCAGTACCGGGTTTTTCAGTTACTAGTCGAGCCGCAGAGTGGGCCAGACGATTAGAGGAGCCAACAATAAAATTGTCGAAATTATAGCGTTCAACAAGGTGTTGTTTTTGATTAAAGAGATTTGGTTGAGGAGCGGTTTGTCGAGTATTGCGACCTAATGGCTTGCGTTGCGGCTGAGTAGAAGAGGGTAGCTCTAGGTCTATATCACTACTTTGTGTATTGGATCGGATAACGTAATCAATTTTTTCGACACCTTCAATATGGTTGGCGAGGGCATCTAAAATATCATTCTCAAACCGTGCTTTTATTTGAGCGCTCGAAAAAGGATTAGGAACAACCAGTACGGCAGTGTCCCCTTGAACCGACTCAAGAATAACGGGTTTTACAAATGTCTTAAAACTGTGGCCACTCAGAGAAACTTCAAGTTCTCCAAGTATTGTCTGCCAAATCGAATTTAAGTCAGAGCGCTGTTGCCCCATACTCACCACTCCTTCACATAGCTTTATCTGTATACTACTAGTTTTCCACAGGCCTGCCAAGTATTTATCCACACATTACCCACAATATTCTTGGGAGTTGTGGATATGTGGATACGATGGGGTTGAAATATCAGAAGAAAATAGGTATACTAGTGCAGTTATGAAACGGACTTATCAACCAAAGAAACGCCGTCGCCAACGAGTGCACGGATTTATGGCTCGTATGAAGACTCGAGTTGGTCGCGCAGTTTTGAAACGCCGTCGACTTAAGGGTCGGTCACGCGTAGCTATCTAAAAAGGTAGGCGACCCATGTTTGCGCGTTCACAGCGCCTCAGAAAAAGCTCTGACATTGCTCGTGTATATAAGCGAGGAAACAGAGCTTTTTCTGATCATCTAAAAGTACATTTTCTGACTAATCCTCGAGGCGGTATGCGTGTAACTGTTGTGGCTTCCAAAAAGCTTGATAAGCGTGCAGTCGTTCGCAATAGGGCAAAACGTCGGGTTCGAGAGCTGTTAAAAATAGAGCTAACAGGCGCGACGTATGCCGGATTTGATATACTGGTAACTATACAGGCGGGCATTGAGGATGTGAGCATCGATGCCTTGCGGCGAGAGGTACAAAAACTTGTTGAGAGGATACGCTAAATGCGGCGGGCTGCACAAAAAGTAATTCGTGGCTATCAGCGCACATTGTCACCCGATCACGGAGCGCTCAAAGTGTTCTATCCATATGGTTGTTGCCGATTTTATCCCACCTGTAGTGAGTATGCGCACGAAGCAATTGGCAAGTATGGAATTGCAAAAGGTGGCACGCTTGCGGCAAAACGACTAGGGCGTTGCCATCCCTGGAGTGCTGGCGGCATAGATTTAGTGCCTGAAATAGGAAAGAAAGGTTAAGAAATGTTTGATACGATTTTTGTTCAGCCATTAATGAACGTCCTGTTCTTTATATATGGCATTATTCCTGGTCACGATTTTGGTGTGGCGGTAATTATTATGACGGTGCTTATTCGCTTTGCACTGTGGCCAGTTATGGCGAAGCAGTTGCATTCACAAAAAAAGATGCAGGCACTGCAGCCAGAAATTGCTAAAGTCCGAGCTGAAACTAAAGGGGATAAGCAGCAGGAGAGTGCTCGCCTTATGGAGCTCTATAAGGAAAAGGAGATTAATCCTCTCGCCTCATGTTTGCCGCTCATTATCCAGCTACCTTTCTTAATTGCCCTGTTTGCAGTGTTTAGTCGCGCCACGCAGGGTATAGAAGTGGTTGCGCCTTTGCTTTATGGGCCAGTGAAAAACCTTTCTTGGATTCAGCAGGTTATTCAAAATCCAAGCCTGTTTTCCGCCGAGCTTTTTGGGATTGTAAATCTTGCAGCTAAAAATAATATTATTCTCGCGCTGATTGCCGGCGCAACTCAGTATTACCAAGTATGGCAAATCACCCCGAAGAATGTTGATGCAAGCGACCCAAGTGCTGCGGCCAACAAGATGATGACCTGGATGTTCCCACTTCTTACTGCCTGGATTGGCTACACATTGGTAGCGGCATTACCGCTTTATTGGGCAGTATCAAATGGAATTAGTATTTTACAACAAACCCTGATTATGCGTGGTGAAGTTGATAAGATGGAAGAAGCCAAAGTAGTTACAAAAGTCCGCGAAGTAGGCGCTCCGTCGACAGCAAAAAAGACTAAAAGTAAGGGTAAGTCTAAACGAAAGAAGGGGTAGGGGGATGAAAATTTCTGAAGAGCACCTAGCAACCGCAAAGCAAATTATTGCAGATATGTTAACGGCTATGGGGTTCGAAGAATTTACCGTGTACGAAGATCAGTTGGAGAGTCGGCAAATTCTCTCAATAGCTGCAGATAATCAGGCGGTTTTAATTGGTCGCAAAGGGGAGAGCTTGACTGCTTTTCAGTCATTATTTAATGCTGTTTTAAAGCACAAAGATCCAACAGCTCCATTTATTACGATTGATATCGCTGGCTACAAAAAAGAGCGCATTGAAAAAATAATGCGGATTGCTGAGGAGACGGCGCAAAAAGTTCGAGACTATGGTCGTGAACTGGAGATGCGACCGATGAATGCTTTTGAACGTCGAGTTGTACATATGGTACTAGCTGAAATGCCTGAGTTAGAAACAGAAAGTGTTGGCGAAGATCCAAATCGAAAAGTAATTGTTCGTTTGAAGCAAGTCTAATCGACTGGCGGAAAATCGAGTGATGAGCGATAGGTTGTGTAGAAGGTATTAGTCTTAGAAACTTGACCGTTTGTAACAATGTCACGATAGAACACCGTTTTTGATGGCTGGGTTGCATCATTGCTCCCACTTATAAAGTAGGGTCCGCGAATAACTCCAGTTTTTTCTTTAGTTCCATAAAAACGGAATTTTAGTGTGGTGCCTACCATTTCGGTTTGAATAAGTATGTGATGAGACGTGTCATTCCTAAACTTAAAATCTACTTGCGGGTAGTAAATAGTTGCGTCAACACCCGGAACTCCATATGGAGCGGTGTAATATTCGACTGCAAATGAGTGATTATATCTTTCAAGGATTGGGAGGCCAGCAAGCAGGGCAGCGCGAAATGCGGTTGAACTTACTTGGCAGAGTCCGCCACCGTACTGACTTTCGGTGCGCCCCTCGAGAATAACACGTCCCTCTTTATAGCCTTGCTCGGGCCCTACTTTTCCGAGAATTTCACCAAAACTAAATACCTGACCTGGTTTAAGTAGCACACCATTGTACCGCTTGGCCCCAACTCGTACATTAGTGAGGCGGTTTGCAGAGGAGCCAGGGAAGTATGACACGCCTTCCGACAATAGTTCTTTAATTCCAAGTTGATCTATAGTTTCGCTCGTTACATCAGCCTTAGTTACAACAACCGTTAGGGGGACGGCGGTTTCCTGTGCTTGGGATAGAATTGTTTCAGAAATAGTTTTTGCCGTGGTATCAAGATCTACTGCACGACCATCTTGGCTTTGTTGAAACACAGTAGCGCGATCGCCTTCGACGGTAAGTGTGGCATCAACTGCTTTTTGGTTAATGTCTTTTGCCACCGAGCTAAGATAGCTTTTTATACGTGATGAATCCATTCCTAACTGCGTAAGAGCTTCTGGCTGTTGTAGGTAATAAT
>CAYVVS010000016.1:0-11831 GCA_964454845.1 uncultured Candidatus Saccharibacteria bacterium
AGGTAGTTCATGACGCTAGCCCTAAAGCTATTTCGAGGAGAACCAGCTATCTCCGGGTTCGATTGGAATTTCTCCGCTAACCACAGCTCATCCAAGCCAATTGCACTGACGGTGGTGCGGCCCTCCACATAGTTTTACCTATGCTTCAGCCTGGCCATGGTTAGGTCACCCGGTTTCGGGTCTACCGCACAGTACATAAAAAGTCGGGCAGTTAACCCTCGCTTTCACTATGGCTCCGTGTCGATGACACTTAACCTGCACTGTACGAGTAACTCGCTGGATCGTTCTACAAAAAGCACGCCGTCACCGGACAAGCCGGCTCCGACTCATTGTAAGCACATGATTTCAGGATTCTATTTCACTCCCCTTGCGGGGTTCTTTTCACCTTTCCCTCACGGTACTTGTTCACTATCGATCGAATTGTGTAGTTAGCCTTGGAAGGTGGTCCTCCCAGCTTCAGACAGGGTTTCCCGTGCCCCGCCCTACTCAAGACAAGCAGCAATAAAGACTATAAAGTTTTTGAATACGCGACTTTCACGCTCTTTGGTGGTCCTTTCCAGGCGCCTTCTTCTAACCTATAGTTTTGTAACTTTATTCAAGCAGTACAATCTTGACAAACAATTTCTCGCATTGCGCTCTTAAATATCAGCAGGTTGCTTCCTAAAATAGGATGCATACTGATAGTCAAATGTGCAGTACGAGTCTGTTTGAGCCGCCAGCTTACAACCCTCGTTTTCATTACTTGTACAAACCTACCCGAAGGTAGGAAAAAACTAAGTTTAGGCTCATCCCGTTTCGCTCGCCGCTACTCAGGGACTCTCTGTTGATGTCTCTTCCTCTGGGTACTTAGATGTTTCAGTTCCCCAGGTGCCCTCCTCATATCCTATGTATTCAGATATGGGTGACGTGGCATGACCCACGTCGGGTTTCCCCATTCGGAAATCGCCGGATCATAGCTTGGTTGACAGCTACCCGGCGCTTATCGCAGCCTCCTACGTCCTTCATCGGCACAATTCGTCAAGGCATTCCTCATGTGCTCTTCGTAACCTTTTTCTTCTCGTTTAAGAATGATTGACACGCTTTTTACAAGCTTGCCAGTCACCCTAGAAAGAAAGCAATATTTGTTACCCTTTTTTTTCTCGTAAGTATGAAGTTGTGAACGTACGTACAAAAAAGCGCGATTATCTATCGAGACAACCACGCGTGAAATTCCAACAAAACTAGTTAAACGGTGGTTACTCCTAGGTTTTGTTGTCTGTTCACGTGTGGTTGCCCTCGCTTTAGTGCTTCATTAGCGTATCATGCCACCACTCCTTAGGTCAATACTTTTTCTTGGGAAGAAAAAAGAGCCTCAGAGAGGCCCTTTTTAGAAGTTTTGCGTGTCTGGACTATTCCGCCCAGCACCATACGAGGAAACAACGACCAGTGAGCTTTGTGGTGCCAGGTATAGAGATATTCCCTGCAGCGTCCCGTGCATACACTTCATAGGTATATAAGATGTTTGGCTGTAGTGTCGTATCTTTGTAACTTGCACTACTCGTGGTACCGAGGCTAACACCATTGCGCTTTACTTCGTAGCTTGTGACACCAACATTATCGTAGGCGGCCGCCCAAGTAAGGTTTGTGTAGTAGCTGAATTTTAATGGATCAAATACTACGCCACCTTTTACGTTGGTAGGTGCGGACGGCTTTGTCGTGTCGGTGGTTGGGGTAGGTGTTGGACTAGTCGTAGTAGTTGGCGTAGGTGAAGGCGAAGTTGAAGTTGTTGGGGTAGGGGTAGAGACGGCATTTTGAACGGTAACGCGAATGCTCTTCTCGGTATATACGTCTCCTGGATCGCCGACCTTACGGGCACGAATCGTAACTGTGTGCTCTCCGTCAGCTACTCTGGTAGTATCCCAATCCCAGGCAAATGGCGCGGATGCATCCTGCGATTGCCATACACCGTCGAGGCGGAAGCTTACTTCTTGCACGTTTGTATCGGGTTCGGCAGTAACAGTGGTAAGCCCACGAACTACATCTTTTTCTACAGGAGAAGTGATATTTATCTCCAGTGCGGAAGGAGAAGTCGTAGTGGTAACAGTAGCCGTAGGGCTGACAGTTGAGCTAGTCGGCACACCAAGCTCATTCACCCGCTGAATACGTGTATCGGTTTTCAGGATATTTTGGAAGGTGGTCAACTGGTCGCCAGTAAGTTCCCATGAACCCGAAGGACTGTTAAGACCAGAGTCAAAGTAGCTATAAGCGATAATATCTTTCTTATTAACAAATCCCCAATTCCAAAAGTCTTGGACTCGTTTTGCCGCAGCTGCGTCGCTACCTCGAGTACCCCATTCGCCAACACCATATGGTAATCCCTTCGCTTCAGTGAATGCCACGAAGTTCTTCCAGGAGGCCATATCAGCAATGGCACCAGTTCCACCGTCCTGATAATGATCGACACCATAGAAGTCCCATATGCCAGAGACCCAATAATCGCTCGGCGTACGATTTGATCGCGTATCCCAGGTCCAACTCATCAGGATTGGGGCAAGTGTAATGTTCTTAGTACCTACTGCGTTCATACGATCTCTAAAATGTTTCTGCATAGCACGCCAATCTGCAGCCGTACCTTCACAATTTTTTGGAACTTCTTGTTCGCATTTCTCTCTACCAGTACCAGAGTCCGTATTATCTTCAGGTTCGTGATAAATAGTAAGAAAAACTGGACCTGCTGTAGCATCAACCTTTCGTAGCATGTCATCCAGTTCAGCATCATATTGGCCAGCTGCAACCTGAGCCCATTTAGGGGTTTTAGTGGATACCCATGGCAAACGATTTGCAGCAAGATCAGCCTTAATAGTTGTAATCATGCTTGTACGGCTACTATCCCATCCCCAAAACGTACGTCGAACAGAGAGTGACTTTCCGGCGGGCGTTTCGTGTCGAGTTGGATTGCCATTACCACCAATAGATGAGCCCCAATAAGCCTTCCCTGTTACCTTAGGGTTTGGGTCTCCAGGAAAACGCCGAGGCACAATAGAACCGTCGGCAGTCTTATAGTTAACAGTAGTTCCGGCTTGAGAAAGCAACACATAAAAAATACCGACAATTGCCAGTACGCCAACAATTACCGCTATAACTCCCCAGTTCATACCTTTGTTTTTTGCAAGAGAACTTTTTACATTACTTTTTGCACGTGGTTTTGTTGAAGTTTTTTTCGTAGCTGTACGTTTTTTAGCGGTTGCCATTTTTTTTTTAATCCAATTACTTATAATTTCTCAGGTTGGTTTAAGCTTAAGTGTTTTGAACAATCGCGTCAAGCATTTTATTCCGCCCAGCACCATACGAGGAAACAGCGGCCCGTAAGACGAGTTGCACCTGGAGCTGAGATGTTCCCAGCGGTATCTCGTGCGAATATCTCATACGTGTAGAGCGTGTTGGGCTGTAAGGTAGGGTCCTTAAAGCTAGTAGTGGTCGATACTCCGAGACTTGTGCCATTGCGCTTTACTTCGTAGCTTGTGACACCAACATTATCGTAGGCGGCCGCCCAAGTAAGGTTTGTGTAGTAGCTGAATTTTAATGGATCAAATACCACGCCACCTTTTACATTGGTAGGTGCGCTTGGTTTTGTCGTGTCGGTGGTTGGGGTAGGTGTGGAGGTTGTATTATTTGCAGTAATAGTGATGCTCTTCTCGGTGTACACATCGCCAGGGTCACCAATTTTGCGAGCTCGAATAGTAAGGGTGTGCTCTCCATTTGCTACCGTAGTAGTATCCCAATCCCAGGCAAATGGTGTAGATGTATCAGTGGTTTGCCACACGCCGTCGAGGCGGAAGCTTACTTCGCTCACATTCGTATCAGGTCCAGCAGTGACCTTGACCAGCCCTTTTACTGTAGCACCAGCTGCTGGTGAAGTTATACCAATATTTAGTGTACTCGTGGATGGAGATGGACTCGGCGTGACTGTGGTGGTTGGAGTAACGGTAGTTGTGATAGTAGGGGTTGGCGAAGCAGTAGAGGTAGTTGGAGTACCGAGATCTTTCACTCGCTGGACCTTTCCGCTAGCTGTTCCTTGCTTCAGAATCTCGCGGAATACGTCGAGCTGCTTTCCACCTAGCGCGTAAGGACTATCACCACTATTAATACACTTATCGAAGTACGCGTGAGCAATAACATCCTTATTATTATCAAAGCCCCAGTTCCAAAACTCACGCAATCGTTCACCGGCTTTTTGGTCATTAGCTGCGCTCACCCCACGTGGCACCAATGCATCGGCCACCTTACACTCTGCGGTATTATCGGTGTCTGCATCAGGACCATCCAATACCGGTTTAAAGTATCCTACTCCATCGGCACCCCCAGAACGTATCCCTAACTCAGCTGTTCCATAAGGAACTTTTTTTGCATCCGCCCAAGTACTAAATTCTGCCCAATCTGCCTTTGAAGCAACCGAGGTATTAAGCTCAGCCTTATAATGATCAATAAACCAAGCATCGAGTACGCCAGCTCCAGGCCACCAGTTATCTTTTGGTTGGTGGAGATCGGAACCCCAACCGCCAGTCATAGCTGCCATCAGCGCAATGTTCTTGGTGCCAAGTGCAGTCATGCGTTCACGAAACTTCTGTTGCATTTTTACCCAGCCAGCCGCACCAGAAGGATCGTCTTCTTGCCGCGGACCACATTTACAGCCACCACCCCCATCTGGTTCATGATGAATAATTAACCACACCGGACCATTAGCCGCAATTGCCGCTGCATCCAGGCTTTTCAGCATAGAGTCAATTTCTGCTTGTCGAGCTGAAGAAGTTGCCATATCAAGCCAGCCCTCTGGTTTTATTGAATACATCGGAAGTCGATTGAGATCGATATCGGCTTTTGCTTGCGCAGCCAAACTACCGCGTTGTCCCCAGCTACTATAAAAGCGACGCACCGTCGACATCGATGTTCCGGTCACATTTTCAAAACGTGCTTCATAACTTGAGTTGTCTAATTTATCGGCACCCCAATATGCCTTCTTTGTAACTCGTGGATTGGGGTCGCCAGGAAAGCGTCGCGGCACGATAGAACCATCTGCAACTTTATAATTTACCGTGGTGCCAGCCTGAGAAAAAAGGACATAGAGCGCGCCAATAAGCACCAGAACAGCCGAAACGATACCGATGACCAACCAATTTATCTTTGGTGTTTTCGCAACCGAGCTTTTTACATTACTCTTAGCACGAGACTTAGTAA
The DNA here is from genome assembly GCA_964454845.1 of uncultured Candidatus Saccharibacteria bacterium. GTDB lineage: Bacteria > Patescibacteriota > Saccharimonadia > CAILAD01. Next base: position 5,215 of record CAYVVS010000016.1, read on the forward strand.
CAGCCTTCTTACTCACTGTACGCTTTTTAGTAGCTGGCATGATATGTAGTTGTCCTTTTTATATTTACTTCTAGATTAGTTAAAGCTTAAGCGGTTTCTGAGAAATCGTCAATTACTCACTCCAGCACCATATAAGGAAGCAGCGACCAGTGAGTCGTGCTGTGCCTGGTAGCGAGACGTTGCCAGCAGCATCCCGGGCATAGATGTCATAGGTATAGAGAATGTTTGGTTCTAGGCTGTAATCCTTGAAATTCGGCGTAGTGGTCGTACCTAGTGAAACACTGTTACGTTTTACTTCATAGCTTGTCACACCACTATTGTCGTAACTCGGGGACCAAGTTAGGTTGGTGAAATATGTAAACTTGAGAGCATCAAACTCTATACTGCCTTTTGTATTTGTTGGTTGTGATGGCTTAGTTGTGTCGAGAGTCGGAGTTGGGGTCGGAGTTGGAGATGGCGCAGCTTGAGTGGTGCCGGTGGCGGTCGCGCCGGTACTAGGATTCCCTACTGTATCCTTGGCTATAACCTTATATGTGTAACTCGTTGAGGCAGTCAGACCCGTGTCTGAGAAGCTCAGGGCAGTACCGGTGTAAATCTGTGTGCCATTTCGAGTGAGGATATAACTGGATACACCGACATTGTCGGTGGCTGCTGGCCACGAGAGATTAATTTGTGACACCGAAGTAGCTGAAGACGACAGTGATGATGGGCCGGTTGGAGGCGTGGTGTCTGGCGCTGGAGATGGCGTAGTGGTAGTTGTAGTGGTTGTAGTTGGCGAGACGGTGGTTGTGACAGTAGGGCTGGGTGTCGTATCAGAAAGCGCACCGTACTGCTGGGTGCCTGCCGGAACGTAGGTATTAATGACAGCATTTGAACCCGTAAAAGCTGGTAGCTTATAGGCATCCGCACGAGCATTCACCAAACTATCCGTACCCGTGCCGTCAGTATCAACCCAAGAATTGCCAGATTTACCTTTTGCATCTAACCCTGGAATATTGACGGGCGACCCAGCCAGAGCGCTTGTCCAGGCAGCAATTGTTGTGTAGTTTGCACTTCCCGCCTGAACAATTCGAGTTGAGCCGTTAGCGTAGACATTCCCGTCGATAATAGTTTGGGGAATCCCACGCGCTGCATCGGCCTTATGAATAATGCTTTCAAACGGCACAACTACTGTTGTGCCGTTCCAACTGGTCGTAATACAAGTTCCGACTGATACGGTTTTACCACATATAGCAGCGTTCTGATTCGTGCCTGGATACGCGATAATGTTATTTACCATCACATCAATCCTAGGCATCCAATCCATGGTTGTACCGACCGAAGAGGCGAAGCGACCTTGCCGATCGCTGCCCGGAGAGCTCGATTTACATAACGAGGCATTCGTCGAGCAGCCAGCCACCGAGCGACCATCGACATACACGCCGATCGGATCGTACCCACCAACAATGGTGTTATTTACCAGCCGCAGCCCAGAAGCGCCCGCTAGCTTTACAGCCTGACCAGTCGTAGCCGCCACGTAGTTATTGGTCATGGTGAGGCCATCAGAAATCTCAAAGAAAACGCCAGCGCCTGAGTTATCTTTAATAAAGTTCTTGTCGACCACTACATTAATATTGCTTTGATCAAACCACAGGCCATGCGACTTATTATTCACAATATAGCTTGATACAACTTTAGAATCACGAGTTCTACTTGTTTTAAGAGCACCACTAGCCGGGGAGGATGAGAACTCATCAAAGGGATCTGTATCGGTAATCTTGACACTATCCAAAAGCAACTTATCGGACTGGTTGGCATTTATGGTCTGCCAAGCGACGTTGGACATCGTGACGTTCTTAAAGGTGGGATTATCGACAAGCCCAACATGCACACCTTCATACGGAGCATCAGAGAGCTCAGAATTCTTCATCGTAAAGTTATGCGCGCTGCCATCATTAAGTAAGATTACGCCATAATCATCACCGTTTGCAGAGTAACGATTAATGCGAATACCCTCTAGAGTAACTCCAGAGGAACCGATCGTGAATGCTCGATCACGCGGATTTGTCGTACCGTCTCCTGATCGCGAAGTTTCAATCCCCGACTTACCGGCATCTGTAGCTGTCAAATAAAGCCTATTATTTGTCTGATCAACATAAAACTTACCATCTGCAAGTGAGGTCTTGGCCGCCACTTGGTCGAGCGCCTTATTACCTATCCACGCCTGATCCGGGTAGCGTCCAGCCCCATCGCCCGTAAGGTTCGTCATGCTAGCAGCATCATTAAATGGAATTTGCTGGCTCGACTCCACAGGCCGCGGAGTGTACGGAATGTATTTGTAGCTACCTTCAGTGGTCCAACCGCCGTTCACAACCACAGACCCACGAATTTCTGGAATCTGTCCAGAAGCAGCGATTAGCTTGAGCCCATTGCGACCACTACCGCTAATAGCAATATTGGCTTGGTCTCGATACAGCCCGCCCGCTAGAACAATGGTGCTGTTGGCAGTTGCGGTTTGACTAACAGCCCGCGCTAATGTGCAAGGGTCACTCGCAGTACAGGCAGACGTATTGGATCCGGTAGGAGCCACGTACCTCACTGTACCGGTCAAAGTAGAAGCAGAATAAGAAATCGGTAAAGTTGCCCCGGCGGCGTTCCCTGCTTTTACCGGTTGCAAAGCGTTATACCGTGCGGTGCTTGCTTGGGAAACAAAAAGGTATACAACAGCAGCCAGCAAAACTAAGCTGGCAACAATAGCTACCACTAGTAGATTAAATTTAGGCGTGCGCGAAACAAGGCTCGCATTTTTTTTCTGTGCTACCCGAGATCTAGACGAAGGCTTAGGCTTCGTTTTGGCTACTGGCTTCTTAGCAGCTGGCATGATATGTAGTTGTCCTTTTTATATTTACTTCTAGATTAGTTAAAGCTTAAGCGGTTTCTGAGAAATCGTCAACTACTCACTCCAGCACCCCTAGCCACACGTCATACTAGCGTCGGTTTGACTTTATTCTTATCTGGTATAAGCTATAATGGATACTCACTTATGACAGATAGTACACCCAATCAAATACCTCGGCACGTTGGCTTTATATTGGATGGCCACCGACGTTGGGCTCAGGAGCACAATATCCCTTTACTTGAGGGGCATCGCCAAGGCTACAAGAACTTCAAAAAAATTGGTCTGGCCGCTCTCGATCGCGGCGTGCGCTATGTTTCTGCCTATGTGTGGAGTAAAGAAAACTGGCAGCGCTCCGCCGAAGAAGTGAACTACATTATGAAGCTCCTATTATGGGTTGCTGAACACGAATTAGAAGATATCCATGCCCGAGGTGTACGTATTGAGTTTTTAGGTAATGAAGAAAAACTCGCTCCAAAAATCCTACAGGCCATGCATAATGCCCAGGCAAAGACCGCAAATAACACCAACGGCACGCTCGCCCTCTGCTTAAACTATGGCGGACAACAAGAAATTATTGATGCCACAAAGAAGCTCATCGCAGCCGGCACAGATCCAGGGACAATTACCCCTGAGGTCTTCTCGCAAAACCTGTACGCACCGAATGTGCCAGAACTTGATCTGCTTATCCGTAGTTCTGGAGAACAACGTACCTCTGGCTTTATGTTGTGGCGTGCAGCCTATGCAGAACTCATGTTCATCGATAAAAAATGGCCAGATTTCACCGAAGACGATTTAGATGCTGCACTAGCAGAATATCAAGCTCGTCAACGTCGTTTTGGTAAATAATTTAAGCCTGTAAAAACTTTCGAACATCTGTCCAAGCTTTTTGAGCAGCTGCGGCATCATACCTATCGGTTCGATCCTCATTAAAGAATGCATGGCCCGCGTCGTATAGGTGCACCTCGTGTTGGATTTTATCCTTCTCGAGGAGATCCTGAATTGTAGCCACATCGGTAGCTGGGATCATGGCATCATCTCGCCCGTAGGCTGCAAAAATTCGCAACCTATCATCATGATGTCGCTCATCAATAAGAGCCCAAAAGCTTGAAAGTTGCTGATAAAAATCTGGCTCCAGACTGGCACCACCATAAAATGACACAATATCAGTAACACGACGATCAACCCCCGACAAGTAGGCTAGCTTACCGCCAAAACAGAATCCCCATATGGCGATCCGTTCTACATGCGGCTGAAGTTTCCGCACCTCAACAATTGCTTTGTCTAGTAAGGCAAGATACTTCTCACCGGTCATTTTCTGCATAATTTCCATGCCCGGAGTAGCGTCTGCATAATCAAAAATCTGGGCCTTGCCCGTTTCGGCATAAAAATGATCGAGTACATAGCTCGTCCAGCCAAGTTCTGACTGGACTTTGGTGGCTAATTCTCGGGTGAAGTCCTGAACACCGTATATTTCCGGCAGAATAATTAAGGCCTTGTCTTTAGCCGCAACCTTACCGGCTGCGTACAGATACTTCGTAAGTTGTGTCATGCCCCTAGTATAACGCGCAACTAGCGCATCGAGAAATCTTCGAAGTGAATCCGCTTATTTGGTACACCCTTAGCAAGTAGTCCCTTATGTAGCGCATGCATCATTGGCGGTGGGCCACAAATATAAAACTCGGTGACATCAATATCTACCCCCTTAGTAAGTTTGTCGGCATCAATAAAGCCTTGCTTGTCCTGACAAAACGTCTTAAGTTTAAAGGCCGGATTACGTTTTGCGATGGCCTTAAACTCCTCCTCAAAACCAGCTTCTTTTGCGGTTACTACACAATAATAAAAATCTACATCATACTTACGCTTTGGCAATGCTTCAGCCATCGCCAAAAATGGTGTAACGCCAATACCGCCGGCCACCCATACCTGGCGATACTTTCGTGCGGTGCGAAAGTTGAATGCACCGTGCGGGCCTTCAACCCAAGCGGTAGTCCCAACTTTTACTTCGCCCATCGATGCCGTATAGTCACCAAGATTTTTTATTACAAACCGTAGGTTTTTCGTTCGGGGCTGGTGCGCCATCGAAAACGGATGGGCCTCATTACCATCTGGATGCGAGGTAAAACTCACATATGCAAACTGACCAGCTACAAATGGCAGCAAGCGCTGTCCACCTGGAGCAAGCGTAATTGCGGTAACACCAGCACCCATATCGCGCACTTTCTCAACAATATAGCGGTAGCGAATTGGCAAAATCGGCCCCAGGATAGAGTGATACACAAAAGCTGCAATCGCAATTGCTGAAATCGCAAACATATACAGCCACAATGGCCAGAACCGCGCCATATTGCCGGTGGCCATAAAAGCATGTAGGAAGCCCAAGAAAAAGACCGCTCCTAAGATACGATGTAGCCAAATAAATAAGCCGTACTTTACTCGCAAAAATATACTAATAGGCAAGAATAGAGCCAAAGTATACAGCGGGATGATGCCAAAATTAATCTGCCAATTTGAACCAACCGTCCACAGGGTGGCAACTGGCCAGCCAATCGTTAAGGCTCGCATACTTAAGAATAATGGATGTAAGGTCAGCAAAAAGAACCCTATCCCGCCAGTATAGTGGTGCCATTTATACGCTTTATCGAGTCCACCAAACCAACTATCAAAAATCAGTAAGCGCGATGACAAGAAGACCGACCAGGCATATAGCACGGTACCTGAAAACGCTGCGATATTCGCAAGGCTTTTAAGCATTGCGGCTGGGCTTTCTATGCGTGTGCTGACTGGCGCAGCCAACAGCCACAAAAGTAGTGCAAAACCAACACTCGAGTAAATTAAGGCCGGCCCGATTGCTGGGGGTGCCTGAGTTTCTTTCTTATCCATTACATGTATTGTAGCAAACCATAAGCGTTTTCACATATGCTAACGCTGACATTGCGCGCTTTGTGCAGCATAAGTTGGGTCAGTTCTACATTTATTCGCAATATTGATGGCGATTCCCGCCTGTACAGCTGCCGAAACAAGCGCTAGAGAGCTAATAATAATTACCGCTACAGCAACACCTTTTTTCCCACCCCTAATTGTTTTAAACCCTAGGAAAATCCCCACCAGAGATATGCAGATTAGCACCACCGCATATCCAGGTGTTCCAGAAACAAACACCTGGGCCAAAATGGAAATAACCGCTACTGCCAAGGCTACATATACTAACCATTCACGCTGTCGGGTCTGGCTCGATTGCGCATCAATTGTAGTCTGTGGGCGTGTAGGTGCAGCCTGTGGCGTCGCAGCAACCGATTGTGGCTGAGGAGACTGTGTTGGCTGCGGAGCACCTACGGGCTGAGTAGGTGTAGGAGCTACCTGATTGATCGCAGGAGCAGGCTGAGATGCGACAAGAGATGGCTGCACAGGGGGCTGTTGTATTGCTTGAGGGGCCTGTTGCGCTAGAGCTTGCTGCACTGGAGCTTGTGTAACTACCGGCTGCGCTGGCACCGGAGCTTGTGGCGCGCTTACTGGCTGAGCCACGGGTGCTATTGGAGCAACAGGAGTTTGTGGTGGCGCTGGACTGGGTGTTGCCGCCGGAAGTGCTGACGAGGCTGGGTAGACGGGCGAAGCCGTTAGCGGCGCAACCGACGGTGGGGCCATAAGGGGAGGCGCCTGCTGAACCATTGTGTTAAGTGGGATGGTTGCTGGTGCTGGTGCTGGTGCTGGTGCTGGTGCTGGTGCTGGTGCTGGTGCTGGT
>CAYVVS010000017.1:0-11426 GCA_964454845.1 uncultured Candidatus Saccharibacteria bacterium
GCAATTTCTTTCCCCATCGCGTCCAGGTATCGATCAATAGATTCTGGAGATTCGGCAATAAAAACCGTTTTCTTACCTTCCATGGTCTCTGAGACCAACCCCATATCAGCAAGTTCTGCCAAAATTACGTACGTTGTAGCGCGGTTTACTTCCGCCTGTTCAGCGATGCGCTGCACGGCCGCTGGACCCAAAAAGAGGGCAGCAACATACACTTTAGCCTGCTTTTCTGTGAGGCCAACAGCTTCGAGTTTTTTGGCGAGATTTGCGATTTGCATGAGACTATTATACTTTAGTTGTCAGTTTTTGTCAACATATTGAAAATACTTAAGTAAAAGAAGACCCGCGTGCTCTCTCCTGGGGGAGGAAAGCACGCGGGCTGGTGGCCGACCCGAAGGTCAGCCGCCGGAAGTGGTCGTGGTGGACTGCTCGTCGGGCTGAAGCGCCCTCTCGAGCTGGTCCTTCTCGACCGCACCGGGGTCATCCGGCAAGGCCGGGATGGCCAGCCGCTGACCGGCAGCGAGATTGCCGCCGGCGATGGCGGAGCGGAGAGCGATCTGACGCGCCCACTCCATCTTGAACCTGGCCACGTTCTGATCTGACACCCCCTCGACGAGGAAGTTCGGGAACGTCGTGTCGACGACGGACTGCAGGGTGTCACCCTCGTGCACCGTCACGATGACGGAGCTCGAGTAGACGCTGCCGATGTCCTCGGCCGTGCTGACGTTCGCGTCGCCACGCGTGAGCATGAAGTACGCGAAGAGGATCAGCAGAACGACTGCAGCCAGGGCAACCCAGGTCTTCCTGCCGAGCTTGTCATCGTCGGCGATCGGCTGGGGCGGCGGTTCGAGCGCATCCTGGCTCGCGGTTCGGGGTTCGTCCGTGATGGACATGGGGACCTCCTAAGGGCCTCACTCGATGGATACTGCGAGGTGCAATAACCCGCTATTTATAGCAAATTTTAACTTTTTTGTCAAGGAGTATTAACACAACTTTGCTAGCGAGCGACGACGAAATTCACCAGTCTATCTGGCACCACGATGACCTTCACTACCTGTGCACCTCGCGTCCAATTGTGCTCGGCGTTCAAGCCCCGCGCCTGCTCCTCGATCGCGCCCGGCAACTTTCCTGCTTCCATAACAAACTCGCCGCGTAATTTACCATTCACCTGCACGGCAATCGTCGCGAGCTCATCGCGCGCCTTATCTTCATTAAACGTAGGCCAAGCCTCCAGATGCACACTCTCCTGCTCGCCCAGCTCCTGCCACAGCTCTTCAGCTAAGAATGGTGCAAATGGCGCAATGAGACGCACAAAGGTTTGTACATGCTCACGCCATAATTGAACCGCAACATCACCTGCTCGCTGAGTTTTGCCAAGCAAAGTAATATACTCCATCATTGCAGCAATTGCAGTATTAAAGCGATTATTCTCCAGGTCTTCGGTGACTTTTTTTACAAGCTTATGGAGCGCAGAATCCAGGGCAGTTTCGGCCGTCGCGTCCGCTTCTTCCACTGAGTACTCAGCGGAAATTGTAGCGTACACTTTTTGCAAAAACCGATACGTACCTTCAAAGCGCTGTGGATCCCACGGGCCACCATCTTCCCACGGACCCATAAACATAAGATACATTCGCACGGCATCGGCACCATATTTTTCCACATACTGTACCGGATCGATAACATTGCCCTTAGACTTACTCATCTTATTCCCGTCAGGACCAAGAATCATGCCTTGGTTAATGAGCTTGGTAAACGGCTCCTCAAAGCTCACTAGTTTTTGGTCGTGCAAAAATTTTGTAATGAAGCGCGAGTAGAGAAGGTGTAAAATAGCGTGTTCCACCCCACCCATGTAACGATCTACAGGCAGCCACTTTTCGACGGCCTCGGGGTCAAATGCTGCTTGTTCGTAACTTGGATTTGGATAGCGCAAAAAGTACCAGCTAGAATCAACAAATGTATCCATAGTGTCGGTTTCACGACGAGCATCGGCATTACCACACTTTGGGCAAGCAACTTGTACATAATCTGGATGCGTATGCAGTGGTGAGCGACCAGTTTTATCAAACTCCTGACCGAGCGGCAGCACCACCGGCAAGTCTTTTTCAGGAACCGGCACCACGCCACATTCTTCGCAATAAATCATCGGGATTGGCGCACCCCAATAGCGCTGACGAGAAATTAACCAATCACGCAGTCGGTAATTAGTCGTAGCCTCACCAAAACCACCTTTGTGGAGCCAAGCTACAATCTGACTCTTGGCTTCAATATTAGAAAGACCATCAAACTGACCCGAGTTCACCATGACGCCCGTGCCGGCATGAATGTTTTTGCGTAGGAACGTATCAAATACATATTTGTGCAGCTCATCCTGCAAAAGCATTTCGACCTCGCGAACTGGCTTCCACTCAACCGTAAACTTACCAACTTCGTCTTGTTCAAGCTTGGTATCAATCTTCTCATCGTCAGTAAGTTCAAAATGTACGCCCACGGCTTCGATCTGCCGGGCTTTACCCTTGGAGTGCGCGAAATAATGATGATGGATTTTGCCGGTTTGACCGACATACTTCAAGCCGGTGTAACCAGTTTCTTCAATGACTTCTCGAGTAGCACAGGCAACAATATCTTCGCCGGCTTCGCGACCGCCGCCCACCAATAGACGCCCACCCTGCTTGGAACCCCAATTAATCACCAGTACTTCATCGGTTCGAGGATTATGCACTAACGCCACAATACTCTTGCGATGCTCAGGATTTTCTTGCAGCTTACCAGTAACTGGCTCCACCACTTCGACAATTGGCAGATTGTATTTTCTAGCAAACGCATGGTCTCGCTCATCGTGAGCTGGCACGGCCATAATTGCACCGGTACCGTAGCCCATCAGTACGTAGTCTGCCACCCAAACCGGAATCTTCTCGGCATTGGCCGGATTTACGACATAGCCACCAGTAAATACGCCCGTTTTTTCTTTGGCTTCCATACGATCTACATCTGTGCGTGCTCCAGCCCACTGCTGATACTGCTCAACCTCAGCCCGCTGCTCATCAGTTACAAGCTCTGCAACTAGCAGATGCTCAGGGGCAACCACCATAAACGTAGCTCCAAAAATCGTATCCGGACGCGTGGTAAATACTTCTAATGCCTGATCTTTGCCGTATAGCTTAAACTCGACACGCGCACCTTCACTACGACCAATCCAGTTTCGCTGCTGTTGCTTGACTCGCTCGGGCCAATCAAGACCATCTAGGTCATCAAGTAGGCGATCTGCATAGTCGGTAATCGTAAAGTACCACTGCTTGAGGTTTTTGCGCTCAACGGTTGTACCACAGCGCTCGCATTCACCATGAACCACCTGCTCATTTGCGAGCACCGTTTGGCAGCTGGGGCACCAATTGACTGTGCCATCACGACGCACAGCCTTACCGGCATGGTAGAGCTGTAAAAAGAGCCACTGTGTCCAGCGGTAGTACTCGGGTTTAGAGGTATTTACCAGACGATCTAAGTCGTACATGCCTCCCAAAGTTTTGTACTGTTCGTAAAAACTCGCAGTGTTTTTGTCGGTCCACTCATCGGCAGGGGTACCATTTTTAATTGCGGCATTTTCGGCTGGCAACCCAAACGCATCATAGCCCAACGGCTGCAGGACATCTTTACCGCGCATGCGCTCAAATCGGCCCAACGTATCGGCCGGTGCAAAATTATACCAATGGCCGACGTGTAAATTCCCCGAGGGATATGGGAACATCACTAGGTTATAAAATGGACGCTTGGGGTTTTCCGGCGTCGCGTAAATCTTCGATTTTTCCCAAACTGCGCGCCATTTGGCTTCGCTAGCTTGTGGATCGTAATTAGCCTTACTCATGGCCGCAATTATACCTGATTATCAGGAGTAAATCGAGGCTTACGCGTCTGTTGGCTTCTGTGCCTGAATATGAAAAATATGCCAGTGCTTGGCAACTCCGTCCGTAGTGTGCCCGTCCTTATCTTCTTCAATTACTTGCACTTGCTCAAGGCCAGCCAATAATTGCTCCACTTCCTCTCTATCATGAAAGTTCATCTTTTTATACGCTCGCGAACCATCTGCGAGGGTTTTTGTCGCTAAACCATCCCTATCACCAAGTAGATCGAAAGTTATTCTCCCACCTGGCTTCAAGGCTCGTACTAACGATTGCCACAACAGCTGAAAACCTTCAGGATTAATGAATTGCAAGCTCAGATACGCCACCACAAGATCTAGAGACTCAGCCTGCAAATGCTCGGGGAGCTCCTCATGGCCAATTTTTAGAAATTCTAAACGCTCCACGTCGTGCGCAAAATCATTCACATCCATTTGCAGAGAGGCAGCCGCGTTCTCCGCGCCGTCAGTAATGTCAGTCGCAATTACGTGACCAAAGCCAGCATCTAAAAGCGCCTTGGTTTCTATCATGTTGCCAGCACCAATTTCCAATGCGGTTTTATCCTCAAACAAACCTCCGGATTGGCGCATCGAATCTAATAGCTGCACTAAATCATCACGTGGCTCCCGATTTTTATGATGCTCGTAATATTCGCCCCAATCGGGTTTACGCTCGCCCGCTTCACCTCTAGGCATGATAGCTAAATATCGCCCAGTAATTTACATATTCCAGCAAGTAATGTTCTGACACCTTTGTCGGCCCGGTTTGACGCACAGGATCGTGCACAAAAAACGAGCGATCTTCCGCTTCGTAGCCAGAAATAACCACCTGATGATTCTCTTTATTTTCAGAAAATCCAGATTTTACACTAACAATTACTGGATTGCCCAGCTCCAAGGAATCATGCAGCGAAAGTAGAAATTTATCAGCCAAGGAACGGCGGTCGGTCTCCATACTTATTTGATATTTTACTGCCGACATTTGTGCAGCATCATACCCTTCGTTGTCTTCAAAAAACGCCGGGTCTTGCGAGGGGGCCGTCCAATTACGTCGCCAGGCTACCAAGCCATAACTTGTCAAAACCCGCACTTGTCCAGGGTGCCACCAATCGTTGTGCTCGTTCACCGCGCCATAACTCTCAGCTCGACGGAAGATCTCCGAAGCCTGTACGTGATGACCAAGCTGCGACTCAATAATCATTTCTAAACACGCCAAACCACAGCGCTGTCGTGGCTCCATGAGATGCACGCCTAAAAGTTCAGGATTTTCTTGCCAACTATGATGAATGTCGATTTTTGCGTTGTTCACAGTCCAAAACTCTTTTTCTTTTTTCGTTTCCAGGATTTAGATTGACGCACCAACTCGCGAGCTGGCTGTAAGCCTGGTGCAAGCAAAATACGACTGGTCTCTTCCGTAAACACGCCATTTTGTGAGCCTTTTACAAAAATTACATCACCCTTTGCCACATGTTTTTTGAGATAATGGCCAGCCTCGTATGGCGTACGGAATTGCTTAATACGAACCCGCTCCATGCCTGCTTCTTCGGCCGCTGGGCCAATATACTGACCAGCCACTTTCCCAACCGTTACCAACATATCCAGACTCTTGGTAGCAGCGTACTCGCCGACTTCACGATGTAAATCTGCAGCCGCGACGCCTAACTCGTTCATGCTACCAAGCACAGCAATGTGGCTCTTGCCAGAAATCTCCATCAACGTATCCAAGCCTGCCTTCACTGCCGCCGGGCTCGAGTTATACGAATCATCAATCAGCACAGCACCATTCACCGCCTCCAACATACGCATGCGCCCAACTGGCGATGGAATTTTTGCCAGTGCTGTGGCAATTTTTGCCCCGTCCATACCAAGATCACGCGCCACGCAAGCTGCACCCAAAAGCGCACTCAACCCATGCTGACCAATCAGTTGCGTACGGACTACTTGATGTTCTTTACCCAAGTAGATATCAGCACTGAGCCGTCCATTTTTTGCTCGCACCACGTTTTCGAAGTGCACCACGCCGCGCCCTACACCGTATGCCACTGCACCCTTGCGGCGCTCCATAACCTCGCGAACATCATCAAAATCTGCGTTGTAATACACCTGATCTGACTCGCTCACCAACGCCACCGCATCATCCCGTAAGGTATCAAGTGAGCTAAAGCGCTCCATGTGAGCAGGGCTAACCCCGGTTAATACACCAATTTTCGGTTGCATAAGCCGTACCCACGGCGTCATCATCGCTCGTTCGTCTTCAGCAATTTCTAGTACGACCAAATCATACGGATAGCTCTCAATCATATCGGACATCTGTTTGAAAACAGCTCGCCACGCCGCCGGGCTGGAGATTCTATCTGGTGCTTTTAGTCCGAACAGCGCCAACGGCACACCAAACTCGGTATTATAACTATCTTCTGAATAACACACTTTGTGACCGCCAGCTTCCAATGTACGACCAATCGCCATCTTGGTACTGGTTTTACCAACCGTACCCGTCACCATAACAACTGTAATATCATGCACCGAGAGCAATCGCTGCACCTGGCGACGCAGCTGCCGCACTACAATTTTTCCAGCAATCTTTTTTATCATTAAGACAATTCTACCACTTCTGGCCGTGTCAGTGCGTGCTGCACGAGTTCAGCCACCAAGCCCACAAAATCTATGCCTATCGCTGCAGCTGCTTGCGGTAGAAGGCTTGTGTTGGTCATACCTGGTAATGTGTTGGCTTCTAGTACCCACAAGCGACGCTGCGCCAAAATCATATCTACACGACTATACCCTTGTAATTTGAGGGCGCGGTGCACCCCAAGGGCCGTGCGGCCAATTGCCGCATTCGTAGCTTCAGAGAAAGGTGCCGGCGTTATTTCTTCGGTAGCACCAGCTGAATATTTAGCCTTGTAGTCGAAAAAGTGGTGATTAAGCGGACGGATCAGCGTCGGCGGCAATGCAAACGTTTCACCATTCTGCTCCAAAATGCCACAGGTTACTTCGTGACCCCGCACAAACCGCTGTACTATCACCTGCCCATGCTGTGCGCTCGTGAGCTCCAAAGCTTCGGTAAGCTCGGAGGTGTCACGTGCAATTGTCACGCCAATCGAGCTACCACTCGCATTTGGTTTTACCACCACCGGCAAGCCATACGCCGCCACTGCCTGACGAATAATTCTCGGCCGCGCCACCACCCATTTGGCTCGCTCTATCACCGTATAATCTGGAACCGCAAAACCAGCCCTACGTAACACTTGGCTTGATGCATGCTTATCAAATGTCAGCTTGCTTGCTCGTACGCCACTCCCCTGATACGGCAGCCCTGCCCGGTCGAGCAGTCGCTGTACACCACCGTCTTCGCCAAAAACTCCATGCATGGCAATCAACGCAGCATCTATGAGATACGGCAGCTTCTCCACCGCATCTCGTACGCCAAAGGCTTCCTCGTATTCATTTGCCAGATACGAAGCCCTATCTGTATACACATACCAACTCTGGTCCGGCGTAACTAAAATTGGCTTCGGCGTATAACCTAGCTGCTCAACCGCAAGCAAAATATTTTCGGCCGAAGCGCGCGAGACCTCATATTCGGGAGATGGACCCCCAATTAAAATTCCTAATCTCACCCCTGTTTGCATACAGCTAGTATACCTGGCACTGATTAGGTGCGACTAGCTTTTTTGTGCCTCGGCAAACACCAAGCAGCAATTCTCAGCAAAACATACGGCGCCGGAACACTCACGATAAGGATTAATGCGATGATTTGCACTGGGCTCAGCCGTAAAAATGCCAAGGCCGTAATGGAAATCATCCATGCAAGTGCGATGACTGACCAAACTGCACGGCGGACGCGAGCTGCACCAACGTCATCTTTGTGGTAGCGCTTGGCAATAGCAAAGAAGTTTGGCAACGGTCGAGTTAACGCTAGAAAATTTTTGCGTTCAAACTGTGCTTCTGCGGCTAGGACGCCAATGCCGCGCACAAATTGCGGGCCGAATGTTGAGAGATAATTCTTAAACCAGGGCTGGATGCTTGAGGGATTTTGCATAATTACCTTCTCCTTGCAGCAAGCCCAGCCAAACTTACGCCCACTATCAGGAAAACCAATGTCAAATATAAGTAAATATTTTCTCCAGTATCAGCCAGTAGAGTATTTTCTGCCTGGACTACAGAAGATGGTGCGGCCAACACTTCTTGAGCGCACACTCCATCATACTCATAAGCCCCAACATCGAAGGCTGCACATTGTGGACGAGCTACGCCTCGCTGATCAGATGTAAGGCCACTAATAGCAGCCCCAGCATCAATAGCTGGTGAACCGGTAAACAATGCCATGGTCGGTACACTACCACCGTTATTCTGCAGGGGCCCAAGGCTTAAGAGAATATTCGAAACGCTTTCCTGATCGCCAGTATTTGTGAACCCACAGCTCGCGTCGTCAGTAATATTGTTGCCTAGCGAAGTGATGACTACAGCCTCCGTACCGCCGCCACCAAACGGCAAAGCCGCGCAATTTGCCGCAGACGCATTAGCCTGATTGTCGGCAACTAAAGTGTTTTGTACTGTAGTGGTGATTGAGGCATTAGAGCCAGGGCCCGTATATGCACCTGTCACGATGCCAGCAGCGGGAAAGCCTGTCACACTATGCCCTACAACCGTAACGTTCTCCAGGGTTAAATTCAGTTCGTCCGTAGATCCAGATGAACTTGGAGACTGTGCCACTGCAAAAATACCATACGAATCATTTGCACTATCGTCAGTAAAAGTACTATTCCTAATACGCGCATTAATGGTGTGGGTAGAGTTGTTTTGATCTTCTCCAGCCGATATCGATATTCCACCCATTACTTTACTAGGACTATTTGCGTTATATACAGTAAGGTTTTCAATTTCTGCATCAATCTGATTGGTAATAGCTCCACCAGCCGCCAAGACCGTTACGCCCGCGCCCAAAGTATCATGTATATATACATTCGAGATATTGAGCTGCGCAATTACAGCGTCTTGCTCCAGATTGAAATAGATATTCGCATCATCTTGACCGTCGGTAATCTCAACATTTGAAACGCTTAAATTACAATTACCTGCAGCTAGCGGAAACGCGCCACTACTACTAGCGGTATTCTGTATGGTAATGCCCGCAACACTCAAGTTGAGCAAGCCAGCTCCCGGGTTGCTACAAAGAATACCGGCATAACTATCCCCAGCATCAATAATACTCACCCCCATTCCAGCTCCAGTGACAGTAAGATTGTCCTCACTCAATACACTCGCGCCAACATTCCACGTGCCTGCCGGAACAATAATTTCGTCATCACCATAAACACCCGAACCATTACATCCACCCGTGTCTGCATCATTGTTTGCAGAGAGGATTGCGTTATTGATACTGCAACCACCACTAACCGTTAGGCTCGCGGCGTGAGCCCTACCGCCAGCCAATAGCAGCATAACGAAGGTGCCGGCTAAAGACAGAGTTGCTAGGATGAAGACTTTTTTCATTATACCCAGCTTACAACAAGCACGAGCATCATAAAAGTTTAGCCCCTGGCAAACAGTCCATTCGCGCAGCGTCTCGGCCTAATGCGTCATAGATCGCTTGGCAGCAGTACAGTTACCGTTGTGCCATTCCCAGGTGTTGACTGAAGAGTCATACGGCCCCCAACCTGCTCTAGTAAGACCTTGTCCAAATATAAGCTCAAGCCAATCCCCTCATAATCAAACCGCATAACATCTGTGGCGCGAGAGAATGGCTTCATGAGCTGTGAAAGCTTAGATGGTTCGATACCTATACCAGTATCTTTTATGGTTAGTTCTGTGGCGCCCTTCCTAATCTTGGCGACTACAGAAATCTCGCCACCATCCTGGCTGAATTTTACTGCGTTATCTATAAGTGAATCGACAAGCTGATTGAGGGCATCTGTATCGAGTCTAGCTGTTACATTTACTGGAATACTCTGAGTCACACGAAGTTTCTTAGTCGAGACTGCATCCTCGCGAGCAGTAAATACAGCTTCAATCACAGGACGTACCGATAAGGCTGCCGGTAACGCCTCAGCTGGCTTTGAAAATCTGATAAAGCGTTCAAACTTAGCTAGAACGGCTTCGAGCATAGTAACCGCATTAAAGAATGGCTTAGCCGAAGCCGTGTCTGGAGACATAGCTTTTCCATGATGCTTAATTAAACCTACATCAGCGCTGAGCGCACCGTAACTTTTTTCTATAAACTCAACACGACGAGCTAACAGATCGTGTTCTAAGCCAACCTGCTGCTTGTAAATATCTCTACTGGCTTGGTTTCGTTTAAATGATCGCCAAGCCAACATAAGCAAACCTGCTGCCAAAATGAAGGCCGCAATCTGACCAACTAGCATTATGCTATCGAGACGATAACGATCCGCAGCCGTAAAAAGTGCGTTTAGGATACATGATGCGAATCCAATAACCAAAATTGGCACTATCACAAATGCACTCATGAACGGATTTCGTATCTTGAGCCTATCTAGCTGCGCGGCACCATCTGCTACGTGGGATGAAGTAACCTGGCTGTCGGCAACCAGGGCTTTCACATCTTGAGCTAGATTTTCGATTGAACCAGATAGTTGAGCACTAGCATCTTGGCTAAGAAGCTTAGTTGTAGAGATCAACTCCACACTAGCCTGCAAAATATTTACCGGCGTATTTAGATAGTGGCTCGTGAGCGCCACAAAATTCTTGCTAGCCTCTTGAGTATTTCGATAGCGCTCGAGGACGCCCTGCAGCCGAGCCAACGTACGATATTCGAGCCAAGCCTGACGAGCATACAAGCAAGCAATTATAAATAAGACGAGTATCAGCAAGAACGGCAAGGTTCGGGCTACGGGCTGAGGTAAGAGGCGCGCACTGTTCAAGAGGCCTTCTGGGACAATACCAAAAAACATAGTGGTCGAAGTGGTGCCTTTTTCTTTTTCCGCTGTCTTAGGGACAGGACCTGTTGATCGAATAGACCCTCGCGCTGGTGGCTGTGATGGAGTATTCTCTGGAGCGTTAGTGTCTGGCGACGAACTAGGTTGGCTACTTTGGGTCGGCTCGGGTGAAGCCGTGGTAGTAGTGCCTGGAGGATTTGCAGGCAAAGGAGATGCAACTGGTGTCGGCGTTAATGAAGGTGATGGCGATGACGTAGTTGACGGGCTTGGACTTGGAGTAGCTTGCGGATAAACATACGTTGTACTTGTTACGTTATTATAAGGCAGCGTAGTAAAGTCAACATTACTTGCAACCGCGGCCATAAGTTCATTAAAAAAACTACTCTCATTAGTGCTATCAAAATACATTGCCCGATTTTTCGTGTTAGTGCTTGAAAAGCCTAGCGATGCACTACCAATGATTTCAAACTCGAGTGAATCGCCACTATTAAGTGGGCTAGGGCTTGTTGGCATACAGGCAAGGACATGATTGCCTGTATAAAATAAACTAAAATACGGGTCGTCTATATCTTCACCGGCCCCCATATCCATACAAGCAACATTAGAGTTTGTATTTTCAATAAAGCTGTATTCTGCGGGCA
>CAYVVS010000018.1:0-10987 GCA_964454845.1 uncultured Candidatus Saccharibacteria bacterium
AACCACACCGCAACCACTCCACCTATAGCCGTAGTGCAAGTGGTGGTGCCTGGTTTTGCTGTCACCACACCAGCTACCCGATTAGAATCAGCAGTTGTCGTACGTGCCACGGTGCTAGCAGCACTAAAAATTACTACGTCATTTACCTGCTCCGTAGCAGTACAAGTAAAGTCACGGGTAATCGCATTGCGAACCTGGCCAGTACCTCCAAGCTTAATATCAAAGCTGGCGCCGGCGCTCCCTAATGAAATTTTGTTATTGGTAGTATCAAACACTAGCTGATTTGCCCCAACGGGGTTCTGAATGATAAAAGCTGCTGATGTATTCACTTGGGTGCGAAACGTAGCTGCACCACCATCGGCAATCGTAAAGACATTTGTGCTGCCCGCAGATGAGTCAACGACCTGGAATAGATTATTAGCAACACTTGATGACACTGTAAGCGCAGCAGTCGCAGTTGCCGTACCAACCGATACGGCACGGTTTGCGGCATCAACGTTAAACAGTACATTCCCACTTGCATCTTGTACTTGTAATGTCTGGGTGCTCGCGGCACTAGCAGCCCGAAATGCCGCATCCCCCTGAACCTGCAATAAATTGCGAACCGTTGCGCCACCAGCCAAAGTAGCATTACCCGATACCGTAAGCTGACCGGCCGCTGAAACATTGCCCGCATACACCGAGCCACCACTCTCGCCTGATCCATTCGCGAGTGTGCCGTTAGAAATGCCAATTAAATCAAGCGTTCCTCCCAGCTGCACGCGCGGCGCAGTCATAGAATAAGCACTCGCGAGTGTGCTTCCATTAAACTCTCCAGATACGAAATACACATAGCCGTTCCAGACTGTAGCTGCTACCCTATCTAAAGATTCAGTTAATGGTGTTGCCGATGTAGACCAACTTGTAATTGTGCCATCCGAATTGAGCCGCGCGTAAAACAGGCTTGTCGTATCATTCCCACCCGCATAGTAGATATAGCCATTCAACACAAATGCCGAACCTTGATACCTACTGGCGGGCAGGCTAGCAGTAGTAACACCCGTACCGAGACTGCCATCGCTATTTACTTGAAAAGTATAGACAGAACTTTGCGCAACAAAGGAACCATCATGCCCGCCCATCACGACCAAATAGCCATTCACTGCGACCATCTGCGAATAGTGACGAGTGACTGAACCAGGAAGAGTTGCAGCTAAAGAAAACGCCTCTAAAGAACCACTAGCATTGATTTTTGCTCGATAAATTTGGTTATGGTTTGACCCACCTCCAGTAGCGATATACAGATAGCCGTTGACCGCCACCATATTCCCAGAAGGATGAATGTCATTATTTGGAAGCGTCACTGAACTTGTCGTCCAACTTGCAATCGAGCCATCAGCACCCGGCCTAGCGTAATACACATTATTTCGACCATAATGAGCAGCATAAATGTAGCCATTATAGGTGGCTGCACCGGTATTCTGACTGGCCGTTGGCAATAAGGCTGTAGTAGTCCAATTAGAGCCGGATACCGAACCGTCTCCATAGAGTAATGAATATTTTACTATATCACTATCTAATCCTCCTCCTGTCTGGCCGCCTAGCTGGTATATATAGCCATTGAGCGACACCGTAGCTCCACCAGCTCGAGAGGTACCTGTATATCCTCGATAGGTCCAAGATCCAAGTTCGCCAATTAGCGACCCATTGAAGGTCATACTTGGGGTCGAGTTAGTCGCGCTATTGCCCGTAGCTATCTGCAGTACGTTCGCTCCGCTCGAGTTTTTCACCTGCACTGCGCTAGTAGTGTTTGTTGATGGCTGGATCAATACTTCGCCGCTAGAACCAACCGTAAAGACATTCACGGAAGATTTTTTGATTTCAAGTGAATTCCCCGAACCAAAATTATCAATAATTTGACCAACTTTGGTGCCATCTGTAGAGATACCAAGTTGTGCTGCCAAGCTCCCCCCACCCAAGTTCACCCGGTTATTTTGAGTGTCTACCTGCAAGATACTATTTGAGCTAGCGTCTTGAATCCGAAAAGCAGTCGTAGAATTTGTGCCGTTCATAAAGGCAGCCTGACCAGTTGAGGAAATAAGAATACTGGTTGAAGCCGTGGCCAAATTCAGTAAATTGCCCGTTCCGGCAGAGTTCACGACCAAACCGTTCTGTGTACCGCTAGCCTCCACGCGCAAAACACCAGAACCGGCAGTGCCATTATCGCCAATTGTAGTCTGATTCGTACTAGTATCCACTGCCAAAGCCTGTGTTGCACCGTCATCCCGGTAAACCGTTAATGCCACTGTATTTGCACTCGGCTGAATAGTGAGCTCACCCTGAGCAGTAAGGGCCAGCAATGCAGCGCCACTACTATTTTCAACCGTGAGCAAATCCGCAACTTGGCCGGCGGCACCACGAATTCTGGCAGCAATATTGCTTGCATTTGCCGACTGAATTGCGAAGTTAGCTGTCTGCATGGCCGTTCCGTTTTGGATGTAATCCCCAGAACCACCAGCCACCAAACAGCCCGTTGAAGTACAAATTTGTGTGCCACCGATACGATATGAGGAGCTGGCAGAGACATTGACATCACCATTCACATCAAGGGCGTAGCTTGGTGCCACAGCTACTCCATAGCCAATACCTACCCGTCCATTTTGTGTATCAACCCGCAAAACATCTGTTGTTGCGGCTGCGTTCTGAACTCTCAAAGCAGTTGTTGTTGATCCGGGGCGGAAGAGTGAGGTACCCCAAACTGATGTATTCCCATTTGGGCCAACCGCAAAAACTGGCGAGCCAGCTGAATCCTCCAGCTGTAACAGATTGGCTGTCTGACCAACTGCGCCACGAATCCTTGCCGTAATATCCGATGTGCTTGCGGATGAAATAAAGAAGTTTGCCGAAGCCTGTAAACTAGCCGAGTTTTGGATATAATCTGACGAACCCGCTGATGCTGCACAGCCTCCAGATGTACAAATAGCCACACCCCCAATACGGAAAGCACTACCAGAAGCAATATTAATATCACCATTCACATCAAGGGTGTAGTTCGGTGCAACACCCGTTCCAAAGCCAATGCCAACTCGATTATTACTACTATCAAGCCGCAAAACGTCTATATTCGCAGCCGCATTCTGGACGCGAAACACGCCCGTAGAGTCTGCACTTGGAGTGAAAATATTCTGACCATTTTTGAGAGCTACATTGCTGTTTAGACGCGCATCGTTCACGGTTCCACCCGATAGCGCAGAGGCATTTAAGTCAGTGAGCTGGGAAGCATTCACCGCTGGAAGCTGCCCTAAGCCGTTGAGCTGTACAAGCTGCCCGGCCCCATTAAAAGTATTGCCCTGCATGGTTACGACAGAGCTATCAATGTCGATATTCACGATTGGTGTGGTACCGCCGCCAACAAGGCCCGCTCCAACAACAATCTCACCGATACCCCCACCTGCAGTAAGTGAAGAGATAGTGATCGTGTTGCCGGCTGCAGTAACTGTCACGTTAGTGCCGGCAACAATGTCGATGTTACCCCCGTCGTTTACAATGCCATTAATCGAAGAGACAATGTTTGGCTGAATTTCACTTGCTTCAATCGTCTGTCCAAGTAGACTCACTTCTGGACTCAAGCGTGCATTAGCCAGCGTACCGGTCGTTATATTCGCGGCATTCAAGCCCGTTAGCCCGGCGCCAGAGCCAACAAAATTACCGGCGCCAAACGTTCCTGAGATGTTTACATTTCCCGCTTGTGGGGTACCCGGAAATGTGTCTTGAATGCTCACTTTATTGGTCAGAGTCTCGCCAAGATTTGCAATTGCCTCATCCGAAAGCGACAAAATTCCAGCGATAGTCACATCACCATTCACGGCGAGTTCGGAAGCACCATTAGGCACAGCCAGAGATGTCGCAGCTTTCTCCAGCCCCAAGCTAGAAACCGGATAACTATCCACATTTTTGGCCTGTTCTCCCGAGAGAGAGGTGCGCATAAAATACAGTACTGCTCCAGCCAAGCCCAAAATCAAAACTACTACGATTGCAAAAGTGGTTTTACTCGTCAAAAAGCGCCTTCTGGGCCTAGCTGGCGCTTGAGCACTACTTTTACCGGTACTCAAACTCACAAACTCAGTAACTTCTGAACTTGTTCGCTTATTGAGACTGGCCTCTGTAGCTATTCCACTATCAGTGCTATCGGGTTGGCTTGGCTGCATGACTCCCACATCAAAAATATTTCACAAACACACTTCTTGTGCTTGTATCATTTTACCTGGCCAACAGATATAAGCACAAGGTCTTTCCAGGAGTTATCAACAAGATTTTTCAGATGTTAGCAAAAACGGTTACAACATTATCGGAAACCTTCAAAATTCCGTGCTCAATACTAAATTTTCGCGTGTCGACGGTGGTAATAACTTGCAATTCAGAAGCAACCAGCAGGGTCATGAAGTTAGTATGATCCGGCAATACGTCAAACGGCCCTAATGCATTTTGCGCCGACAAAGCTCGCGCATTGCCTTCATACATCACCTCAAAAGGGGAAAATACTTTTACTCTCATTTGACTCAAATTATCAATTAATTCACTCATGACGATAGAATTTCCTCAACTCCCGCAAGCATTTTTTCACGATCCACAAACTCTCCTGGAACCCCGTTGAGATCTTGGGTGACGTGCATAGACTGCGCAAAGTAGCGCTTAAGTTCTTTGGCTTTACTGTACGCTTCTCGATCAGCCATAGAGAGCTCAGATTCACCAATAATTGCAATGATATTCTGCAAACTCTCATATTTTTCGAGAATAAGCTGCACTTGTCGAGCCAACATGTAATGCCGCTCACCAACTACGTCAATCGATAATAGCGAAGATCGAGTTGCGAGCAAATCTACCGCCGGAAAAATTCCTGACTCAAAAACTTTGCGTGACAACACAATAACGCTATCAAGTTGCTGCGAAATCTCCACCACTGCCGGGTCGGACAAATCATCTGCGGGGATATAAATTGATTGCACGCTAGTAATTGACCCATTTTCGGTAGAGTGCAATCGTTCTTCCAGCCTATGCAGCTCAGAGAACAATGCTGGTTGATAGCCTCCCTCAGACGGGGTTTCATTCAACATGGTAGACAGCTCATTGTTAGCCTGCACATAGCGATAAATATTATCAACAAAGAACAATACATCCGTCTTTTGTTCGTCACGCAAAAACTCAGCACTGGCAGCCGCCGTCATACCGACCAGAGAGCGCATACCAGCGTTCTCATTCATCTGCCCTAAAAACATTACCGTACTATCTAACAGCTTAGCTTTTTCTAATGTGTCGCGTAATTCATGCCCCTCACGTATACGTTCACCAATCCCCACAAAATAGCTGGTTGCCGCCTTCGAGGCCGAAATATTATGAATAAGCTCCGTCGTGAGTACTGTCTTCCCAACGCCAGCACCACCAATAATACCAATCTTGCGACCTTTTACGAATGGAGCAAAAAAATCGATCACCTTAATGCCGGTAGTTAAAACCTCCGAGCTTGATGGACGAAAATGGGGCCGTGTAGCCTCACGATAGACTGGCACAATATCAGTTTTGGGGGCTGCTAACCCATCGATTGGTCTGCCCAATGCATCAAAAACTCGCCCGTACGCGCCCTTGCCAGTTGGTGCCGCCAAGGTATGGCCACTAGAGTATACCGGCATCCGAACAGTGAGACCCGAAGCACCCGCAATATTAATATAGCGTGCAGTTTGTCGGTCGGTATACTCACGCCACACAAGCAAAATATCTGGCCGATCTTCCACATGTAAGAGCTCATTAGGCTTCGGACGTTCATCGCCAAAACGCACGGTTACCACTAAACCGTTAACCGCCAAAACATGGCCAATCGACTGCACAGCTGGAGCCTTACTCATTTTAGACCTCGCATGGCGTATACAATTTCATGGGCCGCTTCGTCTCGCTCGCGCCGGCGCGCTGAGAGATATTGCATGTGTGCTTCACCTTGTGCATCATGGGCTCGAGTTCGTGCTGTAAGCATCGCTGTAAAGCGGGCGGCAAACTGGGCCAGCTGCGATTCAAAAATCAATTGTGTCATCGTAATATTCAGCATAACATTTTCGAGGTATTCGATGACCTCATCTACCGTTGGCTCGAATAAATACTCACTCGCTAACATAATATTATCGGCCGCCAGTTGCATATTTGGGTCACTATTTTTCTCCAATGTTTGTGTTTCCAGCACCAACTCAATACGATTAGGCTTTTGCAATGTTAGCGTCTGAAACTCCTGGTAATACACGAAAGTACGTCGATACTGCTGTGCCATCAAAACAATCGGACTAGTATCGATTGGCCGTGTGATATCTGGCTGCCCAAAACTTCTCGCTAGCTCCACGCCTCGAGCCTTCAAAAGCGCCGCGCCACGGGCACCAATTGTAACCACATCTGTCGTTGCAGACACATAGTCCTGCATTACGCGACTTACTATCTCGTCATCAATCACGCCGCTTAAACCGCCAGTCGAAGTAATAACAATATATAAATCTTTCGGGTATTGCGGCCTACGAGGTGTATCTTTTTCCACTCGCAAACTCAAATAGATTGCATACAGCTCCTGAAAAAAACTCTTTGAGAGCAGCACTCGGTCCTTAATCTGACGTATTCGATAACTGGCTATCCCTTCTAGCGCACCCGAAAGCTCACCTATCACTTTATATTGCTCAAACTCACGCAATATGTCTTTTGAGCTACTCACGCTTCTGCCTTAGGGTTAGAGGCAATAATGTTTTGAGCCAATTTAGACGGTTCCGTCTTAGGGTTCGCCTGAGCAACATCCCGCACAACTGTCTTGAGCCACTCGCTAGAAAAATCTGGTCTATCTACAGCTGCAAAGGCCGCATGCAGCATAATTTGCTGCTCACGCAGTGTGTAGAGCTCATCAGGCTGCTGGTTAAACAGCCCATACAGTAGCCCGCTAATTGCAAGGTCGGTCTGCATATCGCGCGACAACTCTGTGCCAAAATGAGAGAATTGTCCTGCCTGACGTGCCCGTGCCAGCACCTGACCAACCTTAGTTGCCAATTCCTTATGCTCGGCTTGTTGTGCCCTACCGCCCACACGCGAAACCGACAGTCCCACATTTACCGCGGGGCGCGTGCCACGATACATTGTCTCAACATCAAACACGATTTGACCATCCGTCATCGAAATAAGACTCGTAGAAAGATACCCCGTAATATCGTCGTTTGGCGTAACGGCTAGTGGCAACGCTGTAAGACTAGCGCCATTAGCGGCCAGTTTACCAGCCCGCTCCAGTAAAGATGAGTGCGTATAAAACATGTCGCCAGGAAAAGACTCACGGCCCGGGTTCGCGCCTAATACCAACGAAATCTCACGCCAGACTTTTGCATGCGTAGAAAAATCGTCATAAATAATCACTGTATCTTGACCGCTCTGCCATAATTCCTCTGCTAATGCGCAGCCCGCATACGGCGCCAGGTACTGCATCATTACCGAGTCAAAAACATGCGCCACAACCAGGCTCACCTTATCCTGGACACCGGCCTGGGCTAAGCGCGCCAACAGCTGGTCGATGTCGGTATGTCGTTTTGCGACCAGTACCAAAACTACGGCGCGACCTTGACGAGCTTGATGAATGGCGACTTGCGTAGAAAACGTAGTTTTACCAGATTTTGCATCGCCCATAATCGCAATACGTTGACCCAATACGATCGGAAACAAGGTATCGACAATCGTCACGCCAGTTTCAAGTTGTTGGTTTAAAATAGCCCGCTCTGCAAAGGCGGGTGCCTCACCAAAAACGGGGCGAGTCTTTTCAGCCACAATTGCGCCCTTGTTATCAATCGGCTGCATAAGTGGGTTCATAATGCGACCAAGCATCTTTGGAGATACTGAGACGTCTAGTGCAGCTGTCTTCACGACCGCCAGCGAACCAATATCAACTGACTCACTGCTAATCGTTAAAATGAGAGCTCGATCATCATCAATTTCACGCACCAAGCCTGTTTCACCATGTTCAAACACTACCTGACCACCAACCGAAACACCTTCCATGCCACGAACTTCCACTACAAAACGCCGAACCGACACTACTTCACCAGTACTGCCGCCAGCCGCAACCAACTGCTTAAATTCGGAGTTTTTAGTTGCCATCAACTACTCCCGCTACTTTTGCAGTTCCCCTCAAACGCGAAGCTAGAGACAAGTCATATTCGTGCTTGCCGGTGCGCAATCGAAAACCTGCCAGTAGATTGCGCCTCACATGCAAGCGTACCAACACGGTGGAAGAAATCTGAGTGCGCAGCCAAGCCACCAATGTTTCGCGCCATTCATCAGAAGGAGCGGTAGCCAACTCGAGATCAATAACTGGAGCCGTCTGGGCAAAATCCTCTAACATGGCGATGAACTGCTCTCCCGAACTCACTTGCAAACATTCATGTAGCCAGGCTTGAGTACGTTGATCCAAGCTATCAAAATCCTGCGTTTTGCCATCTATTGTGTGCTCCAATGCCACGCGTACCTCCTCGAGCTGAGTAAGGCCGACGAGGCTGACCGGTAGTGCTGTAATACTAGCTGACACGTCGAATATCCTCTACCAGCTGCGGCTTAATCGCTTCGAGTTGCTGCAAGATATACGCCTGCTGATCACCATACTCTAAGCCGGCTGCAACTTGTGCCATATAATCAGAAAAAATTGATGCCAGCTCAGCATCGGCTCGCGCCAAGACCCGTGCCTTACGCTCCTCAACCAAAGCCTGGATCTGCTCATCGGCCCCTTGCGCATGAGAAGTTAGCAGCGCGTCTACCGAACTTAACCTGGCCTTAAGCGCCCCAACTGATTGCTCCAAAGCTGCGCTATAGCCATCTGTAGTAGTAGTCATAAGTCCGCTAATTGTCTTTTCGAGCTCAACGTCCGGATTTCCAATATGAGCCTGCATTTTCGTCAAAAGCTCATCCGAAAACTTCTGCATACTTTTCTCAAAACGCTGCAACTCCCGCACCATCATGGCCTCATACTGCTGTGTTGCTTCTTCGCGTAGTTTTGCCTGCTGCTCACGACTAAGGCCAACGGTCGGCTTAGTTTTTTTGTGGGTGCGGCTTAACTTTTGTAGCAATATAACTACCACGACCATGAGGCCTATGGATATAACAAGTCCAACCAATATTGCGTACAAGACAACTTCCATATCTAACCTCTACCTATTATAAAATATGCAACGACGACACTCACCGACAAAAGTACCACGACAATCAAAATTACCTGTGTTAAACTGCGCCGAATGATTTTATGCGACAAGGGATTTCTCCCTAAAGAATGCATGCTGGCACTAACTGAAGAGAAAAGCACGATGCCGGACACCAATATCCCTACTGCTAGCACCATCGCGGCTATTACCGCGCTGGACGCTGAGACTTGCTTGCCCGAAACCTGGCCACCAATAGAGCGTAGGTTCTCGACAAACACGTTCTGAGCACCGCTCGGGCCAGTCCAATCATTTATCTCAACTGTAACCGCCACTTGGCCAACACCTACTTCGGTGGCTCGATTATTCACATCGTTAACGGTGCGAATTTGCGCACCATTCGTGGAACGCGAAAAATCAGCTAAAGCCCTCCCAATCACTTTGCCAGAGCTTGAAGCCTTCATTGCAAAACCGCTAATCGGCGAAGAAGTTAGCTGATCGCCAGTCTGGATGTCGCCATTTATTGTGGAAACGTTCACCACCACAGCACCACTGGTTGCCACATCAACTGCAGTTGTACTCGTTGAATTGTAGCTCACAAATGATTCTTCTGGATTAGCTACCACGCCCGCTAAGGTGCCTCGATTATTCGTGGTCGCAGCCTCAATTTTACCTGGATCATCAGCTTTTCGCGCCACGAGTGTCCCAACCGAGAACTGCTCATTAGACTGAAACGACTGCGTCACCACAGCATCGGCAGCGAACACCGAACCACTCGACGCTACAACAAACGCCGCAACAATCCCCACACGAAGGCTGGCTCGGATTTTGCTCCACATAATGCTTATGTATTAGTTTATCAGATATGCGCTTAACTGCGCGGTTTTTTGGTCGACTTCTTCTGCCCAAACAGCTTTTCAAAAATAATCCCAATCACACCCCCAATAAACATACCAACGATAAACTCTGAGCCTGAGAGACGAAAACCCTGCACTCGTGCAAATACATATAAGCTAGCACCTAAAATAATGCCGCCGATTACACCGCCCCAGAGAAAACTTGGTCGGAACACTGTCTCCTCCAAAAGTTCGCTCACAACCTCAACCGGCTTAGCATGCACAAACTTAGAAAACCCTCGCTGCACTGGAGAAAGCTGTACCCGCACCGTTTTCATGGTCGAATTAAAGGCAGCATCACGCTTCGCTCGAGTGATGGTTTGTGGCTCACGAGCTTCTTGTGGCTTCGGTTGTTTCTCGCGAGCTTTTTCGGCATCTTTATCTAGTGCTTTTTCTAGCTTCTCTCGGCTCTTCTCGACAGACTGCTCTTTTTCTTGCCGATTTTCTGGCTTCTCAAGAACTTTTTCTGCATTCTGCTGTGCTGCCTCAACTTTAAGCTCTGGCTTCTCGTGTTTACTACTAGACTCTTGCTCCGGATTATGGGTAAGTTTCTCAGCCATGGGTGCCTCCTTGATCGGTCACAGCAATAATTTCAAGCTCGCGTTTAATAAGCCGATTACGCAGCAAAATAAACACCATGCCGCTCGTAAATAAGGCCATACTGGTAGTTGCTAGTCCAGCACCTGTTTGCGGAAGCGTTTGCGTAACCTCCTCAACCCGCTTCACAGGCGGCTGCTCTAAGAGGATTTCAACTCGATTATTGAAGAATATATTTTCCATCTTAAGATCGAAAGAGTTTGGATCGCTCACGCCAGTTGGTGTAGTAGGAATAGGATTTTTAACCCGAACCACAAACTGCTTGGTAGCTGTCTCGCCACCCTTAATATCTACTTTATCCCATACCAATGTACGCTCCACAAG
>CAYVVS010000019.1:0-9798 GCA_964454845.1 uncultured Candidatus Saccharibacteria bacterium
AGTTTTGCTCGCCAGTTGGCCCAAAAATAGTACCACCACCACGCCAGAGCGGGTTACGAATAGAGCCGGTACGAGCGCGGCCAGTACCTTTTTGTCGCCATGGCTTCTTACCACCACCACGAACTTCACCACGCGTCTTAGTCTTGGCGGTTGCCTGACGGGAGTTGGAGAGCGTGCGCAGGTAAGCTTGCTTCAAGAGCTCAGGAGTTACTTCACGGCCAAATACAGCCTTGTCAAGCGTCACTTCAGTCGAAGCTTTCGAACCAGTCTTGGTGTATGCTACTACCTTCATGCTTGCGCTCCTCGAATAAGGATGAGGCTCTTATTTGGGCCAGGCACAGCGCCTTTTACAGCGATGAGGTTTTGTTCAACATCCACTAAGGCAACCTTAAGATTCTTTACAGTTACTTGCTCGTGACCCATGTGGCCAGCCATTTTAATACCCTTCATAACGTGCTGTGGGTAACCGGCACCAATTGAACCAGGTGCGCGATAATTACGAGAACCGTGAGTTTTTGGTCCGCGGTGGAAGTTATGGCGCTTAATGGTGCCAGCAAAGCCCTTACCCTTGGATACGCCGGTTACGGCAACCATTTCCCCAGCCTCAAAGACATCAGCCTGAATGGTGTCACCTACTTTTGGAGCTTCTTCTCCCTCAACGTCAGTTGTGCGAACCTCTACAAGGTGCTTAGATTTCGCGCCACTGGCCTTGAGGTGACCAGCCTTAGATTTTGCATGCCCCTTAAGGATCTGCTTATCTTCGCCGAACCCAATTTGAGCCGCGGTATAGCCATCATTTTCCATGGTCTTAAGCTGAGTAATTACACAAGGACCAGCCTGAAGTACGGTTACAGGCTGCAGGCGACCTTCAGCGTCAAAGATCTGTGTCATTCCAACTTTTTTGGCCAAGATGGCTTTCATTATGGTATTAGTTCGCTTTCTTCTTAAAACAAAGGCTGGCAAGCAGATTGGTTTCCAGGTATCTGGACCTAATCACTTCCCAGAAATATTTAGTCAACGAGAGATAGTTTATCAGGTTTACACCAGATATGTCAAGAAGAAACACTGATTATTTCACACTCAAGCGAATAAGCATTGACAAAACCTTTTTTTTATTGCTATATTTGGAGTCGCATTTGTACCTACAACTCGAGGATTGTACACCATGCCCGACGAAACTCTCCCTATCGACTTCAGGTTTGCCGTCAATATCGGCCGCGTAAACGGTTACCCAGTGCAGGTCCGCTACTTCGTTCGCAAGCCTCATGACATTGGTGCTCTCTCCAAGACAGTGGACCTTCAGCACCAGAATCCTCGCCTACGCAGCATGGTGGAGGAGAGCATCAAGCAGCGATACGGCACAGACACCCAGCCACTTCGCGTTTCTGCGCAGAACCGACGAGGATTGGAGATGACTATCGAGCAGGACATCCCGCGTCACTTCTCCATCATCATGCTCACCGACGAGGATGATAGCCGCATCGTTGAAGCTGTCAGGGTCCTGATGAAGGCTATCACGCCCAACCTGGATGCGGCCGAGATGCTCGAGCTCACCCAAACCATACCGCTTTCATAGCGGCTCCCCGGACTATACACAGTCTGGGGTATTTTATTACTAAAAAATCCCCAACTGAACGGGGATTTTTTAGATAAACTGCTGGTTGCAGACTACATTTTGATTTCGATATCGACGCCAGCTGGCAAAGATAGATTCATTAGCGAATCAATAGTCTTTGGAGTTGGCTCCGTGATATCGATAAGCCGCTTATGCGTTCGCATCTCAAAAGCCTCATGGCTGTCCTTAAAGATGTGAGGACTACGGATGACAGTGGTGGTGTGCCGATCAGTTGGCAACGGAACTGGGCCAGCTACCTGGGCACCAGTACGAATTGCTGTGTCGATAATCTGCTTTGTCGACTGATCAATCACCTTATTGTCATAGGCTTTGAGTCGGATGCGGATGCGTTGAGCGGTTTTTTCTACCATAGTGTTGCTTTACTTGGTGATCTTCG
Organism: uncultured Candidatus Saccharibacteria bacterium; assembly: GCA_964454845.1. GTDB lineage: Bacteria > Patescibacteriota > Saccharimonadia > CAILAD01. The sequence continues at coordinate 2,013 of CAYVVS010000019.1, forward strand.
TTACAACACCAGCGCCAACAGTACGTCCACCTTCGCGAATCGCAAAGCGGAGACCTTCATCCATGGCAATAGGAGCAAGGAGCTTAACCGAACAGTTGATGTTATCGCCTGGCATTACCATCTTAGTACCTTCTGGAAGCTTCACTTCGCCAGTAACATCGGTGGTACGGAAGTAGAACTGTGGCTTGTAGCCGTCTACGAAAGGAGTGTGGCGTCCGCCTTCATCCTTAGTGAGAACGTATACTTCAGCTTCAAACTCGGTGTGTGGAGTGATAGAACCTGGCTTAGAGATAACCTGACCACGCTCAATCTGAGTACGCTCAATACCACGAAGCAAGAGACCTACATTATCACCAGCCTGACCTTCTGGAAGAAGCTTACGGAACATTTCAACGCCAGTAACAACAGTCTTTTGACTATCTTTAATACCAACGATTTCAACTTCTTCGTTGACTTTTACGATACCCTGTTCGATACGACCAGTAGCAACAGTACCACGTCCCTTGATAGAGAATACGTCTTCGATTGGCATAAGGAATGGCTTATCAAGCTCACGCTCTGGCTGCGGGATGAAGTCATCCATTGCCTTCACGAGTTCCATGATAGCGTCTTCGTTTTCAGCGTCACCTTCGAGAGCTTTTGTAGCAGAACCCTTGATGATTGGTGCATTGCCATCAAAACCGTTCTTTTCGAGAAGTTCGCGAATTTCCATTTCAACAAGCTCTACAATTTCTGGGTCAGCAAGATCCATCTTGTTCATGAAGACAAGGATGCTAGGTACTCCAACTTGACGAGCCAAGAGTACGTGCTCACGAGTCTGTGGAAGCGGACCATCGTTAGCTGCAACCACCAAAATTGCGCCATCAATCTGAGCAGCACCGGTGATCATGTTCTTTACGTAGTCGGCGTGACCTGGCATGTCGACGTGTGCATAGTGACGAGCTTCAGACTCATACTCCTGGTGAGAGGTAGCAATGGTAATACCACGCTCACGCTCTTCTGGAGCATTGTCAATTGCTGCGTAATCAATTGCCTTGTTTACGTCTGATGGTAGTTTTTTTGCAAGTACAGCAGTAATTGCTGCGGTAAGAGTTGTCTTACCATGGTCCACGTGACCCATGGTACCAACGTTAATGTGCGGTTTATCGCGCTTAAATTCTGCAGCCACGAACTTCTCCTTTGTATAAGATTAGTGATTGATTAATTAGGTTGTGACTAAGACAAGAAAAATTGCCTGTTTGTCACAGGACTGACTCATTGTAAGGGTTTTTCATGGATTTGTAAAGAGAAAACGTCTCGAGGACTCCTCGAGACGCCAAAACACTATTCATCATGATTCGGAGCCTCAGCTTCACCTCTCTCATTGAGTATCCACTTGTCTTCTACGCGGGCCTGGCCATAGCCCGCAACGCAATGCCGCAGGCCATAGAGAAGCAAACTGCGAACACCCACCGCGTCAACAATGCACACAACTACGACAACGAACATGAATTTACGGTATATCTGCTCTGGTATAAATCCAGCCTCAACGATGAACATTCCGGCAATTACCACCGACAACACCATGGGTGCAAACAGCATCACGGTGAGGTCATCGAGCTGACGCTGAATACCAGAGAAGTCACCGTCAACAAAGCGCTTCCACTTCCACTCATCGAAGCGGGAGCCTGCAGCTCGCTTATCTAGCCGACGTTCTGCCCTCACGCACTTCCGAAACTCACGATCTATCACACGCTGCGCATAGTCTCTATCTGTCAGATTAGGATGGACACTAAAAAGCTCAAAACTGCTAAGATTTTCCCAAGGGAACACTATTCCTCCTAAGGTGCAAGATGGACAAGACTATACGCCAAAAGCGCCCCTACTTTCAAGGGCGCTTCTTTTTTGCGAGAACAATTATCTTTTATTCAGACTTTGCGGCGGCACTCTTACCGATAAGTTCCTCTGCAATATTACGTGGAACTTCGGCGTAGTGATCAAACTCCATCGAGTAGCTAGCACGACCCTGTGTCATTGAACGAACAGTTGTAGCATATCCGAACATTTCAGAGAGTGGAACAAAACCGTCGATAATCTTGGCACCCAAGCGATCTTCCATCTTTTCGATACGTCCACGCTTGGAGTTCATATCGCCAACTACGTCGCCCATGAATTCTTCTGGAGTCGTGACTTCAACCTTCATAACTGGCTCGAGAATAACTGGATCAGCCTTACGTACACCTTCTTGCAGCGCCATCGAACCAGCAATCTTGAAGGCCATTTCTGAGGAGTCAACTTCGTGGTATGAGCCGTCATAGAGCTTAGCTTTTACGTCTACCACTGGGTAACCAGCGAGCACGCCATTACCCATTGCTTCTTTAATGCCTTCATCAACTGGCTTAATGTATTCACGAGGAACTACACCACCAACAATGGCATTTTCAAACTCGTAGGTTGGCTTATCGCCCTCAATATCTTCGGCGTGCACGAGCGGACTCACTTCAATCCAAACGTGCCCGTACTGACCACGACCACCAGATTGACGCACGAACTTTCCTTCTACCTGAACGGTCTTGCGAATAGTCTCGCGGTACGCAACTTGCGGACGGCCAACATTGGCCTCCACCTTAAACTCACGTTTCATACGGTCGACAAGTACTTCAAGGTGAAGCTCCCCCATTCCCGAAATCAGGGTCTGCCCGGCTTCGTTATCAGAGCTCACGCGGAAGGTTGGGTCTTCTTCAGCCAGGCGTGAGAGTGCGAGCGACATTTTTTCTTGGTCTGCCTTGGTTTTTGGCTCTACTGCTATCTGGATAACTGGCTCTGGGAACGTAATCTGCTCGAGGATTACTGCGTGTCCAACCTCACACAAGGTGTGGCCGGTCATAGTGTTCTTGAGGCCAACTGCTGCGGCAATTTCGCCGGCATACACTTCTTGTACTTCTTCACGCTGGTTGGCGTGCATACGCAAGATACGACCAATACGCTCTTTCTCGCCAGTTGAGCTATTAAGAACATACGAACCACTCTTGAGAGTTCCGGCATAAATGCGGAAGAAACAAAGCTTACCTACAAATGGGTCTGTCGCAATCTTGAAAGCCAAACCAACAAATGGCACATCATCTGCAACCTTAAGCACTTCTTGCTCGCCAGTCTTTACGTTATCCGCTAGTGGAGCAGCAATATCGAGTGGAGTTGGTAGGTAGTCTACAACAATATCTAAAAGCTTCTCGACAATTACACCGCGTCCATCACCACCAGAAACAATAAAGAATTCACCCGACAGCACGCTCTTACGGATACAAGACTTAATCTCATCCTCGGTCAGCTCGGTACCTTCAAGATACTTCTCCATAATTGCGTCATCGGCTTCCACAGCAGCTTCGATGAGATGCTGACGGTAGCGCTCGGCTTTTTCCTTCATGTCTTCAGGAATTTCGCCCTCTACAAGCTCTTTGTCTTTATATTCGGTGTATGTGTAGGCCTTCATGGCAATGAGGTCAACAATGCCGTTGATGGACTGTTCTTCACCAATTGGCAGGTGGATTGGGTAAGCTTGCTTGGTCAAACGAGCATGAATTGACTCAAGACTCTTGTAAAAATCACCGCCAGTTTGATTAATCTTATTAATAAAGCAGATACGAGGTACACCATACTTGTTAGCCTGGCGCCACACAGTTTCAGACTGTGGCTCTACGCCCATCTTGCCGTCAAACACCGTCACCGCTCCGTCGAGCACGCGCAAAGAACGCTCCACCTCTACGGTAAAGTCAATGTGACCAGGCGTATCAATAATATTAATGCGCTTACCATTCCAAAAACAGGTCGTCGCAGCCGAGGTGATGGTAATTCCACGCTCGCGCTCCTGCTCCATCCAGTCCATGGTAGCTTCACCTTCGTGCACTTCACCAATTTTGTGAGTCTTGCCAGTACGATACAGCACACCTTCAGTAACGGTCGTTTTACCGGCATCAATGTGGGCAATAATACCAATGTTACGTGTGTTTTCGAGAGAATATTCGCGAGCCATAAAAATCCTTATTTATCTATTTAGTAATGAATAGCGCAAACGAAAAAAATAGCGCGTGGCGCGTATCAGATACATACTACCATACGACAGACTCTGCGACAACCCTGTAAGTATTTGACAAACATGCCTTTTTCTCGTAGAGTTAGTCTTTGAAATCGCACCTTTTCTGGAGAGGAATTCCCCATGACTTCAGCAGTCCGCAAGTCGACGCCAAGCAAGCGAGTCGACCCGAAGATCCATTTCGAGACGAGCTCACGCCCCTCATCGGGCGCGATGAACCTTCTCTTCTGGATTGCCGACAACCCACTGGTTACACACGTCTCTGTCGAAACCGGCAAGCGTACCGCTCGAGCTGCCGGCCCAGTCAGACTTCGCATCATTGGCAACTCGGCCAATGTGGTGAAACTCACCGTCTGCTGTGATGGCCTGCAGCATACTGCCTGGGTGACGTATCAGCGAGGAACGACAAGATCAGTTCTCGAATATCTTCGCAACACGTCAGCCCTGGAGCACGATCGGACTGCTCGCCAGGACTTCTGCGCCCTCTGTGACAACCTGCTGCCCGCCAATCACGATGGAAACCGCAACCACCCCTGGCGTATCAGCAACTGTCATCGAATCTTCATCAAGCCTGAGGAGCCGATGTGCGACAACTGTCTTGATCGAGAGCAAAAACACGCCGCCGACGAGGACGGCCCCACAACAGCGGATGACGGCTTTTCATCTGAGCCAACCTCCCCCAGGCGGGCCCAATCAGCTGCCGGTGCTCCACACATGACTTCCGAAGAATTCCTGAAAGAGCTTCGTTCAGAAGTTGTGACTGCTGCAGATCGCGAAGCCGCAAAGAAGCGCCAGCCCTGGTGGCGCCGACTTCGCAACAAGTAATCCCCGCCCCGACACACTGTCGGGGTTATTTTTTACCCACAAATAGCTCTTCGCCACCAATATTCTTGGCAAAAAAGCTATCGTGCGAGATATAGAGAATGGCCCCTTCGTAGCGCTTCAAAGCGTTTTCTAACTCCTCAATTGATGGAAGATCTAAATGGTTGGTCGGCTCGTCGAGAATAAGCACGTTCGGACGCTGTGCAAACAGTGCGATTAGCTGAATTCTGGCTTTTTGGCCACCCGACAGCTGCTCAACAGGGATAGCTCCATCATGCCGCTCAAACAAATATTCTCGCAAAGTTTTTGCTATCGCCTCATCATTCACCGCCCTACCGGCTCGCGAATAGATATCAGCCACCGCTTCGGCAAGAGTCATCGTCAGGTAGCGAGCATCAATTTCCTGCTCATACCTACCCAGCACTAGAGATGACGAACACTCGATGACACCACCAAACACAGTACTCTCAAGAGCGTCACTTTCAGTGGTAGCGGTGATTGCATCGACCAGGGTGGTTTTACCAGCACCGTTACGCCCAACAATATGCACCCGCTCACCAGCGCGCAATTCAAAACTCATATTAGCAAACAACGGTTCGATGTAACCCAAAGACAAATCATCAATGCGCACTAGATTCGCAGCATTGCCTGCAACCGACTCGCGCGCGCCACGCAAGTTAATCGATTTAGCTTTATATTTTTCGTATTGTTCACTTTGGCCGCGTTTCAAGCCCTGCACCGATTCTTGATCAATCCAGATTGTTGGCTTAGAAATCCGCTCTTCTAACTCGGCAATCTCACGCTGTAAGCGTCGCACGAGCGGGATAAACGGGTTAGGGCTTTGTTTGGTTCGAACTTTTTTGAGCTCAGCCTGCTTGAGAGCCTCCCTTCGGTTTTCCAAGGTTTTTACGTCAACCTCATATTGGTGCATGGCACTCGCCGAGCTGATGGTATTCTGCTTGAGATAGGCTTCGTAATTCCCGGGGTAACTTTGCAATTTTTGATCTTTGAGTTCAAGTACTCTATCAGCGCAAGCTAACACGTCGCGATCGTGTGAAATGACGAGTACAGCCGAACGAACCTCTTTAAGCCAAGTCGTGAAGCTAGCCTTTGCGACATAATCCATATGGTTGGTTGGCTCGTCGAGAATTAACAGATCGGCGTTAGAATATTCAATTTGTACCAATTGCGCAAAACGTTTTTGCCCGCCCGACAAATCACTAAACTTACCACCAATCTGCTCGGCAGTCAGCTGATAGGCCTTGAGTGATTCAATCACTTGATCTTTCACATGATAATAGCCCAACTCATCATAACTCTCGAGAGCATTGGTATATTCTTCGATGAGCTTCATATCGTCACTCATTGTATCCGGATAGGTATCAATTATCTGAGTAAGACGAGTGTAGTCACGCAAGCCAGCCAAAACGTAATTAACAACCGACAGATCAGCATCTACCGAGTGCTGCTCCTGCTCGGTGGTAAGAATAACCACACCCTTGCGCAATCGCACTGAGCCAATATAGTCGGCATCTTCTCCCGTAATAATTCGTGCGAGCGTAGACTTCCCTACACCGTTGCGTCCGATAAATCCCACAACTTCACCAGCCTGGATTTGTAGCTCGGCATTGCGCAAAAGCACATTCGCGCCAGCTTGCTTCTCATCAATCTTGACTTCTAGTAACATAGTTTTTCTAGTATATCTGTAAAGCACTATTTGCGCAAAAGGAATACGACCAGGATATTGCCTGGTCGTACAGTGTTTTATGGCTTGCGAGCACCCTTCTGGCCAATCCTGGGAAGACTGGTGTCGACGTCACCATGCGGTTGGCCAGCTTCGTCGTAGCACCTCTCATGGAAATGCTCAACTCGATTCCACTTACCACGCTTGTAGACGTTACAGATCACCTTCTTCAGTCGAACCCTTGCTTTGAAGCGCAGTGGCTGATCGCAGTATTGGCACCTGGTTGTGTCGCCAGGGTCGATGTAACGCAACACCGCCCGAGTGCCAAGCTTCTTTGTCGCTCGGCTCGCGCCACCCCCAATTGTTTTTGCCATAATCCCTCCGAAGGTACAGATTGAGTGGGCATATTCTAGTATGCAGGTATTGAGATGTCAATTACTAACGGTAGTATAGCTCAGCAAAGAAGCGGTCTTCGCCAGGGTCTTCAAGCAGACGCATAAGATCCGGCATGCTTCTCATATAATTTGAGTCCGTCCAATCTGGTTGCAAGTCGCTCCAAAAAACTTCACCGGCGGCGTGAGCCTCATAAAACTGATCCGTTTGAGCTGTGCCACGGAACATATGGAAGAAGATTTCGCTCACAGGTGCCCCATTTTCTTCAATGGTGACGTAGCCATCGCCTACATGCTTAAGCTCACTTTTTAGTCCTGTTTTCTCGAATAGTTCACGGTGGGCCGCCTCGTACACTGTTTCGCCGAGATGGAGTTTACCATAGGGTAAACCAACTTGCCCTAAGAGCGGCTGAACTTTGCGGCGCATCAAAAGCCAACGACCAAGACGATCACGGATAGCCAGCAAAATCACAATTTTAGGCTGCAAACGGGGCTTAAGTGATTCTAGAGACAGCGTATCGACATAGCGCTTGCCATCTACTGTGAGCGAATAATGTTTGTCCGCCGTCTGCTCAACATAGCCCTCTTGCATGAGTGATTTTAAATGATATGCAAAAAGATTACTCTCTACGCCAGCTGGCTTAATGTCTCGATAACGCAGAGAGTCGCCGCGCATTAAGTTGCGCAATATTGTTCGTTGAATGTGGTGCATCATGGTTTTAGTATAGCATGACTCAAATTCAGTTGAGTCAAAAAGTCTGGCCTAGATTGAGTCTGAGAGCTAAGAGATAGTAAAGGTGTTCCCAGCACCTTGAGACC
>CAYVVS010000020.1:0-8995 GCA_964454845.1 uncultured Candidatus Saccharibacteria bacterium
TGATAGCTACAGATTTTGGAGCTTTTAGCGAGACAATTGTGCATGGCAAAAATGGCTATCGTTTTAGGACGATTGGTGAAGCAGTTTGGGCGGCTCAAAATGTTGGACGACTAAAACCTAAAAAGATTCACGAAGCTGCCGTAAAGAACTACAGTGTAGATACTGTGAAATATAAGTATGAGGCATACTTTGATCAGTTGCTTAGCCTCTGGGAAGAGGGTTTTTACACGACGCATGATGAAGGGGTGAGTAAATATGAGCGTTATAGGCGCCTGACAGGTTAAATATTTAGACAATATTTGTTATGCTAGATGTAATGCGTATCATTTGTGAGAGGTGTTTATTTAATGGCTAGACTTCCTGTTCCCGGAAGCGATGGGGGCACTTGGGGAGACATCCTTAATGAGTTCTTGAGCGTATCGCACAATAGTGATGGTTCGCTTAAGCCGAGTGCCGTTCCGCCAGCAGCTAATGATGGCGCTACGGGTGCTACCGGCCCACAAGGTGCTACCGGAGCCACAGGTCCTACTGGATCAGATGGCGCGACTGGCGCTACTGGCTTACAGGGGCCCACGGGTGCCGATGGTCCTACTGGCGCAATCGGACCTGCGGGTGCCACTGGGGCAACTGGGGCGACAGGTGTTGAGGGGCCAACTGGACCAACTGGTGTAACCGGACCAACTGGCTTAGAGGGGCCAACTGGGCCTACGGGGCTACAAGGAGCTACAGGTACGGAAGGAGCCACGGGTGCGACTGGTGCAGCTGGAACAGATGGTTACGGTGTGGTGGTTGTAGCATCGACTTGGGTCTCGGGAGATAGCTTGCCCGCCGGAACACCAGCCGGGACAAGAGTTTTGCGGAGAAAGCCATAAATGGGGTTAACTCTGGGACTTGATGGTAAAACGCGTGCCCTTACAGTAAACGCCGGCGGTACTGCTTCTACGATTTCTACGCTATATATTGGCCTCTTGCAGTCGGCGCCAACCGGGATGGACGGCATGACACTCTCGACCCTTGTAAGTGGCGCTCAGGGGAATGAGTTTACGGTGAGTGGTTCCTTTTACGTTGGAAGGCAGGCTATTACTCTTGGCTCAATCTCGACCGATAGCGGTGGAGCGATTTGCTATAACAATAACGGCAGCCCCATCGAATGGCTAAATTCTACGGGGTCAACCATATTGGTGCCGGCATTTTTTATTACAAATGTTTCTTCTGGTACTTCTGGATCTGTTCTATGGGTGGGCACTCCAGATGCCGGAACGGCAACGATAGAAAATACAAAGAAGGCATCAATTAGTGCTAATGATCTTATGCTGAAGGTGGACTAATGCCTGCAATTTCTGTTTCTACGGCAAGTTCGACGCACGATGGGCTTGCCACGTGGAATAACCGCTCATCTGCAAGCGGCACAAATTTTACGGGTACACTTGTAAGCCCAATTATTGGCCCGCACTTCGACACCTCTCTGGTGTATGCTGGCTTCTTTGTGTTTACACTCAATTATATTCCGCAGGGTTCAGTAATTAATAGTTCCAAGTTAGAGTTGCGAACAAACAATGCTTATACTGGCGGGCTTACAAACCATATTTACGTTGCAGTTGAAAATAATCTGGATCCACTTGGAACGGGGGCTATCGTAAATGGTACGCTAGGCTCTCAGCCATGGCAGCGACTTGGTAGGCAGTCGGCGGCAACCACTTTGTTTGGGAATCGGTGTGGCCCTACCCACAATAAGGCCGGACAATCGCTATCCACTTATGGCGCTCACGTAAGAGATTCAAGTGCGTTAGTGTATAAGGCATTCTGTACTGATCAGGCAAATACTAGTGCCTTGGGTCGCGATTTGGCAGCGGGGAGCTGGGTGCAGACAGAGAATTTTACTCCGGCTTTGCAAAAACTGGTTGATGATCCAAGCTGGAATAGCACTTCGCAGAGCGTGATGATTTGGTTGTTTGCAGATATAAATGGCGGCGGTACGACTTTTAATGTTGGCTATCTCGGCGGTTTTGCTTGGGATAACGGCACTGTTGGCGCAGCTTCCTATGGTAATGGTGGTGGCCAAAACTATTACTATGATCAGTCCTCAGGTCTGTATGCTCCAAAACTTAATGTTGACTATACAGTTACATCTTTAGCTGCAAAAAGCAGCGGATCGTCGAGCACTGGAAATGTGCGTCTACGCCCAGCAACACCTTTGGGGCGAATGCGAGGGGAGCGTGCAGAGCTTACAAATTACAATGGAATCGTACCGCGCCTATCTAATGGTGCTCATGATCTACCGCTTACCGGGATAAGTACTTTTAACCCTCTCGATCCAGCATGGGCTGCAACAAGCGGTAACCCAACAGCTACAAGAACAAAGTGGAGCACCCAGCGTCCCGGCAGAGTGGATGGCAATTGTATATTAATCGAAGATTACGCGAACAATGGACCTTACATTTGGTGGGATATTGATGCATACCAAAATGACTATGCGAGTCGCGACGTCTACTCGTTGCGCTTTTATCATCGTTATGATCGAGACGCTGTGGTAAATATTAACCCCCCACTTTGCATATTTAGGCTCAATGGCGTGGAGTCCTTTCGAATAGAACATAAGCAATACACGGTTGGTAGCCCAGATACTGCGATGAATTTACGTCTCTCATGGTCGGGAGGGAGTACGGCTTGGACCAGCAACGAATTCCGTTCGCCAGGTAGCTATGGGTTTTATCGATATGAAATACAGGTAGATGCAGCCCAGAATCCTAAGGTACGGGTCAGAGTGTATCTCAACGACAGCACGACAGCCCTTGCTACTTTTTCGGGCAACCCGACTACAGTAGAGATGGATGAAGTTCGTTTTCAGGATGCCGAAACTACAGCCTTCTATTTATTTCACCAAAGAATTGCTGACTTTGAAATGTGGACCGACTATTTGCTGAATCGTGAATACCCAGACAATATCAATAATGTTGTCGGTACGCCATACTCACCGCCACGTTGGCAGTGGTTTGAGCATGATGGCAGCAATCAAAAAGCACTCGAAGACCTCGGGACAATTACGAGCATCAATCCTAATGGCACAAGCCCTGTACTGGATCCTGCTGGAGTACTTACTCTCGAAGATCATACGCCAGATGTCGCTGATGAGGGGGTAACTCCATGCACGCTGTATCCTGGCTTAAGTTATGGCGTGGGGAATGCCAGAAAGCTAGACCTGTATGTGCCCACCGGAACTCCGCCGGCTGGTGGGTGGCCGGTTATTATGTACACTCACGGTGGTTTTTGGGTATCTGGTGCTCGTAACTTAATATCAAGTGGGCTGGTAAGAGATGCTACGTTACGTGGGTACGCTGTTGCAAGTTGTTCGTATGTATTGAGTGGCGTGTATTTTTCGAGCTTAGGTCAGTCTTATCCCGCCTATGATGCAAATACAGCTTCAGGGCGGTACCCAACACACATTCTAAATTATAAAGAGGCAGCCTATTGGCTACAGACCAATGCTGGTACCTACAGCCTGAACGCTGCAAAGTTCATCGCCACGGGACATTCTGCCGGTGGGTATAACTCACTTGGCGCAGCCTTGAGCAGGGGAGTTACCGACGATGGGGCTGGGCGTAATTTAACTTTGGCAGGCAATGGGGCGTTCGGCTGTCCTAATGTTGCCGACCCCTCATTTATTGGGACGTATTCTTGGACGGGGCCAGTAAGTTTGAACGCCTTAAAATCATGGGATCCAAGCCATCCCAATTACCCGTACGGAGGCACGGGAGTGGGGACTATCCACGTTACGGCTAGGCTTTTCCGTGGCCAGCTAGCCGATAGTGGTACGGGGAATGTTGATTTTTGTGGGATTGACGACATAATTGCCGTAAACGCAGCAAATTTACCTCCAATTGGTTACGCCTGGTCTCCATATGATTACCTGGTTGTAAACGCGCCATTTACTCCCTATTCGCAAAATATTATCTTACAGAACAAACTAAGCGCTGTCGCTGGTTCGCTCCCGGTTGGATTTACGTACACTTCTCATGAAGTACCCGATGGGCTGCACCACACAATTAATGATGCAGATCTGGATTATCAGAGCTTCTTTAGCTGGCTTGACGACATTGTAAATACTTAGGCTTGGCTCACCGACGGGCGAGCAAAGGCGATATCTCGCACCAGATGCTTGTTGTGCGCTGCAGGTAAGCCGAAAACTTTATCGGCCTGAACTGTAGAACGTAGATCGAGAGGAGCCTTGGCGGTAGGTAAAACTAATGGTGGACCGATCACATGTGGTTGTGCGCTGGGTGTAATCGGCGCTTGCACGGGGGGCGCTTTGATAGCTGCTGGTACTGGCTTCTTGGCTTGCTGTTTTGACTTATTCCTCAACGAGTTCTGAATCCAAACAACCAGAATACTCACATTAAAGAGTACGATGAGTGGAAGAGCCATGACTGCCTGGTTCATAGGGTCTGGCGTTGGCGTGGCAAAAGCGGCGATTATAAAGCTTGCCAGGATTACCCATCGTTGTTTCTTTACGAGTTTTTCGGGTTTAAGTGGTTTTATTCGATTGATGGACCCCATAACCAATGGAAGTTGAAAAATAATAGCAAAAGTAAAAATGTAGGTCATAGCGAAGGTAAGGTATTCCTTAGCCGAAAGCAGGGGATTGACGTTTATCTCATCAAAGCCCTTCAGAAAGTTGAGAGCTGCTGGCAGCGTCACAAAGTATGCAAATAGTCCGCCGGTTATTGCAAGAGCAAAAGAGGTTATGACAATTTTCATGCCGTTACGAGTCAGCGGCTTATGTGAGATGGGCTCAATAAAACTTAAAGAGTGGTAAATCGCAAACGGCAGAGCAAGTAGCGCTCCAACACATATAGAAAGTGTCATCACAAAGTCTAGACCGCCAGTTGGGCTTGAGTAATATAGGCTTTCCCCAAGTGGCCGAATGAGCGCTCGGGATATTTGTCCCTGGAATGCCCAGCCTAAGCCAAGCCCAGCTACAACAATGAGGGCGACATAAATGAGCCTACGCCTCAGTTCCTCTAAGTGGCCAGCTATAGTATCTGGATCCACCTTCTGCCCATGTTTACTGCTTGCAGATTTGCGCAATTTTACCACCTTCTTATGCTTAATTATAGACGCTATCTCAAAGGAGAGTCAAACCTGTTATACTTGTACTTTTTCTATGTCGTGCGCATTCCTCAATCTTGCGGCTGACAGGTAATTGGTTTAGAATTGAGGCAAACAAGAGGAGATGTATGGAGATTTTTGGATTAGGCCTACCAGAGCTAGTTATCATTGTAGTTATTTTGCTGCTCCTATTTGGAGCCGCCAAACTACCCGAGCTTGGTCGTAGTATCGGAAGCTTTTCCCGCGAGGTAAAAAAGGGCTTTAACGAAGACGAAGAGAAGGAAGCTACTAAAAAGAAGCCTGATAGCGCAGATAAGTAATTGCTGTAGCTTCGTAATCAGAATTATGCATAGCAAAAATGACCACTTAAGGTCATTTTTGCTAATAGCTACATGAATTAGTTAATCATTATGCGTTTCGTAGAATTTTCTCCATTGACTTGCCTTTGGCAAGCTCGTCGACTAGTTTGTCTAAGTAGCGTATTTCTTGCATGAGAGGATCATCAATGTCTTCGACGCGCACGCCGCATATGACACCTGTAATAAGTTTTCGGTCTGGGTTTAGTTTTGGTGCATCATGAAAAAAATTCTCAAAAGTTACTTTGTCGGCTAGAATTTTTTCAAGTTGCCTTTCGCTATAGCCAGTAAGCCAGGTGATGATTGCAAGCACCTCTTTTTTTGTACGATTTTTGCGTTCTGCCTTCGCTATGTAATGGGGGTATACATCGGCAAAGCTCATTGAATAGATTCTATGTGTTGTCATGGTCTCTTCCTTTGCGCTTTAGTATACCAGATGCATATACGAGGGCCACTTATGTAGCGGAGACTCATTCGTTGACTCAAAGTATGCTATAGTACACCATACAATTGCACCTTTTTACAAGGAGTAGAAGAATTATGTCTGAAGCAGATTTGACTGAAGAGGAAAAAGCCCTCGCAATTCGGAAGTCCAAAGTACAGAATCTTCGTTTTTCGATGCTCGGAGGAGTCCTTGCGAGTGTAATGTTCCTCGCAATTGGCAATATCGATACAGGTTCTAGGCGAATGGATGCACCTTACAAGGGTGTACTCTTTGGTGATACGAGCACGTGGCCGAGCTGGTTGGTCGACTTTTGGCCGGCGGAACTACTCATCACTGCTGTCTCAATTAGTGTATGTATGTTTCTCATGCTGAACTTTGCCAGCCGAAATAAAGAAACGCAGTTCAGCTGGTGGCTACTGCCTAAGATCGTAGCTGGAATCTTCGTCGGTTTTGGCTGTTTCATGATGGCTCTTAGTACAAACCTTGAGGGTTGGTATGCCGGAGTGGAGATGTTCTTCCTTGGTGGGGCATCGGCCGTTGTAATGATTGGTATGCTGTATGCACTCGTAGGAGTGGCGATCCTCATCGGTCTTGGGGCAGCGAGCGCATGGAGGCACATTGAACCCACGTGGGTTGGCCGAAAGCTTCGCGCCACTGCTGACTACTTCAATGCTGAAGATGTGAGTCATAAGGGTTAATTCCATGTGTGCTCGGGCTTTGGCTCGAGCATTTTTTAGTAAAAAAACCGAGATACGCGGTTATTGTCTGCCAAGTGCAATCCTAGATGTCGTATCTTGAAGGCAGCTGGTAGTATAATTGGAGTATGAAGTGGTATTGGGATCTGTATTGGCTGCTGCGAAGCTTAAACAAGATTGAACGTATGCATCCTATCTATACCTCAAGTGCTGTCACTGCATATGGTAGCATCACTCATTATATTTCACTTGAGGATTTCATAAATGCCTACACAGGCAAAAAGAATAAGCTATCTAAAAACAGGATTAACAAGCTTATTCGTTACGCAGTACGAGAAAAATTTGTCGACACATCTGCGGGGGAGAATGGCTCTGGCATTGCACTGAACGAAAAGGGGATGCGTTTTATAGATAATGATCTTTGGTTTATCCCGACTCGGTTAATTATCGCCTGGCATAAAGAAGATGGAAAAGCGATTATTGCTGCTTTTATAGGTATTTTCTCGTTACTCACCTCCATACTGGTTAAGCTTTTAGCCTGACAGTTACACAAACTACTGCCTTACCAGGGCCCACCAAAGACGTTTGAGGGTTTTTGGTGAAAGGGGATTGTTGGGTCTTTTGCGCATTCCCTCAGGTGGCACCATAAGCCTCAGTGCTTTCGGAAGTATTTTGATGACAACCGGAGTGGTGTGCTCTTCGCGCTCACCATCAACGCCTACTACTAATTTTTTACTTTTTGAATTGACACTAAACTTTGCGGCCTCCCATTGCTCGACATAGCCAGTATTTGAATCTTCAAAACTTTGGTTTAGTACAATCGTCCCCATCATTTGACCAATTAATTCGTCAGTTAATTTTGTTACCGCTGTTATTTGCAGAATACCTTGGTCCATCGCGTGGCGTCTTCCAAGCTCAAGAATATTGACCGTTTCGTAGGCATTTACTCCTACTAAAATTTGTGCAGCGTGTCGGTGTTTTTTCTGCTTATCATCAGTAAAGTTAAGCGGGTAGTAGGGAGTATTACCATTCAGCAAGCTACTTAGTACCTCGCGTGTGGTTCGGACTTTATGATCACGATACTCTGGCTTATCAATTACATCTGCGTATAGTCCAAAAGACGCGTTATTTAGAAAGATGCGGCCATTAATTGAGCCGACATCAATTCGTCGCTCGGTACCCTGAAAACTTGCAAGAGCATCACTTATCTCATTAGGGTCAAGCCCAACATCGCGAGCAAAATGACAGCGTGTACCACCCGGCAGCACCACTAGTGGTAGATTTTTCTCAATCGCCACCTTAGCGACTGCGCCGAGTGTGCCATCTCCGCCCGAGACACCGAGAATTTCTGCGCCATCAGATACCGCCTGGCGCGCTAAACCCTCTATTGAATCTCCCTTCTGAGTGATGATGGTTGATATGCCTAGCTTCTTTGCTTTTTGGGGTATGTTAGCTTTTATCGCTCGGCCGTCTCCAGACTTAGGATTAATGATAAGTGTGGCTGAAGGCATTGTCTTGGCTAATTTTGCTTGTGCTGTTAGCCGTTTCTGGCGCCAGTATTCACGACGGATGAGACCCACCAGAAAGCTATATAGCATAAAAAGAACAACAATGCGCAACAGTAATGGATCGTTGAGATTTGTGGTGAGTTGATAAAAGAATCCCACAATCGCGGCTGAGCTTAAGACCAGGAGTGTCCACCCGACAGCTAGACGCTTGCTTGTGCCGGTAAAAATGAGCCAAGCACCAAGTGCGCCAAGTCCTAGTGCTGCAATAAGCAAAACAAGAGTGATGAGGCTAGTAAACGCCAATTCCACTATTGAAATAACTATGAGGCCAAATGCGGCGAGCGCGACGACTACAACAAAGCGCCAACCAAGAGATATTTTCATAGCCCTATTATACCCTTAAAACATAGATCAGCTTAGAGTGTATATCCGTGGAGGGCGGCTACTTTTTTACAGGTTTTAGTTACGTAGGCAATCTCTTCTTTAGTGAGACGTTTTTTCCAAAGCTCGGTTACGTCTTTAGACTTACGATGCAGAGAGTGGATTCGGTCCTTTCCAGAGTCGGCCGTATTTTTGGAATTAGTTAGCTCGTCAACTTTAGCCTCTATTTTTTGAGAATAATTGAGACCTAATTTATCAAACAGGGCACGGAACTCTTCTTGGGGGTTTGTACTAATATCCTCATGTTTGATAAAAATCCAGTCGGGGTATTTTTGCGAAAGTTCATAGGCTTTTTCGTAGACCATATTATAGAGTAGGGCGGTCTCTTCTAGCTTTGTGTGTTGACCCTTAGCAAAATCTTTAGCTTGCTTCTTGTAGTGTGGTATATGCGCATTGAGGAGTTCATCTTGATGCGCGAGTCGGTCAAAGGGGACGCCCCAGTCT
>CAYVVS010000021.1:0-8363 GCA_964454845.1 uncultured Candidatus Saccharibacteria bacterium
CCGCAAGAAGAAAGTTGTGCAGGCGGTGAGGCCTGCCTTTTTCCTTGCGGTCCTGAATGCCGAGTATTTATGTCGCACGCCTTCGGCTGGCGCTAGGTGCTCCGGCTTATTGCTACCATTTCTCTTTGTGGTTTTGGGTTGGTTGACGCTCGAAAAGAGAAATTGTGAGAGGCAGCTTTTTAACCGGTGGCTTTGGGTTCAGGCTCGGTTAGAAGCCGTGCAAACGTCAGCCCATCTTGTTACCCATAGTCAGGTAGTATAGGTTTACTGGTTAAATATGTCAAAGTTTTAGGGGTATACTAGAAATAATAAGAGGATTTTGTATGGTAGCGAAGAAAGAACCAAGAATAGAGATTAAGGCCGATATCACCGGTGCAGACGAGCTAAAAGAATGGTTTAAGCAAGAGTCGAAAAAGAACACAGCCGGACATAGTACCGGTGGAGCACTGTATGGGCTTGGTTTAATTGGATCACTCGTATATTGGCTGCAGGCGGCTACAAGTTTTGGCGCAGTTGTAACGGCAGTTCTTAAGTCTATTGTCTGGCCGGCCTATGTTGTCTATAAACTTCTCGAAAGCTTTTACGGGTAGATTATGGCAATTGCACCGGTTTGTGATTTATGTCGCGAAGAGTTGAAGGATTTTGGCGCACTCCTTTTTAGTCCACCAAATGCTCAGTCTGAAGTAAAGAAGTTTCATGTCTGTAAGCCTTGTTACAAAAAACTGCTCTCCGAATATAAGCTGGAAGACATACGTGACAAAAATTAAGGTTCACGAGCTTGGTCATATTGTGCTGTATGTGAAAGACTTGCAGCGCTCCTCGGATTTTTATGGTGAAATTCTTGGGTGGAAAAAACTTGCTCGTCAAGCTGGTATGCCAGCTCAGGCATTTTCGAGTGGGCGAACGCACCATGAACTCCTTCTTATTGAGGTAGGTAATATGGCTATTGAAAAACCCGAGCACCTCCAGCTTGGTCTTTACCATTTTGGACTCAAGATTGGCGACACTGACGATGAATTACTTCAAGCGATTGAGTCTTTGCAGGAAAAAGGAGTAACAATTACTGGTACTGCCGACCATCATGTTACGCACAGTGTGTATATAACCGATCCTGACGGGAACCAGATTGAGCTATACATTGATGTGGCTGATGCTGATTGGCGTGCAGATGAGTCTCTTATTATGCAGCCAACTCGCCGCTTGGATTTAGGCGATTAACGTCGGTATCTGCTTAAAATTAGTCCAACACTGTATACTGAGAAGTCTATGAATCAGTCACTCGCGTTAGAAATTATGCTTGCTGGTGAGAGTGCGTTACTCACCGGTGCGGCTGGCTCTGGCAAAACGTATGTGCTGAATAAATTTATTCGCTTGGCTCAGCGCGAAGGAAAAAATGTGGCAGTCACCGCGACTACTGGCTTAGCAGCCACGCACCTTGGCGGCACAACTATTCATTCCTGGAGTGGTATGGGTATACATAATGTGTTGCCTCCGCGCTTTGTGGATTCTCTCGCGCAGTCCCGGAAAGATACTATTTCTGCTGCGGATATTTTAGTGATTGATGAAATTTCGATGATGCATGATTATCGGCTGGATATTGTTGATGAAATTACGCGTAAAGTTCGCGGCAAAGATGAACCGTTTGGTGGTTTACAGGTAATTTTATGCGGAGATTTTTTTCAGCTACCACCTATTAATCGTGACGGTGAACGGGCCGGTGGATTTGTAGTAAACGCGCAGGTTTGGCATGAGTTAAGTCCGGTGGTGTGCTATCTGGATGAACAGCATCGGCAGGAAGATGACGCCTTTCTAGATATCTTAAATGCGATGCGTGCTGGCGACGTGCGCCGTCGTCATGTAGAGCAGCTTTTGGAGCAGAAAGATGCCGAGCTAGGTTACGGCCAAGAAGTGACAGAGCTCCATACTACCAACGTTGATGTTGATAGTCTGAACGCGCGCAAGCTTGCTGAGCTAAAAGGCGAGCCGCATCGGTATGAAATGCAGACTTCGGGCAAAGCTAATTATCTTGATACGCTCAAGCGGTCCTGTTTGGCGGTTGAAGATTTGGTACTGAAAGAAGGCGCGCTCGTGATGTGTATTCGCAACAGTCCGGATAAGAAGTATGTTAACGGCACCCTAGGTGTGATTGTGGGGTTTGAGAATGAAACCGACTACCCGATTGTTGAACTGCGTGATGGTCGCAAGATTGTCCTTGAACCGGCTACGTGGGAGTTGCGTGATGGTGATAAAAAACGGGCTTCAATCGTGCAGATTCCGCTACGCTTGGCCTGGGCAATTACAGTGCACAAAAGTCAGGGCATGACGCTTGATGCAGCTCGAGTGGATCTCAGGCGAGCTTTTGTTGAGGGTATGGGCTACGTCGCATTGTCTCGGGTTCGCAGTCTAGGCACGCTCAGCCTCACAGGCATGAACTCGATGGCGATCAAGGTTAGCCCTGAGGCGGTGGCGATAGACGGTGAGCTGAGGTCTCGCTCGGCGGCTGATGCAGAGCGGTTTACACACTTAAGGGCTGTGGCTGCCAAGCGCGCTGTAGAGCCGGAGGTTTTGGATGAAGTGAAAAAGCCGACTTCTGCTTGGGGTGAGCGACTTGCGGCTATTCGTGCTGAGCACCCTAAGGCCTTTACGCCTTGGAAATCCAGCGACGATACCGAGTTAAAGCAAATGTATGAAGACGGTAAGGGTGTTGATGTAATCAGCAAGAAGCTCGGCCGTCAGCCCGGAGGTGTGCGGGCGCGCATTAAAAAATTCTATGGAGATGATGCACTTCTGGCGCGCAAGTGATACTATCAAGGGCATGAGTAAGAAATCACACGCTAAGCACGAACATGCTAAACACGCTCACGCGAAAGATGCGCAAGACGAGGTAGCTATCGAACCAGACTTCCCGCAAGAGCATCGAGCATTAATGATTGCGATATTAATTATCTTTACATTCATGAGCACATTTGTGTTCGCGCTGTTCTATATTTTTGGTTAGCCATTTAGTATTTCAAACACAATGAGGCATAAGCTCGTGATGGCGCCGGCTAGCGGTATCCAGCGGGGAACTCTGATTTGTGATTTATGCTTTTGAGGTCGCCCTTTTATAACAAACAGAGATATGTTCACTAAGACAAAAATGCTTAGTACTACCAGGCTGGTGGCACGAGCTAGAACAGTTAGTGGCAGGAATACTGCAGCAATCATGGTGACACCGGAAATTACCAGGGTTGCTGCAACTGGTGTGCGAGTACTGGCGTGCACTTTAGCAAATTCCTCGCGAATCCAGCCGCGCTTTGCCATGCCGTAAAGCATGCGTGACCCCATAATGAGGTGCGCTAAACCGCCATTGATGGCAGCCGAAATCCCAATGACAGTGATGATGAAGGCAGGGGCTGTGGTGAGCTGTGAGAATACTAATGTGAGCGGCGCATCGCTATTAGCGAGCTCATTTGGACTGAGTGTATTTGTGGCAATAATTGCTACTGATATATATAGGATGGTTGCCGTTATGAGCGCAATGATAATTGCGCGAGGCATGGTGCGTTCCGGGTTTTTTACTTCTTCTGCAACATTTACCATATCCTCAAAACCTATAAATGCGTAAAAAGCCAAGAAGGCACCGGCAAGTACTCCAGCAAGTCCGTAGTTGGGATCAATAGCAAAGGTTTGCACGGGATCTGCGAGACCGTTTACTAATGTATTTCTACCAAA
Organism: uncultured Candidatus Saccharibacteria bacterium; assembly: GCA_964454845.1. Taxonomy (GTDB): domain Bacteria; phylum Patescibacteriota; class Saccharimonadia; order CAILAD01. Next base: position 3,715 of record CAYVVS010000021.1, read on the forward strand.
CCAAATTATTAAACCCAATCCGGCAAGCTCCACAATGGTAAATATTGTCGCGAGTGCCGCCGATTCTTTCATGCCTTTAATTGCTACGAGTGTTAGGAAGGCGAGGATGCCAATAATTAACACTGGTTCTGGCGCAGGTATGAGGAGCTTTGCATAGCCGGCAAATCCTCGCGCTAAAACACCAGCAGAAACTATGCCGCTAATAATCATTAGGATGCCAATCAGGCGCGAAAGACCAGTTTTGTTAAACGCTCCATGTACAAATGCAGTCGCTCCGGCGCTGACGGGGAAGCGGGCGGACAGTTCCATGTACGAGAGCGCGGTAAAACCAGCTACTATGCTGGCAATCACAAATGAAAGTGCTGTACCCATGCCGGCTTCGCCAGCGACTTTACCGATGAGAACATAAATTCCCGCCCCAACAATGTTGCCGAGCCCGTAGAGTGCGATGAGCCATAAGCCCAAGCTGCGTTTTAATGTTGTGCGTGCCATACATAACCATTATTCAGGATTGGACGGGATATGTAAAAAGCTTTCCAGGTAGGAGTATACTATAGGTGTAGAAAAAAGTAAGAAAGTGAGGTTTGTTATGGCCGCAAAAGCCAATAATGTAACAAATGTTTCTGGCTGGGTAGGTTGGGTCTACTTTGCTGGACTTCTGATGATTGTAAATGCAGTCTTTCAGATTATTACGAGTCTTGTCGCACTATTTAATGATCAGCTTTTTGTTGCCGGTGTAAATCGCATCTGGATTGTTGATCTAACTACTTGGGGATGGGTGCACCTACTCTTGGGTGTAATTCTGTTCTTTGCAGGTGGAGCTGTTATGGCTGGTAAAATGTGGGGCCGAGTAATCGGTATTATTCTCGCAACTCTGGCTATGATGGTAAACTTTGCCTTTATCCCAGTGTATCCACTCTGGTCAATCTTGATGGTTGTAGTAAGTGGTCTCGTGATCTACGCCCTGGTAGCTCATGGAAAAGAAGCTGCAAACCTCGAATAAAGAGAGTTGCAGTGCCATTTAAAAGCACCGAGTCTAGGCTTGGTGCTTTTTGGTAAGTTGCTTAAGTTTTTTTGTATCGATGGTTGGAGCTGGCTCTTTAATTACTTCAAGCCGCAGAGGTTTTTTGGAGAAGGCAAGAATGAGCATCCCAACAGGGGCGCCTAGTGTGAGCCAAAAAGATGAAAAGGCAGTACTCTTGCCAAAAATTTTACCGAGACGTATGCCAATTGGGATTGAGTAAATTGGTCCTAGGTAGGGGACAAATGCCACAGCTTGCCAGGTTTTTGGTAGGCCGAGAACGCGAATGAGCACGATGTAGTTGTAGGCGGGAATATATGCCGGCCACATTTTTTGTCCAAGGCGGCGGAAGACAAGGCTTAATCCGAGCATATATACCAAATAAGCCAAGATCATTGCCAAGCCAACACTTAGGATGAGTTGCAGTAGCCACTGGAGTATATCTACTATCATGCTTGTTATTGTACCTGGTTTTTCCAAAATAGTCGCATGTATGCCGCTTAAGCTACAATAGGTGTATGTTACGCCAAGTCATAAAACCCACAAAAATTACAAACTATGCCGCCTACCTTACTAAAAGACAGACAGTAAAACTGGAGTCTTTAGCAAAAAAGCTGCAGGGTAAAAAAATATATGAGATTAACTCGACCGCAACCGGTGGTGGTGTGGTTGAACTTTTGCAATCTCAAATTCCTCTCATGCAGGGGCTGGGCTTGCAGGCTGAGTGGCTAGTTCTACCGCCAGACGAGAGATTCTTTACTATTACCAAGCAGTTTCATAATGCTCTCCAGGGTGGTCGGGATAGTTTGCCTGAAGATTTAGACTATTACGATGTTTATACGCAGAAGATTGCCGCTACTGTTCCACGGGATGGCGACATCTATATTTTGCATGACCCACAAACACTTGGTCTCATTCCGTTTCTTGCTGATAAGGTGGTTATTTGGCGCTGTCATATAGACCTTACCAACGCCGAGCCACATACCTTTTCTTGGTTGCGTCGCCGTTTGCGCGCTGTCGATGGTTCGATTTTCTCTCTTCCAAACTATACGGCCGGCATCGAAAATGCACATATTGTGCATCCATCAATCGATCCACTTCGACCAAAAAATATAACGTTACCTGAAGCCCGGAGCACAGCATTACTTACTCAAATTGGCGTAGATGTCAGCCGCCCGTTTATCACACAAATTTCTCGCTACGACATATTTAAAGACCCAATCGGAGTTTTAGAAGTGGCACGCCGTGTGCAAGAAACTATGCCTGAGCTGCAGTGTGTAATGCTGGGTAATTATGCTGACGATGACCCGGAAGGTAAGGATATGTACCTTAAGGTTCGTGAAGCTGCAAAAAGTATGTCGCATGCGCTGGTTTTGGTGAACGTCTCGGATAACGAAGAAGTTGTAAGCGCCCTGCAATCGCGGGCCGCTGCCGTGATGCAGTATTCTTATAGGGAAGGATTTGGACTTACTGTAACCGAAGCCATGTGGAAGGGCGCGCTTGTTTGCGCTCGACCAGTGGGTGGAATATCGCTGCAGATTAAAAACCGTAAAACAGGCGTTGTGTTAACAGGCAACCACAATCATGATGCGAGCCGAATAGTGAGGTTACTAGGCTCCTCCAATGATCATCATGACATTCGTGAGGCCGCGCGAGCGCACGTGGAAAAGAACTTTATAACCCCCGTGATGCTGAGTGATTACTTAGATGTGTATCAGAAAATAGCTGCAAGTTTAGAGTAGGACTAGCGCTTGCGAGCTGCGAGTAGCTCAACAACACTTACGTAGATACAGTAAGCGAGCACTGCCTGAATGATTGTTTGCCAGGTGATAGAGGGCTTGAGAATGAGGGCAACAAAGGCAAGCACTACTCCACCAACACGCCAGCTCAAGATGTTCTTGCGTAGCCAAGTACGAGAAAGCGTAAGTGCGTGATACAAGCGGGTGCTTGTGAACTTGTCGAGGCCAATCAGGTGGCGTAGCTTTTTTGCCCAAGCAAATGGTCCAGCAAAAATCATAATAATCGAGGTAACTACACCAATAATGAGCGTATTTGTAGTAACATTCTTGAACCCAGTCGTGAGTGCATCCCAGATAACGCCCGCGGCTGCCTGATAGGCTGTCGCAACATCACCAATTATTTCTGGTCGAGCGGCTTTTAAGAGGATCAGTTCAAGCGCAGTGATTACTACTACAGTAAGCGTAATTGCAAAGCTGGTTTTCCAACGTTGACGAGAAACTGCAATGGCCCCGATGTAGGCTGCTGCAAAAAGCATCGGCAAGATAACATAGAGTGCTTGTGTGTACTGATAGGCAAGGCGCATCTCTTGAATGCGCTCGCGAAGGTTGACGGCAACTTCGGCAGCCTGGCTGTTCTGAAGATTATTGGAGATTGTGCCGGTGCCACTTGATTGGAGTCGGTCGCGAATTTTTTCGATAAATGGAGTGATATTTACACCGAATACCACACGCTCTTTTTGCGCGTTAAATTCGGCTTTGGGCTGCTTTAGGGTTGTCATCAAGCGTGAATGCGCGGTCTCATTCGCTGAAATCCAAATACCATTAAACTGATCACTTGCAATCAGATTGGAGCCAATTTTCTCGGTTGCAGAAACAACCTGGCTAGCTAGTGGTGGTGCGATGAATGCAGCTTTTTCCGGAAGCGCCTGCTTTATTTCAGCCTCGAGATCGATAGTACTATAGAGTTTTTCGGTGGCGTATTTACTCAGCGCGCTAGAAACATCACTGTTTTTTGTAAGTGGGGCTACGGTTTTGACATAGTTTTGTGTGTCAAAAACGTAGACGTTCAGCCATCGTAGAATGAGCCAGTTAGCGAGCGCAATGGTGCCGACCCCAATGAGGAAGCCGACGAGAATAGCCCGCCATTTATTTGGAGTTGGTGCAGTAGAATTTGCAGGTGAATTTTTCATACATGTAAGTGCCTTTAACTAAGGTTAGTTATACGACCCATTACCTTATAGGTCAAGCAGAAGCGTAATTGAGAGGCTATGTTTTTTCATAGGCTTACTGTACAGTAGTTGTAAAGTAACAGGTACGGAAACACGAAAAACATGTCAAAGAAAGCCAAAAAACTCCTCATTCTACTGGCGGCAGCACAATTTATCTTTACGCTCGATTCCACCGTGATGAACGTTTCAATTTCGACGTTAGTTAAGGACCTTAACACAACGGTGGGTGACATCCAGTCGGCAATTGCGTTTTATTCACTCGTTATGGCTGCCTTCATGGTGGCTGGCGCGAAGGTTGGCGACATTATTGGTCGCAAAAAGGCATTCATTATTGGTATGTGCATTTATGGAGTGGGAAGTGCACTTACAGCGCTGGCGCCAAGTGTGCAGGTGCTCAAGTTTGGCTGGTCTTTTTTGGAAGGCATGGGCGCCGCGCTTGCAATCCCAGCGATGCTATCTCTAATTGCAGGAAACTTCACCAAGCCTGATGAGCGCTTAAAAGCTTACGGAACAGTGGCTGCTATGGCGGGTATTGCCGCGGGATTGGGTCCAATTATTGGCGGTTTTCTTACTACCTATGCAACTTGGCGGCTAGCTTTTGCTGGAGAAGTTTTGGTGGTGATTTGGATATTAGTTCAGCAAGGCTTGATTCGAGATGTG
>CAYVVS010000022.1:0-8269 GCA_964454845.1 uncultured Candidatus Saccharibacteria bacterium
CTATTCTCTATTGCTCAAATTCTACTGATTGCGCATAATTTCGTGGTTTTTCGTCGCCCAAAAACACAGCGCCTTGATGAATGGCCGCGAATCACCGTTATGGCGCACGCCTATAACCAAGCAGAAAATATTTCCTCGACGCTACTAGCTGCGCTTGGGCAGAATTATCCCGATTTTGAGGTGCTCTTTACTGATCTTGGCAGCGAGGACAACACGCGCAAAATTGCAGAGAACTTTACCGATAAACGGCTGCGCATCATTACGATTGACCCAATTGAACCAGGCTGGGGTGTAGATGCCTGGGCGGCTGACCAACTACTAAAACAAGCTACCGGAGAATACACCGTACTTATTTCTGCCGACACCGTGCTCCTGCCTAATACGCTCGCCCAAATTGCAATGTTACTTGAGCAAGAAAAGCTTGACGTACTATCTCTACTTTCTGCCGACCAAAATAAATCGCTGGCTCAAAAAACCATTCTTAGCCACAATCAATACCTTATGCTAGCAGCGTACCCGAGTGGGTTCTTACAGGAACACGCACCTGACCGCTCAACTGCTCACGGTTCTATTATTGCTTTCGACAGTGCAAAAATCCGCCGGCTCGGTGGCTTTGAAGACGTGAGAGCAAGCCCTCTAGAGGATCAGGAGCTCTTTCACCGAGCTCGACATAAAGGCCTGCACGCTCAGCTGTTTCGAGCCAGCGATTTAGCGACCAGCCAAAATCATTTGGGGCTGAGAGGCATCATTGATGACAATCTCCAGCGCTTTTACCCAGCCCTGCGGTTTCATTTTCCTCTCACTATTTTTCTCGTGCTTGCCGGTACATTTGTGTTTTCGATGCCGGTGATAGTACTTATATACAGCCTCATTATTGGCACGCAAGTGCATCTAATTTCAATCGCGATCGCCTTAGCTGCAGCCATGCTTACACGTATACTCATTGCTCTAGAAGCCAAGCAAGACGTCCTGCTACAAATAACAGCGCCTATAACCAATATCGCCGTTATGATTATGCTATTTGCATCGCTAATTCAGTACGAGCTACGCAAACCACGCTGGAAGAATCGCACCGGGATCGTCTAGCCCAGAGTGTCTTTCGGGACCGCGTGTTCTTGGGGGCTGCCAGACGTAGCGGTCGAAGCCGACGGCGTGATCGGAGCAGCTATGTTGGTGGTCGGCGGCATAGCTATCGGAGCGGCGCTCGCTGTGGGCAAGCTTGGTTTTAATAAAAACGAGAGTCCATACAAAGCAGAGCCAAAAACTATAGAGGCTAGACTATACCAAACCACAATACCCGATATTTCGCGCGCTACACTCATCGCAATGACCAATGTCGGCTGCGCTTGATCTGCCTGCAATACCCGACTCACGATCCAAGCAGCGGTTGCGAGTAGCCCAGCCGAAATAAAAGCCCAAGCCGGCCGCCGAAGCATGGCGCGACCATCACGCCGACTGATCGTAATTACCCCAGCCAGCATAACGAGCATAATACCCATGCCGACTATGGAAAATGCCTGTAGCGCTGCATACACCCCTTTAAATGTCTCCAGTGCCGTAACTGCCTCAGATGCCTGTGGGGCCGTCAGAGCTTCAGCACCTTGCTGCGTAGCCAATCCCTGGGCCTGGGCTAAATTGAGTTGATCTGGTATCTGCTTACCTACCTGAGCTACAAGAGCCGTCTTTTCGATTTCTGAGATTTGAGCTTGAGCCAGCTCAGCTTCGAGCTGCTGCTTAAGAGGGCTCAAATTCACCACTAGCTGCGGAGCTGGTGTGCCAGCCGGCTGGTCAAGCCAGCCAACAATATCTACAAGCAGCGGCTGCACAATCGCCTCCATTTGCTGAGCAGTTATGCTGTTCTCAAATGCCTGTGTGATTATAGCCCTATATTGTTCGGGAATATTTGCACTAGACAACATCGCGGTTCTGGTTTGGGTGGCAGCCGTCTCGTAGCCACCACTTGCCACGATAAGCTTATTGATTGCCGTGGCAGATCCAACTATGGCTAGCACACTCCAAACCGCAATAAGACTCGTAATAGTAAGTGCCAGGAATGTCGTTAAGATGCGCTTCAATGCCTTCATGTCACTATTGTACCGTCTCATTCACTAACCCTACAAACATTACTGCTTATGTTTTGCTACAATAACTATATGCATAGTCGAGATTTACGCACATTACGGGAGTACCAAGACCATGCCCGCGAAACTCAACCAACTACCAATGAGACCACCCAAAGACTCGATCGCATCGAGACCGAATTTCGACAGGCTTTCGACTTCTTAAGTAAGCTCCCAGATAGCGTGTCTATTTTTGGATCAACTAGAGCACTTCCCAGCTCTAGTGAGTACGAACAGGCCCGCACTTTAGCAGCGAGGTTTGTGACGGAGAAAGACTTCGCAATCGTAACTGGCGGCGGCCCCGGCATTATGGAAGCAGCAAACCGAGGCGCACTTGAAGCGGGCGGAGTTTCTGCAGGCCTGACTATCGAGCTCTCTACCGGCGAAGCAATTAATGAATATATGAATCAAACACTTCGCTTTCACTACTTTTTCGCTCGCAAGATGGCACTCAGCTTTGCTGCCTCCATGTACATCTTCTTCCCCGGTGGCTATGGAACAATGGATGAATTTTTTGAGCTCATAACACTCGTGCAAACACGAAAAATTGAGCGTATTCCGATTTTTTGTATTGGCACCAGCTACTGGGAACCTTTGCGAAGATTTATGGAGCACTATATGCTCAATCCGGACGGCTACGTTTCTGAAGCAGATCTTGGTCTTTTTACCATCACCGATGATTTAGACTTAGTAATTGAGTGCGCCAAATACTGCCAGGTCCGCCACTAGCTACAACTGCCGCGTTTCAGAAAGCTGTAGAGCCCGTACTCCATCGGTTATGAAATAGTCTCGAATATTGTGTTCAGCCACTTCGGGCAATGCAAAATGTGCAGCCACCTGTTCAAGCTGGACGCTTGGCGCCTGCAACGAAAAGACGATCACGGTCGGTAACTTATAGTGACGCAAATGCTCAAATAGTGTACGAGCTAGCTCTGCTTGAAGTGAAACAAGATTATGATGTGCTGTCGACTTCAGCGGCAACCACAACTGGCAAGTCTCAGCGTCGAGCCTGCAGTGACTTCCTTCTGAAGGAATGACTAAAATACTTTCAAAGCCTAATTGCTCGCCCGCTCGCAGATAGACTAAATCGGGGTTCTCATCATAAAAACCAAAGCTATAATCTCGAAATTGCGGCGTTAACTTAAGAAACTGCTCAATCAAGCTCCGCTCACGCAGTTTTTTGTTGGCCAAACTCATTGCACACTCGTTTTCATTTTCTGCGTCGTATACCACGGATCTTCTTTGGTTTTAATAGCTCGCACAATTGCCCGACAATAACGAGGTGTTAGCTCATGGGGCACCAATACTCGCATAATCCGCGTGTGAGGACGACCTAAAAAAGCTTTTTTAAGGTTGTTGGCCAGAACTAGCTGATCAAGGGTGCCATAGAGCACGGTTACCGGCAGCTTCTCATCCAAAGCAGCAATGTCAGCACTGGCAGTTTGCAGCTCAACAGTGTTCTGCAAGGAGCTCACCACAGGATACCAAGTTGACTCGTCGAGAGAAGCCTGACCAACCAAACTTGGCGATCTTCGCATGAGTGTCTTTGCCGATCGAATCGCCCAGCGCCGTGGTGTAGTTCGGAGCGCCCGATAGAACATTAAATACCCGGCATCAATTAAGCCTTCAAGACGTTTCTTGCCAGACACGGCAGTTCGCACAGTATAAATTGGCATCGCAACTAATACCAGCCGTGAAACTTCACGCGGATACACCACTGACCAATGGGTCGCTAGTAGTGCACCCATTGAGTGCCCAACCACAACCGGACGTCGCCACACACCGTGCCAAAAAAGCGTCCACCGAATCGACCGCAGATGATCATGCGGCGTGTATTGCATGTGGGTGGGTTTTGGGCTTCGTCCGTGACCCAAAAGATCGAGACTCACACAGCAGTAATCTCGAGATAAAGCCTCGGTAACCGGCGACCAGATCTCCTTAAACGAAGCCAGACCATGTAAAAAGACAATTGGTCGGCCGCTTCCGGTCTTTGTAACCTTGAGCAAATATGGAATACGCAATGTACGATGAAGCCATTCTGGAAGAACCATAATCATTATTATAAAGATTGATTCCCATTCTCGCGAGAAAGTTGCGCTATAAAAACAGACCCGTTTTGTATATGATGAAACATAACAGGTATGCAATCACTTTTCTCAACACTTCCTATCTTCCTCATTATCGCTGCGGGCTATGCCTTAACGCGCCTGCGTGTGGCACAAAATCGCTGGGTGAACCCGCTGAATAATTTTGTCTATTACATCGCCCTGCCAGCACTCACCATCCTAAGCCTTATGAGGCTCGATCTCACATCAACACCAGTGCAGACGGCAATAGCGTTTAGCGCCCTTACTTCTATTGCGTGTTCTATAGTCTTTGCGGTAATTACCCGCCTACTCCCCTTTAACCAAAAAGCTCAACGAACAATCTTTCTCACCGCCACCCTTGGCAATACAATTTTTTTAGGTATTCCTCTGGCAAGTGCCCTCACACCTTCGATATCGCCGGCGATTACCACAACACTTTCGGTAGTTTTCTTTACATCCGCACTTGTGAGCGCGCTCTTGATTCTTGAAATTTGGATGAAAAAAACCAAAAGTACCAACCACCTGCTACGTAGCCTACGGACCAATCCAATTATTATCTCGCTAATATTCGGTCTGATATTTGCCATTATCCCAGTCCCCAAAGCCGTACAAGACTTCATAGAGACACCGCTACAACTTATCGCACAAACCGCCTCCCCACTGGCGCTTTTTGCTCTGGGCGGTTTTCTAGCCCACCACACGCTACAGAAACGTGACATACCAGCCATAGCTACCGCATCATTCCTCAAGCTCCTACTACTACCAATACTCTTTATCGCCGCCCTCAAAATCTTTCCCATTCCCAAAGACTTTGCCCAACTCACAATCCTAATGGCTGCCACACCGACTGCAGTCACGGCTTTTGTGCTGGCAGAAAAATACAAACTTGATAGCAGGCTCGCAGCAGGTACCATGCTCATCACGACAATCCTCTCTATACTCAGCATATTACTCATGTTACGTTTGGCTTGATAAGTTTCCTTTTCACGAAGGCCGCATGGTAAAATATTTCAACAGCTCTAAGCGTTAATAAAAAGAGGAAACATGGACGAAACAACCAACACATCACCTAGCACCGAAAATGAAACTGGCGCAACCCTGGAGTCAATCCACCGGCTTATGCAAGATGCCGCTGAGACTCGTGAGAAGGTTGGCGCCTTACGTGACCAGTTAAAAGATGTGATGGAGCAAAACGAAGAATATCGAGCCCTCGCAGATGAGATTAAAGAACTTACCAAAAAGCGCTCAGAGGCCAAACGAGCCTTGCAGGAAGACAAGGATTATCAAGCAATTGCTGCCGATCTAGATGATTACCGCTTAAAGCTCCGAGACATTCAAGACATCCTCTCGCAACACTTGGTTCTCTACTACAACCAAACCCAACAAACAAAAATAGTCGACCAGGGTGGAGAAACCCGTAGTGTAATCCTCAGCGCAAAAGTCGGTAAGGCCGAAGCTTAAAGCCTACATCAAGTCTTCTGGTGAAATCTCACGCCAATCACCCGAGCTAGACTTTTTATAGAATTCAACACGATGCACAAGTTCTGCTGGGTCGTATTCGTGCTCAACTCGTTGGGCTGTTCCACGATGTGCATAATGAGTTCGAGTATTTGCTACTGCCGGTGCAGTAACGCGGTCAACCTTAAATGTATTACCGTCTTTCTCAAAGACAATCTCATCATGAAATTTTTCGAGTTTTTGCCTACCCTCTAACTGTTCTTTGTGCTTTTTATGCTGATCAATACCGTATTTCTGATCGATTAAATCTACAAGCTGATCCCAAGCTTGGTCGCTCATAAACTCGTCGCCATTCGGATAACATCATCTTGCTCAATGCCGTGGTCGCCGGAGAGCGTGTAGAAAGTCCCCTGATTAACCCAAGCTGCCTGATTATTGCCGTACATATAAATGGTAAGCCCTTGCGACTGCAAAGCAAGATAATCCGTGGAGCGCCTTAAGACGTACTGCTCAAGCACCGCCTGGCTGTCCCAATCAGACTTCTGTTGCTCTACCTTGAGAGCTTTACCGTCTTTCACGAGCTCATAGCTCACACCGCCTTCACTAGCCTTCAGCGATTGGGCCTTACTCCAACCCCCAGGAACAAAACCTGGTACCGAGGCTGTCAGCCCAGCTCGCAACGACGCCAGCTTTACCTGAATATCTGTGGCATTTACCTGCCAAAGAAAAGCCCCTAGAAGTGCCAGGCCAATAACGGTCATCACTACAGCGGTTGGGCGTGCTGGACCGGTTTTTGCTACGGCTTGCGGAGCAGCATCTTCACCGAGTGCTAACTTGAGAGCATCTTCGCGGCTCATAGTTACTCCGGCTACTGTAGTGGTGGTTTCAGCTGGTGTTGCCGGCGGCGGAGCTGGCGTCACGCTGGCCGGTGGAGCAGCTGGGGCAACTATGTCGTTCACGACTTTATTTGCCTGCTGAGGAGCCGCAACTGGCGACGAGACTACTGGCGCTTGGGTCGCAGCCGGCTGCTGAACTGGCGCAGCGATTGGCGCAGGGGCTGTAGGGGTTTCAATAACAGGTGCCGGCTGAACAGGCGTAGCAGTTGCGGGCACTGCAGCCATCTCCTTCATCTGTGAGTCAGAGAGCACCGATTCATCCTTCGCATCTAAACTCGGTATCTCAGACCCAATCTGTGACTGCAGGTCTGCAACCGACTTGTCTGGTATCGGTGTAGCTACCGGCGCGGCAGGGATGGGAGCAGGCACCGTGGCAGGTGCGGCTGGCGGTTGTGCGGTGGGAGCCACTGGAGTAGGCGCGGCACTGGGTGCGACTTGGGGTGACGCCGGAACCGCAGCTGGAGTTGGCGGAGCTGGAGCTGCCACTGCAGCTTGAGCCGGTGGAGCGGATGCCGTAGCTGCAGCTGGTGCTGCCGTATCCATACCAATCTTTTGCTTATATGCCGCTTCCTCTGTAGTATCTGTAGGCTGCCAGGGTGTGCCGCAGTTAGCACAAAAAACCTTGCCGGCAATTACGACACGATCTTTTTCTTCACAATCTGGGCACTGGCGCATAAACCCCTCGAGTTAACTTAAGCTTAACCCTTATTATGCCTTCTTATACCATAAGCGTAAAGAGGAATACCCTACTTTTGTTGCCCAATCTTGTATATTTGCCACATAAAGCGCGGTAAAGCGAGCTGCCTGCGCCATCGATTTGGCTGCAGTATTAAACGCCACAGCCATTCAAGCCCGAGTTTTCGCATCCACTTGGGAGCGCGCTTTAACTCTCCGCCCATTGAGTCAAAATCAAATGTACCACCCTCGCCAATCAGAACGCGTGCGAGCTTACTATCTTTGTACGCATCAATGAATTTCTCTTGTCGTGGAAAACCCTGAGCGACAAATAAAACATCGAGGGACGCATGCTTAATTTCGGCAATTGTATTCGGCTCTTCCTGATCATCATAAAATCCACTCCAAACACCAGCCAATTTGATGCCCGGGAACAAACGCTTCATAGCCTCCGACGTACGCTTTGTATCTTGGGGGCCGCCAAAAATACCCACTGTCCAGCCTGCTTGTACCGCCTTTTTCAGTAATTGCTGAGTAGCATCAACTCCAGCTCCACGCTCAGGAATAATCCGAGACCGCCACTGGGGTTTTTGAATATCAAAACACAACGACTTAACCCACTGACCAAAACCTCTAGATCCGGCCAAATAACTCGCTGCCCACTGCACCGCAATCCCATCGGCCACCACCCTATCAGCTCGCTGCAAAAGAGCCATGAGCTCGGCATCTGCCCAAGCACTTGTAAAGAACTCTACATAAGGTTTGTACACCGTGAATGAATGGTTATTTTTTCCATCTAGATGCTCACTAATATCTGCTACAAGTTGTCGTTGAGTAATCGGATCAAACCCAATCCCAGCAACATCGACTCGCTTATGTAATGCACGCTTCACTGAAGTTTCTCCACCGCTTGCTGTAAGCAAGACCGAAATTTTTCACAGCTAAACTGAGAAGCCCTCCGATGCATCTTCGCTACATCCCAGCTGTGGGATTCCGCTCGCTCCAGGGCTTCCCGTAATTGCGCCTCGTTTGG
>CAYVVS010000023.1:0-6343 GCA_964454845.1 uncultured Candidatus Saccharibacteria bacterium
ACGTAGTCCAGATGGGCGGTTGCATCACCGACGCGAAGTATCAGCTTGAATTCATGCACACGGCTCAACCTACTCAGCGAGACATGCAGCTCTTTGCTGTTCGTTCCACGTACCGTCATACCTTCCGGCAGTCTCGGTGGCAACACACTCGTTGCATCTGCAACTTGGCCAGTTTGGCTCATTTGTTTGGCTCACTTTCTTTCAAAGCGGATAAGGTACAGAGAACTTGAATTCTACCAAAAATATGTCAAAACTTCAAGATTAAATACCGATGTCGGCAAGCCTATACAAATGTTTTGCTTCATCCGTACCTGACGCTTTCACCTTGGCATGCTTGCCACGCCCCATAAACAACAACACGAGCTCTCCGGCGCGGCCAGAAATCTCGAGCTCAGGCGAAGCCTCAGAATGTTTACCCACACTTCTCTCGTGCGTCTCACCTGAACTCTCATCGTGGATTACGAGCCTAAAACTACCACTCACCCGCCGAAATGCAAATCGCGCAAGCTGAGGTACGAATCCCGACAATACCGCTTCCAGCTCATCTGAAATCACCCTCGAACGCCCGAGCTTACCGCGCAGCAAATCCTCGTTGTGAACATAAAACTCAATTATATTAAACGGCAAACGCTTCACCCATGCTGGCGGATGCTCCAACTTTGCGATCATCTTCTCATGTCCAATCTGCTTCATTTTCGTAATCGCAGCATCGTGCTTGTGATGTAAAAACGGCATCACAATGCCAGCGCGGGCTGGTATGCTGCCTCGCTCTCGAACAATAAGATGTGCTGCCAAATCTTCCACATCCCAACCAGCGCACAATGTATCTGCTCGCCATTCAGCTTGCTTCAACTCTTTAAGGGTCTTCACAAAAAAAGCTCGCTCAGCCAAAATAATATCTTTTTTACTCAAAGCCACGCTCCTTATCTATCCGATAGTATCACGGAATCTGGCCGCCTCGCGTATACTGGTTGCATGCATGCTTTCTTTAAAGAGCGCAAAACGCCAATGATTATCGCCCATCGTGGTGCTTCGGCCGATGCTCCAGAAAACACCCTGGCTGCTTTCCGGGAAGCCATTCGGCAAAAAGCCGATGCCATTGAGCTCGATGTTCAGATGACCAAAGACAAAAAACTCGTCATCATGCACGACCTCACGCTGGATAGAACCACAACGGGCAAAGGCTTAGTGTCATCAAAAACCCTCAAAGAAATTAAAACCCTCGACGCCGGTATAAAGTTCGGCGAAAGATTTCGCGGCGAACGCATTCCAACGCTCGACGAAGTTTTCGCCACATTTGGCAAGAAAACCAACTACGTCGTCGAGCTAAAATTTTACCGACTTAATCCCGGCCGCTTCGCCGAACGCGTGTACGACTCCGTCGCCAATCACGGCCTAGTTAATCAAACACTCTTCCTGTCATTCGATCACCGACTCCTCATCGATATCGAGAAAAATAATGCTGCTGCAAAAACCTGCTGGGCTTTTGTACCATTTTTTGGCTGGACACCTCCAGGCTGGCTCGTTTCTCGCTTTGATGCACTCGCAGTCGCCTCGAGGCGCGCCAAATCTGGCTATACCGACCGCCTGCACGAACTCGGCAAGCCAGTCGACCTCTGGGCCGGACGTGGTGAAGATGAAGACTACCAAGACGAATTGCGTGCTGGTGCAGAATTTATCACCACTAACCACCCTGCTGAACTGCGCCGTGAGCTGCAAAAACGCACCGCTGCCTCCTAAACCCTGCACTTGAAAAATTAAGCCAGTTATGCTAAAATAGACAGCGTCGTAGTCGAAAAACGACGCCTATGAAACACAAAAAGCACATCCCACATACGCATAATCAAAAGAAATCACATGCACTGATGACAGTGGCTACCCTTTCCGTGGCTCTTGTCCTGAGTGCATTTTCTCTTCCTACCCCCAAGAACAGTAGCGCAGCTGCCTCAGAATTAAATCTAGAAACCATGCGTCAGGTGTGCACCCAGGCTGCACCCGCCACCTCGGCGTATGGAGATTGCCAGGATAGCGCCGACCGCATCGCCGCACTCCGGGTACCCAGCCCAATCGCGTATTTGAACCCCCCATATCAAGCATTTTCTAACTGTCGCGAAGCTGTAGACTACATTTTTCAAGATCGAATCGACTACCCTCGAGCTGTAAAAGTCGTGTTCCGCGAGTCTACAAACAACCCTAATGCCCGTCGTCCCGGAAGCCAGTATGCCGGCTGCGCCCAACTCTCTTCTACCCTGCAAAATCTCTTCTTAAAAGGCCCGTGGAATGATCCTTACTATAACGTCCTCGCCCTCCGAGACGCCGTAGACCACCCTCGTTGGGGCTGGTGCCACTGGGATCTCGTAAACTATTGCGGTAAAGGTGGCGAATTTTAAAATGGATCCATGACTTATTCTCCTTATACTTGCATTAGCTTAAAATTTGTGTTAATGTAACTAGGTTGTCAAACCAGTCTGAACTCCGCAAAGAGTGCCTAAGAGCACGCCAATTTGCGAAGCTGAGACCTTGAGCTTAGTCACGTCGTAGACACCATCGAGACGTGGTAAGGATAGCTCACAAGCTGACAACACCCCGAGAAGGCCAACCCCCTTGGTCTTCGTGCACCTTTGGAGTAATCCATGCAATCCAGCAAGAACATTCGACGTGCAACGATCCTCGCGATCGTGAGCCTGGGCGCTGTTGTGCTCGCCAGCTGCACGCCGGAGCAAATCGCGCTCGCGAGACGCATCCACATGGAGCGTCTGACGGTGCAGAACCACCCGTTCCTGACATGTGTGCGCCATCACGAGTCAGACCGGGGTCCCGCGCCTCACACCAACGGGTATGGGGAGGACAATCCGCGCAGCTCTGCATCTGGAGCCTACCAGTTTCTGGACTCCACCTGGCAGAACGTGTCTGTGCGATCTGGCCACGGCGGCTATGCTCGCGCCAAGGACGCACCCTGGTTCACCCAGGATGCCGTCGCCATGTGGACGCTTCGAAACGTCGGCACTTCCCCTTGGGCCGGCACTGGCTGCTAACCCTTCGCGGGAACCCACCGGGTGGGAAGATTCATTTCTTCCCACCCACTTTTTTATTTATCAGATTTTTTCAAGTCTAAGCTGGCAGAATTTATGCAAAAGCGCTGCCCTGTCGTATCGCGCGGACCATCTTCAAACATATGCCCTAGATGCGCGCCACATTTACTACACACCACCTCAGTGCGCGTCATACCATGACTGGTATCTTCACGCATCTCAACCGATCCAGGAACTGCTCGATCAAAACTCGGCCAACCGGAGCCAGACTCAAACTTATGCTCGCTATTAAACAAAACCTGGCCACACACTTTGCAGGTGTAGGTACCATCGGCGTGCTCATCCCAATACTTACCGGTAAACGCTGCTTCTGTTCCAGCAAGTTGGGTAATTTCATACTCGTCCGGCGTCAGTCGCTTTTTGAGCTCATCCTTATCTACCTGAAAACTATCAGTCATTACTTCGCTCCTGTTAGCTCATCCATCCAGCCACGGATAATTTCAAACCCACCGCGCCAGAAATCTTCACTTTCGTAATCTATACCAACTTCTTGCAATACTAGCTTCGGGTCTCGTGAGCCACCGGCCGCTAAAATTGCCTCAATTTTTGGCACAAAACTCTCACCTTCATGCTTGTACCGCGCGTACAGCGACAAACTTAAGAGCTCGCCAAAGTTGTAGGCATAGCAGTAAAACGGTGTGTGTACAATGTGCGGTATATAGGACCATTCGTGTTGGAAGATGTCATCCACTTCAACAGAATCGCCAAACTGCTCGCGCAATCCGTCCAGCCATAACTTTTGAATATCTACTAAGCTTGCCCCGTTCGGAATTGCTTCATGCGCTGCAATTTCAAACTTCACGAAGTAGTTTTGGCGCGAAATTGTCGCGTAACTATCAGCTAACTTCTCGGCCAATAACGCTTTTTTCTCCTCAGGGTCGGTAATTTTCGCAAGTAAAGATTCAAAAAGCAGCATTTCGCCAAAGGTAGAGGCGGTTTCTGCCAGAGGTAGATTCGGTTGATGCGAGCCGATTGGTAAATGCGCTGCATACATATCGTGCACGCCGTGACCGAGTTCGTGCGCCAAAGTTGAGATATCCCGGCTTTTACCAGCAAAGTTGAGCATGACATACGGTGTCATAGAGGGCGTCACAGCTGCGCAGAAGGCCCCTCCACGCTTTGTAGGTGCCGGATGCGAATCAATGTGCTTCTCGTCTAGAATTTGGCGTGCTTTGGCCGCAAAATCGGTCGAATATTTTGTAAAGCTCTCTAACACCAAATTAACCGCTTCGGCATAGCTATATTCCGACTTCGCTTCTGAGAGAGGCGCGTACAAATCGTAGCGACTCAACTTATCTACTCCAAGTTCCTGGGCTTTCCAACCGAAGAATTCGTGATACACGCCTCGCTCTTCTTCACATACCTTCATGAGCGCCTCAATAGCTTTATCAGAAACCTGATTAACAGCATTACGCATACCAATCGGACTCGAATATCCGCGCAAGCCAGCCTCATACGCCCAATCTTTAACAATCGACTGATAGACTTTGAAGAATTTATCTTCCTCGCGGATATAAGGAGTGAACAATGCTAGATACGTTGCCTTACGACGAGCTGCATCGGTGGAGTATATTCCCGATTTTAGCTCTTCAGCAGTCTCAAACTGCTCTTTTTTACCGTCTAGTTCGAGCTCAAATGCAAAATCAGTCTCGATCATGTCACGTAAATCTGTAAGTGCGCTGGCACCAGTAGCATCTTTATGGCTAATAATTGACTCTTCGGCCTGCGTGAGTGTATGCCGCGCCATATCACGTGCATACGTCAGGGCGTA
Organism: uncultured Candidatus Saccharibacteria bacterium; assembly: GCA_964454845.1. Classification (GTDB taxonomy): domain Bacteria; phylum Patescibacteriota; class Saccharimonadia; order CAILAD01. The sequence goes on from CAYVVS010000023.1 coordinate 4,864, forward strand.
ATCCATGCCTTCTATGCAGGCAAAAAGTCGCTTGGCGTTCGCATCGTCGAGTGTTTGCATACCATCCACTTCTTTACCTTTGAGCCACATCGAGATGGGACGTGATACTTCCCGCAGCCGCACCGCTAAATCTTGAGCACGAGGCTTATCTCGTTTGGCTTCTTCGGATTTGCTATCAGTAGACTCTGCTAGACTCGGGCGAGAATACAACAATGTGAGCTTTTCGGATAATACAAAACTCCAAGCAAAATAAGCCTGAAAATCTGCCTCGCTCATATCGGGCGAAAGCTTTTTTTGCCACTCTACATATTTCGGCATTTCAGCTTCAATTTCGGCATACAACGTATCAAATTTGCCATCTGGAACAACGTCATTTAAGTTCCAGTGCACTGCTTCAGCGGTAGTCTTTTTTGTCATAACTCTATTGTGGCGGAGTTAGCTACTTTGCGCTAGCGTAAGCGGCTTGTTAAACTACATAATAAATAAAGGAAAAAAACCATGCTTCTTCTCCACGTCGTTATTGCCATTGCCAGTATTGGACTCTTTGCCGGGCGCGTCTTCACACACAATACTCAACTAAAAATTGTCTCCAACCTCAGCGCTGTCGCCACGCTCGTAACCGGTGCAGTGCTTGTGCTTGGACAAAGTACTTCTCTATCGCATGCCTGCATATCTGGCACTGTGTATCTAGCTGCCGTGGTTGCTCTGAGCCGTGTTGCCGCACTCAAACAAAGCCAAGTGTAGTTTTTCAAGTATCAATGCCCGCGCGCACTCGCGCGCAAAAGCTTTAATGATTATGTTGTTCTATAGTAAAAACATGCGCGTCATCGGCGGGTGAATCTGGACTGAGTAAAATTAACTCTGAATTACCAAAATGGAACTGCAAAAGCACATCTTCCCAGGGCAAATCGTAGTAAGCCGCATAAATCATCTTCCCAAAATCACCATGAGTTACGAGCAGAACAGACCCTTCTTTATGTAGGTGCTGGATTTTCTCAAGCAACTTTTTTGCGCGAGCTACTAGATCCGGAAACGTCTCCGCTCCTTCCGGTGACAAAAAATATGTAATCGGGTCAGCCTGAATAATATCTGGTTCACAAAGTTCGGCAATGCGAGATGTCTCCTTACCAGTCATAACTCCAAAATCACGCTCTATTAGTAAGGGCTCAATTGTGGGCTGAGGCCCATGTATCCCTTCAGAGATAATCTCCGCAGTACGGAGCGCCCTGGACAATGGTGATGCATAAATATACGAGAAGCTCATCTGAGCAGCGGCGATCTCAGTGGCCACTTCACCAGCTTGTTCAATACCCTTCTTCGTAAGAGGTAAATCACGATGTCCGTTCAGGATACCGTTAGCATTGTCTTCATTTTGACCATGTCGAGCTAAGTATATTTTCAGCATAGTTTTTCCAATAATTAATCTGGCGGAGAGAGAGGGATTCGAACCCTCGGTACGGTTTCCCGCACACACGCTTTC
>CAYVVS010000024.1:0-6297 GCA_964454845.1 uncultured Candidatus Saccharibacteria bacterium
CGATGATACTGGTAACCCCGGGAAAGTAGCGCAGTGCCGGATTGAAATTATCCATAAAAACCACTTCTTATGAGGTGGTTTTTTGTTTGACAATAATAGAAATAACTCTTATGCTTATGGTAAGAATTGTATAAAAATAAACAAAATATAGGAATAATGTTTGTATGCCGGCGCCAAAAAAGAAAAAAGCGGTTGTAAAAAATAAGGCCAAATCTCAAGCGATAGCCAGATCAAGTGTGCAGAAGCGAGGCTTACTTGCTAGCTCGCCAAAGTTATCCAGACCGGTACTGGCCCTTGTTGTGGGCTTGGTTGTGCTTGTTGGGGCTTTCGTGATCTGGATGGCATTTGCAGCCAGCCCTGCTGACTACACTCCTGCAGGTATCGCCACGAAGGGACTAGATCCTACCGGTAAGACATTCCCTACCTTTGATTATCCTGTTCCAACCACAGGGCGCGTTGTGTATATGGCTCCCGCAGATAAGGGGGGTAAGGATACAAACGATGGCCTCGCATTAGAGCGACCCGTAGAATCAATTACTCGTGCGTACAACCAACTTAAGAGTGGCGGAAATAATACTGGCACAATCGTATTAAGGGGTGGAGAATATCGTAGTTGGTTCTCTACCGATGAAAAAACGGCAGCCTTTATGACTGGAAACATAACTTTTCAGGCTTATAGGAGTGAAAAACCATGGTTTGTAGGCACAGACCCCGTGAAAGATGGTTGGACTCAGGCTTCTGCTGGTGTATGGAAGCGCCCTTGGTCAACGCCAAATTTCTGTACTAACCACGAGAATGCAGCTTCAGGTCAAAATTACCGTACTAAAGTGTCGCGTCTTGATGGCGCCCAGGTTTCTCCATTTACATCTGGGACGAGCGATAAAGTGCAGCCGTATGGCGCTCAATCTGGTATCTCGATGAGTGCACCTCGTATTTGTGCGCATCCTGATAACTATTATTCGCGGACCGATCAAGCTTTTGATATTGATAGCGACCCCCAACTAGCCGTTGTAAATGGTGCGCAAGTCCCACAGAAAAAAACGCTCACAGAACTTTCTTCTAGCCCCAATAGCTTCTATTACGACTGGGATAATGAAGTTTTGTATATTAATAAAGACCCGAACGCAAACAATATCGAGTTGTCTAAGCGTAAAGAAATAGCAGTTTTCGCAGGTGCCACAACTTTCCAATGGAAGGGAATAGGGGTTAAGTTCTTTGCTTCATCTCCACTACGTCCAGTCATTTATGCTGGTTTAGGAGGGGCTTCCAACCCAAATGGCGGTGAGTTGATTGTAGAGAATAGTGTGTTTGCAGAGAATGCTGCTGGAACAATTGGAATTTCTGGCCCTAAACTACGATCGGCAATTAAGAATAGTGTGTTTGCGAATAACGGCTATTCTGGATTGGGAGCAAATGGATTTGCCACAAGTAATGCGGGCGCCCCTAATGCCTTACTTATAGATAGCAGCATCTTTAACAATAACAATAAGGCTAATTTTGACGTCCAGTGTGGTGCTTCTTGTGGCGCAGCCGCGGTGAAGCTCAATAATATGACTGGCTACACTGTGAAAAACAGTATTTTTGAAAACACTCAAGGTCGAGGCGGGGGGCTTTGGTGCGATATTGATTGTTCTAGCGCAGTCATGGTAAATAATATTTCCCGCAATAATGGTGGTCCAGGAATATTTTACGAGATATCTAGCAAGGGTATTATCGCCAATAACCTGATTTACAATAATCGAACAGCTGGCATTCAGGTAATCTCGGCAACAACAAAAGTTTACAACAACACGATTGTTAATAAAGATGGCGGCAACGTTGAGGGCGTCTGGATTATGGATGATAATCGTCCTGCACCCGATAAGGGTGAGACGTGGCCATACACATCTGCCCAAGAACAGGCGGCAGTGACTAAGCTTTGTGCGAATGCCGGTCAGCCATCGAATTGTCAGATTGGTAGCCCGGGACCCAATACTAATGGGACTGAGTTTGTGAACAATCTGATTGTTGGGCAACCTAACCCAGGTGCTCGTCTTGCAAACTTCGGCAATAATGGGATCCCCTATCCTCCAAACACCATATCTTCTGACTATTTTAAGACGCTTGATTACAATGCTTACTATCATAAGTCTAATCAGAGCTTGTATCGATGGGCTACAACCGATGGCATTAAGACTGCCGCGGCATTACGTACTGTGAGTGGACAATCTTGGGAGAACAATGCGCTGCAGGTTAGTGACACTACTAAGACGCCAGATCCATTTATAGATCGCTCCGGTGAAGACTTCCGTCTCAAGACAGACTCCCTGGCTGCTACAACTAAGGGGATGGCATTGCCAGCTGATGTAGCGGCAGCCATTGGTGTGCCAGCTGGAACAGTCCCTGTTCGTGGTGTGATTTTCCCAGCCACCACAACCCCAACCACCACCACAACAACTTCATCGCCAACCCCAAATAACCAGCCACCAGTTGGCCCGGCAAGCCTGTCGGCAGCTCCAGCATCAAGTACCCAGATCAATCTTACTTGGCCGGCTGCAACCGATGAGAGCCCGGGTGCACTAGGCTATATTCTTACGAGAAACGGAGTGCAAATCTATTCGGGGTCTGGGCTTAGCTACTCGGATACGGGGCTAGCACCATCTACGAGCTATACCTATAAGGTGGTCGCCAAGGACGTGGGACTGCTTACCTCCACCGGCGCTACCACCTCAGCCACCACCCAGGCAGCTCCAACTCCATCGCCAACCCCAACCACCACACCAACACCAACACCAACCCCAGACACCACCAAGCCATCTGCACCAGGGAATGCTAAAGGCAAGATTGAGTTTGATGCGCTGCGCTTCTCCTACTTCACCAATCTCACTTGGTCTCCAAGCTATGACAACATTGGTGTAACTAGCTACGAAGTAAAGCGTAACAACACATCCCTTGGTACTACCACTACAACTAACTTCAAAGACTACGACCTCCAACCAAACATTCTCTACTCCTACGACATCTATGCCCGTGATGCTGCTGGCAACGTCTCACTACCAGGTACAGCACGACTGACTGGACGCTGCTTCCTCATCTGGTGTTGGAGCGAGTAGTTGACGCATAAAACTTGACTCAAAAGCATTGACAGAATAAGCATAAGCTGATAGAGTATAACCATTACCACTTCGGTAGTCACTTCAAACATTTGAGGGTCTACCGGAGTGGTTTTGACAGAGTAATAGTGCTGACTGTGGAGGGTCGGCCAAGCGCTAGCTACTCACTTGAAAGTAATTATCAAGGAGAACGCTATGCCAGGAACAAAGATGGGCGGCCTTAAGGCTGCTGAAACTAACCGCAAGCGCTACGGTAAGACGTTTTACGTTCGTATCGGTGCACTTGGTGGTAAGAAAAGCACAGGTGGTGGCTTTGCTGCTAACCCAGAACTTGCTCGTGAAGCAGGTCGTAAGGGTGGCCAGGCTCGTAAGAAAAAAGAAGCCTAAAGCTTTCTACTACTAGGAAGTTGCCCTTCCACGGCAAAAACACCCCGCAAATTGCGGGGTGTTTTGTTGTTAGTCATCTAGTTTTATGCGTCGAATGCTGGCCTCGGTGCCTTCTGCGATGTGCCAGCGAGTTTGACATGAAAAGCACCGATAGGTGGTCTTATTTTCCTGAAGAGAGAAATTAGTACAGGTAGGACAGGTGCTGCGGGCTTCCACCCATTTGCCGTAACTAGCCAGACAATTCTGAATAAAACTATCCGAACATGGTACCTGGTAGTATTTTGCGAGAGAGCGGGTCTTCATCCAGGCTTGAGATTCCATGGCAAAGAGCTCAAAGTCGGTACGATAGTCAAAATGGGCCAGCTCGGCGTGCGCAATTTCGTGTAGCAGGCTTATTTGCCCTCGGGGAGTGTGCAGTGCTTGCTGGTCGTAGTAGATGGATTCAGTGGCGGCATCAAAATAAAAATCTTCATCCGCAGAAAATGTGTAGGAAGGAAAATCTTCCATAATTCTTAAAGCTCGATTTTTCGTGCCCACCCTCATTACTCACCATAATAGCATTTTTATCTCTGACGTGCGGCGTGGGCAAGGAGGCCGGCACCAACTAGTGGAGCTGTCTCAACATTACTTGCCTGAACGATCGGGGGGAGAGGGAATTTTGGCGTATAGGTAAGTTCTGCAAGGTGTTTTTTGAGTGGGACAATAAAGCGCTTGTAGTGGCGTGATACACCGCCGCCCAACACAACTACTTCGGGATTTGTCGCTACGATGAGGTTGTGGAGTCCTTGCGCTAAAGGGCGTGTAATCTGATTCCATGTGGCTTTGGAACGGATATCTGCAGCAATCTTTCCGTGTTCACGGACGATTGCCTTGCCACTGGCTAGATACTCAAAACTACCGTATAGAGGATTCGAGACATGATCCACTAAGATCATCTGACCACCCTGCGGGTTATATGGACCCGGCAGGGGTTTGCCATCGAGAATAAGGGCCGAACCGATGCCGGTAGAAATCGTAACGTAGAGTACGTAGCGATATTTGCGGCCGCTTCCTACGAGTGCCTCGCAGACTCCGCCAAGGGTTGCATCGTTTTCTAGAATTACAGGACAACCAAACTCATCTGTGAGCTTGGCAACGATTGGGAGTTTTTTCCAGGTCGGAATGTGGGTACAGGGGCCAATCGTGCCCTTATGGCGGTCGATCTGGGCGGGCGCGGCAATGCCGATAGCGATGGGCTCGATTCGTTCACTAAGATCATGGATGGCGGCCTTAGTTTTAGCGAGCATATCGGCTTCTGCTGCAGGGGTTGGAAAATCTACAAATTGAGATATTCGCCCATGGCCGTCCACGCGGCCAATACGCACTTTTGTGCCGCCAATATCTATGGCAATAACTTCTTTTTTAAGTCGCTCCATAGAGCTATGATACCTGAGCTTAACTACTTTGGGCAAAACAATTATGCTTGCAAGGCGGAGGGTCTAACACTAGAATTTAAGCAGGTATTATGTTTTTATAGGCTTTTCCAAAAAGCTGCTAGGAGTGACTTATGGTACTCAAAAATTCGGTAGTAAAGATTGTGTTAGCAATCGCGGTAATCATCCTGATTGTAGCTGCAACTTTTGCGTACGGAAATTCTCAGCGTCAAGCTCAAGAACGGCAGAAGTCAGACCAGAGTCAGCAAGCAAGCGCCACAGAGTCCGCGACCCCTTCTACTAGTGCCAACACAACACCAACAACAAGCGCGAGCGCGACAAGTTCACCTACGGCTTCTGTAAGCCCGAGTGCACCTGCCACGACTTCTGTAACCCCACAGGTAGCTCCCCCAAGTGGACGTACTCCGGCAACTGGCGGTGAACTATTGTTGGTAATTCCAGCTGTGGCGCTGGGTATCTTGGTATACTCGCGACGTCTCAGCGAGAGACAAGTTGCTATAGCTCTTAAGCGCTAAGCAGCATTCTGGCTTTACTTTTTTCAGATTCAACGGTATAATCTAACCTGATTTGCGATTGGTATTATCCTTTCTCGTGCTAGAGGAAGGATGGCGCGCTCGACTAAGGCTCTCCATAAAGTTTTGAGTCTCTGAGGCTGCTCGCTACCAAATTGCGAACATCTCTTTTAGAAAGGTAGGATAAGTAATAATTATGACTAAAGCACTCTCAATGGATCAGCTGATGGCTGAAACCGAGGTAAAAGCACCGATTACCGGTGACATTTTGGAAGGCACCGTTTTGTCGGTAGAAAAGCACGAGGTATGGTTGGACTTAGGTGCTGCTGGTACTGGCGTGGTATTGGGCCGAGAAATTGAATCAGCCGCTCGCTCCTTGCAGTCTGGCGATACGATTTCAGCTTCTGTGATTGAGCCAGAAACGCAGGAGGGGTACGTTGTGCTCAGTCTACGTAAGGTAGCTAAAGAAAAGGGCTGGGAGGCTCTTGAAGAGCGCCTGAAGAGTGGCGAGACTTTTGGAATCGTGCCATTTGATGCTAACCGTGGTGGCTTATTGATTGAAGTTGATGGTATTCGTGGCTTCTTGCCTGTAAGTCAGCTCTCAGCCGAAAACTACCCACGTGTTTCCGGGGCAGATAAGGATGAAATCTTGCATCGCCTGAACCACTTGGTTGGCCAGACTCTCATGGTGCGTGTGCTCGATCTCGACCGCAAGCAGAACAAGCTGATTGTTTCCGAAAAGGCTGCGCGCCGTGAAATGACCGAAGGTAAGCTTGCCAACATCGAAGTGAATAGCGAAGTAGAAGGCATTGTGACTGGGATTGTAGACTTTGGTATTTTTGTGAACGTCGATGGCGTTGAGGGCATGATTCA
>CAYVVS010000025.1:0-6092 GCA_964454845.1 uncultured Candidatus Saccharibacteria bacterium
CAATATTTGTTATGCTATATGTAATGCGTATCATTTGCGAGAGGTGTTTATTACATGGCTAGACTTCCTGTTCCTGGAAGCGATGGTGGAACCTGGGGAGACATCCTCAATGAGTTCTTGAGCGTATCACACAATAGCGATGGCTCTCTCAAGGCTAGCGCTATTCCGCCAGTGGCCAACGATGGAGCTACGGGTGCGACTGGATTGCAGGGCCCAACTGGCGCTACCGGACCAACTGGGCTGGATGGGGCTACGGGGGCGACTGGGTTGCAAGGTCCCACGGGCGCAGATGGCCCAACTGGTGCGGTCGGACCGGCAGGTGCTACTGGGGCTACGGGTGCGACCGGTGTTGCGGGACCAACCGGACCGACTGGCGTAACCGGACCAACTGGTTTAGGGGGACCAACCGGACCGACTGGACTGCAGGGAGCTACAGGTGCGGAAGGAGCTACGGGGGCGACTGGCGCAGCTGGAACAGATGGTTACGGTGTGGTGGTTGTGGCATCCACTTGGGTCGCGGGGGATAGCTTGCCAGCCGGAACGCCAGCCGGAACAAGAGTTTTACGGAGAAAACCATAGATGGGGTTAACTCTGGGATTTGATGGTAAAACACGTGCCCTTACTGTAAATACCGGGGGTACTGTCTCTACGATTTCTACCTTGTATATCGGTCTCTTGCAGTCGGCACCCGCTGGGATGGATGGAATGACACTCTCAACTCTTGTGAGTGGCGCGCAGGGGAATGAATTTACTGTGAGTGGCTCATTTTACGTAGGTAGGCAGGCTATTACGCTTGGTTCAATCTCGACCGATACTACTGGGGCGATTTGCTATAACAATAACGGCAGCCCCATCGAATGGCTAAACTCTACGGGGTCTACCATACTCGTACCAGCATTTTTTATTACAAATGTTTCTTCCGGAACTTCTGGGTCGGTTTTATGGGTTGGTACTCCAGATGCCGGAACGGCAACGATAGAAGACACAAAGAAAGCTTCGATCAGTGCAAATGATCTCATGTTGAAGGTGGACTAATGCCTGCTATTAGTGTTTCTACTGCAAGCTCCACACATGATGGTCTCGCCACCTGGAACAGTCGTTCATCTGCTAGTGGCACAAATTTTACAGGAACGCTTGTTAATCCAATTATTGGCCCGCATTATGATACCTCTCTAGTGTATGCTGCGTTTTTTGTGTTTACGCTCAACTACATCCCACAAGGGTCGGTTATTAATAGCACCACGCTTGAGTTACGAACAAACAATGCCTACACCGGCGGACTAACTAACCATATTTACCTTGCGGTTGAGAATAACCTGGATCCACTCGGAACGGGAGCTATTGTAAACGGAACGCTAGGCTCTCAGCCTTGGCAGCGGCTTGGGAGGCAATCGGCGGCAACTACATTGTTTGGAAATCGATGCGGCCCCACTCACAATAAGGCGGGGCAGTCGCTATCGACTTATGGGGCTCATGTGAGAGACTCCAGTGCACTTGTGTATAAGGCTTTCTGCACCGATCAGGCAAACACAAATGCTTTGGGTCGCGATTTAGCTGGAGGTAGCTGGGTGCAGACAGAGAATTTTACTCCGGCCCTGCAAAAACTGGTTGATGATCCGAGTTGGAATAGCATTTCACAGAGTGTAATGATTTGGTTGTTTGCCGATATAAATGGCGGCGGCACTACTTTTAATGTTGGTTATCTAGGTGGCTTTGCTTGGGATAATGGTACGGTTGGGGCGGCCTCGTATGGTAATGGTGGTGGCCAAAACTATTACTATGATCAGTCTTCGGGCCTGTATGCTCCAAAGCTTAATGTTGACTACACGGTTACATCGTTAGCTGCAAAGAGTAGCGGTTCGTCGAGCGCAGGAAACGTCCGTCTACGCCCGGCAATCCCATTGGGGCTAATGCGCGGAGAGCGAGCTGAGTTTACAAACTATAACGGAATTGTGCCGCGCTTATCTAATGGAGCTCATGATTTACCGCTTACTGGGATGAGTACGTTTAATCCGCTAGATCCAGCGTGGGCGGCAACAAGCGGCAACCCAACAGCCACAAGAACAAAGTGGAGCACTCAACGCCCGGGGCGAGTTGACGGTAATTGTGTTCTTATTGAAGACTACGCCAACCATGGCCCTTACATTTGGTGGGATATTGATGCTTACCAAAGCGACTATGTGAGTCGTGATGTGTATTCGTTGCGTTTTTATCATCGCTACGATCGAGACGCAGTAATAAATGTTAACCCTCCACTCTGTATTTTTAGACTCAATGGTGTTGAGTCTTTTCGAATAGAGCACAAACAGTACACGATTGGCAGTCCGGATACGGCTATGAATCTGAGGCTGACATGGTCTGGAGGCAGTACCGCCTGGACAGACTACGAGTTTCGTTCACCTGGGAGCTATGGGTTTTACCGCTACGAGATCCAAGTTGACGTCAACCAAAACCCAAAAGTTAGGGTTAGAGTCTACCTAAACGATAGCACCACGGCCCTCGCTACTTTTTCGGGTAACCCAACCACAGTAGAGATGGATGAGGTTCGGTTTCAAGATGCAGAGACCACGGCGTTCTATTTGTTCCATCAAAGAATTGCCGACTTTGAAATGTGGACCGACTATTTGCTTAACCGAGAATATCCCGACGATATCAACAATGTTGTAGGTACGCCATACACACCGCCACCTTGGCAGTGGTTTGAGCATGATGGCAGCAATCAAAAAGAACTTGAAGACCTGGGGACAATTACTACTATAAATCCCAATGGCACAAGTCCTGTGCTTGATTCTGCAGGGGCGCTTACACTAGAAGACCACACGCCCTATGTTGCTGATGAGGGGGTAACTCCATATACGTTATATCCCGCCTTAAGCTATGGAGTTGGGAATGCTAGAAAACTAGATCTCCATGTACCCATAGGAACTCCACCAGCAGGAGGGTGGCCAGTGATTATGTACACCCATGGTGGCTTTTGGGTATCTGGTTCTCGCGATTTAATATCAAATGGACTCGTGAGGGACGCTACATTGCGCGGGTACGCCGTTGCAAGCTGCTCATATGTATTGAGTGGCGTGTATTTTGCAGGCTTAGGTCAGTCATATCCGGCCTATGATGCAAATACGGCTTCTGGACGCTATCCAACTCACATCCTCAATTACAAAGAAGCTGCATATTGGTTGCAGTCTAACGCAGCAACCTACAGCCTTAATCCTGCAAAATTTATTGCAACTGGACATTCTGCTGGTGGCTACAACTCACTCGGGGCAGCGTTGAGCAGAGGGGTTACTAACGACGGGGCTGGACGTAATCTTACATTAGCGGGTAATGCAGCGTTTGGCTGCCCAAATGTACCCGATCCTTCTTTCATTGGTACTTACTCTTGGACTGGCCCGGTAAGCCTTAATGCTCTAAAATCATGGGACCCAAGTCATCCAAATTATCCGTACGGGGGGACGGGCATGGGCACTATCCACGTTACAGCCAGGCTTTTCCGTGGCGAGCAGGCCGATAATGGCACGGGTAATGTTGATTTTTGTGGTATTGATGACATAATTGCAGTTAATGCCGCAAATTTACCTCCGATTGGTTATGCCTGGTCGCCTTATGACTATCTAGTTATAAACGCGCCATTTACCCCGTACTCGCAAAATGTTATTTTAGAGAACAAATTAAGTGCCGTCGCAGGATCACTCCCGGTTGGCTTCACGTACACCTCACATGAGGTGCCTGACGCTCTGCACCATACAATTAATGATGCCGACCTGGATTACCAGGGCTTTTTCAGCTGGCTTGATGACATTGTAAATACTTAGGCTTGGCTGGCCGATGGTCTGGCAAAGGCGATGTCGCGGATCAAATGCTTGTTATGGGATGCCGATAGACCGAAGGCGTTATCTGTTTGAGTCGTAGATCGTAGATCGAGAGGGGCTTTAGCGGTAGGCAAGATCAATGGTGGCCCAATTACGTGTGACTGCGTAGGCGGCGTAACAGGCGTTTGCACCGGCAGTGTTGGGATAACTGCTGGTGCTGGCTTTGCGATTTGCTGCTTAGGCTTATTCCTCAACGAATTCTGAATCCAAACAATTAAAATACTCACGTTAAAGAGCACGATAAGGGGAAGAGCCATGACGGCCTGATTCATAGGGTCTGGTGTTGGTGTGGCAAACGCGGCGATTATGAAGCTCGCTAAGATTACCCATCGCTGCTTCTTTATAAGTTTTTCAGGTTTAAGCGGCTTTATTCGATTGATGGAGCCCATAACTAGAGGAAGCTGAAAAATAATAGCAAAAGTAAAGATGTAGGTCATTGCAAATGTAAGGTATTCTTTAGCCGAAAGCAGAGGATTAACGTTTATCTCGTCGAAGCTCTTTAGAAAGTTGAGGGCTGCTGGCAGCGTTACAAAATAGGCAAACAGTCCGCCAGTTATAGCAAGGGCAAAAGAGATTGTGACAATTTTCATGCCACTACGAGTTAAGGGCTTATGTGAGATAGGTTCGACAAAACTCAAGGAATGGTAAATCGCAAATGGCAGCGCAAGCAGCGCCCCAACGCAGATAGAGAGTGTCATAACAAAGTCTAGGCCTCCAGTTGGACTTGAGTAATACAGACTTTCTCCCAGTGGTCGAATCAGTGCTTGAGATATTTGGCCTTGAAATGCCCAGCCTAACCCAAGCCCTACAACTACAATAAGTGCGACATAAATGAGTCTACGTCTGAGTTCCTCCAAGTGGCCAGCTATGGTATCTGGATCTACCTTCTGCTTATGTGTGTTGGCTGCAGATTTACGCACTTTTACCACCTTCTTATGCTTAATTATAGACGCTATCTCAAAGGAGAGTCAAACCTGTTATACTTGTACTTTTTCTATGTCGTGCGCATTCCTCAATCTTGCGGCTGACAGGTAATTGGTTTAGAATTGAGGCAAAGAAGAGGAGATGTATGGAGATTTTAGGATTAGGCCTACCAGAGCTGGTTATTATCGTAGTTATTTTGCTGCTGCTTTTTGGAGCCGCCAAACTACCTGAGCTCGGTCGTAGTATCGGAAGCTTTTCTCGCGAAGTAAAAAAAGGCTTTAACGAAGACGAAGAGAAGAAAGCTACTAAAAAGAAGTCTGAAACGACCGATAAGTAATACTGGCAATTTCGCAGTACGATTGCCCATAACATAAATGACCCAGACGGGTCATTTATGTTATGGGTTGCATTATATAGTGGCTACGTATGAGCGCAGGATTTTTTCCATTGGCTTACCTTTGGCGAGCTCATCGATGAGCTTGTCTAGATAGCGGATTTCTTGCATTAGAGGGTCCTCAATGTCTTCAACACGCACGCCGCATATGACTCCGGTAATTTGTCTTCGGCTTGGGTTAAGCTTTGGCGCATTGTTAAAGAATTCCTCGAAATTTACTTTGTCATCTAGAGTTTTTTTAAGTTGCTTCTCGCTATAGCCAGTTAGCCACGTGATGATTGTATGCACTTCTTTTTTTGTACGATTTTTGCGCTCTGCCTTCGCGATGTAGTGAGGATACACATCTGCAAAGCTCATTGAATAGATTCTATGTGTTGGCATGGTTTCTTCCTTTGCGCTTTAGTATACCAGATGCATTTACGTGCGCCACTCATCTTATTGATGACTCAGTCATTGACTCAAAGTATGCTATAGTACAGCTTACAATTGTACCTTTCTAGGAGTGGAAGAATCATGTCGGAAACGAACTTGACGAATGAAGACCAAGCTCTTGCGGCTCGTAAGGCTAGGGTGCAGAATCTGCGCTTCTCGGTACTTGGAGGAATTCTTGCGGGTATTGCGCTTCAAGCAATTGGCAATCTACACACCAGCAGCCTGAATGAGCCCTACAAGAGTGCGCTCTTTGGCGATGCGGCTACCTGGCCAAGCTGGTTGATTAATTTTTGGCCGGCAGAGGTACTCATTACTACCCTTACCGTCAGCGTGTGCATGTTTCTCATGCTAAGCTTTGCTAGCCGAGAAACAGAGACGCCGTTCAGCTGGCGACAACTACTTAAGATCGCAGCTGGAATCTTCGTCGGTTTTGGCTGTTTCATGATGGCTCTCAGTACAAACCTTGTGGG
>CAYVVS010000026.1:0-5631 GCA_964454845.1 uncultured Candidatus Saccharibacteria bacterium
CGATGATACTGGTAACCCCGGGAAAGTAGCGCAGTGCCGGATTGAAATTATCCATTAAAAAACCACTTCTTATGAGGTGGTTTTTTAATATTGGTTGACATATGACTCGTAAGTTCTTATGCTTGAAGATAAGATACGCGTAAATATAAATAGATAAACAGGGACGTTATCAAATGCCAGCCGCAAAAAATAAAAAAGCAGTAGTCAAAAATAGAGCAGGAACCAAGCCAAAAACCGTCAATCGCTCTCGAGTGCAGAAGCAAGGGTTTCTAGCGCGTGCTCCAAGACTTTCTAAGCCAGTTATGGCTCTCGTTGCTGGACTGGTCGTTTTGGTCGGCGCTTTTGTTGTTTGGATGGCATTAGCCGCGACGCCTGCAGACTATACGCCTGCCGGGATTGCAACTAAGGGGCTTGATCCAACGGGAAAGACACTACCAGCTTTTGACTATCCGGTGCCTACTTCAGGACGAGTTGTTTATATGGCTCCTACCGATAAAGGCGGGAATGATGCAAATGATGGTCTTGCGCTTGAGCGACCTGTTGAGACTATTACAAGAGCATATAACCAGCTAAAGAGTGGCGGCAACAATACTGGTACGATTGTCCTGCGTGGCGGTGAGTATCGTAGCTGGTATTCTACAGACGGGAAAGTAGCTGCTTTTATGTCTGGAAATATCACTTTTCAAGCTTATAGGAGTGAGAAACCTTGGTTTGTTGGTACTGACCCCATAAAAGATGGTTGGACTCAGGCTTCAGCCGGAGTGTGGAAGCGTGCTTGGTCTACGCCGAACTTCTGTACGAATCACGAGAATGCCTCGTCTGGACAAAATTACCGTACCAAGGTTTCTCGCCTAGACGGAGCCTTGGTTTCGCCTATCACTGTAGGTACTAGTGATGGGGTTAAACCTTATTCGGCTTCTTCAGGGATCTCTATGAGCGCACCACGAATTTGTGCACATCCGGATAATTATTACTCGCGAACGGATCAGGCTTTTGATATCGATAGCGATCCTCAACTTGCTGTCGTGAATGGTACTCAGATTCCTCAGAAAAAAACACTTGCAGAATTGTCCACAACTCCAAATAGCTTTTATTACGATTGGGATAATGAGGTAATTTACGTAAACAAGGACCCAAATGCGAATAATGTGGAACTTGCACGACGTAAGGAAATTGCTGTTTTTGCAGGGGCTACGACGTTTCAGTGGAAAGGCATAGGGGTCAAATATTTTGCTTCATCTCCACTTCGCCCTGTTATTTACGCCGGTCTAGGCGGTGCGGGCAACCCAAATGGTGGCGAGATTATCGTTGAGAACAGTGTTTTTTCAGAAAATGCGGCTGGTACAATTGGGCTGTCAGGGCCTAAGCTTCGTTCGGCAGTGCGTAATAGTGTTTTTGCTAATAATGGCTACACTGGCTTTGGTGGGAATGGATTTGCCACTAGCAACGCAGGAGCCCCTAATGCCCTTTTGATTGATGGCAGTATCTTTAGTAATAATAATAAGGCTAATTTGGATGTCGCCTGTGGTGCCTCATGTGGTGCTGCTGCAGTAAAGCTCAACAATATGACGGGCTACACAGTAAAGAATAGTATTTTTGAAAACACTCAAGGACGCGGCGGTGGTTTGTGGTGTGATATCGATTGTTCGAACGCAGTGATGGTAAATAATGTTGTCCGCAATAACGCCGGGCCAGGCATCTTCTACGAGATATCTAGCAAGGGTATTATTGCAAATAACTTAGTATACGATAACCGGACGGCTGGAATTCAGGTATTTTCTTCTGAAACGAAAGTGTATAACAACACAATCATCAACAAAGACGGGGGAAATGTAGAGGCTACTTGGATAATGGACGACGATCGTCCAGCTCCGGATAAAGGCGAGACCTGGCCATATACGAGTGCACAAGAAGCTGCCGCGGTTACACAATTATGTGCAAATGCTGGCCTGTCAGCTAATTGTCGTGTAGCTAGCCCAGGCCCGAACACTAATCGCGTAGAGTTTGTGAACAACTTAATCGTCGGCCAACCTGGCTTGAATGGGGCGGCTAGGCTCAACAATTTTGGGCAAAATGGTATACCGTTTGCGCCAAACACACTCTCTCCCGACTACTTTTCGGCAATCGATTACAACGCTTATTATCATAAATCGACCCAGAATCTATATCGCTGGGCAACATCGGAGCTTAAGACCCCAGCCCTACTGCAGTCTGCAAGCGGGAAGCCTTGGGACGCTAACGCCATACAGGTTACTGGCGATACCCCGCCTAATCCATTTGTGGATAGGGCAGGACAAGATTTTCGCCTCAAGACAGACTCACTGGCAGCCACCCAAAAGGGGAAGGCTTTACCGTCTGATGTTGCAGCAGCCATAGGCGTTCCGGCAGGCACTACACCCGTTCGAGGCGTAATCTACCCAGCTACCTCCACTCCAACAACAACTACCACTACAACTACTACTGCCACACCAACACCAACTCCAGATACTACTGCGCCATCTGGCCCATCATCGCTTTCGGCCTCGGCTACATCTACTTCACAAGTTAATTTGTCATGGCCTGCAGCTACTGACAATGTAGGAGTAGCGGGTTATGTTCTAACTCGTAATGGTGCTCAGATCTACTCTGGTACTGCCCTTAGCTTTTCTGACACCGGCCTTGCTGTCTCAACCAGCTATAGCTACAAAGTTGTCGCTCGTGACGCTGCCGGCAACTCAAGCGCAGGCGCTGCAGCTACTGGGACTACTCAGGCTGCGCCAACCCCAACACCAACCACCACTCCTACGCCAACACCAACACCAACCCCCGATACCACCAAGCCGTCTCAGCCAACAAACGCGAAAGGCAAGATTGAGTTTGATGCCCTCAAGTTCACCTACTTCACCAACCTTTCGTGGACACCTAGCTACGACAATATTGGGGTTGTGAGATACGAAGTAAAACGTAACAATGAGTCGCTCGGCACCACGACAACTGCTAGTTTCAAAGATTACAACTTGCAGCCAAATACGCTCTACACCTATGATATCTATGCGAAAGACGCTGCTGGCAATGTTTCTTTGCCTGGCTCTGCTCGCCTGACCGGTCGCTGCTTCCTTATATGGTGTTGGAGCGAGTAGGGGAACTCACCGAAAAACTTGACTCAAAACCATTGACAGTTTAAGCATAAGCTGATAGAGTATAACCATTACCACTTCGGTAGTCACTTCAAACATTTGAGGGTCTACCGGAGTGGTTTTGACAGAGTAATAGTGCTGACTGTGGAGGGTCGGCCAAGCGCTAGCTACTCACTTGAAAGTAATTATCAAGGAGAACGCTATGCCAGGAACAAAGATGGGCGGCCTTAAGGCTGCTGAAACTAACCGCAAGCGCTACGGTAAGACGTTTTACGTTCGTATCGGTGCACTTGGTGGTAAGAAAAGCACAGGTGGTGGCTTTGCTGCTAACCCAGAACTTGCTCGTGAAGCAGGTCGTAAGGGTGGCCAGGCTCGTAAGAAAAAAGAAGCTTAAAGCTTCCACTACTAGGGAGCTAATCTTCCACAGACAAAACACCCCGCATTTTGCGGGGTGTTTTGTTGTTAGTCATCAAGTTTTACGCGTCGAATGCTGGCCTCGGTGCCCTCTGCGATATGCCAGCGAGTTAGACACGAAAAGCAGCGATAGGTGGTCTTATTTTCCTGAAGAGAAAAATTGGTACAGGTAGGGCAGGTGCTGCGTGCTTCTACCCATTTACCATAGCTAGCCAGGCAGTTCTGAATAAAACTGTCTGAACATGGCACCTTATAATGTTTTGCAAGTGTACGGGTTTTCATCCAGGCTTGAGATTCCATTGCAAAGAGCTCAAAGTCGGTACGGTAGTCAAAATGGGCTAGTTCGGCGTGGGCAATTTCGTGCAGTAGGCTGATTTGTCCGCGGGGAGTGTGAAGCGCTTGTTCATCATAGTAAATATGCTCGGTAGCGGCATCAAAATAAAATTCTTCATCCGCAGAAAACGTATAAGAAGGAAAATCTTCCATAATACGTAGTGCTCGATTTTTCGTGCCCACCCTCATTACTCACCATAATAGCACTTTTATCTCTGGCGTGCGGCATGAGCAATGAGGCCGGCACCAACCAGTGGGGCAGTCTCAACGTTACTTGCCTGAACGATTGGGGGCAGTGGAAATTTAGGGGTATACGCAAGTTCTGCTAGGTGTTTTTTGAGTGGGGTAATAAAACGTTTGTAGTGGCGCGATACACCGCCGCCTAGCACAACTACTTCGGGATTCGTTGCTACGATGAGGTTGTGGAGCCCTTGCGCCAAGGGGCGTGTAATCTGATTCCATGTGGCTTTGGAACGGATATCTGCAGCAATCTTTCCGTGTTCACGGACGATTGCCTTGCCACTGGCTAGATACTCAAAACTACCGTATAGAGGATTCGAGACATGATCCACTAAGATCATCTGACCGCCCTGTGGGTTATAAGGGCCAGGGAGGGGCTTGCCATCTAGAATAAGGGCTGAACCGATGCCGGTAGAAATTGTCACGTAGAGTACATAGCGGTATTTGCGGCCACTTCCAACGAGCGCCTCGCAGACCCCGCCAAGGGTTGCATCGTTTTCTAGAATTACAGGACAGCCGAACTCTTTAGTAAGTGCAGCTACAATGGGGAGTTTTTTCCAGGTCGGAATATGAGTACAAGGGCCAATCGTACCTTTGCTGCGGTCGATTTGTGCTGGTGAGGCAATGCCGATAGCGATGGGTTCGATTCGTTCATTTAGATCATAAATGGCGGCACTAGTTTTAGCGAGCATGTCAGCTTCTGCTGCAGGGGTTGGAAAATCTACAAACTGAGAGATCCGACCATGGCCGTCTACGCGGCCAATACGCACTTTTGTGCCGCCAATATCTATAGCGATAACTTCTTTTTTGAGTCGCTCCATAACAGTATGATACCTGAGCTTAACTACTTTGGGCAAAACAATTATGCTTGCAAGGCAGGATGAGGAACTCTAGAATTTAAGTAAGTAGTATGTTTTTATAGGCTTTTCCACACAAGCCCGTTAGGAGTGACCAATGGTTCTCAAAAATTCAGTGGTAAAGATTGTGCTAGCAATCGCAGTAATCATCCTGATTGTAGCTGCAACTTTTGCGTATGGAAACTCTCAGCGCCAAGCGCAAGAGCAGCAGAAGTCGGATCAGAGCCAGCAAGCAAGCACGACAGAGTCTGCAAGTCCTTCATCTAGTGTTAGCACTGCACCAAGCACAAGTGCAAGTGCGACCCCTTCACCAACGGCCCCAGCAAGCCCAAGTCCTTCCGTTACGACTTCTGTAACGCCACAGGTTGCTCCCCCAAGTGGACGTACGCCGGCAACTGGCGGCGAGCTATTGTTGGTAATCCCAGCTGTGGCGCTTGGTATCTTGGTATACTCACGCCGCCTCAGCAAGAGACAAGTTGCTATAGCTCTTAAACGCTAAGCAGTGTTCCGGCTTTACTTTTCTCAGATTCAACGGTATAATCTAACCTGATTTGCGATTGGTATTATGCTTTTCTCGTGCATGAGAAAGGATGGCGCTCTCGACTAAGGCTCTCCGTAAAGTTTTGAGTCTCTGAGGCTGCTCGCTACCAAATTGCGAACATCTCTTTTAG
>CAYVVS010000027.1:0-5505 GCA_964454845.1 uncultured Candidatus Saccharibacteria bacterium
AGAAGTTTTGGTGGTGATTTGGATATTAGTTCAGCAAGGCTTGATTCGAGATGTGAAATTGGACGGACCAAAAATAAAACTTGATGTAGTTGGTGTAGTCTTATCGGTTGCCGGCTTGGGGCTTATGGTACAAGGGATTCTCATGGCGGGTACTTATGGTTTGCTGCAGGCGCGTCAGAATTTTTCAATTGCAGGTATCACCTTTGAAGTTGGCGGAATTTCTCCGGCCATAGTTGGAATAGCTCTAGGTATTGGAGTGCTGGTGCTGTTTGCGTTATGGGAAGGTTTGCGCGCCAAGCAAGGTAAGGATATGCTCGTTAACTTAGATCTCTTTAAGCTCCCGGCGGTTAGTGGCGGAACTCTCACAATTTTGTCACAGCAATTCGTGTTGGGCGGGTTGATGTATGTGATGGCTTTGTTCTTGCAGATTCAACAGGGGATGTCAGCGTTTCAAACAGGCTTTGTATTGTTGCCGCTCTCGCTGTGTTTACTTTTGGCCGCCGCCAAGGGAGGGTCGCTCGCTAAGCGTTATGATCCACGAGATATAATTCGCGTAGGTTACCTACTTATTTTGACTGGTGTATTAGTGATCGCTTTTCGCTCTCGCGACATCGCTTCAGATCCGACTTTCCCTCTTTCTCTGGCTCTTGCCGGTATTGGCCTAGGGCTTATTAGTTCTCAATTACAAAATCTTGTGCAGTCTTCAGTTACCAAAGAGCAGTCGAGCGAAACTTCCGGACTTATGTCTACTTTTCAAAATCTCGGCATGTCACTTGGGACCGCGATTGCGGGGGTGGCTCTAACAGGATTCCTTATCTCAATTAGCTCTCAATTAATTACCGAGAATACAGTGCTTACAAGCTCACAAAAGCAGCAATATGAAAACGCCCTCCAAACACAGGCTCAGGTGGTAAGTGATGCAGCATTACAAAGTGAGCTGCAGGACGAAGATCCAGCTGCGGCTGCAGAGGTAGTGCAGATTAACGCTGAAGCTCGCGCACAAGCACTGACATACTCATTTATAGCAATCGCTATTTTAGGGGCACTCGGGCTTGCCGCGACAGCTCGATTGCCAAAGCGCAAGACCGCTTAGACCTTCTTGGGCTCGACTAGATTTTGTGCTTTGCCCGCCTGAAAGCTGCGGATATTATCTAGTGAAGTTTGCCAAATTCGACCGACCGCTTCGGCTGTGTTGAAGGCGTTATGCGGAGAAATAATCACATTAGGAAGCTTTTCGAGCGCAGCAATTTCTGCAGCTAGCTGAAGTTTCTTTTTTGATTTGTGCTGGCGGATTATTTGCAGTTCATGTTGCGAGTCGAGAAGCTCTTCGCCTTCAATAACATCAAGCGCGGCTCCAGCGATTTTTTGTGAGTTCAGCGCCATAGTGAGTGCGTCAGTATCAATAATCTCGCCGCGGGATGTATTGATAAGTAGGCTAGTTGGCTTCATAGCTCGAAAAGCCGACGCATCAAACAGGTGGTGGGTGGTTTTACTCAGAGGCGCATGAATAGTAATAATATCACTTGTTTTAATGAGCTCACGAAAGTCTACATAAGAAAAACCAAGCTGGCCCTCGAGTTCTAATCGTGGAAAAGGATCAAACCCAACTACTTTCATGCCGAAACCACGACCAATAGAGATGGCGTGTGAGCCAATGCGTCCTGTACCTACAACGCCCAACGTCTTTCCTGCCAAGTCGATACCGCTTAGTTCGTGGGTATCAATCTCGCCATCGCGTACTTGCTCAATTGCTTGGGGGATTTTGCGTGCCAATGCAAGAAGTAGTGCAAAGGCATACTCGGCAACTGTATTTTCTCCATAGCTCGGTACATTGGCAGTAAGAATTCCGCGTTTGTGGGTGGCAGCAAGGTCAACGTTATCGTAGCCAGTTGAACGGCAGGCGATAAATTTTAGCTTGGGTAATTTTTCTATTACCGAGGATGATGCGCTTGAGGTTACAAAGATTGAGATAATTTCGCAACCTGCAGCTAGCTTAACGGTCTCATCAGACAGTGGTTCGGCGCTAATAATCGCTTCAGGGAAAGCCTTTGTTACGTATTCCTTATCATTATCCGCGACGTCAAAGAAAGCGATAGAACTCATGCTAAATGCGCCTCTATCTCAAGTAGACGGTTATACTTTTCGACTCTTTCTCCTCGGCGTGGAGCGCCGATTTTTACGGCGTCTGCTGCAAAGCCGTAAGCTAGATCAATAATGAGATGGTCATTGGTTTCGCCAGACCGGTGCGAAATGATAACAGATAGTTTGTGCTTTTGGGCAGTGGTAATTGCTTGGATGGCTTGGGAGATTGTACCAATTTGGTTGGGCTTTATGATAACACCACGAATGGCTTGTTTTTCAGCTAGATCTGCGATGCGCTTTGCATCGGTAACCGTTATATCATCACCGACAATCAAGCCAGTCGGGTGGGTTGCGGCATAATTAATAAAGGCTTCTTCATCAACTTCTGCAAATGGGTCTTCGAGGCTTGCAATGCCATATTTGCTGGCCAGTCCGGAAAGTCGGGCACTCCAATCCTTGCTTGAGAGCTTTTGGCCTTCAAATGTGTAGCTACCGCCGGAATAAAAGCTTGATGCTGCTACATCTAGCGCAATCGCAATGGCATCAGTTTTTTGGCGCAATTCATGCATCATCTCTAATATATCTTCAGCTTTTGCTCCGGACGGGGCCATGCCGCCTTCGTCTCCCACGAGCTTTGCTGACGGACCATATTTTTGGACGAGCATTTTTTGTAGTTCGGCGTGGAAGTCGTAAATTTGGGCGACAGCCTGTGAGGGTGTAGTGCTTTTAGGTACAACCATAAATTCTTGTATGTCCAAGCCAGGTGCGTGTTTGCCACCATTTACGAGGTTGGCAAAAATGTGCGGAAAGGCGGGCTTATTGCCAGAAATATTTTGGAAATATTCCCACAGGGCAAGTTTTTGTTCGCGCGCAGCTAGATGTGCAAAAGCGCCAGAAAGGGCGAGAGTAGTGTTGCCCCCCAGCTCAATTTTTTGTGGGGATGGATCCACCGTTTGCAGCCAGTCATCAAAGTTCTTTTGGTCGCTAAAATCTCTGCGCAGGATTTCGGGCTTGAGTTGAGAGTCAATTAGCGCAATGGCATTTTGGACTCCTTGGCCGTGGTATAGCGCATCACCATCGCGCAATTCCATAGCCTCATTTTCACCTTTGCTGGCACCGGCTGGAACGCTGTATGTAGCGTTTGCGCCACTCTCTGCGGTCAGTCGAACTTCAATGGTTGGTGTGCCTCGCGAGTCGAGTATCTGTAGCGCACGAATGTCGGTAATTTTCATGATTTCGCCCTCAATGCAATCATGAAGTCAGAAATATTGGCAGTGGTTTTCCTGGTTTTTAGATGCGCACCGACTGTCTTTAGAGCTTTCCAGCCAGCATTCATCTCCACGGCTTCATCGGCATCAATACGGGCCTTTTTGAGTGCGGCGAAGCCAGTTGGGTTGTCCATGATAGCTCCGGCTACGGGCTCGTTATCTTTTCCGTCACTGGCGCAGGATATCACTACGGTATTTTTGGGTAAGTGATTGGTTGCTGAGAGTGCAACGTCTTGGTTGCGTCCGCCACGACCAGGATGAGTGACGTGGACTTGGGTTTCGCCACAGCCGAGTAAAACTTCACCAGGTTTTACGTTCTTGGCAAGCTTTGGTCCGAGCCCTTTTGCAGTTTCGGCAACTTTTTTAGAGTAAACTCTTGGTGTATAGCCGAGTTCACGAGCTTTTGCGGACATGGCTTCCACCACTTGTGAGCCGTTGGCAATCATAATGTTGGTAATATTTTTGAAAAACCTTTGATCTTTCGGAGTCTCGGTAAACTTGAGCCCGGTGAGGCGATAGCGCTTGGCAATTTTTTCGGCATCGGCCTTAGTTGTCCTATCGAGAACTGTGGGGCCAGAAGCTACAAAATTAAGATCATCACCTGGGACGTCAGAAATGATCATGGCGAGTACCGTAGCGGGGTAGGCGTATTTTGCAAAGAAGCCGCCATGAATGTGTGAAAGGTGTTTGCGAACTGTGTTAATTTCCTGGATGCTGGCACCGGCCTTTAAGAGGTAGTTAGAAACACGCTGTAATTCAACGCAGGTGAGACCGGCAGGTTGGCAAAACAGTGAGCTGCCACCACCACAGATTGCGGTGATGACGAGATCGTCTTTGGTGGCAGATTTCATGAGTTCGATAATCTTATTGGTTGCAGCGATGTTTTGCTCGCTCGGAAGCGGATGTGTGCCTGTAAACACACGAATTTTACGCACAATGCGTCGGTGGATATCTATAGCATAGCCCTTTGTGACTCGTTGCTTTAGAACTTTACCAATACCTTCTACGGCCAGACCGCTCCCTTTTCCAACGCCGACAACGTAAATGTTCTTATAATTAGAGAGTGCAAATCGTTTACCATCAATTACAAGGTGGTCACCCACTATGGTGAGCTTTTCGGAAAACATAGTGCGCAAATCTATTGAGTGATAGCCGGCTTCGGCAATCTCAAGTGCATCTCGCCGTAAAGGGGTAGTGGCGAGGGCTGAAAAATTCTTTATTACTCTTATGCTCATCAAGAATATTGTATCACGCAGCGTTGCTCACAGGAGTATAATTGTATGTAGAGAGCGAGGTAAATTATGGCGCAGCAGCGTACTGAAGAATTCAAAATTTCTGGCGAAGACATTATGACCAAACTCAAGAAGTTGGTGAATGAAGGTAATGTTCGCAAAATTATGGTGAAAGATAAAAAGGGAAAAATAATTGCAGAGTTTCCACTTACTGTTGGGGTGGTTGGTGCTCTGTTGGTGCCGGTTTTAGCTGCAGTTGGCGCAATTGTTGCTCTTGCTAGCGAATGTATCATCTCTGTGGAGCGCGAAGTGGACGAGAAGAAGCCAGAGGTAAAGCTCGCAAAAAAGGAAAAATAAGCGATGGCCGCTCAAGCAATCGAAATATCTGGTCTCACAAAGAAATTTGGGCAACATACTGCGGTTGAGGACGTTTCTTTTAGTGTGAGTAAGGGTGAGATTTTTGGGTTTTTAGGGCCTAATGGGGCCGGAAAGACGACGACGATTCGTTGCTTGATGAACTTTTTGGAGCCCAATATGGGTGAGATTCGGGTGCTTGGACACGATGCTCAACGCGAGAGCGTAGCAGTGAAGCGCGACATCGGTTACATCGCTAGCGATAATCATTTAGTGGACCGCTGGACGGCGCGCGAACATATCGAGTATGTTAAAAACTTGCGCGGTGGGGCTGGGGATTACGAAGGGTTACTCAAACAGTTCTCGCTCGACCTTGATCGGCGCGTTAAAGTGCTATCCACTGGTAATCGGCAAAAGCTGAATATAATTTTAGGCCTCATCGGTACTCCAAAAGTGCTGATACTTGATGAGCCAACGCAAGGTTTGGACCCTCTTTTCCAGAATGAAGTCTACCGGGTACTAGAAGATTTTCGTGCTGGTGGCGGAACCGTATTTATTTCATCTCACAA
>CAYVVS010000028.1:0-5463 GCA_964454845.1 uncultured Candidatus Saccharibacteria bacterium
GAGTCTGGGCCGTATCTCAGTCCCAGTGTGGCTGGTCAACCTCTCGATCCAGCTACTGATCGTCGCCTTGGTGAGCCATTACCTCAACCAACTAGCTAATCAGACGCAGGCCCCTCCCAAAGCGCCGAAGCTTTACTTATGACTAGCATAAGACTATGGGGTATTAGCTACCCTTTCGGGCAGTTATTCCCCACTTTGGGGCAGGTACCAACGTGTTACTCACCCGTCCGCCACTCAATCACTCATATATTCCGCTCGCAATTGTGGAAATTCCACGGCTGCGAGCGAATAAAGTGATTGCGTACGACTTGCATGTATTAGGCATGCCGCCAGCGTTCATCCTGAGCCAGGATCAAACTCTCATACACAACATACAAAAGTATGCTATATCGTTAAAGTTTAGCTACACATCGGAACGATACCACCGAATGTGCAGATTTGAATCCTGTCATACGAACATAAAGAAGTTTAAATACTCTTTGTTAAACTGACACAAGTAACTTGTCAAAGTTCAGTAGTTGTCAACGTCAGAAAAAAACAACGGCTCTTATTTCTTCGAAGAAGAACCATGTTTTGCTTTTTGAAAAGTCGTTACAAACGAACTACCTCCAAACAGTTTACGGCATAAAGCCCTGTGCTGTCAAGAGAGAAAGCCAAGGTTTTTATCTGAAAATGCGGCTTACTTACGCTTTGCAGCCCGACGAGCTGCCCGAGCTTTTTTGCGCTTTGGCTTCATCCACTTTTGTTTACGTGCTTGCACCGAGACATCCGCGATACTGGAGCGTAGTTTTCCGTCGACCAAAAGCATATACCAAAGGACGGCATGCCAGAAGAAAAACACCAATAAACCTAGGGCCACAAACAGCCAAGCGTCATAGGTGCGCACCCCTTGAGTTTGCAGAAATACCAAGCCGAAAAATATCGCAGCAACTACCAAGTTAGAAATAAGAATCTGCTTCAAGAATGGACGATAGCGAGCCAGCTTACGCGATGAGCGTGTACGAGCCCAAAAGTAAGCAATAATCCCCGAAAGAATCAAAAAGACTGCCAAGCCCAACTGTATCCAGCGAGCTAAAGCTGAGGGTGTGGTCATAAGCCAGCTGGCACGCATCAACAGTGTGTTACCAAGCAGCAACGCAGATACTGCAACACCGAGCATTAAGCCAATAGCCACTTCAAGTGGGCGATGACCGAGAATCTCCTTTAAATGCCCGTATTTTTTCGGGGTTTTTACAGCCCCATTTGTAGAGAGATCTTCAATTAATAAGTTGAGCACCTTGGCCTGCTCGCCCGCTGCTCGACGAACGCCTAAGCTGTC
The DNA here is from genome assembly GCA_964454845.1 of uncultured Candidatus Saccharibacteria bacterium. Taxonomy (GTDB): domain Bacteria; phylum Patescibacteriota; class Saccharimonadia; order CAILAD01. The sequence continues at coordinate 1,319 of CAYVVS010000028.1, forward strand.
GTACATAACGATAGCCGCAAAAACACCCGTAATGCCAAAGAGTGGACTAGTTGGCCCACCTTCGATCAAAGCCACCGTTGCAAGTGAAGCCACCGTTGCCGAGTGTACGCTTGGCATACCTCCAGATGAGAATAACAAGCTTGGACGATACTTACCCTGCAAAACTGCGATGCCAAACTTAATCATTTGTGCAATCAGCCACGTGATAAGTGGTATATAAAGATATTCCGAAACCATTCCTGTGCAACTCCTTTACATACTATTGTACCTCAAGCCGAATAGGCTTGTCGCATGTTTGCCTGAAAAACTAACGCTTAATGCGAAAGACCAATGCGTACTGATAGCCCGGTGTTGCTAACGTACGCTCAAACACCATGCCGCAAGACTGCATTAAGTGAATCGCCTTTTCCTGGCTCACACGACGATCTGCTAAAGGCCCGGCACCTGTTCCGCCACGAGATTGCCAGTCTAGCAACACTACCCTCGCACCCGGCTTGGCGTATTGTGTAACCGATAAACAAAAATGGTCTGGATTGAGAGATGACGACAAAACGTTTGTCAGCAAAATCCAATCCACGCTTTGGTGCGAGAGCGCCCGACCCAGCAAAACATCAGCCAAGAGCGTGGTTTCAAACTGCCCGTAGCGCTTTAAGTAATCTACGCGCTCCAATGAGTCTTCATTAGCGCCAGCAATAATTGCCTTACCCGGCCTTCCAACAGCCTTCAACGCAGCCGCACCGAAAAACCCCACCGGACTTCCCAGCTCCAAAACCACATCCCCTTCGTCGATACCCAGATCTTTGACAAGTACTGCCGGTGAAGCCAAGTGGTGACTAAGACGCGTACGCACTCGTCTTGGTAATTTCTTTAAACTATGAACTGTTTTGTGAATCACCGCGGAAACCTTTTATGGTTCTATCTTACGCTAAAGCGGTGCAGGCGAATAGCCTAGCTATTCTGTGAGCTCTGGGTCACCGGCAGCGTCCATGAGTGCAAGTGAAGCCACTGTATCGCCTTCCTTCATCTTCATGATGCGCACACCCTGAGTGGCGCGACCAATTACCGAAATGTCCTTAAGGCGTAACCGAATTACCTGGCCCTGCTTAGAAATGATCAATAAATCATCATCACGCGAGCGGATAACACGCGAATCGATAACTTCGCCAGTTTTAGCCGTTACAACACCTGCTTTAATGCCTACACCGCCACGTGCGTGCTTAGTAAATTGATTGGTCTTCGTAAGCTTACCATAGCCATTCGCACAAGTTACCAGCATCAACCCTTCGTCCTTACCGACTATATCTACTCCTACCACACGATCATCAGCCCGCAGACGCATGCCTCGAACACCACGAGTGGCGCGACCCATTGGACGAGCAGCCTCCTGGCCGAAACGCAACGCCTGCGCCTTGGAGGTTGAAAGGATAATATCATCACCATCCGAGCATTTCTTCACCCAGGCAAGCTCATCGCCTTTGTCTAGCTTAATAGCGATGATGCCAGTAGAACGAATGTTGGCAAAATCAACAATCTTGGTCTTCTTGATGGTGCCCTGCCTGGTAGCCATGAAGAGGTACTGGGCGGCTTCTTCCTTGGTGAGCGAAATCGCGCTGGTCACCTTTTCTTCTGGAGCAAGATTGAGGATATTTACTATCGAGACGCCCTTAGCGATACGGCTGGCTGCAGGAACTTCGTATACTTTTACTCGGAAAGCACGGCCCTGCGAGGTAAAGAATAGGAGCCAATTGTGATTCTTCGTCTTAATAACATGCTCTACCACGTCCTCTTCTTTAGTGGTCATTCCCATAATGCCCTTACCGCCACGGCCCTGGCTTTTATATGTGTCAGACGGCATTCGTTTTATATAACCACCGTGAGTGATAGTAACAATCACATCTTCGTTTGGCACCAAATCCTCTTCGGAGAAGTTGCCCACAGCCTTGCGTTCAATTTGTGTACGGCGATCATCGCCGTATTTTTCACGAACTTCGACAAGCTCTTCGCGAATAACTTTAAGAATATTGGCCTCACTAGAAAGAATCTCCTTGAGTGCAGCAATAGTTTTTTGCAACTCGTCATGTTCGTCTTGAATCTTCTTGCGTTCAAGGCCCGCCAAGGTACGCAGCTGCATAGCCAGAATTGCATTAGCTTGAATCTCTGAGAGCTCAAAGCGCTGCATGAGATTCGTGCGAGCTTCTTCCTGAGTTTCACTCTCGCGAATTGTCGTAATCACCGCGTCGATCTCATCGAGTGCACGTAACAGACCCTCTAAAATGTGCGCACGAGCTTCGGCTTTCCTAAGCTCGAACTCGGTGCGGCGGCGAACCACGATCTTGCGATGGTCTAAGAAATAACGAAGCACCATCTCTAGGTTCAAGATGCGCGGTTGTATGCCATCGACCAATGCCAGCATATTAACATGGAAAGCCGTCTGCATTGCCGTGTACTTATAGAGTTGGTTCAAAATTTTCTGCGGATAGGCATCCTTCTTAAGCTCGACTACAATGCGGTTGCCCTCGCGCTCAGAGCTTTCATCGCGGATATCAGCAATACCAACAATTTTTTTATCTCGCACTAACTCCGCCATTTTAGAAACAAGATTAGAACGTACTACTTGGTACGGAATTTCGGTAACTAAAATTGATTGACGACCTTTTTTTGACTCAACTATCTCGGCGACAGCGCGCATGGTAATACTGCCTCGACCCGTACCATACGCCGAAGCAATCCCGCCATCGTCATAAATTGTAGCGCCGGTAGGAAAGTCTGGGCCTTTTACAATTTTGGTTAAATCATCAATTGTAACCTCTGGGTTATCAATAATCGCTACTATTGCATCAACCACTTCGCGCAAGTTATGGGTTGGAATATTCGTAGCCATCCCCACCGCAATACCCTGCACACCGTTTAAGAGGAGGTTCGGCAATTTTGCTGGCAAAACGCGTGGTTCACGCTGTGAGCCATCGTAGTTGGGCATAAAATCAACCGTGTCTTTGTCGATATCTGTCAGCATTTCCTCGGCAATTTTCGTCATACGGGCTTCGGTATATCGATAGGCTGCTGCACCATCACCGTCAACCGAGCCAAAGTTACCCTGACCATCAACCATCGGATAGCGCAAACTAAAGTCCTGGGCCATACGTACCATCGCATCGTACACAGAAGAGTCGCCGTGAGGATGGTACTTACCAAGTACTTCACCAACAATGTTGGCCGACTTACGATACTTTGCGCTCGAACGCAAACCAATGGTCTGCATAGCGTACAAAATACGACGATGCACTGGCTTTAAGCCGTCTCGAACATCTGGCAAAGCACGCGAAACAATTACCGACATCGCATATTCGAGATAGCTCTTCTCCATCTCAACCTCGATTGATTGCGGACGGATTACGCCTAAGTCTCCCTGCTTGATGGCGCTGTTGATATTTTCGGCTGGTGTAGTGTTGTCGTCCATAATAATCCTAGAAATCGATATTCGTTACTGACTTGGCGTGGGTTTGAATGAAGTTCTTGCGCAAGCTCACTTCATCACCCATTAATTTGGTAAAAATAGTATCAGCTTTTTCGGCGTCCTCTACGGTAACCTGCAGCATCAGGCGATGCTCGGGGTCCATGGTGGTATCACGTAGCTGATCGGCATTCATCTCACCAAGACCCTTATAGCGCTGGATCGTGAGGCCAGGAATTTTTACCCCGGTGGCCTCAACAACTTCTTGCGTAGAAACCTCACCAACCTCAGCTGTGGAATTTTGGGAGCTCGCAAGTTCCGCTAAATCAGCAGCCGTTTCAACATCGGCTGTTGCTTCTGCAGCATCAGCAACTACAGCCTTCGCCTTACCCTTAGCGCTGGCCTTGGCCTTATGTTTTTCTTCTAGGTCGGCAAGAATTGAGTCACGCTCGGCATCGTTATAGGCGTAGTGCTTCTCACGCCCAACAGAAATCTTATACAAAGGTGGCTGAGCGATATAAATATGCCCACCTTCAACAACTTGAGGCATATGTCGGAAGAAGAATGTTAAGAGCAGCGTGCGAATGTGTGCACCGTCAACATCGGCGTCGGTTGCGATGATGATGCGGTTATAGCGCAATTTTTCAATTTCAAAGTTATCAGCAATTCCTGTACCGAGCGCTATGATGAGGTT
>CAYVVS010000029.1:0-5319 GCA_964454845.1 uncultured Candidatus Saccharibacteria bacterium
ACGGGCAAGCTTATTTTCCAGCTTTCTGATACGTACGGATTCCCAGCTGAACTGAGCTTGGAAGAAGCCGAAAAAGAAGGTGTGCCAGTAGCAGGCAATTGGCATGATGAATTTAACCGACTTTTGGACGAGCAAAAAGACCGTTCGCGCACCGCTACAGCTGGCCAATTTAAGGGCGGTTTAGCGGATCATTCGGCAAAAACCGTGCAGTATCATACTGCCACCCACCTGATGTATCGCGCATTACGTAATGTTCTTGGTGATCATGTAATGCAACGAGGTAGCAACATTACGCCTGAGCGTTTGCGGTTTGATTTTTCGCATGCCGAAAAAATGACTCCAGAGCAAATCGCTGAAGTTGAGCGCATTGTAAATGATGTGATTGCTCGTAATTTAGAAGTGAGTTTTGTGGAGATGGGCAAAGGCGAGGCGTTTGAAGCTGGTGCGCTTGGTGCTTTTGGTGAAAAATATCCAGATATCGTTAAGGTGTATACGGTTGGAGACGCCGCGGGAGATTGGTATAGTCGTGAAATTTGTGGTGGCCCGCATGTGCCGCGCACTGGTGAGCTCGGTATATTCCGCATCCTAAAAGAAGAGAGCTCATCGGCAGGCGTACGTCGCATAAAAGCCGTTCTTGAATAAAAAAGACCCACACGCGTGAACGTGTGGGTAGGTGAGACTAGCTGTCAGTCTCGGAATCTCGCATCTGATTGGTAAGCCAGCGCAAGCCAGCGAAGCAGAGTCCTGCCGCTAGGCTGAGTCCAACCAGGAACGATCTGTAAGGGCGCCTCATGGTCTACCTCCCGAACTGGCTGTAGATCTAGTCATACCCAGCGACGCCATTCCTCTTCGGCGTCAGCCGCCCATCTGAGTGCCTTGTAGACGAGCCATGACAGCCCACCGATCGCGAGTGCCGCCAGGGCCAGTCGCTTAGGCATCAGTAGTCCTCCAGTGCGTAGCCCACCAGTCGCCTCAGTAACCACCAGGCCAGTCCTGTCACCCCGACGAGTGTCAGGGTGACACCGATACGCCTCTTCATGGCTTCCTCCTGTTGCTTGAGTTGTGAAAACGTTTACTTAGCTTCGGCTCATGCCTTTTGAGCGGTGGGCAGATCCGCCGATGCCAGGCCGGTGCCGAAAGCGGCGGCGATGGCACCGAGCGCAATCAGTGCGCCCGTAGCTGCTGTCGTGATGCAGATGAGCTTCAGTTTTGCCTTCATGATGCCTCCTGATTGAGAGTGTGACGACGTGCCCAGCGCTTGAGCTCATGCAGCGAGCGGGTCTGGGGAATCTTCAGGTCACGCTTACGCGCGGTAGTCTGAAAGTTCCAGAGGTCCACACGATGCAGGTGCAGGCTCTTGTCGGCGAAATAGCGGGCGATGATCAACGTGCTAGTGAGCCACAGCGCACCAACTGCTGAGTCGGGGAAGACGATGATGAAGATGTAGGCCAGCACGAAAGAAAGCGACTGGATGCTGAACTTGATCTTGCCGAAGACATTTGCACCAGGCAACTCGGCATCGCCGAGCGTGTCCACGGCCGACTTGGTATCGCGAGCAATCAGAACCAACTTGATTTCAATCCAGATGACCCATCCAAGTGCGCCAAGCAGTGGCAGGAACACCAGCCAGCCCTGCAGATGCCAGGTCAGCACCAGGTAGGTGATGGCGAGCACCAGAATCAAGACCTTGTCCGCGGCTGGGTCAATCGCCTTGCCGAAGTCGGAAACTGCGTTGAGTCGACGAGCCAAAGGCCCATCGAGCCCATCCAGGATGATGAGCCCGGCGGTGACGCCAAGCCACATCCAAGCCGAATTGGTCTCAGAATTCCAGATAGCGGCACCGAGTTGGTAAGCCACGAAAGGCGACACGATGATGCGGGCGACAGACATGGCGTTGGGCACGTTGTTGATAGCCCGAGCGGTGCTCGGCCAGTAGTACTTCATGATGAGCAGCCACCAGCCTAGGAGCCAGTAGGCCACTTGATCCAGCAGCCACTTGGCTTCACGAACCACGGGTGGGTCTTCACCGGAGTGGTAGTTATAGCTATCGCTGTGCATAGCTGTTCCCTTCAGTAAAGGTGCAAAACTGGCGCAATTATCTCCTATGCATCAGCTTTTTTCAAGAAGAAACTTGGCATGGTAGAATAGGAACTATATGGCGCTTAAGCTTCCAAAAATTCCTAAATTTGGGAAAAATACGAACTTAGGTTCTGCCGCAAAGCAGGATCCTTACATTGTGTCTTTAGATATTGGTACAGAGTACGTTAAGGCTTTGGTTGGAGAAGTGAAGGGTGATCACGTGGAGATTATCGGTGCCGCGAAGCAGCGCCAGCGACTTACTGACATGGCTGGTGGAGCTGTGACCGACATAGCTGGTGTAGTTGATAATTGCGACAAAGCGTTGCGAGCAGCAGAGAAGATGTCAGGTGTGGTGGCTCGTAATACGGTGATTGGTATTGCTGGTGAGCTCGTCAAAGGCATGAGCACTACGGTAAGTTATCGTCGAGCGCGGCCAGAGGTGCAGATTGATATGGTTGAGCTCAAAGACATTATTGAACGCGTTCAGCGCACGGCGTTCGATAAAGTTCGAGATCAGCTTTCTTGGGAAACTGGCAGTAACGACATGCAGGTAAAACTGGTGAATGCGGCAGTGGTAGATGTCACAATTGACGGTTATCGGGTTACGAATCCGATTGGTTTTCAGGGTCAGGATGTTTCGATTGCGGTGTTTACGGCTTTTGCACCAATGGTGCATTTGGGCGCATTGCAATCAGTGGCGCGTGATCTCGATCTCAACCTCATTAATATAGCTGCTGAACCGTTTGCTGTGGCTAAAAGCGTTGGCGCTGATGATAGCACAGAGTTTTCGGCAATTTTTATTGATATTGGCGGCGGCACATCGGATATTGCCGTGGTGAATAACGGCGGCGTGGTTGGCACTAAGATGTTTGCTATTGGTGGACGTAGTTTTACCAAGCGTATTGCGCAGAGTCTGAGCGTTAGTTTCGAGGAGGCAGAAAAGTTGAAACTGGAGCATTCTGCTGGTGCATTAGCAAAGGCTGAAGAATCAGCTGTGACGGAAGCGCTGGAAACCGATGTTGAGGTCTGGTTGTCTGGTGTGGAGTTGTCGCTCTCAGAGTTTGATGAACTTGATCACTTGCCGAATCGAATCTTGTTGTGTGGGGGTGGCTCTGGTTTGCCCGAAATTAAAAAGGCTTTGCAAACCGAGTGGTACAAAGATCTGCCATTTGCCCGTAAGCCCAAGATAGATTTTGTCGCTCCGGCTGATGTAAATCGTGTGCTCGATCATACGGGTCGTCTCACTAGTCCGCAGGATATTACTCCGATGGGGCTCGCCAATCTGGCTCTCGACATTGTTGGCACCGAGGCTAAGGGTGAGCAGCTTCTGCAGCGCCTCAGTCGCACTCTCTCGATATAGTATATTGACTCAATAGCATTACAGTTGTATAATTAAACATCTTTCGCACCTAGTACTGGAGTGAGCGTGCTGGCAATTTGTATTATCTGCATTGTCGGAGTGATGATTCTCTCGAATGGACGCTGGCGTAAGCTGAGCGGTGAGACGAGCAATTGGTATGAGGGCGAGTATGCTTCGTGGGCTACCAAGCCAAACATGCAGGTACTCATGGAGTCGTGTACTGTTCCCGCCGAACCCTTCCGTAAGCAGACTCTCTTGTCTTTCAAGACAACGGTAGTACTCGCCATACTCTTTCTGATTTGGCGTTTTGCCTTCACGCCCGACCAGTTGCTGTTCTTTCTTGCTGTGTACTATTGCGTGCCGCTATGGACGGTGCGGTTTTTCAGGGGTTACAGCTACGTCAATAAGTGTGCACAACGCGAAAGAGAGCGTTGGGCACGCGAAAACTCTACCTCTTCACGCGAGTGAGGGGGTTTCTTTTTTATTCTGTAACTTCTTGTATAATGAGAATCATAACCTCTTATGGCAGAAAAAGAAGACAGCATTATTTATCTCGAGCATGACGCTGAGATTACCGAAGCCATTACTAAGCTGAAAAAAGCTGGGTCTGATACTGTGCGTATTGTGGTGCCGCCACGTTCGCCACTCTTGCAAAGTGTAGTGAATCTGAAGCTACTCAAAAAAGCTGCGACTTCTAAGAAAAAAGAGTTGGTATTGGTGACTGGTGATAAAGGCGCAACGGCACTGGCTGGTAAAGTCGGTATCCCGGTGGCTAAAAACGTTAAAGCAGAAGCAGTTGTGCCAGAAGCCGATCCAGAGCCGAAAGGAGATAAGGTCGCAGCATCAGCCGCCGCGACAGCTGCAGTTTTAGCCTCACCTCTCGCTGCCGATGCGGCAGAAGAGGAAGCCAGTAAGGCTCGCGAGGACGAGCTGCCAGTGCAGCGTTTTGATGAACCTGCTTCAGCAAGAAACAAGAGCAAGAAGGCGAAGAAATCGAAATCGAATGGCCGCGGGAAAGTGCCTAATTATAATAAATTCCAGAAGTGGATATGGATCGGCGCCTCCGCTGTTGGCGCAATTTTGCTTATTTGGCTACTTTCGGCATTTGTACAAACCGCAACGGTAAATGTGCAGGCGGCAGCCGATCGGCGCGATGTAAACACTCAGTTTACGTTGGTTACTAGTGGTACTACTTCAGGTAATTCTGTGGCGGCTGAAACGCTGGAGGTTACCAAAGACTTATCTCAGAGCGTAGAGGCAACCGGGGAAAAAGATGTTGGTTCAAAAGCTACTGGATCGGTGGCGCTAAAAAACTGTGAAGATTCAAATTCGCGTACACTCCCAGCTGGCACAAAGGTAACCACAGCTGGTAAAACTTTTGTCACCAACGCCGCCGCAACTTTACCAGAGGGAGAGTTCTCAGGTGGTGGTACTGTATGTAATTCCAAGGCTGTATCGGTGGCAATTACGGCCGCCGAAAATGGCGATCAGTACAATTTCTCAAATGCATCATTTACAGTTGTAGGTTTGTCGTCTCGGGTTTCTGGAACGGGAACGACTACTGGTGGTGTTTCTAAGAAAATAAAAGTGGTGGCTCAGTCTGATGTCGATGCGGCTGTGAACACGTTGCTCGAAGGCTCTAAGGCTGAGGCACTGACGGAATTAAAGCAAGATGCTGGCGAAGATCAAAAGGTTTTTGATGATACTCTTACTGCCACCGCCACCACGCAGTCATCAAACCCGCCGGTTGGCACTGAGGCGACGAATGCGACAATTAATGTTAAGGCAAAATATACGGTGTTGGCAGCTAGCGAGGCTGATCTAACAAAAGTTGTTGAGACCGCATTAGCCACAGACCTCAAAGACGGCTCCAAGGTTCT
>CAYVVS010000030.1:0-5030 GCA_964454845.1 uncultured Candidatus Saccharibacteria bacterium
TTGATCTCGGTATGTTTTTAGTCATTTTTTTGGTGTGCTATTTGCTGGGGGCGGGATTCGTCAAGATTATTCATCTTATCCGCAAAGATAAGAGTAAGAATTATCGGGTTGGAGTAATTATCTTTGCTCTGCTCGTTGCCGCAATGATCACCTATAACAACTTGGGTCGCTGGGAGGGAAGCTATGCTGATCCATCGCAACTTTTTCAAACCCAGGAAGGGAACTAAATGACCGAGATGAAAAGGCTAGAGGACTTAATTGTGCGCGACAAGCGTGTGCTGGTACGCGTGGACTTTAATGTGCCGATTCATAAAGGTGAAGTAACTGATGAGCTGCGTATAGAGGCGGCATTGCCGACGATTCAGTACCTCTTAAGTCAGCGTGCAAAAGTTATTTTGGCCAGTCACTTAGGTCGTCCAGACGGCAAGCCAGACCCTAAATATTCTTTAGAGCCGGTCGCCATATTACTCTCTAAGCTCTTGAAGCGAGAAGTGCTGTTTTTGCACGATTGCGTTGGGGAATCAATCGAGGAAAAAGTCATGCAGATGAGAGCTGGCCAAGTGGCGCTTTTAGAAAACTTGCGCTACCACGCCGAAGAAGAGAAGGGTGATCCTGCTTTTGCCCGCGCACTGGCAAATCTTGGTGAAGTGTATGTAGATGATGCCTTTGCGGTTGCGCACCGAGCACATGCGTCGGTAGTTGGAGTGCCTAAGCTCTTGCCGCATGCCGCGGGAAAACTTTTGCAGGCTGAAGTTTCGACACTTTCACACCTTATGGCAGCACCAAAAAAGCCGTTTGTGGCTATTATTGGTGGCGCAAAAATTTCTGACAAAATTGAGTTTATGAAGAACCTTATGAAAAAGGCTGGCACCATTGTTATTTCTGGTGCGATGGCCAATACGTTTTTGGCGGCACAGGGGCACAATATGCGTGATAGTGTACTAGATAAAAAGGGATTTGCTGCTGCGCGTGAAATTTTAGCAACTGCCCAACGCAATAATATCGAAGTTATTTTGCCAGTTGATGTGGTTGTCGCTTCTAGCCCTACATCAAAGCGGACTCGCACGGTTACTGTGGGTCAGTTAGACGAAGGGGATATGGCGCTTGATATTGGTCCAGCTAGCACCACCAACATCCATGTTGCCCTGCAGGATGCCCAGACCATCTTTTGGAATGGTACGCTCGGCTATACCGAAGAGGAGGCTTTCCGCACTGCCTCCACGGCTGTTGCTAAAACTATCGCAGCTAGTCGTGCCCTCTCAGTGATTGGTGGTGGCGATACGGCTGGTTTTGTAGACTCGCTGGGTATGCATGATAAATTTGGTTTCATATCAACTGGCGGTGGCGCAGCGCTAGAACTTTTAGCCGGTAAAAAGCTGCCTGCAGTAACTGCATTAACAAGATAGGAGAATAGTATGACAAAAAAAGTATCTAACATACCAAATGTAGGAATTATTATAGCGCTCGTTATTTCGCTAGTATTTAATGCAGTCATCATCCTGTCGGCACTTTATTTCGTATCTAGCCGGCCGTTAGAGTTGTCTGCTGGGGACTATTTTATCGCTAAGGGGCTTGACCCTGTTGCTATTCAGGTAGATGGTCGAGAGTATAACTGTGTAAAGCCAGAACTCGTGAAGGAATTTACAGCTAGGAGTGAAAAGATTTGCTACGGAGTAGTTGCTGTCGATCAAAATAACCAAGAGGTGAAACAGTAGATATGCCCACGAAGGTTCAGGCGAAGACTAAAACCTCCAAAGTCCATAAGTTTGTTGGTCGCGATAAAATTGAAGCCCATCTTTCACAACAAGATCGTACGTATCGCTTTTTGTTCTTCTTAAGTTTTAGTTTAAATGTCATTTGGTTTATGGTATTTTTATTTCTCTTGTATTGGCTCTACACTCCCGCGAGTGATAATGTCATTATCAACAATGGGCTCAAGCGGTATTGCGATCCAAACGGGCAAGTTTCGCGATTTTATCAAGCCGGTGATAGTGATAGTGAGCCAGATAAAGATGTCTGGCAGAGGGTTTGTGAAGGGCCTTCGGCTTCTAGTGCAAACGAATAGTATTCAATACTAAAAAACCACCAAGCAAGGTGGTTTTTTAGAGTGGTGCGCCGGTACTAAAGTTGGTTGCTGGCACAGCGGCTGCTGCTGGTGGGCTAGCTGTGATGCTCGGTGATATTTGTGGGGCAGGGATTGGTGGCGGAGATTGAATTGGCATCGGGGCTGGCGGAGCTACTGGTGCGGGGTAGAGGGGGCGGTCAAAGTGGACAGCATCGGCGGCTTGGCTGGTTGGTGATGGTGGTTGTACCGGTGTTGGCGCAATGGGCATTGGTTGGGGCGCTACTGGGTAAACACGAGGCTGGCTCACTGGCGGGCTGGTCTGTGGCTGTATTGGTGCAAGGCCGGGGTTTGGGGCAATCTGATTCTGCGCGGGAAGTTGCATCGGCGACTTTACGTCAGCAGCAATCTCAATAAGGCGATTGTATTTAGCGACGCGCTCGCCTCGTACCGGAGCACCAGCCTTGAGCCCAAAGGCACCGGCCCCGTAGGCGATGTCTGCTAGATAGGTGTCATTGGTCTCGCCCGAACGATGAGCAAGAATTACCTTTACACCAGATTGCAACGCGGCTCGGATGGCGTCTAGCATTTCTGTAATCGTGCCGGTTTGGTCAGGCTTAATGACAACCCCGCCAATCAGCCGCTGTTGGCCAAGTTCGGCAATGCGGCCAGCGGCGGTGGCGGTAGTGGCGTCTCCAACGGCCATAAATTTTCGACTTGGTTGAGTGAGGAGATATTTAAGCCCCTCTAAGTCATTTTCTGCAAACGGATCCTCAATCGACAGAATCGGGAAGCGCTGATCCCATTGCATGTAGGTTGCGCCGAGCTGATCCATTGAGATGGCTTGCCCTCCAAGCATGTACTGACCATTTTGGAAGAGGTTATACGCGGCCATGTCGAGTGCAATTTGGTATGCCTGATTGTAGCGACGGGAGAGTTGCTCAAAAGCTTCAAGGACGGTTTCAGTGGCAATTCCGATTGGTGCCATCGAGCCCTCTTCGGCAACTAAATCTACGCTTGGACCATAAAGTGAGCGGAAAATTTGTTTGGCGGTATGGTGGACGCTATAGGTGAGTTCAAGCGCAGCTGCTGGATCGGTAGTTTTTGGTACGATCATAAATTCTTGTACATCTAGACCGGGGGCATGCGCGCCACCAGAAACCAGGTTGGCATATATGCGTGGCATTTCTGGTTTGGTGCCAAGAATGTCGGCCGTAGCTTTCCAAACCTCTTTTTCTTGCTCGTAGCAAGAGAGTAGGAAGTAGGCACCACTCATGGCGGTGAGCGTATTACTGCCAAGATTGGATTTATCAGCGGTGCCGTCGAGGGCATTTAAGAGAGCGTCAAAATCGGCCTGGTGCGCGAGCGGGTAACCAATAAACTTTGGTGCGATGATATTTTGGATGGCTTCAATATTGCCAGTAACGGTATTGCCATTGTAGCCGCCACCTGCATTATCGCGTCGCTCTTTTGCTTCGCGCGTGCCAACCGATAAACTACTGGGCGCATCAAACCGCGCATGGTTTCCACTGGCGGATTCCATACGAACGCGGATTGTCGGCTCCCCCCTCGAGTCGAGCACCTGATAGGCTTTGATCGAGGCAATCTGCATCTTAGCTAAAATTATATCATAAGCGGCTTGCTCTTGGGGAAGCTGGGGTGAATTCGAAGTTATGAGTGGAGGCAAGTATAATAAGGCTTATGTCAGATAAAAAACCCCTCTTGCAGTTCCCTAAAAGTTTTCTCTGGGGGGCTGCTACAAGCTCACATCAAGTTGAAGGGCATCAAAATAATAATTGGACGGAGTGGGAAAAATCTCATGCCGATGCATTGGCGCGAGGCTCTAAAAAGGCTTTTGATACCCCGGCCGTGCATTGGTACCGCATAAAAGAAGAGGCGATGTCTCCAGAAAATTATATTTCTGGTCGCGGAGTTGATCACCTGAACCGCTATGAAGAAGATTTTGATATTGCCCGTTCGCTTAACCATAATGCTCACCGCTTTTCTTTAGAGTGGAGCCGAATTGAGCCGGAAAGAGGCGTATTTGACCAGAAAGCCATAGAGCACTATAGGAGCGTTTTGACGGCCTTGCATCGGCGGGGTATAGAGCCGCTGGTTACGCTCTGGCACTTTACGTTGCCGAGTTGGGTTGAGCAACGAGGAGGGTTTACCAATCCAGCCACAATTGCGGATTTTGAGCGTTACGCCGGCAAGATGGCGCAGGAGTTTGGTCATGATGTGAAGTATTGGTGCACCATGAACGAACCAGAGGTGTTTGCAAGCTTTTCTTATTGGCTCGGCTTTTGGCCACCGCAACAGAAAAACATGGGTGCTGCCTTTGCTGCCTATACATCTTTAATGCCTCGGGCACACATTAAGGCCTATAAAGCGATAAAAAAGCATGCCCCGAACGCGCAAGTTGGTATTTCAAAAAACATGATGTGGTACTCGGCCGATGGGCGCTTATTAACTCCCGTATTTGCGAAGTTGCAAAATTGGTTTGGCAACTATTATTTTTTGGATCAGATAAAGCATCATCAGGACTATATTGGCCTTAATTATTATTTTAAGTTCGTATTACGTGGGTTGCGCTGGCAGATTTCTGAGCAGAATCCTTCTGACATGGGTTGGGGCCTTCATCCAGAAGGATTGCAGGTGCTGCTCAAGATGATTGGCAAACGTTATCACAACAAGCCGGTGGTTATCACTGAGTGTGGATTGGCTGATGGGCAGGATGAAAGCCGAGCATGGTACGTTAAAGAATTATTGCGTAATGTGCACGAAGCGATGCAGGCCGGCGTGAATGTGCAGGGGTTTATGTATTGGGCACTACTGGATAACTTTGAATGGGATAAAGGTTTTTGGCCAAAGTTTGGACTAGTGTCGGTGGATCGTAAGACGATGAAGCGCACAGTGCGTCCAAGTGCAAAGGTATATGGCGACATTATTCGTCGTGGGGGGCTTGATT
>CAYVVS010000031.1:0-4724 GCA_964454845.1 uncultured Candidatus Saccharibacteria bacterium
CGTGATGAATCCATTCCTAACTGCGTAAGAGCTTCTGGCTGTTGTAGGTAATAATTATGAATTAAGTCTTGGCGCAGAGGCATGGTGCCATCAGAATAGCTGAGCCAACTGAGGAGCTCTTGAGTTGGTACGGTCCAGGTTCTTTTCTCGAATGTGAGCGTCATTGGTGTGCGTACGTAAGGCTCGAGATTAGCCCTTTTTTCTTCGAGGGCAGAACTAGTTACAGAGGCTGTTTGTGTGCGTGTTGTAACTACTACATTGCTTCTTTGTAATTTAGTGACGACATCTGTGTAATCTGTAATGAAGCTCTCCAAATTCATGCGGGTACCCGGTTGACTATCATTAACTACGAGACTGCCTTGCTCACCGGCGCTATAGCTAGCGTTTTGCACGGGAACAGTCAGGCTCTTTGAAAGCGGCTGCAAAATTGCGTAAAGCTTGGTGGTGTTGTAGGTGACTTGCCCGTCACTATTGCTATTTACTCCAAGCAGGAGGCCCGCCTGATCGGAGAGTTGCTGGAAGGCTTGGCCATTGCGACCTTTTTGGTAGGCTGCCGCTAGATCGTCTTGTATGGCATAGCGTAATTCAACTTCTGAGGCAGGGATAGAGGCTGCTTCTTCTGACGTATCGCTCTTAACGACAATTGTGGAGGATTCGATATATTGCTGAGTTTCTTTCTCAACTAAAGCTTGAGCTTCAGTTTTTGTGAGACCACCCACATACACTCCGTACACTTTCACACCAGGCAAAAATCTACCCTGATAGGCTAGGCGTAAAACTCCGAGCAAAATAACAGCAAAGAAGACAGCACCAACAATAACAAGAAAAGCGATTTGCCAGCGTTTAAATTGATACTTTGAGGGTAGTGAGAACTGATCGGATGGATTCATCGTGTGCGCGTATGGCTCCGTAACTATACATAGTATAACTGGTTTTTGTTCGGTGCGCGAATAAAAAATACCCCACGCCTAAACGTGGGGTGTGGGCTTAGCTAGCTCTGCCAGCCCAGCTTGAGTCTGCCCAGGACCAGCCAGCGTAAGGCCCGAAAGCCGCCGCATTGAGTCCGGTGACATGCACAGTTTTTCCAGAGCTCACAAACTGCCCGCCTCCAATTGAAATCATGACATGTCCGTAGTAGCCGTTTTGCCACGATGGCTTGAAGAAGGCGAGAGCACCAGCTGGCACATTGGTGTCTCCGGCGTGGAGTTGCCCGGAGTTGATCTTCTGGTACATGTTGGCCTTGGCGCTGAGATAGCGACCAGTAGTGCCAAAAGCGTTCTCAACAAATCGCTCGCAGAGATTCCGGTAACCGGAATTTCCAATCATGCTGCGCGCCCAATTGATGGCTCGCTGTTCACGCAAGGTTGTGCAGCTGGGCGCATTGCCGCTGACGGGATAGGCAGCGGTGTAGGCCTGAGCCATTTCGACCGAAACTTGGTGCACGTTGCCCCAGCCTCCATAACACTGGTCGAGCTGAGTTGTGCTTGTTACGGCGTAACTCCGTCCTCCGAGGACGATATAAGTTGCGGGGCCATATCCTGCCGAATAGTACAGGTTGCGTTCTGCAAGTGGGACGAAGGGCTTGGTACCCAGATCGGCTCGCCACACGATGGATCCACCCTGGAAATCCTGACGTGTGACACCGCTCCAGGAATACTCATCGCTGCGTGGATAGCCAAGCCAGCCATCGGCACCACCTTGCGAGATGAAGTAGTCGCGAATTCCGCCATGCACCCCGTAGGCTTGCCCGACAGCATCGCCTCGCATGATGAGCGTCCAACCCCAGTTGCCGTAGCTGAAGTCCTGAGTCCAGCCAGCCGCCCAGCGGTGTGAATCGTTGTAGGGATAGCCAACATTTTGACTCCCTACCCTGACGACGTACTGCCAGTGCTGTCCAACCACAGGGAATACCTGTGACTGGTTGCAAGCGGGTGACATCAGAGCACTGTCGCTGAACGATCCGCCGGCGTAGTCCTGCAGGCAGCCGTTGTTCCACCAGTGCACACCGTTTTCGGCAGCACCAATTGCGTTTCCCCCTCCGATGCGGTTGTAGGCTGCTGCCCAGGCTGTGCCTGAGCCACCCTCACCTACGGTGGCAGCTCCTGCAGATGGAGCTGTCAGTACCGCGAAGACCGTGCCTATGAGTACTGCTAGCAGTACCCGTAGGCTCACCCTCCAGGCCTTTGTGTGTGTCGCCATCGTTCACTCCTTGTGACTTGCGAATGGGACCACTCCACCATACTGAGATAAGCGTTTTATCTGCAAGCATGTGCGACATCAGGAGGTAATAATCGGTATAATAGCTGTATGGCACGAATTCTTATAGACGGTCGATGGATGAAAGATAGCGGAATTGGTCGCTATGTAGAAAACCTCACACTTGAAGTTGTTAAGCAAGATACGAAAAACACTTACATTATTTTGGTTAAAAAGGGTGAATCTGATTGTTTGTCGCTCCCAAAAGGTAAGGTTGAATATATCGAGACCGATATTGCTTGGTATACACCGCAAGAGCAAATTGCACTTCCTAAAATCATCGAAGCTCACAAGCCAGATTTGGTGCATTTTACAAATTTTAATATTCCTCTCGGTTATCGAAAACCGTTTGTGGTTACTATTCATGACCTTACCCTCTTAAAATACAAAAGTATTCGCGGGGGACTACTAGCTCCCTTTACGTATCGGCTTAAAGACGTAGTGATGCGCCATGTACTCAAAACTGCCGTAAAGCGCAGTAAGCTAATTTTTACACCGAGTAAGTTTGTAGCCGAAGATGTTGCCCAGCAATATCGCTGTGATCTAGAAAAAATAATCGTTACACATAACGCTGCTGATGGTTTGGCGCAAACCGGTCGCGTAAATCTGGCAAAATATGGCATTAACCAGCCATTTATGTTGTGTGTCGGAAATCCTTATCCGCACAAAAATATCGAACGTCTTTTAAAGGCATTTGCACAGCTTGTAAAAAATGAACAAGCTGGTTATCAGTTGGTGGTTGTTGGGCGAGATAATGAATTTATGGCTCGCCACAAAAAACTTGTTAAAAAGCTAAAACTCGAAGATCGAGTGGTTTTCCCCGGCTATGTCAGCGATGCCGAGCTGGCTGGTATTTATCAAAAAGCCACCCTCTACGTATTTCCATCTCTCTCAGAAGGCTTCGGCATTCCCGGTTTAGAGGCAATGAAGTATGGTGTTCCTGTAGCTAGCTCTAATGCCACCTGTCTGCCGGAAATTTTAGGCGATGCTGCTGCATATTTTGATCCCAAAAACACGCAGGATATGACGAAGATTATAAGCGGGTTGATGCAAGACGAAGCGCGTCGCAAACAGCTCGTGAGCTTAGGCTACAAACAGGTGAAAAAATATGCTTGGAGTACATCTGCCAAAGAACTTATTCGTGGCTACAACAAGGCCCTCAAAGGCTAGCGCGCAACTTCTGCTTTTACTGTCTCCCACATCTCTGGTCGACCCTGGGTTTCCTTGAGCCAGTACCACCACTCGGCACCCCATAAGTACATGGTTTTTATTTGGGCTTGGCGAGCATAGGTAAGATTGTCACGCAGCTGCTCGGGGTTCATCGAGCGTTGGGCTTCTTCCCAACTTAGTTCTTCATTACCGCGTGATCCCCAGGCTTCGCCTTGTAATTCGTGAATCGTTACACGGGTGTCACGATAAGCTTCTATAAGTGCAGCTTTCCAAAAATTATAGATGCCGGTTTGAGGATACACATAATAGCCAAATACGTTGTTGTGCACCACACGGTACATTGAAAAACCAAATGTTTCGGTATTTGGCCCCAAAAAGGGGAGGCCGTTTTGATTAGACTGAGTGAGCTCTATGGGTCGCGTTGAGTTGAGCTCGCGCACAGTTTCTATTTCTTGAGTGAGCGCTTCATTGGTAAGGTTTTGCTTTGGACATTCGCCAAAAGTTTTTAAGAGAAATTCATTCTCCACCTGCCAAGACTCCACAGCCGGGCTGTTTTTATAGCGATTCACTGTTTCTGCAATTAAAGCATTGGTTTTTTCTGCTACCAGCTCAGGGTTATTCTTATCAAGCCAGGCCGGATAAAAACACTCCGGCCAACGAATAACTTTTTGGCCAACTACAACTTTTAGTTTTGCGTTACGTTTTTCGGCTTCCTGTACCATAAAATCTAGTTCGGAAAAATCGTATTCGCCGGGCACCTTTTCTATCCGGTCCCAGTACGTTGCAATTCGGATATGTTTAAAGTTGAGGTCATCAAGTGTGGCGATATAGGCTTTCTGCCAATCTACCCCAAATCTATCCGCCTGTACTTGAGAGAAGCTTACGCCAATCACTTCAGCGTCATCTTTGTGGCGTAAGTAGAAGATGGACATCATAAGTAGGCTGGAAATAAATAGAAATCCTATAATTGAGGCCACGAGAGGTAGGGCTCGAGCTAGCCATGTAAGTTTTTTTGGTTGCTTATTCATTACTTGTAGCATAGCGTGAGAATAGCGCGTTGGCGAGCCACAGCATTGACGTCATATCTGTTGCGTCGTATAATTATGCGGTCGTCTAGCGCCGGTCACGTGCCGGTTGCTAGGCGGCAACCTTCCGGGGTAGCTCAGCGGTAGAGCAGTTGGCTGTTAACCAATTGGCCGCCGGTTCGAATCCGGCCCCCGGAGCCAGTTTTCATTTTTTGCGTAGAGAGCCATTAAATCAAATGGCTTTTTCGCTTTATAAAGCAGTTTATTGCCCTC
>CAYVVS010000032.1:0-4407 GCA_964454845.1 uncultured Candidatus Saccharibacteria bacterium
GCTCGGCTTTTTCCTTCATATCTTCAGGAATTTCACCTTCAACCAGCTCTTTGTCCTTATATTCAGTATAGGTGTAAGCCTTCATGGCAATCAGGTCAACAATACCGTTGATAGACTGCTCTTCGCCAATTGGCAGATGAATTGGGTAAGCTCGCTTGGTTAGACGAGCATGAATTGACTCAAGGCTCTTATAAAAATCTCCACCAGTCTGGTTGATTTTATTGATGAAACAAATGCGAGGCACGCCATACTTGTTAGCCTGGCGCCATACAGTTTCAGACTGTGGCTCTACACCCATTTTACCGTCAAAAACCGTTACCGCTCCGTCGAGTACACGTAAAGAACGCTCAACTTCTACAGTAAAGTCGATGTGGCCAGGAGTATCAATAATATTAATGCGCTTACCATTCCAGAAACAGGTCGTCGCAGCCGAAGTAATAGTAATTCCACGCTCGCGTTCCTGCTCCATCCAGTCCATGGTGGCTTCACCTTCGTGCACTTCACCAATCTTGTGAGTCTTACCCGTACGGTAAAGCACACCTTCAGTAACGGTCGTTTTACCAGCATCGATGTGAGCAATAATACCAATGTTACGTGTGTTTTCGAGAGAATATTCGCGAGCCATAAAAATCCTTATTTATCTATATTAGTGATGAATAGCGCAAACCAAAAAAATAGCGCGTGGCGCGTATCAGATACATACTAGCATATAACCAACGCTCCGACAACTCTATAAGTGTTTGACAGACATGCCTTTTCCTCGTATAGTTAGCCGTTGAAATCGCACCTTCATTTCTGGAGAGGAATTCCCCATGACCTCAGCAGTCCGCAAGTCGACACCAACCAAGCGAGTCAACCCCAAGATCCATTTCGAGACGAGCTCACGCCCCTCATCGGGCGCGATGAACCTCCTGGGCTGGGTCGCTGACAACCCGCTGATTACCCACGTCTCTGTCGAAGCTGGGAAGCGTACCGCTCGGGCCGCTGGCCCAGTCAGGCTACGCATCATTGGCGGCACAGCGGATGCAGTGAAGATCACTATCTGCTGTGATGGCCTGCAGCATACTGCCTGGGTGACGTATCAACGAGGAGAAACACGATCAGTTCTCGAATATCTTCGCAAAACGTCAGCGCTAGAGTACGATCGGACTACTCGACAGGATTTCTGCGCCTTCTGTGACAGCCTGCTGCCCGCAAACCACGGCGGAAACCGTAACCACCCCTGGCGTATCAGCAACTGCCATCGAATCTTCATCAAGCCCGATGAGCCGATGTGCGACAGCTGTCTTGATCGAGAACAAGAGTACGCCGCTGATAAGGATGACCCCACAGCCGCGAATGCTGGTTTTTCACCTGAGTCAGCCTACCCGGGGCGAGCTCAATTAGCTGCTAATGCTCCGCGTATGACTTCCGAAGAATTCCAGGAACAACTTCGTTCTGAAGTTGTGGCCGCTGCGGATCGCGAAGCCGCAAAGAAGCGCAAGCCCTGGTGGCGCCGACTTCGTAGCAAGTAATCCCCGCCCCGACACATTGTCGGGGTTATTTTTTACCTACAAAACGCTCTTCGCCACCAATATTCTTAGCAAAAAAGCTATCGTGCGAGATATAGAGAATTGCCCCTTCGTAGCGCTTTAAGGCATTTTCTAACTCCTCAATAGAGGGCAAATCTAGATGATTGGTTGGTTCATCGAGAATAAGCACGTTCGGACGCTGTGCAAACAGTGCAATTAGCTGAATTCTGGCTTTTTGACCACCCGACAGCTGCTCAACTGGAATAGCGCCATCGTGCCTTTCAAACAGATATTCTCGCAGAGTTTTTGCTATTGCCTCATCATTAACCGCCCTACCGGCTCGCGAATAAACATCGGCCACCGCTCCGGCGAGCGTCATGGTGAGATACCGAGCATCAATTTCTTGCTCATATCTACCCAACACCAAAGACGACGAACACTCAATGACACCAGCGAACACCGTGCTCTCAAGAGCATCCCCTTCAGCAGTTGCCGTAATTGCATCCACAAGTGTTGTTTTTCCGGCACCATTACGACCCACAATATGCACCCTCTCACCTGCGCGCAACTCAAAACCCATATCTGCAAACAATGGTTCGACGTAGCCCAAAGATAGCTCATCAATCCGCACAAGGCTCGCTGCGTTGCCAGCAACCGACTCCCGCGCACCACGTAAGTTAATTGATTTAGCCTTATATTTTTCGTATTGTTCACTTTGGCCACGCTTCAAGCCCTGTACCGACTCTTGATCAATCCAGATTGTTGGCTTAGAGATACGTTCTTCCAGCTCAGCAATTTCTCGTTGCAAACGGCGCACAAGTGGAATAAAGGGGTTGGGGCTTTGTTTTGTGCGAACTTTTTTTAGTTCAGCCTGTTTGAGGGCTTCCCGTCGATTTTCTAAGGTTTTTACATCAACCTCATACTGATGCATAGCGCTCGCTGAGCTGACGGTGTTCTGCTTGAGATAGGCTTCATAATTTCCTGGATAACTGTGTAATTTTTGATCTTTTAGCTCGAGTACCCTATCTGTACAGGCAAGCACATCTCGGTCGTGCGAGATAACCAATACAGCCGAGCGAACCTCTTTGAGCCAGGCCGTAAAACTAGCCTTTGCGACATAATCCATGTGGTTAGTTGGCTCATCTAGAATTAACAGATCAGCGTTTGAATATTCAATTTGCACCAGTTGCGCAAAACGCTTTTGCCCACCGGAAAGATCACGAAACTTACCAGCGATCTGCCCTGTAGTAAGTTGATAGGCTTTGAGCGATTCAACCACCTGATCTTTCACATGATAGTAGCCTAGCTCATCATAGCGCTCGAGGGCATTCGTATATTCTTCGATGAGCTTCATATCATCGCCCATCATATCCGGATAAGTGTCAATTATCTGGGTAAGACGAGTATAGTCGCGTAAGCCAGCCAAAACGTAATCCACAACCGATAGATCGGCATCTACCGAGTGCTGTTCCTGCTCGGTAGTAAGAATAACCACACCCTTGCGCAATCGAACCGAGCCGATATAATCAGCATCTTCTCCAGTAATAATTCGTGCAAGCGTAGACTTCCCTACGCCATTGCGCCCGATAAATCCCACAACTTCACCAGCCTGGATTTGTAGCTCGGTATTTTTGAGAAGCACGTTTGCGCCAGCTTGTTTCTCATCAATCTTGACTTCTAGTAACATAGTTTTTCTAGTATATCTGTAAAGCATTATTTGCGCAAAAGAAATACGACCAGGATATATCCTGGTCGTAAAATGCCCTACGGCTTACGAGCACCCCGCTGGCCAATCCTGGGAAGACTGGTGTCAACAACACCATGCGGTTGGCCGGCTTTGTCGTAGCACCTCTCGTGAAAGTGCTCAACTCGATCCCACTTGCCACGCTTGTAAACGTTGCAGATCACCTTCTTCAGCCGAACCCTTGCCTTAAAGAGCAGTGGCTGGTCGCAGTATTGACACCTGGTGGTGTCACCAGGATCGATGTAACGCAACACAGCCCGAGTACCAAGCTTTTTTGTCGCCCGACTCGCGCCACCCCCATTCGCTCTTGCCATAATCCCTCCAAAGGTACAGATTGAGTGGGCACATTTTAGTATGTAAGTACTGAGATGTCAATCGCTAGCGATAGTATAGTTCTGCAAAGAAGCGGCCATCCT
Source organism: uncultured Candidatus Saccharibacteria bacterium (assembly GCA_964454845.1). GTDB lineage: Bacteria > Patescibacteriota > Saccharimonadia > CAILAD01. Next base: position 3,672 of record CAYVVS010000032.1, read on the forward strand.
CAGGGTCTTCAAGTAAGCGCATAAGATCCGGCATACTTCGCATATAATTTGAGTCCGTCCAATCCGGCTGCAAGTCGCTCCAAACAACTTCACCAGCGGCATGCGCCTCATAAAACTGATCCGTTTGGGCTGTACCACGGAACATATGGAAGAAAATTTCGCTCACAGGTGCCCCATTTTCTTCAATTGTGACGTAGCCATCACCTACATGTTTGAGTTCACTTTTTAAGCCGGTCTTCTCAAATAACTCACGATGAGCTGCTTCGTGCACCGTTTCGCCGAGATGGAGTTTACCGTATGGTAAACCAACTTGCCCCAAGAGCGGCTGTACTTTCCGCTTCATAAGTAGCCAGCGACCAAGACGATCGCGGATAGCCAGCAAAATAACGATCTTGGGCTGCAAGCGTGGTTTGAGCGATTCCAGAGAAAGTGTATCAACGTAACGCTTGCCGTCTGCCGTGAGCGAATAATGCTTATCCGCTGTCTGCTCAACATAGCCTTCTTGCATGAGTGATTTTAAGTGGTAGGCAAAAAGATTGCTCTCTACGCCAGCAGGTTTGATATCTCGATAGCGTAGTGAGTCTCCACGCATTAAGTTGCGCAATATGGTTCGTTGAATGTGGTGCATCATACCTTCAAGTATACCATGACTCAAATTCAGTTGAGTCAAAAAGTCTGGCATAGATTGAGTCTGAGAGCTAAGAGATAGTAAAGGTGTTCCCAGCACCTTGAGACC
>CAYVVS010000033.1:0-3954 GCA_964454845.1 uncultured Candidatus Saccharibacteria bacterium
CTTTAGCCGATCCAAACATCCCCAACAGATCATCAGTAATCTGAAAAGCCACACCAGCATGGAGGCCATAGCGCTCGAGTATTGAAAGAATCGTATCGTTTGCTCCAGCCAATACTGCACCTGATCGGAGTGGGGCGACCATAGAATAATGGCCAGATTTGTTCACATATATTTTGCGAATTTGCTGTGGGGTCAGCTTAGATTCTAAAGCTGCAAAATCCTCTACAAACTGTCCACCCACCAATCTAAAATGCATCTTTAAAAAATCAGACAGCAGTCGGTCGCGAATTTCTGGCTCGGTCGGAATGGTTGTAATCAATTCTACAGCCATCAAAAGCGCTGCATCGCCCGCCATTAAGGCAGCATTCAGCGAGTGTTTATGGGCAATTTCATCCGAAAACTTACGCTTGAGCTGTTTTTCATACACCCCCGCAATGTTCAGTCCACCGTGACGCTGACTATCCTGATCCATGATGTCGTCATGAATGAGGGCGCCAAGATGATATACCTCCCAGGCAAGTGCAAGCCTGGCGAAAGCCTCATCATTCTTGCCCCCTCCCAGCTTATAGCCGAGATATGTCATAAATGGACGCAGACGCTTTCCCCCGCGCAATGAGAATTTTTTCATCTCCAGAAGCAAGCGTTTGTATTGGGCGTCGTACTTGCCAGCTTCAGAAGCACGCAAGTCAAAGAAAATAGCCAACTCGCGGTCGGTCAGTTCTTTTATATGGGCAATAGCGGCCGTTAGCTCAGGTGATTTTTCCACTTTTGACATCTGTTTCAATCCGTTCTGCAACTAGCTTACCAGATAAGGTTACCATTGGTACACCACTACCGGGATAGGTTGAGGCACCAACAAAATACAGCCCCTTCACTTCGCGACTTACATTATGTGGACGGAAATATCCCGACTGGAAGAAATGATGGCTCAAGCCGAAAGCTGAGCCATCAGTGAGATTAAAACGCGTTAAAAAGTCTTGAGGGGTAAATACTGCTTCGGTCTCAATCTTTTTTTCTACATCCTGGCCCAAAACAGTTTTTAAGCGCTCTAAGACACGTTTACGAATCTTCTCTACACCGGCATCCCAATCAACATCTCCGGCAAGATTTGGAACGGGCACCAAGACATAGAGTACGTTTTTACCTTTCGGCGCCAAACTTGGATCGGTCTTAGTTGGGATATACAAATAGAAGGCGGGGTCATCGGGCAGAACTTTTTCATGGAAGATTTCTTCAAGATTATGCTTAAAATCTTCAGAAAAATACACATTGTGGTGCAAAAGCCCATCCAGATCATGATCAACCCCCCAGTAGAACAACATGGCGCTGGAAGCCTGCTTCAACTTATCAACTTTTTGATCTGGGTAACGTTTACGATGCTCAGGAGCGAGCAGTTTTTTGTAGGTGTAGGTGAGATCAGCGTTGGAAACAACAATATCTGCATCCAGCCGTGTGCCATCGGATAATCTAACGCCAACCGCCTGCTTGTTTTTAACTATAATCTCGTCAATTGGTGTCTTTGTACAAATCTCGACGCCCAAATCCTCGCAAAGCTTACCGAAAGCCCGCGGAAGCGCATGCATGCCTCCCTTCGGGTACCAAATACCCAGACCAGTTTCCATGTAGCTTACAACAGAATACACTGCCGGGGCCTCGTAGGGCGTCACACCAAGATACATAGACTGAAATGAAAACAACTGACGCAGGCGTGGATCAGTAAAATAGCGCGAAACAAAGTTATAGAGCTTGTACAAACCACGACCCTTTGCCAGCTGAAGGCCGGCTTTTACGTCAATAAAATCAGTCAGCTTATCAAAGTTTTTATCTATAAACTGACTACGAGCTAGGCGATATATTTTGGCAACATCGGCAAAATAACGATAAAACTGCTCAGGAGCCTTCTCGTCAATTTTTGCTAGCTCCTTGGCGAAGCGCGGCAAGTTCGAGCTTACTTCAATCGTCTGCCCGTCCGGAAAGAAGACCTGATAGTTTGGCTCAAGCTGCTTGAGATCAATGTAGTCATCAAAATCTTTACCACAATACGCAAAGGTATCATAGAGAACATCGGTCATCATTAAGATTGTCGGGCCGGTATCAAACCGATAGCCATCTTGGTCAATACGGTGGGCACGACCGCCAATCAATGCTTCTTTCTCGAGTATTGTAACCTTCCAGCCATCTTTAGCCAGGCGTGCTGCGGCAGATAATCCACCGATACCGGCGCCAACCACAATGGCAGTGCGTTGGTGTTTTTTATTAGTCTGCTTTTTCATTAGAAATCAGTATACTATAGACGTATGCAACTACTCGAGACTCAATGGGCCTACGCCGTCATCTTACTTGTAAGTATTGCTGGACTAACTCTTTGTGACCACCACTGGAAGCTCGTAGCCTGGAGAAGTATCGTGGCTAAAAAAGCCACGCTCGCCACCATTGCCGTACTAGTGGGGTTTTTCCTTATATGGGATATCGCCGGAATAATTTTGGGCATTTTCTATACAAATTCACGCTACACCCTGGGTATAAATCTGGGGACTCCAAATCTCCCGATTGAAGAAGTACTGTTTCTCATATTACTTGTGTACTCAGTACTCATTATAGATGCCGCCAGTAAACACTATTACGACTCGAGGCACAAATAATGGAAAAACTCACCTACCTTCTCTTGAATGGCGTCTTTTTTCTCGCTGCAGCACTAGTGATTCAACGACTAGATCCAGACCCCAAACCTAGAAAACACTTGCTGCTTGCAGGAATTACTTTGTACTTAATGATGGTAGTTTTTAATACCTACCTAACAAGCCTCGCAATTGTTCGTTATGACTGGGCAAAAGTACTGGGATTTAAAATAATCAGCTGGCCAATAGAAGATTTGGTCTACTTGGTGGTAGCATTGTATGCAGGACCCACACTGTGGAACTACTTTTATTCTCGCTATGACACAAGTAAATCACCAGCATCACAAAAAACTGGCAACAAGCCAAACGCCAATTCTAAAAAAACTCAGCCAAATACTCGCCGCCTCAAGGCCGATTAGCTGGGTTAATACCGCTTTCCCATTCGCTATCTCCTTTTTGCTCTCTGGCGGTCAGCTTAATCAGATATTTTGGGCTGGGTTAGTGTATTTCTTACTGCCCTACAACCTATTGGTGTACGGCGTAAACGATATCTACGATTACGAATCAGACCTCAAAAACCCGCGTAAAGGAAGCCTGGAGGGCTCAATAGTTGCCCCGCAAGCTCGAGGTGCACTCTGGGCGGCAATCATTACAACAAATATTGTGAGTTTGGCTTGGCTCGGATCACTCATTAGCCAAAATGGAAAAATCGTGCTTGCTCTTACGGTAATCCTGGCGGTAACCTACTCGCTTAAAGGCCTGCGGTTTAAAGAAATTCCTGTGCTCGACTCAATAAATTCATCCTTCCACTTTGTGCTACCGGCCGTTTTTGGCTTTGTGGTCAGCCCCCAGGCAACGATTGCCTGGCTCCCAACGATAGCTTTCTTTCTCTGGGGAATGGCCTCCCACGCGCTTGGTGCTATTCAAGACATTATTCCGGACCGAACGGCCAATATCCGCTCCATCGCAACCCAGTGGGGAGCTCGCCGCACCATTCGCTTTGCGTTTTGGCTCTATGTCGCAAGCGCCATACTTACAGGCATAGTGTATCTTCCGTCTTCGGTTATGGCCGGGCTGTTAGTTGCAATTTACGCGCTCAATGCCGCGATGTTTCTTAAATACTCCTCAGATGCCCAATCTAAGCAATTTAGACGAGCCTGGACCAACTTTATGTGGCTCAATGGCGTAGTTGGATTTTGGCTTACTCAACTTATCCTCTACCTGGCGGATCCATTTAATTTGGGTCCAGGTCGCATAGACTATATTCTGACTTTCTGCACGCTATTCTCTATTGCTCAAATTCTACTGATTGCGCATAATTTCGTGGTTTTTCGTC
>CAYVVS010000034.1:0-3307 GCA_964454845.1 uncultured Candidatus Saccharibacteria bacterium
CACATCTCGAATCAAGCCTTGCTGAACTAATATCCAAATCACCACCAAAACTTCTGCAGCAAAAGCCAATCGCCACGTAGCATAGGTAGTGAGAAACCCACCAATAATTGGCCCTAGCCCAGCGGCAATACCGGCCATGGCTGCTACAGTTCCATATGCCTTCAAGCGCTCATCCGGCTTTGTAAAATTACCCGCAATCAGCGAAAGCATAGCTGGGATTGCAAGTGCTGCACCCATACCTTCCAAAAAAGACCAGCCGAATTTTAAAACTTGAACGTTTGGCGCCAACGCAGTCAGTGCACTTCCAGCGCCATAAATACACATACCAATGATGAATGCTTTTTTGCGGCCAATAATATCGCCCACCTTCGCACCAGCCACCATGAAGGCAGCCATTACCAGTGAATAGAAAGCGATGGCTGACTGAATTTCACCAACCGTTGTATTAAGATCCTTAACCAACGTCGAAATCGAAACGTTCATTACCGTAGAATCGAGCGTAAAAATAAATTGGGCTGCTGCCAGCAAGATGAGGAGTTTTTTGGCTTTCTTAGACATGTTTTTCGTGCTTCCGTACCTGTTACTTTACAACTACTGTACAGCAAGCCCATGAAAAAAAATAGCCACTCAATTTCGCTTCTGCTTGACCTATAAGGAGATGGGTCGTATAACTAACCTTAGTTAAAGGCACTACATGTATGAAAAAATCATCTACGAATTCAACAGCACCTACTGCAAATAAATGGCGTGCCATTATTGTCGGCTTCCTTATCGGAGTCGGGACTATCGCGCTTGGCAACTGGCTCATTCTGCGTTGGCTAAATGTCTATGTATTTGATACACAAAACTACGTCAAAACCGTGGCTCCACTTACAAAAAACAGTGATGTTTCAAGTGCACTTAGTAAATATGCCACCGAAAAACTTTACAGTACTATCGATCTCGAAGCCGAAATAAAACAGGCTCTTCCAGAAAAAGCTGCATTTATTGCACCTCCACTTGCCAGTCAAGTTGTATCTGCTACAGAGAAAATTGGCAGCAACCTGATTGCTAGCGATCAATTTAATGGCATTTGGATCTCCGCCAATGAAGCTGCTCATTCCCGCCTGATGACAACCCTCAAGCAACCCCAGGCAGAATTTAATGCGCAAAAAGAACGAGTGGTGTTTGGCGTAAATATCACGCCGTTTATCGAAAAAATTCGCGATCGACTCCAATCAAACGGCTCCGGCACCATCTCCAGTAACCTTCAGAATAGCCAAGCCGCTGAAGTTGCCGTTAATCTTCGTGAGCGCATTCAAGACATGCGTCTTGCCTATCAGTACACGCAAGCACTCTACGTAATCTTGCCGATGCTGTTTGCTGCAGCCTACATCGGTGCCATCGCAGTTTCTCGCCAACGCTGGAAGACCGGCTTTGCTATTACGCTTACAGTAGTAGTCATTACTGCAATTGAGCTGATTCTCTTAAAGGCCGCTCGACCAGAAATAATTGGTGATGTTGCAACTGCCTATCAGGCAGCAGCAGGAGTCATTTGGGATTCACTCACGGCTGGATTCAAGAATGTCACCACCAACACACTCATAATTGGCGTGGTAGCCTCGATTATCATGACTTTCGCAGGGCCTTTTGCCTGGGCAAAAAAGCTGCGCCACTCAATAGGTCTCGACAAACTTACAGGAACTCGTCTCTATCACGCACTTACACTTTCTCGTGCTTGGCTGCGTAAGAATATCTTGAGCTGGCGCGTTGGCGGAATAGTGCTTGCCTTTACTGCACTCATCCTCAAGCCCTCCATCACCTGGCAAACAATCGTCCAGGCTGTGCTCGCCTACTGCATCTACGTAAGTGTCGTTGAGCTACTCGCAGCCCGCAAGCGCTAACCTAACTCTAAGCTTGCAGCTATCTTCTGATACACATCTAAGTAACTATTCAGCATCACGGGGGTTATAAAGTTTTTTTCCACATGTGCTCGCGCAGCCTCGCGAATATCTTGGTGATCATTTGATGTGCTTAGCAAACGTATAATTCGATCCGCATCATGATTATGGTTGCCGGTTAATACAATGCCGGTTTTGCGGTTTTTAATCTGTAACGATATGCCGCCCACTGGTCGAGCACAAACGAGCGCGCCTTTCCACATTGCTTCGGTAACTGTAAGTCCAAAACCTTCTTTTGAAGAATATTGCATCACGGCAGCGGCTCGCGACTGCAAAGCGTTTACTACCTTTTCGTTATCCGGCACATTCACCAAAACCAACGCACGTGAGATACTCTTCGCCGCTTCACGAACCTTAAGGTACATCTCCTCGCCCTCCGGGTCATCATCAGCATAATTACCCAACATCACACATTGCAAATCGGGCATAGTTTTTTGCACACGACTTACAACTTCCAAAACTCCTATAGGATCTTTAAATATATCGTAGCGAGAAATTTGTGTAATAAATGGACGACTGACATCTACGCCGATTCGAGTAAGTACTGCTGTGCTCTCATCGTCGGATAGCGCCGTATTTTTTGGTCGAAGCGGATCGATTGATGGATGTACAATATGCGTATTTTCGATGCCGGCAGTATAGCTTGGTAGAGAAAAAATCGAGCCATCGACCGCGCGCAAACGGCGACGCAACCAAGAAAACGTATGTGGCTCGGCGTTTGTAAGGTCTATGTGGCAACGCCACACTACCACCTTATCGGCAAGAAACGGAATGAGACCAAGCGTTTGTGGGTCATGCAAAATATAAATATCGCCATCACGCGGAACAGTGGCGGCAATCTTCTGTGTATACACATCGTAATAATCTAAATCTTCGGGTAAACTATCTCGGCCACCCTGAAGGGCATTATGAAACTGCTTGGTGATAGCGAAAAACCGCTCATCTGGTGGCAAAACCAGCCACTCGGCCTGCAGCCCAAGCCCTTGCATTAAGGGGATTTGGGATTGCAAAAGCTCAACCACACCGCCTCCAGTTGCGGTTGAGTTAATTTCATATATTTTTTTACCCCGCAGTTTTTCTGCAGAAGACTCTAGTTTTGCCATCTGCCTCTTTGTCAGAAACGAGGCATAGCTCGCAGGCTCTATGGACTTTACGACTTGATGCAACATACCCCTATTGTAGCTTAAGCGGGATAGATGCGACTATTTTAGGAAAACCGGGTACAATAACAAGCATGATAGTAGATATACTCCAATGGCTTCTGCAGCTCATCTTAAGCGTGGGCCTAGCAATGATCTTAGCTTACCTCGTGTATATGCTCGGATTAAGCCTTGTCTTCCGCCGCCTTGGACAAAAAATGTGGCCGG
>CAYVVS010000035.1:0-3219 GCA_964454845.1 uncultured Candidatus Saccharibacteria bacterium
GTGCAAGATAAGCACAAGAGGTTTTGTATCATCATGGAGTTGATGCTGAGCTCTAACCAAGAGCTGTATGCCTGAAGGAACAAAAAAACAAGTATTACGCACTAAGCATTGGTTTTTAGTGCTCTTGCCGTTGTTTTTGCTTTTGCTGGCAAACGCCATGGCAGCTGCTTATGTGGAAGGTGTGATTTACCCTGGAGTCAAGGTAGCTGGCCAGGATGTTTCGGGTCTCACGCGTCAGCAGGCAGTTTCGATGCTGCAGTCAAAGCCGCTTGGTAAACAAGTAAAGCTCACAGTTGCCGGTCAAGAATTTGTGGCTAGCAATGAAGCAATTGGTGCGAGTTATGACGTACCAGCCACGGTTGAGCTTGCCTATCAAAGCGGTCGCCAGCATAAATTGCCACTTATTGGGGTTATTGATTCTGCGCGCCAATCTGGTAATCTCGGTTATGCTTTTGAACTTGATTATCGTAAGTTGAGCGCTTTTACGAACCAGGTGGTTGAAAAAGTTGGGCAGCCGGCTAAGAACGCTGCACTTATCGTGCAAAACGGGCAGGTAGTGGTGCAGCCTGATAGTGATGGCCTGGGCCTGGATAAGGCCGAAGTTACTCAGCTGGTTTCAAATGCCCTTGCCGAAGCCCAAGATGGTGAATTTACGCTCGAGACGCAACCAATTGAGGCACCGATTCAGTCAACGGCTGTGGAGCCCGCAAAAGTTGAAGCCGAGACACTACTTGCACGGGCTATAAAACTAACTTACAACGGTCGTATATTCCAGCCGAGCGCAGTAAACATTGGCTACTGGGTAACGGCAAACCCTGATGACGAGGTTAATCCAAGTAAGTTGCAAGTAGGTGTATCCGAAGCTCAGATTAAGGGCTACGTGCAGTCGGTTGCCAACGAGATCGATAAGGCGCCAGTGAATAAAAAAGTTGTCGTAAAGAATGGTGCCACAACAGTGGAGCGTGAAGGCCAGGACGGCTTTGCCCTAAACCAGGATGTGGCGGTAGCCGAAATCCTTCGAGCAATGCAGGAGGGTCGAGACGCCGAGATTGTATTACAGACTACGGATGTACCATTTAAGACTGAAACGATTAGGACAACTAGTTTAGATTCACCAAAGTATATCGAAGTTAATCTCGCTCGTCAGTACATGTGGGCATATGAAAATGGTCAGGTCGTGCATTCGGCTCCAATTACCAGTGGAGCGACTGGCGCAGGACTTGGTACTGTCACTGGGTTGTTTGCAATCTACTCGAAGCGTACCGATACCTATCTCAATGGTTCGCAGTATGGCTACGATTACAATGTATTCGTTAATTATTGGATGCCCTTTCATAAGGGCTTTGGTCTGCATGATGCGAGTTGGCGTAATGGTCGTTTTGGTGGTAAGGATTATTACTATAATGGTTCGCATGGCTGCGTAAATTTACCGGCGGGCACCGCGGCGTTTATATATAATTGGTCGGATATAGGTACGCCAGTGTGGGTGCATAATTAGCTCGGAGTATTTTGCTCGGTGCAGAGGTAGGCAAAAACCTCTATAATCATAAGTAGTATGAATGAAACTCAAAAACCCCAGGTTCAAACAGGCCAGGCACAGGTTATCAGTAACCCTTTTCCCGAGACAACGTCGCACAATACAAATGTGTCGCCAGCCCCAGATACTGGGCAAGCTAAAGTGCAGCCAGATACAGCTGATTCGAGCTCCCCTACTTCCCCACCGGCCGCTGCAGATAACGACTTAATAGAGAAAACATGGATAAGCGCTGTGGATAAAATTTCTCAAGAACATGCAGATGACCCGTTTGCTTTACAGCAAAAACAAGCTGAACTTACGCGCGATTATTTGAAAAAGCGATTTGGTCGGGAGATAAAAGCATCGTGAATGCAGTCATGGTGCTAGCGACGTTTTTAGTTTTGGCATTTATTGGCGTTGCGGCAATAGGTGCGGCATTATTTGTGCGGCGTTCCCAGCACGCTAAAGATGTTGAGCGGGGTTTAAAGATGGTGCCATTACTCCTTAAACTTCCCCCTGCCGAGGAAGATGAGAGTCAGCGTGATGATCGTGAAAAGATTAAGGAAAATATCTCTAAAGCGGAGGGAATCTTTACGCTATTGTCGGGGCTTGCTACGAAACGGAAGCTTTACTCGCAGAGGCATATTGCCTTCGAGATTGTTGCTCGGGGAGAGCAAATATATTTTTATGTAGGTGTTCCAGCTGCTCTTACGAGTGCCGTAGAGAAAGCGCTAGTTGCAGCTTACCCAACAATTCAGATTGAGCAAGCTTCTGAGCATAACATCTTTAGCCAGCAAGGCAAAATAGCCGGAGTAGTTGGTGGTGAGCTCAATTTGACTCAAAAGAATATTTATCCAGTTCAGACTTATAAGACTCTCGAATTTGATCCTATGAGCGGCATGATAGCTTCGCTGTCAAAGCTGACGCAGGATGAAGGTGCTGCAATTCAAATAATGGTTCGCCCTGCACCTACTAAATGGGCTAAAGGTGCCCGCGAGTATGCGAAAGGGCTGCTGAATCCTCAGCGAGCTAAGTCGAACGACCCAATGCATATCGCTACGCAAATAGCCAAGGCGCCATTTTCTACTCCAGACTGGCAGGCTAAAGAGCAGATGCATGATCCGACTAAGCAAGCAGATACTATAGATCAAAAACAAGCGCAGGCGATCGAGGAAAAAGCCAGTGAGCCAGCTTTTGAGACATTGGTGCGAGTTCTGGCTAGCTCGAGTGATCAGTCCCGCAGCCAGCTTGTTGTGCAAGATATCGTCAACGGCTTTGCCCAGTTTAATCAGCCGGGAAGTAACGGTTTTGTATACGCGCCGGCTCACACGCCACGGGAGTTAGCACATGATTTTATATTTCGAATTTTTCCGAGGAATCGTAAAAGTGTCATATTAAATTCTACGGAGCTGGCTACTATTTTTCACTTGCCAGACGTGGCGGCAGAGATGGGTACTCCGTTGGAGCGCAAGGGTCGACGCGAGGTGTCGGCTCCAGCCGAGCTGCCGAGCCAGGGTGTAGTAATCGGCTCAAACTTCTTTCAGGGGAAGGAAAAAGTTGTGCGGCTTTCCGATGAAGATCGTAAGCGCCATATGTACATTATTGGACAGACTGGTACTGGTAAGTCGGTTACACTGGAAGATCTCATTGTGCAAGATATGGCACTCGGCAAGGGGCTGTGTGTAATCGACCCGCACGGAGAG
>CAYVVS010000036.1:0-3217 GCA_964454845.1 uncultured Candidatus Saccharibacteria bacterium
CGGAGCCATGCAAAGAGTCGCCATATTGTGGCGGCTTTTTGCATGGATATCGAGTACGATACGAGAACCGAAGGTTCGTCGAAGCGAAGCGTAGAAGGCGTAGCCGCTATCCGGCCCCCGGAGCCATGAAAAACGTCAGACCAATAGGTCTGGCTTTTTTCATGTTTTCTGCGGAGCAGAATTGAGCCGGAGGTTTATCTTTACGAGGTAAATAAGGCTTTAGCTGCTATCCAGCACCGTACACAATTTCGGGTTTTTATACTATTTGCTATGCTGTATGCATGAATCCCAGCCACCAGCCAATCCCAAAAGAAAACGGTAAACCGTCCAAGCGAGCTTTACTTGGCGCGGGTATAACTAACCTGCAGCAAGCAAAGAGTCTCTCAGACGAAGAGTTACTCAAGCTGCATGGCGTTGGTCCAAAAGCGGTCCGAATATTACGAGAAAGTATTAGGTCGAAATAATTTATGAAATATGTCGCATTACTTAGGGGTATAAATGTGGGTGGAAATAACCGCGTACCGATGGCGGAGCTCAAGGCTTGTTTTGAGCGGGCTGGTTTTGGAAATGTGGTAACCTATATTAATTCTGGTAATGTCATATTTGAGTCGGATGAGTCTAGCCTGACAAAGCTCGTAGAAATTTGCGAAACTGCGATTGAGAGGCAGTTTGGGTTTCGAGTGGTGTGCTCGGTGATATCAGCTCAAGATCTGCGTGAAGCGGTCCATCACGCACCAAAGTGGTGGAATGTTGGTGAAGCGAAGCATAATGCAATTTTTGTGATTGCACCAAAAACTGCCAAAGAAATTATGCAAGAAGTTGGAGATGCCAAGCCGGAATATGAAAAAGTTGCAGCTCATGGGCAAGTAATTTTTTGGTCAGCACCACTTAAGACGTTTGGTCGCACCCGCTACAATAAAATTGTAGGAACTCTAGCCTATCAGTTCATCACAATTCGCAACGCCAACACTACTCTTAAACTTGCAGAGCTTTGCGAGTAGAGTAGGAATAAGTAACGGAAAAGAGGTGTGAACGTGCAGCAAAAGATCACTCCGAGCTGGCTGTTAAGCAGCGTTTGATCGCTTGGCAAGAATACCTTTAATAGATGGACTAATTTCCTTATCGGTACGATGAATACAGCCAATCCAGCAGCATGGTCGGCGCTTGCCTTCCTGAATTTCTGTAACTGTGCGCTTGATGTGGTTTTCACGCGTGGCAGCTTGTTTTACGGAGATGTTCCAGCAGATAAATTCGTTACGGGCGAGTGGTGTGAGGCTCTCCCATGCATCTACTGCGGCAGGCGCAGCGAGCAGAGCTTTTTTGAGGTCGGCAGGAAGTTCGTGGACGGTGCCACCAGAGAGTGTTTTGGTTGTCATGTGTTTATGGTACATGACTTAGGGCGTAGTAACCAGCATTAGATTTAGTGGTCATGCTTGCTGTTCTGTGTAATTCAGTAAATAATTATGCCCAAGTGTACCTTGAGCGAATGGAATTGATATGTCGAAATACACTTCAGCAATGCAGATCGTGCTTACATCGCTTCCGGTGGGAAGTTTTGTTGAAGGGCCGACCACCACAATCATGGCGATGCATCGACGCGGCTTGTGCTATGAAGTTGAGCGCATTGGCGGCAACAAGTTTCGAGCCCAGCTTACCTACAAGGGGCATGAAGCTCGGGTGGAGGTGGCTCGTGACAAAGGTCTGGATTTGTTGAAAATGCTACGAGAATCCCGCAAGAAGCGAACCAACTCCAATGGCAGTCGTAGGCTCCATCGCGCACGTCATGGTGCAGAGATGGTTGCTGTAAACTTGGTGGGTCGAGAACTTACGACCGAGGAAAAGCGATTGGTCTGTGAGGTGACTGAGCGAGTGATTGATATCTTCGAAGAGGGCACCACAAGAATCCTTATGTGCCCACAATGTAATTTTGTGGTTGGTGGAGACGGAATCGGCACTACGCCCTGTCCGGAGCATGGGTTCTCGCGATCCTTCCCGCATGGTTTTGGTATTTCCGATCTTGCAGTTAGGTACCGCTCGCCATAGAGGCTTTTTACCCCAGGCAGTTTCTGGGGTTTTTCTTTAAGCGGAATGTCTGTATAATTCTTATGATGTATGAAATAGCGCCAAAGAAAACTCGGCACTAGCCGCCCGAAAGGGCGGTTTTTTTTATACATTCAAAACCGAACCTTTCAAAAAAGGAGATGCATGATTCTGAATCGTGTAGAAATTAGCATTGTCTTTGAGCAGCGAGAAAAGCATTTTACTCAATTGGTGCCTGGTCTCGAAGCGCATTTTGCTTTGCAGTGCTTGATGTGCGGAAAGATTCACCAGCTCACTACGCCAATGGTTTACAAGCTTAAGGCCGATGAGGTGCCGCATAAGTATATTCATCCGATTAAGACGGTAATTGTGCAAACGCGCAGCTGTGAAAATTGTGGTCTGCTTTCGACTTTGCCAAAGCTTGATGCCGAGCGCTTGTTGAAGGCATTGCAGAAGACCATCACGCCAGAATTCATTGTGCTGCATAGCCAGGATCGACTGCCTTTTTTGGCGCAGCGACTCCTGGAGCGTATGCAGCTAGTTTAGCTCCTAGGGGAGCGGGACTCCTCTGGGGTTCCTTATTTACGGATTTGTTTTAGTGCGCCGCTCCAGGCAACTACTTCTTCGGCAACCTTATTTAGCTGCTCAGCATGGGCGTCGGTAGGTTTAAAAGCGGAGTAGTTTTCGAAGTCGGTGCCAAGATAGAGCAAAACTTGATCACGTACGTCGGCCATGTGCAGTTCGCCGGCAATCTGTCGCCACTGCTCGGCAGCTCGCGATCCACCAGCAGCACCGTAGCTAATAAAGCCAATCGCCTTATCGTGCCATTCGTGGTTTAGGAAGTCGACAGCGTTCTTAAATGCGCCCGGAACACTATGGTTGTACTCTGGAGTGACAAAGATATAGCCGTCAGCCTCGGCGATTTTTGCCGACCACTTTTTGGTGTGATCTTTAGTGTGCTGCCCCATCAATGGCGGCACTGGTTCGTCGAGGAGGGGAAGGTTGTAGTCTGCGATATCAACCAGTTCAAAGTCGGCTCCTTCAAAGCCCTTGAGAGTGTTCGTAGCCCATTCTGCTACTTGTGTACCAATTCGCCCCGGTCGAGTGCTGCCTAAGATAATCTGAATTTTCATATTTGTGCCTCCATTGCTATAATATGTATAGTATTAACGCTATC